>NZ_LFGS01000011.1:23431-34578 GCF_002078135.1 Halomonas sp. BC1 | reverse complement strand
ACAATGACACCTTGTTAATTTTAAGTGTATGGGGTTCTCTTCATCCGGCCATGGTGCCGATGATTAGCGCATTGATTAGATCGATGAAGAACCCACACACTAGCGGAACGACGATGAAGGCATTCGGCGCCGCACCGTACTGACGTGTGACTGCGGTCATATTTGCGATAGCCGTGGCGGTGGAGCCGAGTACGATACCGCCGAAACCGGCGCACATTACGGATGCCTCGTAGTCTTTCCCCATGACACGGTGCACGACAAAGATCACGAACGTTATAGTTAGCAATATCTGTATGGTCAGGGAGGTAGCGATGAAGCCCAAAACGCCTTGTAGCTCCCAAAGTTGCAGCCCCATTAGCGCCATGGTCAGGAACAGTCCAAGGCTCATGTCTGAGATCAGGGCGATGCCGGGTTGCATACTCGGCCAGTTCCACAATCGACCTCTGCCTTCATGGGTGATTAAATCGCATAAGCTGCGCAACATGATGCCTGCCAGCAGGCAGCCCACGAAGTTTGGTAGCTTCAGGCCACTTATGCTGATAAGTGCAGTCAATCCTTGTCCTAGCATTAGGGTTAGATTGAGCCAGAAGAGGGCTAGCAGCACGCCATGATAATCGAGTCGCAGTAATGGCTCATCTTTGTGTAGAGTGCTGATTTCTAGCTCGGCGTCGCCGGAAGGGCGGGTGTTATGTCTGCGTATAAGGAATCCGGCAATTGGACCGCCAATCAGGCAGGCCGCTATCAACCCAATCATATTGGCGGCCAAGCCAAGCTCACCGGCATTGATGATGCCGAGTTCCTCAACGAAGTGAGGTGTCCAGGCCATAGTGGTGCCAACACCGCCAGTCAGTGAGATTGAGCCAACCATTAGTCCCGCGCGGGCATCCATGCCAAAGCCGGTAGCGATGGCCATGCCAGTGAAGTTCTGCAGCACGATGAAACCACTGGCTAATGCCAGCAGTATCATCAATGGGCGCCCACCCTTGATCAAGCTACTGATCTGGGAGTTCAAGCCGATGGCGGCGAAGAAATACAGCAAGAGCATGTCACGCGCACTAAGCTCAAAGAAAACACTAATATCGAAAACGTAATATAGAAGACAGACGATGGCCGCGCATAACGCACCGCCGACCACCGGTTCGGGAATGCTGTAGCGGCGTAGTAAGGACCAATGCTGGGTGAGCCCTTTGCCGATGAACAGCAATAGGATAGCCAGAGTGAAACTGAGAAAGGCGTTGATCTCTAACGATGGCGGCATAGGGTGCCTTTATTGTCGTTGATTAGAAAAAAATGCCAGATGGTCATGGTGCTAAAAGTTCATGCAGCATCCGCGTGTGAGCATGTCGCAGAGAGTCAACGGTGGCAGTAGCGGTGGTTTCGTCAAAAATCATTTGCCAGACAGCACCGTACAGCGCTGGAGCCATCAATAGTGCAGCGTCATCAAGGAAGGCACTATGGCGGAGGTGGCCATTATTGGCAGCTGCTTTCAAAATGGCCTGCTGCTCGGCGAGATACTTGTCGATAATCTCCCTGCGCCAAAAGTCAACAAGGTGGGGAATACGTCGGCTTTCCGTCAGCAGCAGTTTTAAGGTAGCAATGACGTCTGGGTCACTCAGTTGGCCATAGAGATGGTCAATAAAGGATTTTATCGCTTCATTCAGCGACTCACCGCCAGTTAGTACCCATTGCTGATTGTTGAAGCTTGGTGTCAGGCGCTTTAACAGCAGTGCTTCAAATATCGACTCTTTACTCTTAAAGTGGGCATAAAGGCCACCTTTCGAAAGCTCCGCTCGCTGGGCGATATCCTCCATACGGGCAGAGGAGAAGCCATGTTGTGAAAATTCCACCAGGGCCGCACGGAGTATTTGTTCTATACGAACGTCAGAAGGAAGACGGCGATGTTTGCGAATAGAGTTAATAGCAGGATAAGACAAAGCGAAGTTACTCATCAGTGGGCGTATGAAAGGCGTTATTTTTTATCACTTCTTGTTCTCCAGTGCGAGAAATTGCATGCCCGAGAGTATCCCTGACCAGCATAACGGGTACGGGAGCGATACGTGCAACTTGCTCGGCATCGCTGCCGAGTAGTAAGCGTTGCACTCCGCGCCGACCATGGGTGCCCAGAATAATGAGATCGGCCAAGGATGTCGTTGCATGGTCAGCGATGAGTTCCGATACCCGCTTTCCATCGGCCTCTAGAAGTACTGTAGTGACGATGACCCCCTGTGCCTCTAGCTGGCCGCGTGACCTGTCGAGAAGAGTATTGCCCACTTTCAGAAAATAGGGCCTGACTTTTTCGATATAGGCCCGTGGGCTTTCGAAGCCATTGGAGTACTCCAGTGCATTAACGATATGAAGTAGCTCGATGCTGGCGCCGGTCAACTTGGCCAGGGAACTTGCCTGAGCCAAGGCCAAAAGGGAGGTTCGGCTGCCGTCGATGGGTACAAGCAATTTTTTGTACATAGTTGATTCCTGAAAATTTCTTTCTTAGAGGATCGGGTTGTTGTGAAACCTTGCGGCTACGACTCTCAATCCTGTTCGTGGGCCGCTGCGGCGAATAACGCCAGCATCTGCTCCAAGCTGGCTTGCTCTTCCGGCAGGAGTGGTTCGGTAGCGGTCAGCATCTGCTCGATAAGTCTCGCCATATCCCGTATCTCGTGGGGGCGGCTACCCGCCAATAATGCGGGTATGGCAGCGATCGTCGCATCGAGGTCGAGGCGCATCAGCTTGGCTTGGCGTCGAAACAGTGCGCGGAAGGTGGTCATGTTGAAAGTAGCCAGGTAGTCCGGCTGTTGCATCTGGGCCGCGAGATTAGCCCGTCGCTCATCGGCTTCACCTTGAAAACGTCGGACAAAGAGCAGTGCACGAATAGCGGCTTCCAGCAGGCCGCCCTGATCGATCTCTGCGCGTAGGCGTTTGCTCTCCTCCGCGACGAAGGCACGATGCTCCGGTGAGACACCGGGATGCGGACGTGAGGGCTGGTCATCGGCGGCTAGCCCAGCTACGGCCTGTATCCAGGGGGATCCGTAGATCAGGTTGAATGTGCGCTCGTAAGTGTTATCACGCTGTATGCGCCAATGATCCAGCGCCGACACCAGGGCATCGGAGTAAGCTTGCTGCCATTGCACAAAGGGATTGTCACTGGCGACGGGGAGACGCGCTTCACGAATATGGCGTGCCTGCTCGGCCACCGTCGAGGCCAAGGGGTGCCGGCTCGACCAGCGTTCGTAGGCGATACGCAGTGGATGTACGCTCTGCAGCCAGTGGGCTAATGCAGGCGTGGAACGGGAGCGTACCCAGGGCTGAACGAACTGACGATAAAGCCCCAGGTTAATTCGTGATACCTGGTTGACAGCTGCAAATTTTCGGTCGTTTTCCTCGTCTGGCTGAACGATTGCGCGGACGTCTTCGACACGGCGAGCCTTGAACGACAATACGAAGTCGCCCTCGACCAGCTCGGCTTGTGGCATGTCCTCGGTCTTATCCTGAATCTCTGCTTGGTAGATACCGGCGGGCAGCACGTCGATTAAGTCTATGTTACTGGCGAATTTTTGGTGCTCCTTGCGGCCTACGCTGCCGGAAACAAAGATCCCCAGGTGGCCGATGTTGTCGTGTACTGCGTAGACAATGGTCTGGTCGTGACTGATCACTTCATCATCATCGCGGTAGAGGTCGGTGATCCAGCCAAGTGCCTGCGGAGGAGGGGAGATATTGTCGCCATTGGAACAGAACACCACGATCGGTGAGCGGATATTGCGTAAGTCCAGGCGGATTCCATCCGAGGTGACCAGCTCGGCGCTCGACAGACGGTTACCGATAAACAGGTTGTCAACGATATACTGCATTTCGACGGCGTTGAGGAAGACGTGGCCACCCCAGTATTTCTCAAAGCCCAGGTAGCGCGGCGCCTCGGTATCGATATTGGCGTACAGGTTGTACTGTTTGCCCCACAGGGTGTTGGCGGGGTTGAGACTTTCAAAGTTTTGCACCAAGTGGGCACCGTCGAAGCGACCGTTGCCCAGATCGCTGGCCAGCGCAGTTGCCCAACTGCCGCCGAGCAGACCACCCGCGTAGCGCATGGGGTTCTTACCCGGCCCGCCGGCCCAGTACGATACTGGGGTGCCAGCGACAATGATGGGGCCAAACAGCTCGGGACGCAGAGCCGCGGCCATCAGTATCTGCCACCCGGCCTGGCAGTTGGCGACCACCGCAGGCTTGCCTTCGCTGTGTGGATGCAGCTCGGTGACCTTCTCAAGGAAGGCGACTTCTGCGCACATTACGTCTTCGACGGTTTGACCCGGCTCGGGGTCGGGGCCGAAGCCGATAAAATAGCAGGGATGCCCGGCAGAAAGTGCGACACCGACCTCACTCTCAGCCTTGAAACCGCCAATCCCAGGGCCATGGCCAGCACGCGGATCGACCACCACGAAGGGCCGCTTGTGAGGTTCTACGGGAACATCTTCCAGTGCTTGAATTCGCGCCAGCCCATAGTTCACTGGGCGCGGTAGATCGCGACCTGAGACGACGACGTCATAGGCGAAGTCGAGCACATGTGGGGCGTCATCTTCCAGATGCTCCCGGTACTGGTCACCACGCTGACGCATCACATCAGCATAGAGTACGGCACGTTGCCAAGCATCGGTCGAGTAATCCAGTGCGGCAGCCGCATACCCCTGAGTCATGTCCAGTAGTGGCCACCCAGCAGGGCGCTGGGTGGGTTCATTAAGCGCTTTTACCATGGGATCTTCTCCTTTGTAAGAGAATAGTGCCGAGTGGGAGGGGCGATGTCCCCCTCCCGTTACGCGGGCCGCTTAGTACATATGCTGCCCGCCGTTCATCGCCACATTACTGCCGGTCATGAAACCAGCTTGTTCGCTACAGATGAAGGCGATCAATGTGGCTATCTCGTCCGGTTTGCCGAGCCGCCCAACCGGAATCTGGGAGATCACCTTCGACTCCAATACCTCCTTGGGTACCGCCATCACCATGCTGGTCTCTAGGTAGCCAGGAGAGACGGTGTTGACGGTAACGCCACGCTTCGCCACTTCCATGGCCAGCGACTTGGTGAAGCCATGAATGCCAGCCTTGGCAGCGGCGTAGTTGGTCTGGCCGAACTGGCCCTTGGAACCGTTGATCGAGGAGATATTGACGATACGCCCCCAGCCGCGCTCGACCATTGCGTCGCAAAATGGCTGGGTCATATGGAACATCGAGTCCAGATTGGTACGCATCACCGCATCCCAGTCGACCTTTGTCAGTTTGCGGAAGGTGGCATCGCGGGTGATGCCAGCGTTATTGATCAGAATGTCGACAACGGTGCCTTCGGCCTCGATATTGCTTGCCAGTCGCTGACAATCGTCAAAGTTGGCCACATCGACGGCGTAGGCGGAGAAGTGGTAGCCCTTACTGGCCTGCTGCTGCAGCCACGTTTGGACATGGTCATTGTTGGGCGAGTGAGTGACCAGGACGTGATGTCCCGCATCGTGTAGTGTCCGCGCGATAGCTTCACCGAGGCCGCCCATGCCACCAGTTACAAGTGCTGTGTGTTGAGCTGTCATCCGTTCACTCTCCTTTTTTTGCTGTGTCTTGGGCGTCTGGTGTGCAGGTGTATAGCCAGTAGAGCGCTGGAGAGTTAGCACAGGTAGTGTCAAGCAAGGCTTTTGTCGTTTGAACCTGCCAACTTAATAGAGCTTCATACAGGCCCATTAGCAGAGCACTCTGTTTATCAAAGGACTGCTGTATGTATGTGCCCTTAGCGTAGGGTTGAGTGTCGAATATGTGCCACGCTTGCTGACTTTTCTGTGTCAGTTCCATCGTTTGATAACAAAGATCCTGATTGGCTTGAAAAAGCGCCAGAGGTAGGTTGATGTTGTGGTTCATTGTGTGCTCCTTCTGGTTTGTTGCGCGAATGGGCGCTGCTTTCCTCAGGCCATCTGGCTGATGGTCTTGCGAAAGCGAGTCAATGAGATGGTGAATAGCACGCTGCCAATTATCAGCAGCATCAGAAACTGACCCCAGACGACATCAATGCCGGCCCCACGGAATAGAATGGCCTGGCTCAGCTCGACGAAGTGTGTAGTGGGGGCGATGAGCATTACATTCTGGACAAATTCGGGCATGCTTTCGCGTGGTGTAGCACTGCCCGAGAGCATTTGAAGCGGCATTAGAAATAAGATCATCAGCATGCCAAATTGCGGCATGCTGCGTGCCAGGGTGGCCAGGAAGATACCCATCGAGGTGGTGGCGAACAGGTGCAGGGCGGCTCCTGCCAAAAACAGGGCGACCGACCCTTCTACCGGTACTTGCAGCAGGCCCCGTACGACGAAGGTTAGCGAGAGTGTCACGGCGATCAAGACGACCGCCCCCATCGACCACACCTTGGCCAGCATGATCTCCGTTGGGGTGACTGGCATGACCAGCAAGTGTTCGATGGTGCCGTGCTCACGCTCGCGGATCAGTGCCGCACCAGTGAGAATGATGGAGAGCATCGTGACGTTATCGATGATTGACATTAGCGAGCCAAACCAGAACTGTTCCAACCCAGGGTTGAAGCGTGCGCGCAGGGCCAGGTCGACAGGCGGTACGGCTCTAGCGCGATACCGCTGGACGAAGCCATTGATCTCGCCCATGACGATCTGCTGTACATAGTTATTGCCCGAGAAGGCCTGACTCATGCGGGTGGCGTCGATATTGAGCTGGAGGTCGGGCGTGCGTCCGGCCAGTACGTCACGCTGGAAGTTGGCGGGAATAACCAGCACAAAGGTGAAGTGCCCGGCATCCAGTCCCGCGTCCATTTCTGGAAATGAGATGATTTTCGGATGGACGAACTGTGGGGGATAGAAGGCTGAAACAATACGCGCGGAGAGCGGTGAGTCGTCTTCGTCGACGATCGCAATAGGCGCGTTGTTCAGCGTCTCGGGCATCGCCGTGGCGGAGGTATAAACGGCGATACTAAACACGTAGACGATAAGCACCAGCATTGTCGGGTCGCGCAACAGGCTCCAGAACTCCTTGATGCCGAGGCGAAAAATAGTGGCGATTTGGCGCATCTTAACGCTCCTGCTTTTTGAGGAGGATGATCGCCAGCCCCATGATCACGGGAACCGACAACAGCATCGGTAAGAACGAACCGATGAGGTCGCGAAGGTCGAGTGCCTTGCTAAATACGCCGCGGCTGATGGTGAACATATGGCTTGCCGGGTAGATATTGCCGATGAATCGCCCGACACCGTCTAGTGACGAGACCGGGTCGGTCAGGCCTGAGAACTGAGTAGCGGGGATGAGGGTGCCGATCATGGCGAAAAACATGGCGGCGATCTGACTTTTGGTGATAGTGGATGCCAACAAACCCATCCCCGTAGCAATGATCGAGAACACTAGCGCCGAAAGTGCCAGCGTAGGGAAACTGCCGGTGATCGGCACACCGAACAGCGTGACCGCAAGCCCTGTCATCAACAGAAAGTTGATCATTGCCAAGCCAATGTAGGGAATCTGCTTGCCGATTAGGAATTCGGCTCGGGTGACCGGGGTGACATAGAGGTTGATGATCGACCCCATCTCTTTTTCACGTACTACCGAGAGCGCAGTAAGCATGGCCGGGAGCATCAGTAACAGCAGTGGGATCACGGCAGGTACCATGGCCGGAAGGCTCTGGATATCAGGGTTGTAGCGGTAGCGGTTCTCGATGCTGGCCGCCATCGCGCTGGTCGCCATTCCAGACTGCCTTGCCTGCTCCTGTAGCCACTGCTGATGCATGCCCTGGACATAGCCCTGCACTGTTTCAGCGCGCAGGGGCATGGCGCCATCGATCCAGGCCCCGATCGCCACGTTGCGACCGCGCATCACGTCTCGTGCAAATCCCTGAGGAATCTCGATCGCCAGGGCCAGTTCTCCGCTACGCATGCGGCGATCAAGCTCTTCATAGTCAGTCAGTGGTGGGCGCTCGATAAAATAGTGAGGGGCTCCAGAGAGATTCAGAGCGTAATTGTGGCTAAGCGAGGTTTGGTCACGGTCGAGGATGGCGTAGCTGAGATCCTCGACATCCATGCTGATACCGAAACCAATCACAAACATCAAGATAAGCGAGCCGACCAGTGCCAGGGCCGCACGCACCGGGTCTCGGCGTAACTCCAGGGTTTCGCGCCACATATAGCTAAGCATGCGCTGCAGGCTGAAATGCTGGTGGCGCGGTGAGTCAAGATGGCTCTCTTCGGCGATAGGGGGTGATTCTGAGGCGCTGCCGACTTCCTGTGGTGTGTTTTGCGGTTCTGAGCTCTCCTGATCCGCGCCCGCCTCGAGCAGGTAGCCTATAAAGGCTTCCTCCAGTGTTGCAGCGCCACGCTTCTCGACCAGCGCCGCTGGCGTGTCGCTGTCGAGTACACGGCCGGCGTGCATCATCGACATGCGGTCGCAGCGCTCGGCCTCATTCATGAAGTGAGTAGAGATAAAGATAGTCACCCGATCCCGTCGCGACAGCTCGACCAGGAGGCGCCAGAAGTTGTCACGGGCGATCGGGTCGACACCTGAGGTAGGCTCGTCGAGTATCAATAGTTCGGGCTTGTGGACCATCGCGACTGCCAGCGATAGCCGCTGACGCACCCCCAGCGGTAGACTCTCCGGCAGGTCGTCGAGGACATGATCGAGCTCGAAGCGCTTGACCATCTCGGTGACCCGGTCGGGGATGTCGTGCTTTGCAATCTGGAATAGACGCGCGTGCAGCAACAAGTTCTGGCGCACGGTGAGTTCGCCATACAATGAGAATGCTTGGGACATGTAGCCCACTCGTCGGCGGGTATCGATATCCCGTGGATCGACCTCCTGACCGAACAGCCAAGCCCGGCCTTCGCTGGCAGGCAGTAGACCGGTGAGCATTTTCATGGTGGTTGACTTGCCGCAGCCGTTGGAACCGAGGAAACCAAAGATTTCGCCGCGCCGGATACGAAAGCTGACATGGTCGACGGCCACAAAATCGCCGAAACGCATGGTCAAGCCCTTGGCTTCGATGGCGATGTCGGTCTCGGTATCGACTTCCAGCGGAGGGATATGCACAGGTTGATAGCCGCGTTTCTTCTCTTCCGGTAGCAGCTCAATATAGGCGCCATCCAGTGAGTCGCTGGCGGTACGTTCAAGCAGCTCCTTGGCGGTGCCGGTGGCGAGTATGCGTCCTGCATCCATCACTACCAGCCAGTCAAAACGCTGGGCTTCGTCCATGTAGGCGGTGGCAACTATCACGCTCATCTGTGGCCGATCGACGCGGATGCGGGTGATCAAGTCCCAGAACTGGGCGCGGGCCAGCGGGTCGACGCCGGTGGTGGGTTCGTCAAGAATCAGCAGGTCGGGGTCATGAATCAGCGCACAACACAACCCGAGCTTCTGCTTCATGCCGCCTGAGAGTTTTCCAGCAGGGCGCGTCAAGAACGAGTGTAGCCCGGTGCTGCGAGTCAGGTCGTCGATACGTCGGCGACGCTCACTGGCCCCGTGGCCGAACAGCCGGGCGAAGAACTGCAGATTCTCCTCAACGGAGAGGGTGGGATAGAGGTTTTTACCTAGCCCTTGGGGCATGTAGGCAATACGTGGCCCTACGCGGCTCCGGTGCCGCTTGTCACGCATGTCACCGCCTAGTACGGTAACCTCGCCCTCTTGCACTTTGCGAGCGCCAGCGAGTAACGCCAGCAGGCTGGATTTTCCGACACCATCTGGGCCGATCAACCCGATCATGCAGCCAGCTGGCAGTTCCAGATCCAGTGCGTCAAGTGCTGTGATGCTGCCGAAGCGCAATGTTAGCGCGCTGACGTGGGCGACAGAGTGTGTATCTTGGATCATGGTGAAACATTGACCTGGAGATGGTCGGGCCAGGTCGCTTCTTTCTCGATTTTTAGATAGGCCATGCCGGGCAGTCCTGTCTTGACCTGCTCAATATGTTCGAGAAGCAGTGCTGGATCTATCTGAGCGCGAATTCGGAACATCAATTTTTCCCGTTCGCTCTCCGTTTCTACGGTTTTGGGGGTGAACTGTGCAATGCTGGCTACGAAGCTGACCCGTGCAGGAATCACATAGTCCGGGGCAGCATCTAGCACTAGGCGAACCTCGTCGCCGATGGCAACCCGGCCTGCCTCGCTGGTGGGTAAGAAGAACGTCATATAGACTTTGGTGAGGTCGACTAGGTTGAGTACCTTGCCCCCGGCACCCAACACCTCGCCTGGTTCGGTCACCCGGTACTGTACTCGGGCCAAGCGGTCAGTTTTCAGCTCGCTGTCCTCCAGGTCGGCCTCGATGCGCTGGATCGAGGCCTGGGTGGCTTCCACCTCTGATTCGGCTTCGATTACCTGGGATTCGGAAGCGCGGATAGCGGCTTGGGCTGAGAACACCTGGGAATTGGCCGAAGCCAGGGCGGCTTGCTGGCTTTGGTAGTCGGCTAGGGTGTCGTCGAATTGCTGACGAGAGATGGCGTTTCGCTCCACCAATTCAGCCGAACGCTCGTAGCGCTTTCGAGAGGCATTTAGTTCAGCTTGTCGCTGGTTGACTACAGCGCGTGCGGTTTCCAGCTCGCTCTGGCGCATGGCAACCATGGCTCGGGCTGTCTCTAGGGCGTTCTCGGCTCGGCGAGTCTGTGCTCTGGCCTGGGCCAGGTCGGCCTCCAGGGTGGCGGTATCCATGCGGGCGACCACTTGGCCGACCTCAACGAACTCTCCCTCCTCAACCAATACCTCGGCGAGGCGGCCAGCGACGCGGGTGGCAATATCGATCTCAGTGGCTTCAGTGCGCCCGTTGCCGCTAGTGATACCCCAGTCTGGGCCATCTGGCTGCAGTTCCCGCCAGACCAACCAAGCCACAATGCCGATAATGGAAATAGCCGCCAAGCTTTTGATCCACTTGCTTTTACTGCTTGACTTCATGGTGTTGTACTCTTATTTGGCAGTCGATTAATGGGTTAACGTGACTGACTCAGTCACCGTGTCGAGGTTTTGGCTGTCAAAGCAAGATTGACTTGATTTCAGACGGAGCGCTCACCGCTACTCTCCCGATAGATGTGAAGAGCTAGCGCTGAGAAAACTTTTGTGGCGTACGCTTGGATTAAAAAGTTAAATTTGTCGTTACTATTATCTAATTATTCATAGACAAGGTTTTGACCTTGATCAATTAAAAAC
>NZ_LFGS01000011.1:0-22074 GCF_002078135.1 Halomonas sp. BC1 | reverse complement strand
TAAGCGTTCATTCTACAGCGTTCTATCCAGCCCGAATATCGCACGATAGCATAGCCTCTCATTCTTTGAGGAGGCTTAACCATGACCAAAACCTACACCCCGCGTCGCAGCGCTGAACAATGGCAATCACTGATTGATCAGTGGCAAGCCAGCGGCCAGTCCGCCAAACAATTTTGCGAAGAGCGAGCACTGGGCTACGCCAGCTTCTGCCAGTGGCGAAAGCGGCTCAGCCAAGCGGATGAGAAAATAGCGCCGGGTGAAGCTTCTTCCCCGCAAGCATCGTTTATCGATCTGGCGTCACTTGGAGCATCTGAGTCTGGCGGTTGGCACATTGTCTTAAGCCTCGGCGGCGGAGTCGAGCTGACGCTGAGCCAAAGCTGATGTTCGTCCCTAGCCAACAAGCTCGCATCTGGTTGCGCACCGAACCCACGGACATGCGCAAATCTTATAATGGCTTGAGCGCTTTGGTGAAAAACCAATTGGAACAAGACCCGTTAAGTGGCCATTACTTCGTGTTCGTCAATCGGCGCAAGACGATGATGAAAGTTCTCTACTTCGAGTCTTCTGGGTACTGCGTGTGGAGCAAACGTCTCGAGCAGGGACAGTTCCAGGTGCGAGCTTCACCCACGGGACAGCGCAGTCTTAGTTGGACTGACTTGCAGTTGTTGCTTGAAGGCATCGAAGTGCAAAAACTGCGGCGGTTCAAGCGTTATCGGCATGCGGCTTGAGGCCTTGGCTGGTATAATCCCCGGCATGAAAAGCGCCACACCATCGACTCAATCTCTGGCTGATAAATGCCAAAGTCTCGAAGCGGAAAACGCGTCTTTGCGCAACCGCGTGCGCTGGTTCGAGAAACAGCTGTTCGGTCAGAAGTCGGAAAAACGTCCCGTCGAGAACCCTTACCAGGGCGGCCTGGATCTGGGCGATAGCGCCGAGCCCGTACAGCCCGAAGGTGAAAAGCAAACCGTTATCTATCAGCGCGGCACCGCCAAGAAACAACGCCCTGACGACTGCGTAAATGATAACGGGCTGCGCTTCAATGATGACGTCCCAGTAGAAATTATCGACATCCAGCCCCCTGAGTTGTCCGGCTCCGAGGCGGATCAATACGAAGTGATCGCCACCAAAACCGTGTATCGTCTGGCCCAGCGTCCGGCCAGCTACGTGGTACTGCAATACAACCGCCCAGTACTCAAGCACAAAAACCAGCAAAAGCCCGAAGCCTGCCCGGCGCCGGATAATGTGCTCGAGCGCAGCATCGCCGATGTCAGCCTTCTGGCGGGGCTGCTGGTGGATAAGTTCCAGTACCACCTGCCGCTGTACCGTCAACATCAGCGCATCCAGAGCGCCGGTATTACGCTCAGTCGCGCCACCCTGACCAACCTCACTAAACGCGCCATTGAACTGCTTCGGCCCATCGTCCAGGCACAGCTTGATAATGTGCTGCGCAGCAAGGTGCTGGCGATGGATGAGACGCCGATCAAAGCGGGCAAATCCCGGAAAGGTAAGATGAAACAGGCTTGGTTCTGGCCCCTGTACGGAGACCAGCACGAGGTGGTGTTCACCTACTCGGCCAGCCGAGGGCGCTTGCATATCGGAAACACATTAAAACGCGAGTTTGAGGGCACGTTGCTCAGTGACGGCTATGCTGCTTATGCACGCTACGCCGAGCAGTGCCAGGGCGTGACTCACGCCCAGTGTTGGGCGCATACCCGGCGCCAATTTATCGAAGCCGAGAACGATGAGCCGCAAGCCGCTGCACAAGCGATCGGCCTGATCCGACAGCTCTACCGGCTTGAAACTGAAGCGGCGGAAAAAAACCTTAAAGACGATACGCTGCGCGAGCACCGACTGAATCACAGCAAGCCGATAGTCGACGAGCTTTATCAGTGGTGTCATGAGCAGCTGCTACGCACCACCCTGCTACCGAAGCAACCGTTCACCCAAGCACTGAATTACCTCTTGAATCGTGAACAGGCGCTGCGGGTGTTCCTTGAAGATCCGGCGGTACCACTCGATACCAATCACCTGGAAAGAGCACTTCGCCCGATCCCGATGGGACGCAATTATCCTCGGCTCTCAGTTATGGAAGGGTGTGGTCTTTGAGTGCTCTGAAAGATGGTCAGGATAGATGCTGATTTGCTCGGCAGTTGATGCACTTAGCAGCATCTACCCTGTGTTGCTTGAATGTTGGTGGTCCCTATAAATCCTGCATAATTAGAGACTCTGTAAAAACGCCAACACGCTGTCCGATGGCTGGTACCGCGGCAATGCCTGGGAAGGCGCCTGGATGCTTTTCAATGCCCGATCCTTCATCGCCAGATCTGCTTCGACATATTTGTGAGTGGTCTCCGGGCTTTCATGCCCGAGCCATAGCGCAATGACGGTGATATCAACACCGGCTTGCAACATATGCATGGCAATGGAATGTCGAATCAGATGCGGAAATACTCGTCGTTTGGCCAGTTCGGGATATTGCGCAGCGACTGCTCTGACCGCAAGCTTCAAGCGTTCAGTCACACCTATGCGCGTCAGAGTGGTGCCTGATCGACTTGGAAACAGCGGTTGATCAGGCTGGCGAGGATAGGCTCTTAACCAGCGTTTAAGCTGCGCGGCCGTCTCAGGCCACAAGGGTGTCGACCGTTCCTTGCGTCCTTTGCCGCGAATACGCACGGAAGCGCTGGGGCCAAGCACCAGATCTTCTAGCCGCATTCCGATCAGTTCGGAGACGCGAGCGCCGGTATTGTAAAGTGTTGCTAACATCACCCGATCCCGCTGTCCCGTCCAGGTATTGCGATCCGGTGCGTCAAGAATCGCTGCCATGTGTTCACGCGAAAGGAACCCAATCAGTTGCTGTTCAAAACGCTTCATGGGGATGGCGAGCACGGACTGCGCGGTGGCAAGGGCCGAAGGCTCCTGAAAGGACACGTACTCCATGAACGACCGGATCGCCGCAAATCGTGCGTTACGGCTGCGAACCGAGTTGTGGCGCTCCTCTTCGAGGTAGTGAAGGAAATCCAGAACGAGCGTGGCGTTCAGATCGTCCATCGTAAGTTCGCTGGGATGTTTTCCAAGACGCCGATGGGCAAATGTCAGCAGCAACCGAAAGGTATCTCGATAGGCTGATACGGTATTCGGACTGGCCTGGCGCTGCTGCATCAAGCGCTGCACAAAAAACTGCTGTAGCAAGCACGGAAAAGTTACCGGCACCGAGGTACTCATAAGCCACCTCCTTGAAATTGTTCCAGGCGTTGAGCTGCCCGGGCCAGCAACTCGGGCGTTGCGGTGAGATACCAGTAAGTGTCGGTGATCTTGGCATGACCGAGGTAGGTAGATAGCGCCAGGATATGGCAGTCGATGTCGAGGCCCTGCGCATACCAGCGCTCAAGGTTACGGCAGGCAAAGGTGTGGCGAAGATCATAAATACGCGGTGCCGGGTGACCGCCTCGGGAGCGCCAATGCAACCATTGTCGCAATAGTTTGAATGCATATTCCAGGCCCTGCGTGGTCGCGGGTCGGCCGTAGTCAAAGAGGAAGAAAGCCTCGGTAGTAGCCGCAAAAGGATCTCGATCTCGTTGCTGTACGTAGCGCTGCAAAGCCTGTGTCGTGGTGGAGTGCAGCGGTACCCAACGTGACTTGCCGAACTTGGTGTTCTGGATATGCAGCAAACTGCGATCGAGATCGACATCTGGGCGTTGCAAGCCGGTGGCCTCCGATGTCCGCAGTCCCGTCGAAGCAATCAGTCCAAAGAGCGTGGCGCAACAGATCCCCCGCAAGCCGCCGGGCGGGTGTAGATCGGCACAGGCCACGAGCAGCGCACGGATCTCGGCGTCAGTAAAAACATGTGGCGTCAGACGACGGTGAGCGGGTCCAAAGCGCCCACGGGGCGGAATCTCAGTGGCCGGATCGAACTGTTGGCAATAGCGGGCGAAGGGGCGCAAGAGTTCCATTCGGCGGGCAGCGGTGAGCGGACCTGGTCGGCCTGAGGCGCAAGCCCACTGTTCAGCCAGCTGCATGGTCAGAGCTCCCCCAGGCGAGATATGATCAGCGAACCGCGCGAACCGCGCCAGTTGTTCGCCCTCGATCTTTAATGCAAAGCCGGCCTGTCGGCGGTAATCCAGATAGGCGTCGACCCGAGCGGTAAATGTCACAGGAGTGCTCATGACAACCTCCCCGGCCACGGTAGAGCCACCTGAGCCAACGCCTCAAGATCGACTTTGGCATAGATTGTGGTGGTATCCAGACTGCGATGGCGCAGCAGGTCGGCAATCTCCTTGAACCGGGCGCCGCCCTGCACCAGTCGACCGGCCAGGGTATGCCGCAGAATGTGAGTCCCGCGAATACAGTGTTCGAGTCCACAGCGCTTCGCCGCATAACGAATGGCGTTGCGCACGATATCCGGATCAGCTGCCGCATTGAGGGGTGGCCGGTGCCGAACGAACAGCTCTCGGCGCGTGGTTTTCGGTCGACCATCCAGCAAGTACTCGGCGATAGCATGCCCAGTGACATCGGGCAGAGGCAACACATCGGTGCGTTTGCCCTTACTGCGAATGATCAGTGTTCCGGTCCGCCAATCCACATCGTCCAAGCACAGACGAGCCACTTCTGTTCGACGCAAGCCCAGATCGAGCAGGCAACGCGCGATTGCGTAATCGCGCTTGCCAGTGGCCTGGTAGCGATCGAAGGCACCGAGTAGCTGATCTATCTCTGCGTTGGACAGAACCTGCGGCAGTCCAGCCAGCCGCCACTGCGCGATCCGAGGCAGAGCGGCGATCAACGCGGAGGTCTGCTCGCCCTGACTGGCCCGGAACGCGAAGTAACAGCGCAACGAAGTGGTGGCGGTAAGTATCGACGCCGGAGCCCAGTCCGCCGTGTAATGGGCGATAAAACGGATTACATCCGACAGTCCGAGCCGCTTAAGGTGCACCGGCCCGGAGCTAAAACAGTAGATGAGAAAATCGCGCAAATGACGTAACCGGACTGAACGCGTGGTTGGTGCCAGTCCTCGTACCTCAGTAAGATGGCGGTCGAAATCCTCAAGTTCTGTTGCGATAGGAGCGGAAACCGGGGAACTATCCGCCTGGATACCATGCCCCTTAGCACAGAGCATCGCAAACAGATGCCCAAGCGCAGCGTGCATCTCGCGAGGTGCGCGTCGGCACCGGACGGCACATCGACAAACCGGCAGGTGCTCATCCATAAAGCGGTTAACCAGCGCTTCATCGATATCGCCAAGACCGACTTGTTGCGTCCTGCACCAATGGGCGAAATGCGCGACGCTGCTGAAATATCCCTGGATCGTACCAACCGCGTAACCGCGCTCGATTAGGAACTGAACATAAGCATCTTCATTATTACTGAGCGGCGAATCGGCAAACCACTGATGCGCCAGTGCATACAACGAATGAGTAGACTCAAACATGGTGGCTCTCCTTCCTGATGAGGGGGAGCTAAAACAACACCACCAGTAATTATGGAAGGCAAATCATCACTGCCAATGGCACGAGGCAGCGGTAAGAAAGCGATCTTGAAGGGACTATCTCAGAAACTTTCCATAACTGAGGGTTGAGGATAATTGCGGTTATGGAAGTGTTTCCATAACCGCAAGAACTGGCTGTTCAGCCACACACCGAGCGGTGCCCAGGCCAGCGCGGCAATCTACAGCCTGATCGAGACGGCCAGGGCCAACGGCCTCTCGCCCTACGAGTACCTGCAGTTCGTGTTCGAGACCCTGCCAACCCTCGGTGAGCATGACGACCTCGGCACGCTGCTGCCCTGGTGCTGGAAAGACACTCTACCGGTCTAACTCAGGCCGCAACAGGTGGGGTTGGTGGAGCGCTTACCCAGAAAGACCCCGACACCTTCGCCGTGGTGGTGCTCGACAATGCCAGCATGCATCGCTCCAAGGCCTTCAGGCGGAAAATACTCGAGTGGATGTCGCATCGTGTTCATCTGGTCTACTTATCGGCTTACTCGCCGGAGCTGAATCTGATTGAGATTCTGTGGCGGCAGATGAAGTATGCATGGCTGCCGCTGAGTGCGTATCTTTCGTTTGATAACCTCTGTGATGAGGTACACCGGCTACTCGATGGCTATGGCACTGAGTGCGCGATTAATTTTGAATAGGCACTTAGACACGCTCTTTCGCATCCAGAGCCTCAGGACAATGCATCAGACTGTGAGTAATAAGCTCAAACAATGCCCCGCTGATTAGATCAGATTCGTGAGCATCTGTGATGCCTACCGAGATGGAGGCCTCCGGATCCAGCAAGGCACTAACGGCATGAAACGCACGAAATCCACTGACCACTTCGTAATGTCTCGATACCTTTTGCACCGAAACGGGATGGTAGGCAAGTAAGGTATCGGCTAATTCAGCATCCAGCCATGACGACACGGGCAATTGATTGGCAATATTAATACTGACCCGCTCAATCTCAGCGAGCACACCGGAAGGGGATTTGATCTTCGATAGTGGCAAACTTGTCACAACATTCCTCAGTGATAGCCTCTTTCGAAGCGCTCTTTTTTATACCTTGCTTTCGAGATTCTCTGTCAGCACATCTTTATCCTTCTTCAAACTATTGAGCTGATCTAGATTGATCCTAGCCTAAGCCCGCAGTAGCAGCAGGGGCGGCGGCGAGTATATTTATTTCTGGGCTAAAAGGACATCAGCAGCAACCTTACGGCCATTTTTGATGTAAATTTCGATTTTAATTTTGTGACAAAATTAAGTGAGCTCAATTGACTTTAAACCACCAAATTAGCAATCTGCGAAATAGATAAAAACCTTTACTCATAGATATTTAGGACAAATAATAACAAACAAGGCAACATAATGGAATCAAAGTTAATCCGGCTCATAACCCGAAGGTCATCGGTTCAAATCCGGTCCCCGCTACCAAACATAGAAAAAGCCGATTCTTTCGAGGATCGGCTTTTTTGTGTGCATGCCCCGTCCTGAAGAAGTAGTGCACCGGGGCTTTGCTAGCTGAATTTTTTAAGGCCAAGGATAGCTAGGCATGTCGATGCCTTCGCTTTCGAACCGTTGAGTAATAGCTCGACGCAACGCGACGACATCATCGACATGTTGGCTTCGTAGATGCCTCACCTCCTCCTCGGTGAAATACGTCACATTTTCACCCCCCCATTTGTCTACCACATAGTTCATCAAGTCTGCCAGCTCAGCACTTGGCAAGCTGGTGCTGGCGACGCCGGGGACATGCATCATGTACAGCCTGCCCGCGTCGTCATTGAAAAACTTGTCGATGAAGCCGGGAAAAGGAGGGATACCCGCATGCTCGACCCCCGTACCATCCCGGCGGTGGCACCCTGAACAGTGCAATAAGTAGCTCGCTTCCGGTGATCTTCCCTCTTTTTGATTTTGCGCTCCCGTTGGCTGCCACGGCTGAGTTGGCTGATGGTCGACCGCCCATGATCCCCCCGCTGGACTCATCGCAGTCGTTAAAACGATCGCTAGCGTACAAACAGGTTTACTGATCATCTCCTCCCCCAGAGTTGCGCAGCGCTCGCAACGAGCCATGATTCATCGACTCGCTTTGTAATGCGATGACGTCGCTTTCGGAAGGAGTTACTGACACACCGTTCACGTCAGAGAGAACATAACCGGCAATACTCGCAAGGTCGTTTGGGTCGAGGTGGCGCATGGGTGGCATGACCATGCCCTGATAGACTTGGCCATCGACTTCGAGCTTTCCACTCATGCCATTGGTGGCAACACCAACGAGATAGCGGAGGGCATCGTCGTCTAGAGCGCCCCATAGAGCAGGATTCTTCAATGGCGGGGCCAACCCTGGTATGCCCACCGCGCCGACACCGTGGCAACTGCTGCAGTTTTGCTGAAACAGGTCATCTCCATCTGCTAGCCCTAGAGGACTAGCAGTGAGCAAGAGACACGTTACCAATGCAGATGGGCCCCGTGCACTAAGCATCTGCCAGACCCACGACGACCGATACCGTGCAGTGATACCCCTTGTTCGTATTGGCCATGCACCAGTTGATGTCATTATGCAGGCCCATTCGATACCCAGGACGCTCGCCTTCACTGCGGAAACAGAATGTCGCGCTGGGCACTGAAGCACGGCCACAGCAGTCGTTGTAGGAGACCAGGTAATCCTTGCCGTCGTTGGGATTGCGGCACGTCCCCACCCAGGCGACCTGTGATGCTTCGGAACCAGGGGGGCAACTCGTTAATGAACCGCCCGATGTAGAGCAGAGATTACCGTCTAGTGCACAGTGCTTCCAATAAGCACAGTCGTTCTCATCCGTGACAATGTCACTCGCCATCGCGGCTCCACCCAACGAGCGGTCAAATGGCAAAATAGGCGCCATCATCGCACCTGCAAACAGTGTGCTCGCTTTTGCCAAGAATGAGCGCCGACCATGCTGCCGTGCGACATTCCGCACGCCTTTTTCAGAGTTCTTGTCAATAATGTTAAGAAGAGCATCTAGTAAGTTAGCCATTATTATCTCTCAAAAATTAGTGTTGGGCTTCTTTGCTAGCCAGATCTTGTATAGATGCATAGCCAGTTTCGAGTGCATTAAAGAGACTTTCCAACTGCTCTCTTGTGTTAACAAGTCCTTTTGCTCTTACCACGCCCTCATCGTCTAAAAGAACGGCAAAGGGAAGCCTCGATACTCTATAAGTCACGCCTAACTGCTCTGAAATCACATAAGGAAACCTCCCTAGCTTCGCGCTTTCGATAAACTCATAGTGATTTTTTTCGTCACCATCACTTGCCAGCACGACCGAGAGCCAGTTGGCTTCACTCTTGTCAATAGAACTCAGTACTGGCAGCAGTTTTTTACAAATCGGACAGGTAGGCGAGAGAAAAAAAATCAGCGTGTGACGTGAGGAGGGACTACCCACTTGCACTTGCCCCCCCGTCAGGCTAGACAGATTAAAAGCAGGTGACACTTCGCCTATTTTTGGTCCGCTATCATTAATCATTGCCCCCACAGGAGAGACTCGCTCATATAGAATTCCGATCTGTCGGGCCAATACGAAAAAGCCAAAAATCAAACCCAGGACCAGTAGGCTTAGCAGTGAAACGACGAACGTTAAGAGGGTCATAAGCTACTCTCACATCTCAAAATTGACGAAGACTGGATAACAATCGATTGTTTTCTATGACTTGTCCCGCAAGATTGTAGGTCAGCCACAAAACGGCTCCCGCCAACAGCGCAACGGTCAACTCCATCTTACTGGGCTCACCAGCGTCGAAAATGGCAGGCAGTAAAGCGAGTAATGCCAATGTCAGGTTGCGCAGCACTAACAGCCACGACACGGGCTGAGCACGGCCACCACAGCCACAATCGATCAACTGGCGACCACGCAGGAGATTGATCCCCATGGCGGCGGCGTAGACAAGTAGCAACACGCCACCCGACAACGATGCCAACACCGCTGTGGCAGGAAAAACCAAGAGCACTACAAGTAGCGCTTCTAGGGCAATGAGCGTGCGCGACACCCCCTCCTCCAGAAAACCGGGCACTAATCGATAGTTGGCAACTAGGCCGAGAAAACGTCCGTAGTCGTTAACTTTGTGCCATACTGACTGGGCTAAGATGAGTGCTAATAGCACTAAATAGGTCAGCGCCCCCAATTCAGAGAAATCCATGAGCGTCTATTTCCCCGCAATCGCATAAACGGTCCAGTCACCGACACCTTCTAAGCTAGCCGCGGGCGATAACGTAAAACCGGCATCTACATCCACGTCATAGCGAGTCAGTGTGCTCTCTTCGTCCAGACCAAATAGGATGGGAGCGTCACCCTCAGTTACCGAGATCGATGACAGTTCGTGGACAGGGGTTCGGCTAAGAACATCACCACTGCTTAGATCCACCGCCCAGACTTCCTCGGCCGCATTCTTATGGCTTCCGTTATAAGCATCTGAGTGCATAGTCACGAACAGCACGCCGTTCGCTTCATTGTAAGCCGCCACATCAACGCCGCCGGGTGCCCAGTCCCCATCTACGCCATCCGTGATCGAAAAAGTGTTCGTCAGTGACACCGCGTCACCGCTATCGGAAAGCCGATAAACGTTACCGAAGAAAGAGACAAACACCAGCTCGTCATCCGCCCGCTTGCCCACTATGAAAAGGGGGTCAGACACGGCATCGAAGATCTGTTCGCTGTGCTGTGGTGAGCCAAACTGGCCATCGCTACCTAAAGAGAAAGATTGAAAACGCCCGTCACCGCACACGGTGGAAAACTGCACCGAATCACTGGCAGGGAACACGCCGAAGCAACCAGGATTAGGCACCTCTTGAACGAACTCCCCCGACTGCAGATCTACGATCGAAACGGAGGTCGCGGGTGTCGCATTCTGCACGAACGCATAGCGATCATCGTAGGAGAGCGCGAGGATGGCATTCGAAGGCGCCACTTGAGCGGCGATGTCGGGAATGATGATTTCACGCTGTAAACTCAGCGTATCGACATCAAACTCTTGAAGTACGACTTCCGTTGGGCCATAAGAAATTCGCTTGGCATAGGCCGACATGCTAAAGAGCGTTTTCGCGTCATGACTCAACGCCATCTGCCCCACGATGCCAAAACTCAAGTTCCCCTTAACCGTCAAGTCATCCTGAGAAATGACGTTTGCACGACTGGCCCCACTCCAGAGCTGGTCCAAAACGAACACATTGGGCCCAGGAGCTATATGCTCCATCACCGTCAACTCTTCTGGGACAAAATCGTCGCTTGCATTCGCCAAGCCACCTAGCGTTATACCACCCAATGCCATCAGAGTAAGTCTTGACCAAATCATTAATCATCTCCGGAGAATTTAGACTGCTTATTAATTTTTAATCAATTCACCCGAAGCAAAAACCGCGCCAACCCCTCCCAAAAGTCCTAAAAAAAACAGCTTTTAAATTAAAAAACCATTTAATATTCGAACACTTAGATTGCATGCTAACAATAAGGCTTGCCACCCATATCACCCGCCCAACCATCGCCCGTCCAGCAGAACCAACGCAGCATCGCCCACGAAAGCGCATAACATAAAAAAGCTGCTACTTTTCAGTGCAGTTTTGCCTGGCAAAGACCGCCAGCGCCATACACAGCCGCGAGCAATAGACGTTCTGCCCCACGCTAAGGTCTTTGTGACTAAACGTCGCTTAGCACTTTTGGCCTGTGCATGCGTTCATACGCTGGGCACCGCATATACAGAGAAAGACCCGACATGGAGCCGGGGTCCGTCGCTCCATCAGGGCACATGGCCGCCCTTGAGTTTTATTCCTCTCTTTTCCTTGAATCCTCTTGAGCATGCCTGCATATCATGAGGTAACCTTTTTCACGCGATGCAGAGTTTACCCATGTCGATTATCGATCCACGCACCGGCAACCCTTTGACGGCCGACCCCGCGACCAGCCAGAGTGCTGCTGCACAGGGCGAGCGCCCCTCCGTTACTCGCGAAGAGGTCATCATCGAACTGAACGCGGGCAATATTCAGCAGGTGCTGGAAGCGTCCATGCAGGTACCGGTACTCCTGGATTGCTGGGCACCCTGGTGCGAGCCGTGCAAAAACCTGATGCCGGTGCTCGAGAAGCTGGCCGTCGAGTATGCCGGGGCGTTTCTGCTGGCCACGCTGGACGTGGAAGCCAACCCGGAAATTGCCAGCCAGCTTGGCGTGCGCTCGGTGCCAGACGTGAAGCTGGTGAGCCAGGGTGGCCTGGTGGATAGCTTCCAGGGGGCGTTGCCAGAGAAAGAAGTCCGCGAGTGGCTCAATCGCTACTTCCCTGCTCCCGGTGATGCACCGCTCAGCCCCGAAGAGCAGGCAGAGGAAGCCTTGGGGGCTGGCGACGCCGCTGGCGCACGGGAGATCTACCAAACGCTGATGGGCCAATATCCCGAGCACTACGCGTATCAGGTGGGGTTGGCCAAAGCGCTGGTCGCCGAAGGCCGCGGTGAAGAGGCGCGCAGTGTGTTGGACAATTTGCCCCCCGAAGAGCGCGATGCCGCGCCCGCGCGCGGCGTGCGCGCCAGCATCGAGTTCAGCGAACAGGCGCTACCTGCCGAAGAGATCGCTGCACTGGGCGAGCGCACGGATAGCGAAGCTCAATACCAGCGGGCGCTGCGCCAGGTGGCCGATGGCCAGTACGACGCAGGCCTGGAAGCCCTGCTGGCGCTGATGAAGCAGGACCGCGCCTATAACGACGACGCGGCCCGCAAAACGCTACTGCAGGTATTCGATGCGCTGGGAGCCGACCACCCGTTGACGGTCACCTACCGCCGCAAGCTGTTCGCCCTGCTTTATTGATGCTGTACAACCAGCACAGCGCATCACGCGTTTAGCAGCGTATCCATCCGCGATAACGCCGCTTCCAGCTGGGAAGCGGTGGTTCCAAAATTGAGCCGTACGAACCCCGGGCAGCCAAACGCGGCACCGTCCGACAACGCGACGCCTGCCTGCTCCAACAGCACCTGAGCGGGAGACGCCCCCAGACCCGCCTTACGCATATCCAGCCACGCCAGATAGGTGGACTCTGGCGCGCTCAGCGAGACACCGGGCCACGTGGCCACGCGTGCTTCCAGCGTTGCCCGATGGCTGCGTAGCACCTTCAGCAACGCCTGCCGCCACGGCTCCCCGTCACGGTAGGCAGCCTCGGCAGCCACCAGTCCCAGTACATTGCCATCGGGCAAGAACCCTTTGGTGGCCGTGGCAAAGCGCCCTCTCAGTTCGGCATCGGCGATGACGGCACAGGCGCTGGTCAACCCGGCCAGGTTGAAGGTTTTGGACGGTGCCCACAGCGTGATGGTGCGCTTGGCCAGGGTGGGAAACATGGCCGCCAACGGGCGATGCTTGTCGCCCTCTCCCAATAGCAGGTCACAGTGCAGTTCATCCGAGACCACCCACAGGTCATGGCGCTCCACCAACGCTGCCAGGGCTGTCAGTTCCTCTGTGGACCAGACGCGCCCCGTTGGGTTGTGGGGATGGCACCATAGCAGCAGCCGCGTTTGTGGGGTAATGGCCGCTTCCAGCGCGGCAATATCCAGCGTCCAGGGCTCGCCAGGGGCGGCGGGCTCGGCTAACATCGCCTGCTGCGCCACGCGCCCTGTACGGGCAGCCACCGCCATGAAGGGGGGATAGATCGGGGCGACCGTCAAGATACCTTCGCCTGGCTGGGTCAGCGCCATGGCGGCAAAGTGCAGCGCCGGCACCACGCCTGGCAGCCACTGCTGCCAGCTCGGCTCAATCGTCCAGCCATAGTGCTGGGCGCTCCATTGGCAGAGAGTATCGGGCAAACTGGCGGGCACTTCGCCGTACCCGTAGACGCCATGATCGACCCGTGCCCGCAGCGCGTCTATCACGGCAGGGGGCGAGCGAAAGTCCATGTCGGCCACCCACAGCGGCAACACGTCGGCACCAAAGCGGTGCCATTTTTGGGATGCATAACCTCCAGCAGGGGCGCGTCGCTCAACAGGCGTGGCAAAATCGAATGCCATGATCGGTCTCACTTATGTTTACGAGGTAGTCACGCAGCATGCCGCAAGATGACTTTTATACCAAGGTGCGCAGGGGGCTCCCGGCGCTGCTGCGTCAGTGGCTGTCGCTAGGCAGAGCCGATGGAGACCAGTTGGCGCTGATTCTGGCGGAAACGGCTCGCGTCGCGAAGTTGGGCACGCCGGAATCGACCCCCAATGGCGCGACACTCCGACAGTGGAGCGTAGAGAAGAGCGCTGAAATACCGCTCTGGGCGCCTCGTACGGCGGTGTTTCTGCTCAACCAGATGCCTGCCCGCCCTGCGCCGCAAAGCGAAGAAGAGGCGTGCGCCTGGGCCTACTGCTGGCTGCGCAACCGTGACTTCGTGTCGCTGAACGATGCCCACGCCGCACTGCCCGAGCATCTCAAGGCACCGCTCGAGCAAGCGCTGGAGGCGGCCTGGCAAGACCAGCAGGGGCTGCGCCTGGTTTAGGCTCTGGCTGAAAACGGGCTCAGCGGCGCTTGCGCACCGGCGATTTGGGCTTGAAACCAGCAGGTTTGGTAGCCAGCCACGTCACACCACTAATAAATCACATAATAAAGCAAGGAAATCGCCGCATGATAGAAGTTCCGCTCACCTGGCAACTGGCCAAACTGGGGTTGTCAGTCAGCATGGTATTGGGGCTGGGGGCGGTCGCCGTTCGCGCCAGCCCACGCGTGGCTGGACTGCTCTCGGGCTACCCGCTGGGCACGGCACTGGCGCTGTTTTTCATTGGCCTGGAAATCTCTACGGACTTTGCCAGCGCAAGCGCCGTCCATACCCTGGCAGGCTTTACCGCCACCATGGCCCTTGGAGCTGGTTATATCGTGGCGGGTCGCCGCCCCGGCATGCCGGGCGTACTCGGCGGTGTACTGGGTGGTTTCGTTGCCTGGCTGGCCGTCAGCACGCTGTTGGCACAGTTCAGCTTTACGCGTGTCACCGGGACACTGGTCACGCTGTGCGCCATCGTGCTGTTCAGCTGGCTATTTCGTGCGGTGCCCGATGTCAAAAGCTCGGGCGGAAAGGCATTTTCCTGGTCAGCATTATTGGCACGCGCCACGCTGGCCACCGTCATCATCTTCACCATCACCCGGATCGCCCACTGGGTTCCACCGGAGTGGGCGGGGACTCTGGCCGCGTTTCCTGTCACCATGCTGCCCTTTTTACTCATCCTGCACTTGAACCACGGCCATGCGCCCGTGGCCACGGTCATCAAGCACTACCCCATGGGCCTGGGCTCACTGCTGTGCTATGCGCTATGCGTTTCCTATACCTACGACACGCTGGGACTTTTCTGGGGCACACTGGCCGGGTTTGCCGTGGCGACGCTCTGGCTGCTGGGCTGGATGCAGCTCACCGCCTGGTATCATCGACGCCGCGCTTGACCAAGCGCTCGCTTGGGTGAATGCTGACAAGGTATTTTGACACCTCCATAACAAGGATAAAGCGATGTTTACACGTATCATCGAGCCAGCCTTTTACGATACTGACGCTCTGGGCCATATCAACAATACCCGCCTGCCCGCCTGGTTCGAGCTGGCGCGTAATGATCTTTTCAAGCTCTTCACCCCTGATTTGAATCCACGCCAGTGGCGCCTGATCATGGCCCGAATGGAGATCGATTATCGCGCTGAGCTGTTTTATGGCCACGATATCGAAATACGTACCTACCTGACTCGGCTGGGCAACAGCTCCTTCACCGTGACCCAGGAAGCACGCCAACGCGAAACGTTGACGAACCTGGGACACACGGTCATGGTGCATTATGACCATCATGCCAAGCGTGCCGTCCCCCTCGAAGGAGAGCTGCGTCGGGCACTTTCCACCCATTTAGTCGCCGAGCCCGCAACAGCCTGATCCGCTTGGGCCACCCAGGGCGGGGCATCAGGAGTCCTTATGGCTATCCGCTACAATCTCTGGATCGATCCCGACAATACGGCGCAGCACCGCGCCGTCGAGGCCGACCTGGAGCGCTATTTCATGGAGCGTTTTGCCGATTACCCGCACATCCGCTTGTTTGGCGCAGACCCCTACGATTATGATGCCCCGTTCAATCGGCTCTATGATGTGCTGATGG
Organism: Halomonas sp. BC1; assembly: GCF_002078135.1. NCBI lineage: Bacteria > Pseudomonadati > Pseudomonadota > Gammaproteobacteria > Oceanospirillales > Halomonadaceae > Halomonas > Halomonas sp. BC1. The sequence continues at coordinate 6,505 of NZ_LFGS01000011.1, read as the reverse complement.
CCCGTGCGGCGGAGTACTGTGAAGAGAAATGGCGCTACGTGGCGTCACCGGAACAGCTGAACCGCTGCTTTTTCAGAGCCGTAGGCCGTTCGACCAAATTCGTCCAAGACGACCAACAGTGAGACCCCTCAGCAATGGTTATTCGTACCGACCAAGCACCCGACGAACGCCAATTGGCGATTATCACCCAGCAGCTCGGGCGTGCCCCACGCGGTATCGAAGCCGTTGCAGCCACCGATGCGCATGGCACCCCTCTCGTGCTGCGCATGGCCCCCATCGTTGACGACAAACCGTTTCCTACCCTGTACTGGCTCTGCTCGGATCTGCTCAAGATCGAGATCTCGCGTATCGAGGCCGTGGGCGTCATCAAGTCGCTGGAGCAGCGCCTGCAGGAGGAACCCGAGTTTCTCGCCGCCTATCGACACAGCCATGAGGATTACGTGGCGGCACGCTGGCATTTCATGAGCGAGGCCCAGCGGGAAGCAGTCGCACGGCTAGGCTATACCGATGTGCTCACCGAGCGTGGCGTTGGCGGCATCAGCAACTGGCAGCAGGTACGCTGCCTGCACACGCAGTATGCACACCACTTGTGCGGCCACAATGTGATCGGCCAATGGATGGATGAGCATTACGACGTGCAACGCTGCGTGGCTTGATACGGCAGCAAAATATCGCCCCTACCCGTTTACGATAAGGACTCGTCACCATGTCACGGATATGTGTCTACCTCGGTTCACGCGAGGGCAGCAGCCCCGCCTTTCGTCACGCTGCGAATACGCTGGGAAGCGCACTGGCACAGCGCGGCCACACCCTGGTATATGGTGGCGCACGGGTTGGTCTGATGGGGGAGCTGGCCAATGCTGCCCTGGCTGCGGGCGGTGACGTCATCGGCGTCATGCCGGACCACCTGGTGGAGCGCGAACAGGCGCACTTCGGGCTGACCGAATTGATTCGCGTCCCCAACATGCACGAACGCAAGGCGACCATGGCGGCCAACGCCGATGCATTCATCGCCCTGCCCGGCGGCATTGGCACGTTTGAAGAGCTGTTCGAGATATGGACGTGGGGCTATCTGGGTCTCCATGACAAGCCCATGGGCCTGCTGGACACCGACGGTTTCTATGCCCCGCTACTGACCTTCCTGGATGGCACCGTTGGCCACGGATTCATGGCCCAGGCAACGCGGGACATGCTGCTGGACGCGCCCACGCCTGCTCACTTGCTGGACATGCTGGAAGCGCAGCTCCGCTAGTCAGGACGCGCGAACCAGCTGGGCGAGGGTGCGCTGATACGTCAGTTGCAACAGGCGCGCATCCTCGCCTGCCCGATGGCGATGGATACTGCGTTCGGCCACGATGGCTTCCTTGGTGGCACTCCAGATCGCCTGCTGCTCTTCGCTCATCAGAATGCGTAGCGCCTCCAGACGAAACCGAGGCAGCATGCCCGCATGATGGAACAGCAGCGACAGCCAGGTATTGTCGTAGCCCCAGCTATCGCTGTATGCCTTGCCAAGCCCGCGCAGCTCGTCGTTGAGCCAGTGGGCCACCTGGCGCACCGGGTAGCCCTCCTTGATCAAGCGATCACGGGAAATACCATGCAGCAGTTCGGCCTTCGGATCCCAGTGGGTCCACTCTTCGAGGGGCTGAATCAGAAACGCGCAGCAGCTGCCGTCGGCACGCGCGATGCCAACCTCGATCGGGTAGCTGCCACGTCCAAATCCGGACGCTTCAATATCCAGCACTGTTGGTAGCGTCTCGGACACTGCATTCCTCATCAGTCTATCGTCGGGCAAACGACCGGCTGCAAGCGCACTCACGCCGCAGCCCTGCGCCCTGCCAGTAAAGGCTGTTCAGCCAGGCGCAGCCAGTAGGCTGCCTGAGCCTGGTCCACCACCAGCCCTAGCTCACCTCGGCTGTAAGCACGTGCCAAACGCTGTGCCGCCAGATAATGCCCTGCTTGAGCCGCTCGTGCATACCAGGTCACCGCGTAATCCTCGCGCCGCGGATACTGCACGCAGCCATGCTCGTAGATATACGCAAGCTGATACTGTGACTTTACATCACCCGCCTGGGCCGCTTCCAATACATAGCGGGCTCCGCGCGCTTTATCCTGAGGCGACACGCTACGATGAAACAGCATGTGCCCGTACAGCGACTGGGCATCAGGATGCCCCGCTTCCGCACAACGCTTGAAAAGACGCATCGTCAGTCGCTGGGTACGCGGTGAGCGCGGCAACAGCCAGCGCGTGTGAAACAGCTGCTCGGCCAGACGAAACTCCAGCCGAGTCAACAGCGATGATACTTGCGGCATGGCGAACCACCCTGCCTCTTTTACCAGGGAAAACTTCGGCTAGCGCCGTTCAGGAGCCGCTAACCACGCGATAAACCGGCGCTGGGCCGATCAATGGGCTGGCAAGCATACGCTTGCCTTGGCGCCGACTCAACCCTATTGATTTGCTGCTTTTGTAGCGCCTCGTTAACATGGCTGCCACTGGTCGAAAATGGCACCCTTCGGCGCCATGCCGCCCGAGCACATTTCGTCTCAATAAGGAGAGAGTCATGCAAACGCGCCCCTTGGGTAGAACGGGAATCGATGTCAGTCGCCTATGTTTAGGTACCATGACCTTTGGTGAGCAAAACAGCGAAACCGAAGCTCACGAACAGCTGGATCGAGCCGTTGCGTTTGGCATCAACTTCATCGACACAGCGGAAATGTATCCGGTTCCCCCCAAGGCGGAGACGCAGGGTCTCACCGAACGCTATATTGGCACCTGGCTGAAGGCCCGCGGCGCCCGTGATGACGTGATCATCGCCACCAAGGCAGCCGGCCCGGGCCTGGATCATATTCGCGGCGGGCCCAAGATGAGCCGGGAGCACCTTCATCAGGCCATCGACACCAGTCTCGAGCGGCTCCAGACCGACTACGTGGATCTTTATCAACTGCACTGGCCCGAGCGCAGCACCAACTTCTTTGGCAAGTTGGGTTATGTGCACGATGCCCAGGAAGAGACCACCTCTCTCGAAGAAACCCTGTCGGCACTGAAGGAACTCGTCGATGCAGGCAAAATTCGCGCCGTAGGTCTCTCCAACGAGACCCCCTGGGGCGTCATGCGCATGCTGCATCTTTCGGAGCAGTTGGGCCTGCCCCGGGTGGCCTCCATTCAGAACCCCTATAACCTGTTGAACCGCTCCTTCGAGGTGGGTCTGGCAGAAATCGCTCATCGTGAAGATGTCGGGCTGCTGGCCTATTCTCCACTGGGTTTTGGCGTTCTATCAGGCAAATACCTCAACGGCGCCCAGCCTCCCAAGGGCCGCCTGACGCTGTATGAGCGTTTCAAGCGCTACACCTCGCCAGAAGCGGAAGCAGCGACACAGGCTTACGTGGACCTGGCCCGAGAGCACGACCTGGACCCCGCGCAGATGGCGCTGGCCTTCGTCAACTCGCGCAGCTTCTTGACCAGCAACATCATCGGCGCGACGACCATGGACCAGCTGGAAAGCAACCTCGCCAGCGAAGGGCTCAAACTGGACGAAGACGTGCTCACGGCCATCGATGACATTCATCGCCGCATGCCGAACCACTGCCCCTGATGCCCCTGCGCCCGATAGCCCTGCCGCTATCACCCCGATAGCCTTGGCACACCCCAAGGCTTGATATAATAGCTGCACGATTTCTCGTCACTGCCCGCACGTTAGCGTAGGGCAGTGGCTTATCCTTGGTCACGGCAAAAGGAGCCCGCCATGCTGAGCGTCATTTCCCCGGCCAAAACGCTGGATTTCGAAACGCCCTCCACTACCGACCAGGTGACACAGCCTGATTTTCTGGAGCATGGCCAGCCGCTGATCGATATCTTGCGTGGTTATTCACCTCAACAGCTGAGCGATTTGATGGGCATTAGCGACAAGCTGGCCGGGCTCAATGCCGCGCGCTTTGCCGAATGGCAGCCCCCCTTCTCCCTCGACAACGCCAAGCCCGCCGTTCAGGCATTTCAAGGAGACGTGTATACCGGCCTGCAGGCCGAGACCTTCAGCGAGGCAGACAACCGCTTTGCGCAGCAGCATCTGCGTATCCTCTCGGGTCTCTACGGCTTGCTGCGCCCGCTGGATCTCATTCAGGCCTACCGTCTGGAAATGGGCACCAAACTGCCCAACGATGCTGGCAAGGACCTTTATGCCTACTGGAAGCCTGTGGTGACTCCCGCGCTCGACCAGGCAATGGAAGAAAGTGGTTCCAGGGTACTGGTCAACCTGGCCTCGAACGAATACTTCAAGGCCATCGACACTCGGAAGCTGGATGCACGCATCATTACGCCAGTGTTCAAGGACGAAAAAAACGGTACGTTCAAGATCATCAGCTTCTATGCCAAGAAAGCCCGTGGCTTGATGAGCGCGTGGATCATCCAGCAACAGATCAACGACCCCGATGCCCTGACATCGTTCGATGTGGCAGGTTATCGCTTCGACTCGGCCGCATCGGAAGGTGATACGCTGGTCTTTACCCGCAAGGAAGCCGACCGCGACCGCTAGAAAAAGGTTACCGGCCATGGTGAGCGCGGTTTGAGGAAGCGCTGGTGCACCTCCTTGAAAAGCGGGGTGTCACAGCGGTGCAGCCACTCATATGCCACCATGTCGGCGCTGACGGCCACCGCGCCTGCCGCACAGGCACGCGCCCTGGCCAGCTGCGCCTCTTCGCGGCGGCGACTGGCCGTTGCTTCGCTCAGCCAGAACACCTCGTAGCCCGCCTCCCGCAGGCCCAGCACACTTTGCAGTACGCAAATATGGGCTTCCGTGCCACAAACGATGATCTGATGCCGCCCCAGCGCTTTGAGGGCCTGTGCAAAGTCAGGCTCTTCCATGACGCTGAAATGCGTTTTTTGCCATCGTTCATGTGTGCCCACAGCCTTTACCAGCCCCGCCTCCGTACCGCCTAAACGCTCCGGGTACTGTTCAGTCAGCCAGCGTGGCACCTGCAGCATCTCGGCCACCCCAGCCAGCCAGGCCGCTTCGCGAATGGCCAGTTCGCCGCCCTCGATGACGGGCAGTAATCCGGCCTGGAAATCGATCAGCAGCAGCAGACTATCTGTCTTATGAATACGCACTTTTTCACCTTACTTTTGTCTTTATAGTGTGTGTCAGCATAACCCAGACAGGACGTTACACGGTACACTGGCCCTCGTTTATGGATTGGGAGCTGGGTTCCCGGCGCCTTCCGTTTTCTGCATCCTGAAGGGAGAAACCTCAATGTTACGACAGTTTTTTGTCATGCTGCTGGTCAGCGTGATGGGTATGAGTGCCGCTATCGAGTATGCCGAAGCGCGCCGCATGGGCGGTGGTGGCAACGTGGGCAGTATGTCTCGCTCGGCGGACCGCCCCGCCAGCACGCCTGCCCAACAACAGGCCCAGCCTGCCCAGCAGGGTCAGGCAGGCGCTGCTGCAGCTCGCCGTGGCGGCATGGGTGGCATGATGGGCGGCCTGCTGGCCGGTGGCTTGCTGGCAGCGCTGTTCTTTGGCGGCGCCTTCGACGAGCTGCGCATGATGGACCTGCTGGTCATGGTGGGTGTCGCAGCGCTCGCCGTCTTCGCGTTCCGCGCCTTCATGCGCCAACGTCGTCCTGCCACGCAAGCGGGTTATCAGCGCGAACAGCATGGTGACGCTGCCCCCGCGGCTCCCACCAGCTTCTCTTCGTCGGCAGCTCCCGGCAGTTTAGCCAGCGGTCTGCAAAGCACGCCTGCCTGGTTCGACAAAGAGCGCTTTCTCGGCGGCGCCAAGGAGCACTTCATGACGCTGCAGCGCGCCTGGGACAATAACGACTTCAGCCAGATTCAGGAGTACGTGACCCCCGAGCTCTACAACCTGCTGCGCGAAGAGCGCGCACAGGAGCCTGCCAACAACCGCACGGAGGTCGTGCGCCTGTTCGCCGAGCTTGGCGATATCAATGAGTACGACGGCGTTGCCGAAGCCACGGTCATCTTCCATGGCCTACTGGAAGAGAACGGCGAACAGACCGAGTTCAACGAAACCTGGCACCTCACACGCGCCATGCGTGACCAGGCTCCCTGGTACCTGCAAGGCATCGAACAGAACCCGGGTGCCTGATACGCGGGTCATTGACCGCTGCAACGCAAAACAGCCGCTGATTCAGCGGCTGTTTTTTATGCTTGACCCGTCAGGTTCGGATAGCGGGTGATGCATTGCTTGGTTTTTCAGATTTAGTTTTTCAAATTTAGTTTTCGGCAGACTCTTCGATGCTCTCGCCCATCTCTTCCAGGCTTTCACCGGCGCTTTCGATGCTGTTATCAATGCTTTCGCCAGCCTCCTCGGCGGGGCCCTGATTATCACAGGCCGCCAGACCACCTACCATCAGCGCAATGAAAAGCGCAGTCGCCAGCTTCTTGATGATCGTCGTATTCATGTGGTTCTCCTCCTGAGCCATTACTCCAAATCATTCAATTACATACTAAAAGAGCACAGGGTTGTACACCAGATGTGAAGAGTAAGGAGTTGTT
>NZ_LFGS01000010.1:19263-48913 GCF_002078135.1 Halomonas sp. BC1 | reverse complement strand
TCTGGCAATTGAGTGGCTGCCTCGGAGTAAGTTTGAAGAGTTACGGAATGCGTAAGCCGGTACTGACGTGTCATTAGTGCCGGCATCTACGCAAGCCTGCTCCGATATGTAATGACCCAGCCAACTGCCCATTGAGCACTGGCACGACTACATCGGCGCCGCGACGCTGGCCGATGCCATCCTGGACCGGCTACTACACAGCACCCACCGCCTGATACTCAGAGGAAAATCGATGTGCAAAAAAGCCGCCCCGCAAGCGGTAGAAGTTGACCTATCGTGACCGGTTAGCTTACAAAACCAGAGCCAGCGAGAGAGGAGTGAGCAAATCGGTCACTATCGGGGCTATTGCCGCAACGGGTGGTCACGTTCGCCGGAATACGCACCGTTTCACTTGCCGATGCAGAAGCTCCCGAATATCTCTCCCAGCAGATCGTCGGCACTGAACTCGCCGGTAATCTCTCCCAGTGCCTGCTGGGCATCGCGAAGATCTTCGGCCAATAGTTCGCCTGCTCCGTAGCCTTCCAACTGAGTGCGCCCTGCTTCCAACGCGGCCATGGCACGGTCCAGAGCGTCCAGATGACGGCGGCGCGCCGAGAAACGTCCTTCGGTAGTGGCGGAAAAGCCCATCACCTCTTTCAAATGGGCTTTCAAGTTATCCACACCCGCTCCCGTTTTGGCCGACAGCCTGACGATGGGAGTGCTTGTGGGTAACTCAGGTGTTTCGAGCCCTGGCGCTTCGGCGCTGCTGTCGATCTTGTTGCGCACCAGGGTCAAGCGCTGTCGGTCTGGCAGGCGGGCCACGAACTCGGGCCAGATGGCCATGGGGTCCGTTGCCTGGGTAAGCGAGGCATCGACCAGCAGCAGCACGCGATCGGCTTTCTCGATCTCTTCCCAGGCCCGGGCAACGCCAATTTTTTCTACCGCGTCCGGCGTATCGCGCAGGCCAGCGGTGTCGATAATGTGCAGTGGCATGCCGTCCAGGTGGATGTATTCACGCAGTACGTCACGGGTAGTGCCGGCAATGTCCGTGACGATGGCCGTGTCCTGCTCGGTCAGCGCATTGAGCAGGCTGGACTTGCCCGCATTGGGGCGCCCTGCAATCACCACGCTCATGCCTTCACGCAGCAAGGCGCCTTGGCCTGCGGCCTGGCGCACACGCACCAGCGCCTGCTGCACCTGTTCCAGATGCGTTGCCACGTGGCCATCGGCAAGAAAGTCGATCTCTTCTTCGGGGAAGTCGATGGCGGCCTCAACATAGACACGCAGCTCGATCAACTGCTGAACCAGCCCAGAAACGCGCTGTGAAAACTCGCCTTGCAACGAGCGCAGGGCATTTTCGGCAGCTGAGCGTGAGCTGGCATCGATCAAGTCGGCAATCGCCTCGGCCTGGGCCAGGTCCAGCTTATCATTCAAGAACGCGCGTTCGGAGAACTCGCCTGGCCGAGCCAGGCGTGCCCCCAGGGCGAGGCAGCGCTCCAGCAGCATATCCATGATCACGGGGCCGCCGTGCCCCTGCAGCTCCAGCACGTCCTCCCCGGTAAAGGAGTTAGGCCCGGCAAACAGCAGCGCAATTCCTTCGTCGATAATGCCTTGAGCACCACTGAAGGGGCCGTAATAGGCATGACGCGGGGGAGGGCATTGCCCCAGTATGGCCTGAGCGATATGGCGGCTTTCCGGGCCGGATACGCGGATGATGCCAACGCCGCCGCGTCCCGGAGGGGTGGCCAGGGCGGTAATCGTGTCTTGGGTATAGAGTCGTTCAGCCATAACGCGTCCCGGAGATCAAAAAAGAGAGTGTATCGTGTATGCAGCGGAAGAAAAGGGCAGGCCTGAAACGCCAGACCCCCGCTTTAGCGGGGGTCTGGTAAAGGGCGGGATGAGAGGCTACTTGGTGCGCATCCCTTTGCCCACGTTGGGGTCTTTCTCGATATTGCGGGTAATCACGTACTGCTGGGCTACCGAGATGATGTTGTTCACCACCCAGTAGATGACCAGACCCGCCGGGAACCACAGGAAGAAGAACGTGAAGATAATGGGCAGCATCTTCATGATCTTGGCCTGCATGGGGTCCGGAGGCGTCGGGTTGAGCAGCTGCTGAACGTACATCGATACCCCCATCAGGATGGGCAGAATGAAGTACGGATCTTTCACCGACAGATCCTGGATCCACAGCATGAACGGCGCATGGCGAAGTTCAACGGATTCCAGCAGCATCCAGTACAGCGCGATGAAGACCGGCATCTGGATGAGGATCGGCAAGCAGCCACCCAGCGGGTTGATCTTCTCTTTCTGGTAGAACTTCATCATCTCTTGAGACATTTTCTGGCGGTCATCGCCATAAAGCTCTTTGAGACGCTGCATCTCCGGCCCGAGCTTGCGCATCCGAGCCATGGACTTATAGGCCTTGGCTGAAAGCGGGAATAGCGCGAGCTTGACCAGCACGGTCAGCAGAACGATGGACCAGCCCCAGTTGCCGACCAGGTCATGAATCTTGTCGAGCAGCCAGAACAGCGGGTTGGCAATGAACCACAGCCAGCCGTAGTCCACGGTCAGGCGCAGGTTCGGTGCCACCTGCTCCAGGTACTCCTGAACCTTGGGACCCATGTAAAGGGTAGCCCCCAGAGTCGCTTCGCCTTCGGCGGCCACGCTGGTCACCGGCCCTGCAAAGGCGGCAACGTTGCGGTTGCTGGAGTCGGTGGTCGCGTAGTACAGGTTCTGCTGATTCTGAGCAGGTGCCCAGGCAGAGACGAAGTAGTGCTGAATGATGGCGACCCAGCCACCCTGGGCCTCACGGTTCTCGAAACGACCGCGCTGGATATCATCGAAATCGACTTTTTCGTAGCGGGTATCCGGTGACGAGTAGGCGGCGCCCAGATAGGAACTCATGCCCATAGCGACGCCACTGGAGGGGTCTGGGCTGTTATCGCGCGCTAGTTGGCCAATGAAACGGGCACTGACAGGCTCATCAGTGTTGTTGGCCAGGTAATAGCTGACATTGACCGCATAGCTGCCGCGCTCGAAGGTCAGACGCTTGATCACGTCAACGCCGTTGACTTCTGCCGTCAGGTCGACGGTGAGCTCTTGCTCGTCGTTACCCAGGCGGTATTCGGTGTTTTCAGGCGTAAACGTGATGCGGCTTGACTGGCCATCCAGCTGCAGGCCAGAGCGTGCTACGTAGCTGCGCGTGGCGTTATCCGATAGCAACACGTAGTTGCGTTCAGAGTCCAGCGTCAGCTTGTGCTGTGGCAGAGCGGCATACACGATATCCCCACCAAAGGGGTCGATGCGTACGTCCAGCACATCGGTAGTGACGGCGATGAAGTCACGACTGGCGGTCGAGCTTGGCGAGTCGCTCATGCCTTCATCGATGGCGGCCTGAGGTGCGGAAGTACTGGGAACGGAAAGATCGTCGCTGCCGCCTTCACTCGCAGGTGCCCCATTGCTTGTCTGGGTCATTTCGGGAGTGGAGTCGTAGCTGGTCTGCCCGTAATCCTGATTCCACTGTACAACCAGTAGGTAGGCAAGCACTGCCAGTGGAATCAGTAATAAAAGTCGTTTTACGTCCATGAGGGTTCTGCCCGATGGGTGGTGAACATGCTAATGGCGCAGTGTCATTTGCTCGGCCCATGACACACGAAAGCCTGCCAAGCGGCAGGCCGAGGTCGAGCGGCGAGGTGTGTCGTCAAGTGTCACGTGTCTGGCCATGTGATGGCGGAGATGTCGATACCGCCGGAGCCTCGCGCTGAAGCCGTTTCCACATGCCATGTAATTGGCGAGTCAGCGTCTCGTTATCGATCTCCTGTGCGCCTCGCTTGGCCATGATCACGATATCCACAGCGGGTAAGCGATCCTGACGAAGGCGAACGGATTCTCTAACCAGGCGCTTGAAGCGGTTACGATCCACAGCAAGCTTCACATTTTTCTTGCTGACTATCAGACCAATGCGGGGATGTCCCAGGCTGTTCAGGCGCGCTAGCGCCATCATGCCCTTGCCATGGACTTTCAAGTCGGCTTGTTCGAACACGTGACTGAAATCCCCAGCGTTCAGCAATCGCAAGCACCGGGGAAAGCCTTGAGGCGACACACGCAATCCGAGATCAGGCGCTCAGACGCTTGCGGCCTTTGGCACGGCGGCGTGCGATAACGGCACGGCCGTTCTTGGTTGCCATACGAGCACGGAAGCCATGCGCGCGCTTGCGCTTGAGAACGCTGGGTTGAAAAGTGCGTTTCATAACTCGTTATTCCCACGTGGTTTAGGACGGAAATTGAATTCCAGATGACCCGGTCCAGTGAGGAACCAGCCGGGGAGTTTCAATTCAAGACCGGAAATTGTAGAGACTTCCTGGCCTCGGTGCAATTTTTCCTTGCATGAAAAGCGTGAAAAGGGCAATGGCGACCCACGATACCCTGTCAGTCTGACGAACGTCGATGACACCACTATTACTAATGGATTTTCTTAAACCTGTTGTTATTAATAGTGGGGATACTAATTGTGGATAACTCATTTATCTCTATTTTTATCAAGATCTTAAAATGATAAAAAATCTGTGGGTAACTGGCTGTAAAGCAGCGTAAAAGCTGTGATTTATGTGTGATTAACGCAGCATAACTCAGCAATATGCGGTTTTGTACCCATGCCGTCCGCTGCTTTTCCTAAGCCCTCATGGCTACTTGTCCACAGGCAAAAAAGAGCCTCGAGTGCGTGTGGATAACCGTTTCGTTGGGCGCTACAATGGTCGGCCGTTTTCAATCGATGGTGAGATGAGTGTCACTCGCGCTTTGGCAACAGTGCCTGGACTACCTGCAGGACGAACTGAATTCGCAACAGTTCAATACCTGGATACGTCCGCTGCAGGCAGAAGAAGGAGAGTCCAACGAGCTTCGCTTGTTGGCGCCGAACCGCTTTGTGCGCGATTGGGTGAGCGATAAATATGCCAAGCGCATCAGTGAGCTGATGCGTGAGCTTGCCCCTTCCAAGCCTCCCAAGGTCAGCCTTACCGTAGGTAGTCGTCGCACCTCCGCAGCTGCACCGCAGCCTAGAGAGTTGGGCAACCCTGTCTCTGCATCGCCTGCCCAGGCGCCTGCTCCTGCGGTGCATACTCCACCCCGCGGTGAAGTCGGCGATGAGCGTGAAATCGAGCAGTTGCGCGAAGAGCCGGGCGCCGGGCGACGCGGCAACGAGCGCCAGGTACAGGTAGAAGGTAGCCTCAAGCACAGCAGCGGCCTGAATCCCAACTTCACCTTTGATACCTTCGTGGAAGGTAAATCGAACCAGTTGGCGCGTGCGGCCTCTCGGCAGGTATCCGAAAATCCGGGTGGGGCCTACAACCCGCTGTTCCTCTACGGCGGGGTAGGCTTGGGTAAAACCCACTTGATGCATGCCGTGGGCAATGCCCTGGCAGGTAGGCGGGAAAATGCCCGAGTGGTGTATCTGCACTCCGAGCGCTTCGTGGCGGATATGGTGAAGGCGCTTCAGCTCAACGCCATCAATGACTTCAAGCGTTTTTATCGCAGTGTCGATGCCTTGTTGATTGATGATATTCAATTCTTTGCTGGCAAGGAGCGCTCCCAGGAGGAGTTTTTCCATACCTTCAACGCTTTGTTGGAAGGTGGCCAGCAGATGATCCTGACCTCGGATCGCTACCCCAAAGAGATCAGTGGCGTCGAAGAACGCTTGAAGTCGCGGTTCGGTTGGGGCTTGACGGTAGCCATCGAGCCGCCTGAGCTGGAGACGCGGGTCGCGATCCTGATGAAGAAAGCCGACCAGGCCAAGGTCGAGTTACCGCATGATGCAGCCTTCTTCATCGCTCAGAAAATACGTTCCAACGTGCGGGAGCTGGAAGGTGCACTCAAAAAGGTCATTGCCGACTCCCACTTCATGGGCAAGCCGATCACCCAGGACTTCATCCGTGAATCGTTGAAAGACCTGTTGGCGCTTCAAGACAAGCAGGTGGGGGTGGATAATATTCAGCGCACGGTGGCTGAGTATTACAAGATCAAGGTGGCGGACCTGCTCTCCAAGCGACGCTCTCGTTCGGTGGCGCGCCCTCGGCAGGTGGCCATGGCGCTGGCCAAGGAGTTGACCAATCACAGCCTGCCGGAAATTGGTGATGCCTTTGGTGGGCGAGACCATACGACGGTATTGCACGCTTGTCGTAAAGTGAAGGCGTTGCAGGAGGAGAGCGCAGATATTCGCGAGGACTACAAGAACCTCCTGCGCCTGCTGACCAGCTAACCCATTATGTCGGCCTGCTGCGGTGGGCCTTTCAGGATAGAAAACCGGAGTTTCGATGAAATTTACCATTTCCCGAGAGGCGCTGCTTCGCCCGCTGACTCTGGTGGCGGGGGTCGTAGAACGGCGCCAAACGCTGCCTGTGCTGTCGAACGTCTTGATCCAGGTCGAAGGTGATCAGGTAGCGCTGACCGGTACCGACCTGGAAGTCGAATTGGTGGGGCGCACGGTGGCCAGCCAAGTGGACCAGCCAGGCGCAGCAACGGTTCCTGCGCGCAAGCTGATGGATATCTGCAAGTCATTGCGGGATCAGTCGGATATTCAACTGGCTGTGGAGGACGGGCGCGCCGTATTACGTAGTGGTCGTTCGCGCTTTACACTTTCTACACTTCCGGTTGCAGAGTTTCCCAACATCGAAGATGCGGATGGTAGCCAGGAGTTGAGCGTACCGCGCGGTACGTTGAAGCACTTGATCGAGTCGACATCCTTCGCCATGGCCCAGCAGGACGTGCGCTACTACCTGAATGGCATGCTGCTGGAGATTCAGAGCAATCTGCTGCGCACGGTGGCCACCGATGGGCATCGGCTGGCCATGTGCTCACGTCCGGTAGAAGTGGCCGTCAGCCAGGCGCAGAAACTGATCGTGCCGCGCAAGGGTATTCTGGAGCTTTCTCGCTTACTTGACGACAGTGACGAGCCCGTAAGCCTGACGCTGGGCGCGACCCATGTGCGTGCTCACACGGGTGATTTTACGTTCACGACCAAGCTGGTTGACGGTAAATTCCCGGACTACGAACGTGTTGTGCCGCGCAATGGTGACAAGGTGCTGATCGCCGAGCGCGCCGAGTTGCGTCAGGTGCTGTCGCGGACCGCCATCCTCTCCAACGAGAAGTACCGTGGTGTTCGTCTCTATCTGGAAGAGGGCAATCTCAAGGTGATGGCCAACAACCCGGAACAGGAAGAAGCCGAGGAGAACGTCGCTGTCGAATACAATGGCAGTGCCATGGAAGTCGGCTTCAACGTTAGTTATCTGGTGGACGTGCTTTCCGTGTTGAATGAAGACCGCGTTCAAATGACGTTGGCTGACCCCAATAGCAGTGCGCTGCTGGAAGAGCCAGGTGGCGGTGATGCGCTGTACGTCGTCATGCCCATGCGTCTATAAACGGCAGCAGGACGTTATCTATGACGGCGCTTCTGGTTTCAGAAGCGCCGTTTTCACGTGTGCTGGACGGCAGTCAATGGTCTTGAAGAGTGACATCGACGCATGAGTATCAAGGAGCTTACTTTCCACGGCCTGCGTAACCTGGCCCCCACCACCGTGCAGCCATCGCCGCGCATCAATGTGCTGCACGGCGATAATGGCAGTGGCAAGACCAGCGTTCTGGAAGGTATTCATGTGCTGGGTATGGGGCGCTCCTTTCGAACCCGTCAGCTCAAGCATGCCATCCAGACGGAAGCCCCATATATGACCCTGTATGGCCGTTTGGCGGGTGACCCTGAGGTTACCCTAGGGGTCAGGCGATTACGCACTCAGCGCGAGCTGGAGCTGCGTTTGAGGGGGGAGAAGGGGGTGCGCTTGGCCGAGCTCGTGGAGGCGATGCCCCTACAGCTCATCAATCCCGATGCCTTCAGGTTGCTGGAGGGCTCTCCTGCCGGGCGTAGAGAGTTTCTCGACTGGGGTGTGTTTCACGTGAAACATCATTTTCTGGATGCCTGGCGAAGAACGCGCCGAGCAGTGAAACATCGGAATGCCCTTCTCAGGCGTGGTAGAATGGTGGCCAGTGAGCTGGTTGTTTGGGAGCAAGAGCTTGCACAGTGGGGCGAAGAGATGGATCGGCTTCGCCTTGAGTGGTTTAGCCAGTTCTTGCCCATGTTCGAAGAAACGCTGCATAAATTGCTGCCACTACCTGGCCTGACGCTTCGCTATGCCCGAGGGTGGGATAAGCAACGCTCTCTGGCGGAAGTGCTGAGAGATAGCCGCGAGACGGATCAGCAGATGGGGTTTACCCAGCAGGGCCCCCAGAGAGCAGACCTGCGTATTCGATTGAACAAGCAGCCCGCCGTTGAGGTGCTTTCCAGAGGCCAGCAGAAGTTGGTCGTCAGTGCGCTGAAGCTAGCCCAAGGGCGGCTTCTGGAAAGTACCACGCAGCGGCACTGTATCTATCTGATTGATGATTTACCTGCGGAGCTGGATGACAGGCACCGCCATCAATTTTGCCATTTACTGGAAGAAATGCAGTGTCAGGCTTTTATTACCAGCGTTGAAGCCACGGCTCTAAGGAATAGTTGGCAAGCCAGTACGGACATAAAAATGTTTCACGTGAAACATTCCCCGGCTGGATGGAGTCAATTGGAGACGGATGGCTAAACGACACGGAACGAGACAGACTTCACGACGGAGTGGTCAATGAGCGAGCAGGCTTACGATTCATCAAGCATCAAGGTGCTCAAAGGACTGGACGCAGTACGCAAGCGTCCGGGCATGTACATCGGTGATACCGACGATGGCACCGGGCTGCACCACATGGTTTTCGAGCTGGTGGATAACTCCATCGATGAAGCTCTGGCAGGCCACTGCAGTGAAATTCGCGTCGTCATCCACCCGGATGAGTCGATCACCGTGAGTGATAACGGCCGCGGTATTCCGACTGAACTGCATGAAGGCGAAGGCGTTTCGGCAGCTGAGGTCATCATGACCGTGCTGCACGCAGGCGGCAAGTTCGATGACAACTCCTACAAGGTGTCTGGCGGGCTGCACGGGGTAGGTGTCTCGGTGGTTAACGCGCTTTCAGAAGAGCTGCGTCTCACCATCTGGCGGCAAGGCGAAGTATTCGAGCAGATCTATCACCACGGCGTGCCGCAGGCTCCGCTTGGTGTGGTGGGCAAAACTGAAAAAAGCGGTACACGTGTACATTTTCGTCCGTCTCCTGCCACGTTCGCCAATATCGAGTTTCACTACGATATTCTGGCCAAGCGGCTACGTGAACTCTCCTTCCTGAACTCCGGCGTTGCAATTCGCCTGATGGATGAGCGTAGTGGCAAGGAGGAGCTTTTCCATTACGAGGGCGGCTTGAAAGCCTTTGTTGATCACCTCAACAAGAACAAGACCGTTCTCAACCCGGTTTTCCACTTCAATGCGGAGCGCGAAGACGGAGTGGAAGTTGAAGTGGCCATGCAGTGGAGCGATGCGTTTACAGAAAACATCTTCTGCTACACCAACAACATTCCCCAGCGAGACGGTGGCACCCACCTGGCAGGATTTCGGGCAGCCCTCACGCGAACGCTGAATCATTACATCGAAGCTGAAAATCTGCTCAAGAAATCGAAGGTCAATACCTCCGGTGATGATGCTCGTGAAGGTTTGACGGCCATCATTTCGGTGAAGGTACCGGATCCCAAGTTCTCCTCGCAGACGAAGGACAAGCTGGTTTCTTCCGAAGTGAAAACGGCGGTAGAGCAGGAGATGGGGCGTCTGTTCGCAGACTACCTGATCGAAAAGCCCAATGAAGCCAAGTCGATCGTCAACAAGATGATCGACGCGGCGCGAGCCCGTGAAGCCGCCCGAAAAGCTCGTGACATGACGCGTCGTAAGGGGGCTCTGGACATTGCTGGCTTGCCCGGCAAGCTGGCTGATTGTCAGGAGAAAGACCCCAGCCAGTCAGAACTTTACCTGGTGGAGGGTGACTCGGCCGGCGGCAGTGCCAAGCAGGGTCGTGACCGTCGTACCCAGGCCATCCTGCCATTGAAGGGCAAGATTCTAAACGTCGAGAAGGCACGCTTCGACAAGATGCTCTCTTCCGCCGAGGTAGGCACGCTGATCACGGCATTGGGATGCGGTATCGGCCGCGAAGAGTTCAACCCCGACAAGCTGCGCTATCACTCGGTCATCATCATGACGGATGCCGACGTGGACGGTTCACATATCCGTACGCTGCTGCTGACGTTCTTCTTCCGCCAGATGCCCGAGCTGATCGAGCGGGGCCATATCTTCATCGCGCAGCCACCGTTGTACAAGATCAAACGTGGCAAGCAGGAGCTCTACCTGAAAGACGAGCAGGCCATGGTGGACTACCTGACCACGACGGCACTGGATGGCGCAGGGCTCCATGTGAATGCCGATGCACCGGGCATCGCAGGCTCGCAGCTCGAGGCCCTGGTGAATCAGTATCGCAATGTCATGAAGCGGATTGATCGCCTGGCACGTGTTTACCCCATAGAGGTATTGAAGCAGGCAGTACATGCCACTGCACTGCAAGGGGAAGCTAGCCTGAAAGATCGCATCACCATGGAAAATTGGATTGGTGAGCTTCAGAAAGCCATGGATGACAAAGTGGCTTATGAGGGTGGCCCGCGTTATCAGTTCCATCTCCAGGAAGACACCGAGCGTGGCCTGCACCTTCCCGCAGTGTCACTGATTGCTCATGGCGTGACGACCGATTATGTGTGGGGGTTGGATTTCTTCGAGAGTGCTGACTATCGCGCGATTGCAGGGCTTGGGCAAACGCTTAACGGGCTGTTGGAAGAGGGCGCCTACATTGCCCGTGGCGAGCGTCAGAAGCCGGTTAGCCACTTCTCTGATGTGTTGTCCTGGTTGATGCAGGAAGGCCAGCGTGGCCTGTCAGTGCAGCGCTATAAAGGGCTGGGGGAAATGAACCCGGATCAGCTCTGGGAAACCACCATGGACCCCGATAGTCGCCGCATGCTGCGCGTGACCATTGAAGACGCCGTTGCCGCCGATATGATGTTCAACACCTTGATGGGCGATGAAGTAGAGCCACGCCGTGACTTTATCGAAACCAACGCTCTGGTGGCGAATCTTGACGTATAGCGCTGTACTCCATCAGCTAGCGGTCGTTAATGAAAGATGTTTCACGTGAAACATTGAATAAGAAAAGCCGCAGTGGGCATCGCCCTCTGCGGCTTTTTTGTATGAGACTGCTGTAAGAGCCTGGAGTGTGCAGGTTTGGCGCTTAACTCACCTTCAGCCACGCCGTGGGTGAGTATCCAGTGCACCGGCTAACAACTGGTCAACGAATTCAGCAAGGTCATTGACGACCAGCGTGTGTTCCAGGCCCACACTTTTGGCTAGTGTTCTCTCACCTTTGCCTGTCTTTACCAGTACACTTTGGCAACCTACCGCCTCTCCGGCCTGCAGATCTCGCAGGCTGTCACCTACCATCCAGCTACCTCCCAGGTGATCCAGGTCAAGTGCCTGCTGTATTTGCGTCAGTAGGCCGGGCAACGGTTTTCGGCAGGTGCAGGCATCTTGCGGGCCATGGGGGCAATATGCGATGTGCGCAATCTGGCCACCTTCGGCTTCTACCAAGGTGCTCATGTGATGGTGCATGGCGGCCAGGGTGGTTTCATCGTAATAGCCCCGTGCAATGCCTGATTGGTTGGTGGCCACGGCTACCGTAAAACCGGCCTGTGAAAGCCGCGCGATGGCCGTAATGGAAGCAGGGTAGGGCACCCACTCCGCCAGGGACTTGATGTAGTCATCCGAGTCGTGATTGATGACGCCATCCCGGTCAAGAATCACGAGCCGTTCTGGCATCAGAGAAGTCATCGAAGGCATGAAAGTCCTATTTACTGCGTAGGTGCTGATTCAGTAGCGCCAAGGCATGCAGGGTATGGGCAATTTTCTTACCATCGCTGCCAAAGCGTTGGAAAGGAATTTTCTGGAGACGCTGCAGGCGCGGCAAGGTCGCCAGAAAGCGTTCGCGTACATCGTCCCGGGTGGCCTGCAGGCCGTCCATCAGGGCTGCGGTCAGGCGTTCACGATGAAGTGGTCGTTTGCTCAGCTTGCCATAGAGAGAAAAGATGAAACAGTGCCAATCGCGCACCATGCAGTCGGTGAGTTCGTGTACCTGGCCTGGGTCCGTTTCGAAATCGATGAACACGACCCCATCCTTGTTGACCAGAATGTTGCGTGCAAAAGCCTCGCTAAGGTAGCAGCTGCGCTCATGCACATCATTGAGCGCTGAAATACCGAGGTTTAACAGTTGGTCGATTTCTTCCGGTGTTTGCGCCTGGGTCAATTTCTCCAGCAGCGTGGCTGCGGGCTCATCCTCACTGCCCACATCGGCCAGCAACAGGGCATCGGGGGTTTCTGCCAGAATAGTCGGTACGGCGATGCCTGCGGCAGACAGCGCTTTAATACGGCTGGCTTCCAGCGCCACGCTCTCTTGGCCGCCCAGGTTGGGCACCGGCTTGAGTGCTTCGATGTTCAGCCACCGCGCCATCAAGGTCAGCGGCAGGTAAGCCAGCCGTGAGTTACGTTTGGCGGCTTTTTTCAGCCAGACCTTTCGCCCTGCCAGCTCATAGGATGCCATGTTGGACTGCTGCTGAGGCAAGGTGTCGAAAAGAAACATATCGTACATGGCCAACTCCCTTGACAGCGTAAGTGCATGGCCGCCCAGTATGTCAGACGCAGCGGCAATTGAAATGTTTCATTAATTTTATCTTGATGTTTCACGTGAAACAAAAGCTTCGTTGAACACAGTCAACAAAAAACCCGGCCACCAGGGCCGGGTTGCATGCGCTTACGAGTAGAGGCTTACTGGGGTAGCTGAGAAATATCCGCGACTTCGAGGAAAAGCGCCTGCAGGCTGGCGAGTAGAGCAAGGCGGTTGCGACGCACGGCCTCGTCATCGGCCATGACCATGACCTGATCGAAGAACGTATCGACCGGCTCACGCAGCGTTGCCAGTGTGTCCAAAGCCTGCTGGTACTCACCGGCGGCAAATAGCGGAGCTACCTGCTGCTTACAGTGGATGACGGCCTCCGCTAGTGTCTGCTCGGGGCTCTCCTGAAGCAGTGTGGTATCGACTTGTGTGCTGCCATCGTGCGCCTGCTTACTCAGGATATTGGAGACACGCTTGTTGGCAGCCGCCAGAGCGGTGGCTTCCTCACGCTGGGCAAAGGCTTTGACGGCACGTAACCGACGCGCAAAATCCAGCGGCTTGCTGACGGGACGAGCACGCACGGCCAGGTACATCTCGGCGGTAATGCCTTCGTCCTGCCCCCAAGCGCGGAAGCGGTCGAGCATGTAGGTCAGCACTTCCTCTACCAGTCCTTCGGCTTTGGGCAGTTGCTGGTGCTGGTCGACGGCGACCTGCAGCAGTTCACGCAAGTCGAGGTTCAGCTCGCCTTTTACCAGGATATTCAGCACACCAATGGACGCGCGGCGCAGGGCAAAGGGGTCCTTGGCGCCCGTGGGGCGCTGGCCGATGCCGAAGATGCCCACCAGCGTATCAAGGCGGTCTGCCAGGGCCAGTGCTTGGCCAGTCAGACGGGCGGGGATGGCGTCGCTGGCAAAGCGCGGCAGGTACTGTTCTTCCAGTGCCTGGGCTACTTCGGCAGGCTCGCCATCCTGCTCGGCGTAGTAGCGGCCCATGATGCCTTGCAGCTCGGGGAACTCGAGTACCATCTCAGTGACCAGGTCGCATTTGGCCAGTGCCACGGCACGCTGAGCGTGGGCAACATCACCCTGGATGCGCTCGGCGATGAAGGTAGCAATGGCCGTGCTGCGGCGTGCCTTGTCTGCCAGCGTGCCGAGCTGCTGCTGAAACACGACGCTTTCCAGCTGAGGAATGCGCGATGCCAGCGTTTTTTTGCGGTCGGTATCGTAGAAGAACGCAGCATCCGCGAGGCGAGGACGGATGACCTTCTCATTGCCGGCAATGACCTGGTCAGGGTCCTGGCTTTCGATGTTGGAAATGGTAATGAACAGCGGCTTGAGCTTGCCGTGGTCATCCAGCAAGTGGAAGTATTTCTGGTTGGCCTTCATGGAGGAGATCAGGCACTCGGCGGGCACGTCCAAAAAGCGCTCATCGAAGCTGCCGGTCAATGCCACGGGCCACTCGACCAAACCGCTGACCTCGACCAGCAGGTCTTCATCGATGACCGCATTGGCTTCCTGAACTTCTGCCTCGGCCAGCACCTGCTCACGAATACGCTCGCGGCGCTGCTGACGGTCGGCCAGCACGTAGGCGTTTTCCAGTACTGCCAGATAATCGTCGGCGTGTTCGAGCTGGATCGCATCCGGGGCGTGGAAGCGATGACCGTAGGTGGTGCGGCTGGCCTGCAGGCCTAGTGCTTCTGCGGCAATCACTTCCTTGCCATACAGGGCCACCAACCAGTGTACCGGGCGGGAGAACTCCACACGAGACGCGCCCCAGCGCATGTTCTTGGGCACCGGCAGCGACTGAAGCGTCTTGCGAATCATCTCTGGCAGTAGTGCTTGGACACTCTCGCCTTGCTGCTGCTCCTGGAAGCCCAGCCAGGTGCCTTTGTCGGTTTCCAGGTGAATCAGCTCATCCACGCTGACGCCACAGGAGCGCGCAAAGCCTTCGGCGGCCTTGGTGGGCACGCCATCCTTGAATGCGGCGGCCAGCGCGGGACCACGGCGCTCCACTTCACGATCCGGCTGCTTGTCGGCCAATCCCGATACCTGGACGGCCAAACGACGCGGTGTTGCATAGGCAGTGACGGAGTGAAACGGAACCTCTGCTTCCTGCAGACCTTTTTCAATACCCGCAGCAAACGCATCAGAGAGCGCGTCCAGGGCGGTAGGCGGCAGCTCCTCGGCACCCAGTTCCAGTAAAAGCGTATCAACGGCCATCATGCGTCTCCTTGGTCGGCTAGCAGTTCGCGGCGCAGGGCCTCGGGCGCCATGGGGAACCCTGCTGCTTTGCGTGATTCGAAGTAGGCGGTCGCCACGTCACGGGCCATGGTCCGCACACGCAGGATGAAGCGTTGACGTTCGGTGACCGAGATGGCGTGGCGCGCATCCAGCAGGTTGAAAGTGTGCGACGCCTTGAGCACTTGCTCGTAGGCGGGTAGCGGCAGGCTGGCGGCCAGTAGTTTGCTGCACTCTTTTTCCTGATGGTCGAAGGCAGCAAAGAGCTGGTCGACGTCGGCGTGCTCGAAGTTGTAGGCTGACTGCTCCCGCTCGTTTTGCAGGTAAACATCGCCGTAGCTGACCTTGCTGCCGTCCGGCGCAATGGCCCAGACCAGATCGTAAACGCTATCGACGTTTTGCAGGTACATGGCGATACGCTCGAGGCCGTAGGTCAGCTCGCCGGTGACGGGGTAGCACTCGATGCCGCCCGCCTGCTGGAAGTAGGTGAACTGGGTGACTTCCATGCCGTTTAGCCATACTTCCCAGCCCAGGCCCCAGGCCCCGAGCGTGGGGGATTCCCAGTTGTCTTCCACGAAGCGAACGTCGTGAACCAGCGGGTCGAGGCCCAGGCGCTTCAGTGACCCCAGGTACAGGTCCTGCAGATTGCTGGGGGAGGGCTTCATCACCACCTGAAACTGGTAGTAGTGCTGCAGGCGATTGGGATTTTCGCCGTAGCGGCCGTCGGTGGGGCGGCGGGAAGGCTGCACATAGGCAGCGTTCCAGGTTTCGGGGCCAATCGCCCGCAGGAAGGTGGCGGGGTGGAAGGTGCCCGCGCCGACTTCCATATCGAGGGGCTGGAGAATCACACAGCCCTGTTCTGCCCAGTACTGTTGCAGAGCAAGGATCAAGCCTTGAAAGGTCGACACATCGGGTGTCGATTGGTTTGTCGAGACACTCATCGCGGAAAGCACCGTTGGCCATGAATTCATAAGCCGTCAAGTATACAATTACAGGCAGATGGGTTATAGGCACGTTAGCAAAACAGCCGCTTTTGATAAGGAGAACGAGATGATCGTGGTAACAGGCGGCGCCGGGTTTATCGGCGCCAATATTGTCAAAGCGCTAAATGCTCGTGGCCGTGACGATGTGATGGTGGTCGACGACCTGCGCGATGGCACCAAATTCGTCAACCTGGCGGACTGCACGCTCGCCGACTACCTGGACAAGGATGATTTCATTGCCCGGGTGAAAGCCGCGCTGCGCGGTGAAACGGTGGACCTGCCGACCATCGATGCGATTTTCCATGAGGGTGCCTGCTCGGATACCACGGAGTGGGACGGCCACTACATGATGGAGAACAACTTCGAGTACTCCAAGGTGCTGCTCAACTACTGCGAGAAGCTGGGCATTCCGTTTCTGTACGCCTCGTCAGCGGCCACCTACGGCGGCAGCGACGTGTTCAAGGAAGCCCCTGAGCACGAGAAACCGCTCAACGTCTATGGCTACTCCAAGCTGCTGTTCGATCAGCACGTGCGTTCGCGCTGGAACGAGCTGACTACCCAAGTGGTAGGTTTCCGCTACTTCAACGTCTACGGCCCTCGAGAGCAGCACAAGGGCAAGATGGCTAGCGTGGCGTACCACAACCATCTCCAGATCCGTAACGGCGAAACGCTGAAACTGTTCGGTGCCTACGGCGGCTATGAGGCGGGCATGCAGAGTCGCGACTTTGTCTACGTCGGCGATGTGGTCGACGTGAACCTCTGGTTCCTGGACAACCCCAGCGCGTCGGGCATCTTCAACCTGGGTACGGGCCGTGCCGAACCTTTCAAGGCGATTGGTGAAGCGGTGATCGATTTCTATGGTCAGGGCGAAATCGACTATATTCCGTTCCCCCAGGAGCTGAAGGGGCGCTACCAGAGCTATACCCGTGCGGACATCGGCCACCTGCGAGCAGCGGGATGTGATGTCGAGTTCAAGACGGTGGCTCAGGGGGTCAAGGCCTATCTGGAGTGGCTGAATGGCTGACTCTGCCAAGCGGCTGCTGGTGGTCGGCCCTTCCTGGGTCGGCGATATGGTCATGGCGCAAAGCCTGTTCATGACCTTGAAGGCGCGCACCCCAGGGGCCACGCTGGGCGTGGTGGCCCCGGCCTGGTCGCAGCCGATTCTCGAGCGCATGCCCGAAGTCGATGAGGTATTGCCACTGGAGGTCGGCCATGGTGAATTTGGCCTGGCGAGTCGGCGGGAGCTGGCTGCTCGGCTGCGGGGCCGTTTTGACCGCGCCATTGTACTACCACGCTCCTGGAAGGCGGCGCTGGTGCCTTTCATGGCACGGATCCCTGAGCGAGTAGGGTTCCTGGGGGAGCATCGCTATGGGCTGCTGAAAGAGCGCCGCAAGTTGGATAAACAGGTGCTGGATCAGACCGTCAAGCGCTTTGTCTCGCTGGGACTACCCGCTTCAGAGGCGCAAACTGGCCAGTTTGCCATTCCCAAGCCCAGGCTCACCATTGACCGTGACAACCTGGTGAATCTGCGGTTGAGCCTCGCGCTCTCCTCCCGCCCGGCAATCGGCATGATGCCAGGCGCTGAGTATGGGCCGGCCAAGCAATGGCCATTGGCCTATTTTCATCAGTTGGCGGCAAAACTGGTCAAAGACGGCTTTGAGGTGCGCGTGCTGGGTGGCGCAAAAGATCGTGAGGCGGGGCAGGCGATCGTGAAGGGGCTGTCGCATGCACACAACCTGTGCGGGAAAACCCAGCTGGCCGACGCCGTCGATCTGTTGGCCGACTGCCGTCAGGTGGTCACCAATGACTCTGGCCTGATGCATGTGGCGGCAGCGGTTGGAGTGCGTATTCAGGCGCTATATGGTTCGTCGTCTCCTGCCTATACGCCGCCTCTCACCGAACAGGCGTCCATTCACTACCTGGGGCTCTCCTGCTCGCCATGCTTCGCGCGAGTGTGCCCGCTGGGGCATACCAACTGTCTCAACGATTTGCCCGTCGAGCGCGTCTATCAGTCGATCTGCGCCGACCTGCCGTGAGGGGCTGACGAAGGCGCTGTCAGTGCAGGATCTCGACTTCCTCGGCTTGATCGGCCGGGGTCTCCATGACCTGCGCCGAGGAGCTCTCCTCAGGCTCTCTGCGCTGGGGGGCGAGGCCTTCCCATAGGCGATGCTGAAGCGCTGTTTCTTCGCGCAGACGGGCATTGAGCGTATTCAGCCCGTGGTTTTCCGCCAAGGTAGGACGGCGGCCCAACAGGGAGGTGCCAAGGCCTGCTCGGCCTTCGTGTAGCGGTAATCCCATGGCGTCCAGTATGGTGGGAAACACGTCCAGCATGGTGGCTTCGCGGCGTATCCGCTGGGGCACCACCCTGTCGCCTAGCATGATAAAGGTATTGTCGCGATCCAGCGCCGTCAGTTGGTCCCATACCGACACGCGCATGGTCAGGTGGTCGCTGAGCACCACCACCAGCGTATTCTCCAGCAGGTTTTCTGCTTCTAGCCGTTCGATCAGATCGCGGGCCAGCCAGGCCGAACACTCCACGGAGTAAAGAATGTCCTGGCCATCGAAGGCCCCTTGACGGTCAATGCAACGCTGAGCGGGAAAGCCGCTGGGGGCATGGCCCGCGATGCTCAGGTTGACCACTGCCCAGGGGCCATCGTCTTCACGGTTCAAGCGACGTATTTCGTCGACGGTGAAGTCGTAGAGGGTATCGTCATAGAGGCCCCAGCTATTGAGATACTCGGGGTCGTCCATGTCCGTGATGAAATCCTCCTTGCCCTTGACCGTGTCGAACTGATGCCCTCGGTAAAAGAGACCTTTCCCCGCAAACTGCGTACTGGCTCCCCCCAGATAGCTGAGCCGATAACCTTGACCCGCCAGAATATCGCCCAGGCAGTCTACGCCAGGCACGACCTGGGAAAGGGGTTCGAACTGGCTGTCATGCAACAGGCCAGCAGGCATCAGGGGAACGCCGCACTGGCTGGCGATCATCCCGGCCATGGTCCAGCCGGTGTTGTCCATTTGCTGCACACCTTCGAAGACGATGCCACGCTCACCCAGCACATCCAGGTCATCGTAGGCGTTGCCGAATATGTCGTGACGATAGGTACGCTCGAGGCTTTCCAGGTAGAGGAGCAGCAAGTTAGGTGCATTGGGCTGGTCTTCCAGCGGTGGCTGAACGTAGCGTCGATCCAGCCAGGCCCCGTCATCGGTCACGATGGCGGCACTGCGTTGCCCCAGCCCATACAGCAGCGGGTTCCCGGCTAACAAGGCAATGGCAAAAAAGCGTTCGGTCAGACGCCAACGCTGGTCGTGGCGTGCGATAGAGATGACGGAGATCAGCATGGCGAGCACGACCAGCGTATACACCACTGCCATGACCATTTTGCCGCCACCGCCATGGTCGGCCATGCCCGCTTGCAGATGGAAAAATACCGCGCCCAGGTCCACACTGCCAAAGCTGTCGACCAGGTAGACGTAAATGCCAAACAGGCTCAGCGGTAGCAGCGACCATGGCCAGACGGGGCGGTAGCGGGCATTCAAGGGAGCACCCCAGCGCAGCTTGAGGCCTACCAGCATCCACACGGTGGCGGTGATGAAAAGCGTCCACCAGGGCAAGCGCGTCAAGACAGTAACGGCATAGCCCAGGCTCGCGCCAATCACGACCAGCGGTAGCCAGGGAGTCAGGGGGGGTGACTTGGAAGCGAGCATGCCATGTCCCTTTTCGTCGCTTGCTGAATGAGCCTGTTAGCTTACCAAATCTCGACGTTCATGGTCGTGGTAGCATGCAACGAAACTGGTCATGAAGCATGAGCGAATGGATCGCTCATCTCGTTGTTATAGATTCGTTGATATAAATTCGCTGGGATAGGTGAACTGTGACTATTGCTGCTGTGTTGATCGTCAAAAACGAAGCCCACCATTTGCGTGAATGCCTGGAAACGCTCACTTGGGCCGATGAAATCGTCGTGCTGGATGCGGGCAGCCAGGATGCTACCTGCGAGATTGCCCGCGCGTTCACGGATAAGGTCCATGTGAATGCCGACTGGCAGGGGTTTGGCATTCAGCGCCAGCGAGCAGAAGCCCTGGTAAGCAGTGACTGGATTTTGATGGTCGACGCCGATGAGCGCGTGACCCCTGAATTGCGTGACAGCATTCAGGCCGCCGTTCAGCAGCCGCCTGCTGCCTATAGCGTGAGTCGGCTCTCCTGGTGTTTTGGCCGTTTCATTCGCCACTCGGGCTGGTACCCAGACCGAGTGCTGCGTCTCTACCCGAAAGGTCAGGCAGGGTATAACGCCGCGTTGGTGCACGAGAAGCTGGTCGTCGACGCAGGCCTTGCCGAAAAGCCGTTATCCGGCGACCTGCTTCACTACACCTACCGCGATCTGCGCCACTATCTGGAGAAATCCGCCCACTATGCCCAGGCCTGGGCAGAACAGCGGGCGGCTCAAGGCAAAACGGCCACGCTATGGCAAGGCATTCGCCATGGTCTGGCCTGCTTTCTCAAGATGTACGTGCTCAAAGCCGGGTTCAAGGATGGCAAGCAGGGGCTGTTGCTGGCGCTGCTCTCTGCGCATTCCACGTTCGCCAAGTACGCCGATCTATGGGTGCGTACCCAAACCGCCGAGAAGCAGCGCTGAGATCTGTTGGGCTGCCGCGTCGAGATCAATGGCAGTCATGTCCTGTGTGTCAGCGCCTGAAGGCGGGCTGAACGCCAGGCGCTTTTCCGCCCGGTTGCAAGTTTGCCATCGCAGCGGCGTGGCAGAGCGCTTGGCGGGATAAAAGCCCGCTGTGGCGATGTCCAGGCAGCCTGCGATATGCAGCGGGCCGGTCGAGCCGGCAATCAGCATGTCTGCTCCGCCAAGCTGTAAGGCAAAGGCGTCGACACCTGCGGTGTCGGGGAAGTGGTCTGCTTCAACACCCTGTTTGGCTAGCTGCTCCCTCAACTCTTGTGCCTGAGGCTGCTCACTGGGGCCAGCGCTGATCAGCCAGCGTAGTGGCAAGTGCTGGCACTGCTGGTGAACGTGAGTGATCAACTCGGCGTACTGTGCCACCGATAGATTCACCGCCGAGCCGCCACTGCCAGGATGAACGACCACCACGCGCTCTGACGTATCGTTTATCAACGCTTGGCGCTGTGCATGGCGCAGTGCGTCATCCAGCGGCCAGAAGGGTGGTGAAGGCAGGGTAGAGAGTTTCAGCGAAAGGCGTGCCAGCAGCTCACAGGCCAGATCGACGTTGTACTGGTACTCCGGTTTTGCTGACTGCGAGCGGCGTTGGCGTACCCGTACGTTATAGAACACCTGCGCCCACTTGGTCGCTGGGGCAACGCGCAGCGGAATGCCTGCTTTCATGCCTAGCCAACCAATGCGCGGTGTCGAGAACAGCGTTAGCAGGGCATCGAATTTCGATTGTTTCACGTGAAACAATAGCGCCTGCTGCGCCGCTTTATCGGCCTGGCTACCGGGGTCGATAATGACCTCATCTACCCATGGGCACGCGTTGGCCAAGGGGGCGGTATAGGCAGGCACCAGCACAGTGACGTGGGGTTCAGGTGTTGCCTGTTTCAAGCAGGCCAGGGCGGGCCAGGCCAGCATGAAATCTCCAATCTTGTCATTGCGGACCACTAAAATACGAGGTTGCGCAGTCTGGGGATGATTCATGAAGGCTCCTTGGGTGATAATGGTCAACCGTGTCAACGTCATGGCAGAGAGGTACTTAGTGGCTCACCATATTATGCAGGTCTGTATGTCCAAAGGGTGGGGCGGACTGGAGATGTACCCGTCGCGTATTATGCCTGAATTGCAGCGCCTGGGAGTGGTGAATCATGGCCTTGCCATCGCCGGGTCGCGTGTCGCCAGCAGTATGGAGGGCGCAGGAGCAAGCGTGTTCACGGTGCCGAGTACCGCCCGAGCACTCCTTTCACTACCCGCGTTGCTGGGTTATATAGACCGACACTGTATCGATATCGTGCACTGCCATAAGTCGAGTGACCTGCGTGTTGCGGCACTGCTCAGCCTCTTTCGCCCTCGCTTAAAGCTGTTTTTTACCGAGCATATGGGAGTGACGCGCCCCAAGAAAGGTGTCTATCACCGTTTGGCCTATTCGCGGGTAACCAGAGTCTTTTCGATCAGTCAGGCGACCTATCGACGCAACAAGCAGGCATTGCCCGTCCCGGAGGCGCGCCTTCACTGCCTTGGGCTGGGCGTGAACGTGGATGCCTACCAAGGGGCGGTGCACGCCAAATCAGCGCTCGGCCTTCCTGAGGACGGATGTTTGATTGCACTGCCAGGACGTCTGACGCCCGGCAAAGGACATGAGGTGTGGCTGGAAGCATTGGCATCGTTGGATCGCCAAGCGTTGTGGTATGGCTTGATCATTGGCGGTGTCACTGCCGATGAAGGGGCTGACGAATCATTTGTGGCGGCGATCAAGCAAAAGGTCGCAGCGCTTGGTTTGCAAGAGCGCGTCCACTTTCTCGGATTTCGCCAAGACTTACCCGCGCTGCTCCAGGCCATCGATATCGCGTGTATCCCTTCGCGTAATGAAGCCTTTGGGCTGACCGTCATCGAGGCCATGGCTGCCCAATGTGCTGTCGTGGGGGCTAATAGCGGTGCTATCCCTGAATTGATAGACCAGCAAAGAGGTCGCCTGGCCGACCCGCTATCGGCTGAAGAGTGGTCCGTTGCCCTGAAAGAACTGATCGATGCGCCGGAGACCAGGCGGGTGCTGGGTGAAGAGGCGCGTCGATGGGTGGTCGCGCATATGGCGCTCGATGTGCACGCGAAAAAACTGCTGCGCGAATATCAACTGCCCGAGTGATAGCCCGCCACGATGTGAGTGTGCGGGCGTGCACTGGCAAACTTCACCACAGACCGCTCCAGCCGCTGCAAGTTGCCCGCTTGCCATTTGCCCGGCGGGCGCAGTCGGCAGCGGTCGAGATCGATTAGCCAGGGTTTGCCAGCCTCATCCACCAGAATATTACGGGCGTTGAGATCCACATGATCGAGCCCTGCCTGGTGAAACCGCTTGATCATGGCGCCTACGCGCATCAACAGCGCCTCGTCTGCCTCTTCGGCGCTCAGTAAGGAGGCGAGCGCTCGGGCGCCCGGGATGCGTACGGTCAGCAGGGCCGCCTCATAGGTCAAACCGAACCGAGTGACGCAGCAGGCCACTGGGCGAGGCACGGGAAGCCCTTGCTCATACAGCGCGGCGGTCAAGCGCACTTCACGAAACGCTCGTGTGCGCTCTGCCCCCAGCCAGACATAGCGCTGCTTGCTGACCTTGGCGATGAGCCCGCCGCGCTGGTAAGGGCGCAGCACCCACTGCTCATGGTCGCGTGCTTGCAGGAACAGGCTGCTGCCACGGCCGGGTGCTTCGCCGACTACCAGGCCTCGCGATTGCCAGTAATCTGCCTCGAACAGCGCTGTGCTCAGTGGGTGAGTAGGGGAGGACAGTTGGTGTGATGCGCAGGCGTCACTTAAACTGTCTGCATCATGTAAAATCAGCCCATTTTTCTGCTGGAGTGCCGCTAAGCGCATGAAGCCCTCTCTGCCTGCTCAACCAAACCATATTGCCATTTTGCGCCTCTCCGCGTTGGGAGACGTGTGCAATCTCGTGCCCACGGTGCGAGCGTTGCAGCGCCAATGGCCCGACGCGCGCATTACCTGGATTATCGGTAAGGGGGAGCACAGTCTACTGGCCGGGCTTTCCGGGGTCGAGTTTGTTGTTTACGACAAGTCCACCGGGATTGCGGGTATGCGTGCGCTGTGGCGCCAGCTTGCCGGTACACGTTTTGATGTGTTGCTGCATATGCAGCAGGCAATTCGCGCAAGCTTACTGTCGCTCGGTTTAAAAGCCAATGTGCGGGTAGGTTACGACAAAGCGCGCGCCAAAGACGCCCAACATTGGTTCACCCAGCATCAGATAGCACCGCACTCGAACGCTCACGTGCTGGAATCTTTCATGGATTTTGCGCGAGTGCTGGGCGTCGAAGACGAGCGTTTAGAGTGGAATCTCGCGGTGCCTGCCGTTGCCTACGAGGAAGCCCGGGCAATCAGTGGCGACACGCCTTATTTGGTGATCAACCCCTGTAGCAATGCGCGCTTGCGCAATTTTCGCAACTGGTCCGTGGAAGGGTATGCCAGCGTGATTGAACACGCCTGGGTACAGCATGGTCTCAAGAGCGTGCTCACGGGGGGCGGCAGCCCCCTGGAGCGTGAAATGGGCGACCATATCGAGGCGCTCTGCCAGCCGGGGAGCGTCATCAATGCCATCGGCGGCACCTCGCTGAAGGGCGTGCTGGCGCTGATCGAAAACGCTCGCGCGGTGATTGCCCCGGATACGGGCCCTGCGCATATGGGTAACGCCATGGGCACGCCGACGCTTGGCCTCTATGCCACCACCAACCCTCAGCGGGCTGCGCCCTATCTGTGGCGCGATTTTGCCGTCAATGCGTACCCCGATGCGGTACGCACCTATCTGCATAAATCGGTGGATGAAGTGAGCTGGGGGCAGCGGGTGCGGCATGCCGATGCCATGGACCTGATCAAGGCGGACGACGTCATTGCCAAGTTAGATGCGCTGCTGGCGCATAGCGCAGCGCACACCACAACAGGACTCTCGGATGAAAGTTGATCTAACCGCCCTGGAACATGCCCGCGTACTGGTGGTCGGGGATGTCATGCTCGACCGCTACTGGCATGGCGGCACCTCGCGTATCTCACCGGAAGCCCCGGTGCCCGTGGTACGCGTGGAAGATGCCGATGACCGCCCCGGCGGCGCGGCCAATGTGGCGCTCAACGTGGCGTCATTGGGTGGGCACGCCGCGCTGGCGGGCCTGGTGGGAGAGGATGACAATGCCGAGCTGCTCACCAAGCGCCTGGCGGCAGCCAATGTAAGCACTTACTTCCAGCGCAGCCCTGATGTCCCAACGATTACCAAGCTGCGTGTGATGAGCCGTAACCAGCAGCTGCTGCGCCTGGATTTCGAGCAGCGCCTCGATAGCGTGGACACCAGCGCCCTGCTGGCGCAAGTGGAACAGGCGCTGCCCGAATGCGACGTGGTGATCCTGTCGGATTACGGCAAGGGCACGTTGAATCAGGTCGAGCGGCTGATCGAGATGGCTCGCCAGCACGGCAAGCGGGTACTGATCGACCCCAAGGGTCAGGATTTCACCAAGTACCGGGGAGCCAGCCTGATCACTCCTAACCTGGCCGAGTTCGAGGCCGTGGCAGGCCCCTGCGCCACCGACGCTATCCTGGCCGAGCGTGGCGAAGCGCTGCGTGCCGAGCTGGCACTGGAAGCGCTGCTGATTACCCGTAGCGAGAAGGGCATGACGCTGATCCGTGAAGGCCATGCACCGCTGCACCTGCCCACCCGTGCCCAGGAAGTGTTCGATGTCACGGGGGCCGGCGATACCGTGATTGGCCTGATGGGCCTGGCCCTGGCCGCTAACCATGCGCTGCCGGAAGCCATGATGCTGGCCAACTTGGGCGCGGGCCTGGTGGTGGCCAAGCCGGGTACCGCCACGCTCTCCATTGCCGAGCTTTACACCGCGCTGCATGGCGACAAGCTGGCCGAGTTCGGCGTGATCGAGCCAGCGCCTCTGATCGATGCCGTTCGCGCTGCGCAGCTGCGCGGTGAGCGGGTGGTGATGACCAATGGCTGCTTCGATATTCTCCACGCAGGCCATGTGGCCTACCTGGAACAGGCCAAGCGCCTGGGTGACCGGCTGGTCGTGGCGGTGAACGATGATGCGTCCATTGGCCGGTTGAAAGGGCCGAAGCGCCCCATCAACCCGTTGAACCGACGGATGCAGGTGCTGGCGGGGCTCGGCGCGGTGGATTGGGTGGTGCCGTTCAGTGACGACACGCCTGCCGCCCTGATCGAGCAAGTATTGCCGGATATTCTGGTCAAAGGCGGCGACTACCGCCCCGAAGACATTGCTGGCGGCAGCGCCGTGATTGCCAACGGGGGCGAAGTCAAGGTGCTGGGCTTCGAGGATGGTGTTTCCACCACGGCAATGATCAGCTCGATTCTGGATCGCGAAAGTTGATGACCACCCCCCGCTGGCCACGGCTGGCCTATTCGGCAGCGTTGTATGGGCTGGCGCCCTTGATTGGCTGGCGCATCTGGCGTGAGCAAGTCCCCACGTACTCACGACTCCAGCGGCTGGGACTGCGCCTTGAACCACTCCCGCCCGCGCCGCGACTTTGGCTGCACTGTGCTTCCGTGGGGGAAGTGCGCGCCGCACGCCCGCTGATCGAAGGGCTGCTGGCGCGCTTTCCTCGCCACAGCCTGCTGCTGACCACCATGACGGCTACCGGCGCCAGACAGGCACAGGCGTTGATAGCAGAACAGGAGACTGCCGACCAGACGCGCCTTGCCCACCGTTTTTTGCCGTTGGATTTTCCCGGCGCGGCCAGGCGTTTTGTGGCTCGCGTACAGCCGGACCTTGCCATCCTGTTTGAAACCGAGCTGTGGCCGAACCTGCTTCACGCCTGCCATCGGCAGGCGGTGCCCGTTGCCGTAGTGAACGGCCGACTATCGCCCCGCGCGTTTGGCCGCTACCAGCGTTTGCGCTCGCTGATGCAGGGGGCCTTGGCCAACGTGACGTGGCTGGCTGCCAAGTCGCCAGAGGACGCCGAGCGTTTTCACGCGCTGGGCTGTGCGGCTGAATCGACCACCGTGGTGGGGTCGCTGAAGTTCGAACAAGCCTTTCCTGAAAGGCTATTGGAAGAGAGTGAGTACTTACTTAATGCGTGGGGTCAGCGTCCCGTGTGGGTCGCTGGCTCTACCCGAGACGGGGAAGAAGCGCTGCTGCTGGCTGCCCATCGTCAATTGCTCACGCGCTTCCCCGCGGCGCTGTTAGTGCTGGTGCCCAGGCATCCACAGCGCTTTGATGAAGTGGCGGCCCAGTGTGAGCGTGCAGGGTTCAAGGTGAGTCGTCGAAGCCAGCAACAGCCCGTCACGCCCGCCACCCAGGTCTACCTGGGGGATACGCTGGGCGAGCTGGCGACGCTGTACGCTGCGGGCAGCGTCGCCTATGTGGGGGGGAGTCTGGTGCCACTGGGCGGGCACAACGTGTTGGAGCCTGCTGCGCTGGGTAAGCCCGTGCTGTGCGGTCCGTCACTGGAAAACTTCAGCGATGTTGCCGAGCCGCTCTTGGCGGCCAAGGCACTGACGATGGTTGACACGCCAGATGCGCTGGCGAGCGTTCTGGTAGAACACATCACCAACCCTGAGTGTGCCAGGCAGCGCGGGCTGGCTGGGCAAGCGGCCATCAAAGCTCAGCGTGGGGCGCTTTGGCGCACGTTGGATGGGCTTGGCCGGTGCCTGGCCTTGGCCCGGGATTAGTCCTGGCCAGTGCCTGGCTTTGGCGAGTGCTCAGCGTAAGGCCGTGCGCTCTACGCCATCCGCTTTACCCAGCAGCAAGACATCGGCACCGCGTGCAGCAAATAGGCCGTTGGTCACCACGCCGACGATGCCATTGATTCGTGCTTCCATGGCTACCGGGTCGTCGATCATGAAGTTGAAGCAGTCGATGATCTGGTTGCCGTTGTCGGTGATGACGCCCTGACGGTAAACGGGGTCGGCACCGAGTTTGACCAGCTCGCGGGCCACATAAGAGCGCGCCATGGGAATCACTTCTACCGGCAGGGGAAAGTTGCCGAGCTGGGCGACGTATTTCGAGCCATCGGCAATACAGATGAAGCGCTCGGCGCAGGCGGCGACGATCTTTTCACGCGTCAGTGCGGCACCCCCGCCTTTGATCATATGCAAGTGAGCATTCACTTCGTCGGCACCATCGATGTAAAAGGGGACGTTGCCAACGTGATTGAGCTCGAAGACCTCGATACCCTGTGCTTTCAAGCGCTCTGCACTGGCCTCAGAGCTGGCCACGGCCCCTTTGAAGCGGTCGCGTAACGCGCCCAAACGATCAATGAACAGGTTGGCGGTGGAGCCGGTGCCAATGCCCAGCACGGTGCTTTTTTCGAGATATGGCTCGATTTCATCGAGCGCGGCATCGGCGACAGCGGCTTTTAGTTCGTCTTGTGTCATGATGGAGTCCAATCAGGGTGGGCAGTCGTGCTTAGTATAACGGCCTGAACGCCCGCTGCCGATGGCAACGCCGCTAGACGTTGGCGGTTGTCATCTGCTACCAATAGAGGTTTTGTTCGCACCCGCCAGGGTCACGCCATTTTTCCGGGATATCAGCATGCTCGAAGCAACCGTCAAAAAGATTCTCCAGGCCCGTGTCTACGAAGCGGCCTGCGAGACGCCTATTTCCCCCGCTCCCTTTTTGTCGCGTCGTTTCAACAACCAGATTTTGATCAAACGCGAAGACTTGCAGCCGGTGTTTTCGTTCAAGATCCGTGGGGCCTACAACAAGATGGCCCAGCTCACGGAAGAACAGAAAGCCAAGGGGGTGATTGCTGCCTCGGCGGGCAACCATGCACAGGGCTTGGCCATGGCGGCCAAACTGATGGGCGTGAAGGCCGTCATCGTGATGCCTCGCATCACGCCGGATATCAAAGTGCAGGCGGTACGTGCGCGGGGGGCAAAAGTGGTGCTGAAGGGCGACGCTTTTGCCGCCGCCGCCGAGCATGCGCAGGAGCTGATCAAGGAGCATGGCTACACCTATATTCCGCCGTTTGACGATATCGACGTCGTGGCGGGCCAGGGCACCATCGGGGTCGAGATTCTGCGCCAGCACAGCGGGCGGCTGGATGCGATTTTCATCCCGGTAGGCGGTGGTGGGCTGATTGCCGGGGTGGCGGCCTACGTGAAATACCTGCGTCCTGATATCAAGATCATTGGCGTCGAGGCCGAGGATAGCGCTTGCTTGAAAGCGGCTCTGGAGGCCGGGGAGCGCGTTGTGCTGGATCAGGTGGGCGTGTTTGCAGAAGGCGTGGCCGTGGCGCAAATTGGCGACGTGCCTTTCTCTCTGGTGCGTGACCTGATCGACGATGTCATTACCGTGAACACCGATGAGATGTGCGCGGCGGTCAAGGACATTTTTGAGGATACCCGTGCCGTGGCGGAAACGTCTGGAGCGCTGTCGTTGGCCGGCCTGAAGAAATACGTGCAGCAGACCGGTGCCGAGGGGGAAACCCTGTTGTGCATCAATTCGGGAGCCAACACCAACTTTGACCGCTTGCAGCATATTGCCGAACGGACGGAGCTGGGCGAGCAGCGCGAAGCCATCCTGGCCGTCACCATTGCTGAAAAGCCTGGCAGCTTCAAGAAGTTCTGCCGAACGCTGGGCAAACGTATGGTGACCGAATTCAGCTATCGTTATGCCGATGATAACGAAGCTCATATCTTTGTGGGCGTGCAGGTCAAGCCAGGTGGCGAAGACCGCCTGGCGGTGATCGACAAGCTGCGCGAAGGCGGGTATCAGGTCGAAGACTTGACCGATAACGAACTGGCGAAGCTGCACATTCGCCATCTCAGCGGCGGTCGGCCCCGGGAGCACTTCGAGGAGGAGCTTTACCGTTTCGAATTTCCGGAACGTCCTGGCGCCTTGATGAACTTCCTCACCCAATTGCCCCATGATTGGAATATTTCACTGTTCCACTATCGCAACCACGGGGCTGCTTATGGTCGTGTGCTGGTGGGCATGCAGGTACCCAATGAGGATCGCACCCACGTGACCGAGTACCTGGACGCCATTGGTTACCGTTACTGGCAGGAGAGCGACAACCCGGCCTATCGGCTGTTCATGGCGTAATTGGATGTAAGTGTTTGCTAACTAGGCAGCCAAGTGCCGCTGAACAGATTCAAAAAGCTAAA
>NZ_LFGS01000010.1:0-16800 GCF_002078135.1 Halomonas sp. BC1 | reverse complement strand
AAAACGTTTAATTAAGGGGTGAAAATAGTGTTAATAGCGGTTGTCACTACCCCCCTTATAGCCCTATAGTCATCGCCACAAATAATGAGGTGTGTCATCTTTCCAAAGGCAACTCCTTGGTGACGCACCCAGGGCTACCGGCACTTGGAAAGACGTTGGAGATTTGGCATGCGGCGAAGAAAACCTGATATGGTCATGGCGCTAACCGTGGTGTTTTTGCTTGGGGTTTTGGCGACTGGCTATGCCCAGGCAATATCGGGAAGTTGATCAATGGTAGCAGGGTAGAGCGGTATCGACGTCGCGAGCCTGCAAAAGGTCAAACAAGAGGGCTGATCATGGATCAGCCCTTTTTATGGGGCGTACCGTGGCTTGATCGGTGACCACGGCCGTGAGCGGAATATCCCAGGGCTCCAACGGCAGCTGGTCGACCTGTTGGCAAGCGTGCGCCACCCCAATCAAGGCGGGAGCCGGGCCAGGTCTGCGCATGAAGGCCAGGCTGCGGTCGTAAAACCCTCCCCCCATGCCCATGCGGTTGGCCTGCTGGTCGAACCCGACCAGCGGTACGATCAGCGTATCCAGTGCCCAGGCGGGTAGCCGATGGCCACGGTGGGCAGCAAACCTTGGGCAGGGTTCGGCAATGCCGAAACGATTCTTGACCATGGGGGTATGCTGGTCGTAACGCACGAACCATAGGCTATTGGCGCTGAAAGGGCGTAGCACAGGAAGGTAAATCGTGGTGCGTCGCTGGCGAAGCCATGCGATCAGGGGTGTCGGGTCGATTTCGCCATTGACCGGCAGGTAGAGACTGATGCGTTTGGCGCGTCTGATTTCGGGCTGATGCCTCAGGCGCTGGCAGAGTGAGTGGGCCGCCTGCTGTTGCTGTTTGGCGGTCAGCGCCTTGCGTCTGCGCTTGAGTTCACGGCGCAGGGCCTGCTTTTCATCGGGCGTCGTATGCGTCATCTCTATCAGGCCATGTTGAAGTGTTCCCCAGAATGCCGCTGTCGTTCTGGCCCTGAACCTATTGGTTCAGGTGGGTGGCCGCAGCCAGACCGTCAGGCTTTCCGACGCACGGACATGCGCACGGGTCTGGCTAGCATTTGGCCCCCTGGTACTGCGTATAGGCTCGAGGGACTATAACGACTGGCGCGCATTCCAGAGAACATCCCTATCCTAACAGAGGCGCTGCCAATGCCAAAGCATCCATGCCCCGAACGGCTCTCTTTACGCGTCCGTTGGCTTGCGAGTACCTGCCAACGCTCGTTCGAGGCGCTCATTGAGGCGGCTCAGGTTGGCCTCACCCGCGCGGTGCTCGTCCAGCGCTTCCAGCAATTCATGGGTAATGTTCAAGGCGGCCATGATGGCAATGCGCTCGTTGCCCAACACGCTGCTCTGGGCGTGAATGCCGTGCATGGCTCTGTCCAGGTAGCGAGCGGCGCGCTCCAGCTGCACCTCCTGACCGCTATCGCAGGCAATGACATAGCTGCGCCCCAATAGGGTGATCTCTTTCGTTGGCCGCTTGGCGGTACTCATCATTGACTCCAGCACGGGCCAGTCAGGGCCCCAATGCGTTAACATCACATAAATAGGATGGATAGACGATATTCACTATAAGAGAGCCGCTCGTACGGGGTCAACGCACGTACCGGCCGCGCTCTGCGCAGAATCTTACTCTGACTTTTGCTAAAGCGAGCACAAAACATGTCATTGATTGACGAGCGCCAGGATTTTTCTGACGTGGCGGATGTATTTTTATTGCACGGGAGCATGCAGTCTCCCGCTTTTCTGGATGGGCGCCTGTGTGGCCTGCTGGCGCTACGTGACGTGAGCGCCGAAGGGTGGCTGGAAGAGGTCTGCCTGGGGCTTGGTGTCGAGCAACCCCGAGATCAGGCAAGCGCAGAGCGACTGTTGGGCTGGCGACGCCAGACGCTGGAAGCCTTGAGCGCCAGCGATATGAACTACGCGCCGCTGCTGCCGGATGAGCTGTTTTCGCTTGCCGAGCAGGCCCAAGGGCTCAAGGAGTGGACGTTGGGCTTCATGGAAGTCGTCGAAGAAGTGGCCGATGACACGCTGCGAGAGCGCTGGTCGCAGACCCTGCGTGAGGCCATCGAAGACCTGGCGGGGCTGAGTCAGATCGAAACCGATATCGATGATAGCCCGGACAACGAGAACGACCTGTTTGCATTGACCGAGCACGCGCGCATGGCGGCCATGCTGCTGTATACCGAGCAGCACCCGGGCCAGCCCCAGGTCGAGCAGGTCGACGCCCCCGTCCACTGATATCTGACTGTTCTTCAGAATACGCAAGGAGCCACTATGTTGCCTGAGCGATTGCCGCGTCCCGCGCCCATTGGGCCTGACGAGTACCGCCAGCGGCGTGAGGCGCTGATGGCCCAGCTGCCGCCGAACGCGGCCATGCTGATACCGGGAGCATCGTTAGTGACACGCTCCCACGATAGCGAATATCGCTTCCGTCAGCAGAGCGACTTTTACTACCTCACGGGCCTGCAAGAGCCCGACGGCCTGCTGGTGCTGCTGCCTGGGCGTGTCGAAGGCAGCAGTGTGGTGTTCTGCCAGGACCGGGACCCCACGCTGGAGGCCTGGACGGGCCGTCGGTTGGGTGCAGGCGGGGTGGAGCAGCAGCTGGGGGTCGACCAGGCCTTCGAGAACGCCCAGCGCGATGTGCAACTGGCAAGGCTGCTCGATGGCCGCGAACTGCTCTACGCGCCGCTGGACAATCCCGAAGCGATCAGCCTGCTGGAAGAGGCGCTAGCCCAGGCCCAGGCGAGCGTGCGCCGTGGTAAGCCCGCCTTGAAAGGCTGGCTGGATTGCCGCCCACTCATCCATGAGATGCGGCTGATCAAGAGTCCGGGGGAAATCGCCCTGCTGCGCCATGCGGCGGCCATTTCTGCTCAGGCCCATGTGCGTGCCATGCGCACCTGCCGGGCAGGGCTGCATGAGTATCAGCTTCAGGCCGAGCTGGAGCATGCGTTCATGTGGCAAGGGGCCAGTGGTCCCGCTTATAGCACCATCGTGGGCGGCGGCGCCAACGCCTGTGTGCTGCACTATATTGAAAACAGCGATTTGCTGGAGGCAGGGGCGCTGGTGCTGATCGATGCGGGCGCCGAGTTCGATCTCTACGCTGGCGACATCACCCGCACTTTCCCGGTCTCCGGTCACTTCAGCGATGCCCAGCGAGCGCTCTACCAGGTGGTGCTGGAGGCTCAGGAGCGTGCTGTGAACGCCGTCGCTCCGGGCGCTACCCTGGCCGATATTCATCAAGGGGTCGTGCACGATTTGACCAAGGGCCTCATCGACCTGGGGCTTTTGGAAGGCGAGGTGCAGGCACGTATCGATGACGAAAGTTATCGACGCTTTTATCTGCACTCCACGTCGCACTGGCTGGGTCTGGACGTCCACGATGTGGGGACCTATCGACTCGATGAAAACACGCCCAGGCCGCTGGCGCCGGGCATGGTACTAACCATTGAGCCGGGCCTGTATATCCCTTGTGATGACGATATTCCTACGGCTTACCGTGGGATCGGTATTCGTATCGAAGACAACGTTGTGGTTACTGCGCTTGGGGGAGAGGTGATCACCGATGGAGTTCCCAAGCAGGTCGAGGCCATCGAGCAATTGATGGCTAAATAGTGACCAGTCGACAAAGCTGAAGAAGTCGTTATGTAAATTACGTTATGGGTTACGATGATTCGCATGGGCTGAACAACCAAGCCAGGAGAGGTGAATGCAGGTGTCCGCAGCGGTAACAGATCCTTCCAGTGAGCGGCCTGCCACTCACGATATCGTGATCGTGGGTGGTGGCCTGGTAGGCGCCAGCCTGGGGTGCGCCCTCGCACCTCTGATCGAGCGTTTTGGTTGGCGCGTGGCCATCATCGAGGCCAAGGCACTGCCCGACACGAGCGACCAGGCCACTTGGCAGCCCAGCTTCGATGCGCGTGCCAGCGCCATTGCCGAGGGCTCCGCCCAGCGCTTTCGCCAACTGGGCGTGTGGCAGGAAATGCAGGCTGAGGCCTCGCCCATCCAGCGCATTCATATCAGCGAGCGCGGACGTTTGGGGGCGACACGCCTGAGCGCGGAAGAGCTGGGCGTCGAGGCGCTGGGGCATGTGATTCCCAACGCCTGGATGGGGCAGGTGCTGCACCGTCGATTGCAGCAACTCCCCATCGAATGGCACTGCCCCGCCTCGGTCACGTCGCTGACCCCGCAGGCAGGGGGGCGGCATCATCTTCGCCTGTCGAATGGCAGTGAGCTGACTGCCACGCTGACGTTACTGGCCGACGGAGGCCGTTCGGGCTTGAAAGAGCAGCTGGGCATTCAGAGTCGCCGTCACTCTTATGAACAAACCGCCGTGATTGCCCATGTGGGGGTCAGTCAGCCGCACCACGGGGTCGCCTACGAGCGCTTCACCGCAGACGGCCCCATTGCGCTGTTGCCCTTGCCCGGTCAGGCCATGGAGCTGGTCTGGACACACCCCAGCGGGGGTGAGCAGGCGCGCATGGCGCTGTCTGAGCAAGCTTTTTTGAGCCAGCTGCAGCAAGCATTCGGCGACCGGGTAGGCCGCTTCAATCGGCTGGGGCAGCGTTATTGCTATCCGCTTTCGCTGGTGACTGCCGAAGAGCCGGTAAGGCCGGGGCTGGCGGTGCTTGGCAATGCTGCGCACGCGCTGCACCCCGTGGCCGGGCAGGGCTTCAATCTTGCGCTGCGCTCTGTGATGGATCTGGTCGAGGCGCTGGCCCAGGCTGCCCAACACCAGCAGCCCTTGGGCAGTCTGGCAACCCTGGCGGCTTTCGAGCGCCGCCGTGCCGATGACCGTGCCAACGTCATCCGTTTCAGCGATGGTCTGGTGCGGCTGTTCGGTGCTTCGCTGCCACTGCTGCCCCATGCCCGTGGTGCCGGATTGATCGGCCTGAACCTGGTGGGACCGCTGCGCCGGGGGTTGGCACGCCGAGCCATGGGGCTAGAACGATAGCGCTGGAACGATAGCGCGCACCATTGGCGCTGACACATTAAGGATTGGCTATGACGATTCAAGCAGAACAGGCAACCACGGTCACGCGTTTCGATGCGGTGGTGGTGGGGGCCGGTATGGTCGGGGCCAGCGTGGCAGGGTTGCTGGCCAAGGCCGGTATGCAGGTCGCGCTGGTCGAGGCCCGTGAGAAGCCTCTGCAGTTGGAAGAGGTGGCCCAGGCGCTACCGGCGCCCCGTGTCAGCGCCCTGACGCCGGTGTCACAGCGGCTGTTGAACCATCTGGGTGCCTGGCCTGCCATGGCGGCGACGCGTATCACACCTTACCGTTACATGCAGGTATGGGATGCCGAGGGCAGTGGCAACATCCACTTTTCGGCGGACGAGGCGGGCACCGCCGTGCTGGGGCATATCGTCGAGAACGACGTGACCCTGGCCGCACTCAATGCACAGCTGGCCAACCTGCCGACGTTGACCCGGCTGAATGGCGTGCGCGTCTCCGCGCTGCAGACCAGTTCCAAAGGGCGCTGGCTGGTATTGGAGGATGGTCGCCAGCTGGAAACCCCGCTGCTGGTGGCGGCTGATGGTGCGCGCTCTGTGCTGCGCGAACTGGCGGGCATCGAGGTGGCAGAGGAGTCCATGGGCCAGGAAGCGGTGGTCACCACCGTGCGCTGTGAGCACGCCCATGGAGCGACGGCCCGTCAGGCCTTCGTAAGCGGCAGCCCGCTGGCTTTCCTGCCGTTGACCGTGGACGGCGATGATCGGCTGTGCTCGATTGTGTGGTCCGTGCCACCCGAGCAGGCGGCCCGGCTTGAGTCGCTGGC
Organism: Halomonas sp. BC1; assembly: GCF_002078135.1. NCBI lineage: Bacteria > Pseudomonadati > Pseudomonadota > Gammaproteobacteria > Oceanospirillales > Halomonadaceae > Halomonas > Halomonas sp. BC1. The sequence continues at coordinate 10,990 of NZ_LFGS01000010.1, read as the reverse complement.
ACCGCAAGCGCTGGGAGAGGAATTGGGTCGCGCCTTCGATCACCGTCTGGGGGCTGTCACGGTGCTTGATCGAGCCTATCGCTTTGCGCTGGTACAACGCCACGCCCGCAGCTATGTGCAGGAGCACTTTGCCCTGGTGGGGGATGCGGCGCACAGCATTCACCCCTTGGCGGGGCAAGGGGTGAACCTTGGGCTGATGGATGCGGCGGTGTTGGCGGAAGAAGTGGTTGCTGCCTGGCGGCGTGGCTCGCCCTGGGGCAGCCTGGCCATCCTGTCGCGCTACGAACGCCGCCGCCGTCTCGACAATACGGCCATGCTGGCCCTGATGAAGGGCTTCAAGGGGCTGTTTGGCAGTCAGCAGCCGGGCCTGACCCTGCTGCGTAATGTCGGCATGAGTGGCATGAACCAGTGGGTGCCACTCAAGCGGCTCATCATGCGCCAGGCCACCGGTGAAAGAGGTCGCCTGCCGAGCACGTGCCGTTAGCGGCGCCGGTCGACGACATTGAGCGCTTTCAACAGGTTGAGCGCTTCGCTGAGCTGATAGTCGTCGCGCAGCCGCTGCGACATGGCCGCGCGCTCGCGAGGCTGGTTCTGACTGCCCAGATGCCCTTCCAGGTCGGCTTCGCGCAGTTCACGGCGGCTTTCGGCCACTTCCAGGCGGCCACGCACCACTTCCACGTCCGGCTCGATGCCCTGCGCCTGGATGGAGCGGCCATTGGGCGTGTAGTACAACGCCGTGGTCAGCTTCAGACCTTCGCCGTTGCCTAGCGGCATGATCTGCTGCACCGACCCTTTGCCAAAGCTTTCGGTGCCCATGATGACCCCGCGACGCTGGTCCTGAAGCGCGCCTGCCACGATCTCTGCGGCGGAGGCGCTGCCGCTGTTGATCAGCACCACGAGCGGTACATCACGCGCAGGCGTATCGGGCGATGCCGAGAAGGACATCTCGGTATCCGACAGGCGGCCTTCGGTATACACGATTAGCCCGCTATCCAGGAAGAGGTCGGCCACGCCCACCGCCGCTTGCAGTACCCCGCCAGGGTTGTTACGTAAATCCAGAATCAGGCCTTCGAGCGGCTGTTCGCGTGCCATGCGCTCGAGGGCGCGGCGTGCCTGTTCCGGCGTGCGTGATTGGAACTGGCTGATACGTAAATAGCCGTAGCCAGGCTCCAGGGTTTCATGGCGCACACTTTCGCTACGGATGATTTCCCGGGTCAGCGTAAGGTCTCGTGGGCTATCTTCGCCCGCGCGCAGAATGGATAGCCGCAGCTGGCTGCCCGGCTCGCCCCGCATCAGGTTGACGGCTTCCTGCAAGGAGAGGTTATCGGTGGGTGTGCCATCGATGGCGATGATGATGTCCCGCGACAGCAGGCCCGCGCGGGAGGCCGGTGTATCGTCGATGGGAGTGATCACCATGAGTTGACCATTCTCGGTGCCGACTTCGATGCCGATGCCGCCGAACTCGCCCTGGGTGGACTCGCGAAGGCTCTGGTACTCGTTGGCATCCAGATAGGCCGAGTGAGGGTCCAGCTCGCTGAGCATGCCACGCATGGCATTGCGCAGCAGCGTACGATCATCCACTTCCTCGACATAGGCCCGTTTGATGCGTTCGAACACCTCGGCGAAGGTCTGGATCTCTTCCAGCGGAAGGTCGTCGGCGACGCTATTGGCCGTTTGAGCCGCTAGGGGTAAGGGTGCTGCCAGCAGCGCGAGCGGAAGCAGGGTCGCCAAGAAACGCTTGGCAGGGGCCGATACCTCGGTTACAGATAGCGTCATGCGTACTCCGCTAGGCGAAAGGCAGCGCCGCTGGGCGCCGCATGGGTTAGACGGTCGGCGCGACACCTTCAAGGGTGCCGCTGCTATCAGCTTATCCCGTCAACGTCGTGCAATCCAACGTTGCGGGTTAATGGGGGCGCCACCTCGCCGCACTTCGAAATAGAGCGCGGACGAAGGCTGCCCTCCGCTGTTGCCCACTCGGCCGATGCGGTCGCCCCGGTTTACTTGCTGGCCCGGGCGTGCATCGAACTGCTGAAGGTGGGCATACAGGGTCATGATCTGATCACCATGATCGATGATCATCAGGTTGCCAAACCCCCGCATCCAGTCCGCAAAGACCACGCGCCCAGAGTGGACGGCCGTGACCGCCGTGCCGGCGCCCGCTTGAATCACGATACCGTTGTAATGCACGCCCTGACGGCGCTGGAAGCTGGCCGTGATGGCGCCCTGTACTGGCCAGGGCAGGTCGCCCTGGGTGCGGGTGATGTTGGTGGAGGGCGTCGGCTCGGCCAGTCGGGCAAGCTCGGCCTGGATGGCGCGTAGCTGCTGTTCGGCCTGCTCGCGGCTCTGGCTGAGGTCGGCCAGACGGTCGGCTTCGCTCTCGTAACGATCATCCAGCGTGGTCACGACGCTGCGCCGTTCCTCGGTACGGCGGGCCAGCAGCGCGCTTTGCGCTTCCAGTTCGTCCGCCAGGGCATCCAGCCGGGTCTGGCGCTCGGCCAGCGCCTGCTCGGTATCCACCAGCGCGGTATCCAGACGGGCAATGTCGCCCAGGCGACGTTGCCGCGCCTGCGTCAAGCGGTTCAGGTAGGCCTGCATACGGTCCAGCTCGGCGGGATTGCTCTGGTTCAACAGCAGCTTTAGCTGAGGGGTGGGCCCCAGCCGGTAGAGGGCCGCCAGTTGCTGGCCCAGCGCTGCGTATTGCGCCGCTCTTTCCTGCTCGAGCCGCTCACGGTGCTGGCGCAGTTGCTCGCTCTCTTCGTTCAGTTGGCGGCGTTCCCCCTGCAGCTGGTCCAGACGCTGGTGCGTTTGGGCCAGCTCCGTCTCGACGGCACGCAGGGCCTGTTGGGCGCTGTCACGGGCCTGGTCCGTCACGCCCAACTGCTGGGTCATGGCATCGATTTGCTGGCCCAGTGCATCCAGCTGCTGCTGGGCGGCACGCTCATCCTGCGCGACGGCAGCGGGCGTGCCCAGCATCAGCAGTGCCAGCAAGGGCAGTCGTTGCCACGATGGCATTAGGCGAAGCGCAGCAGTGACTGGCCCGTCATCGCGTCTGGCTGTGGCTGATGCATCATCGCCAGCAGCGTGGGCGCCAAATCGCACAGACGGCCGTCCGACAGCTGAGCCTCGCACTCACCGACGTAGATCAGCGGTACCACGAAGGTGGTGTGAGCGGTTTGCGGCTCGCCGGTCACCGGGTGCACCATCTGTTCGGCATTGCCGTGGTCGGCGGTGATCAGGCAGGCGCCACCGGCCCGCTCGATGGCCTCCACGACCCGCCCAACGCAGGTGTCGACGGTTTCAATGGCCTTGACGGCGGCGGCAAAATCCCCCGTGTGACCGACCATGTCGCCGTTGGCGTAGTTGCACACCATCAGGTCGAAGCGGCCGCTGTCGATGGCGTCCACCAGCTTGTCGGTGATGTCGAACGCGCTCATTTCCGGCTTTTCGTCGTAGGTTTTCACATCACGAGGCGACGGCACCAGGATACGCTCTTCGCCGTCATACTCGGCTTCGTTACCCCCCGAGAAAAAGAACGTCACATGAGGGTACTTCTCGGTTTCGGCGATACGCAGCTGGGTCAGGCCGCGCTTGGACACCACTTCGCCCAGCGTATCGGTGAGGTCGGTGGGGGGGAACGCCGCCGGAGCGGCAATGTCGGCGGCGTACTGGGTCATCATCACCAGGCCGTCACCCGCCAGGGCAGGCCGGGTCTGGCGCTGGAAACCGGAAAAATCTGCATCGGTGAAGGCGCGGGTCAGTTCCCGGGCCCGGTCAGAGCGGAAGTTCAGAAAGATCGCCGCGTCGCCATCTTGTAACGTCATGGCGCTACCGTTGACGGGAACGCTGGTGGCCGCCACGAACTCGTCGGTTTCACCACGCGCGTAGGCATCCCGCAGGCCGCTTTCAGCGCTGGTGGCGGTATGCTCGGCATGACCCTCGGTGAGCAGGCGGTAGGCCTGCTCGACCCGCTCCCAGCGGTTGTCTCTGTCCATGGCGAAGAAGCGGCCAATGATGGAGGCCACGAAGCCGTTGTCGGCACCGACCAGTTCGGCAAGCCGGGCATTGGCGCGCTCGATGGAGGCCAGCGCGCTTTGCGGGGGCATGTCGCGGCCATCCAGGAAGGCGTGCACGTAGATTCGCTGAGCGCCGCGCCGCGCCGCCAGTTCCGCGACGGCAATGAAGTGGTCTTCATGGCTGTGTACGCCTCCAGGCGAGAGCAGGCCCAACAAATGTACCGCTTTGCCGTTGGCCACGGCGTCGTCGATAGGTTTGGTCAGCACGCCATTGATATCCAGGTCGCCATCCTCGATGGCCTTGGTGATCCGCGTGAAGTCCTGGTACACGATGCGCCCAGCTCCCAGGTTCATGTGGCCCACTTCCGAGTTGCCCATCTGCCCATCGGGCAGCCCCACATGGCGGCCATCGGTGTGTACGAAGGCGTGGGGGCGTTTGGCCCACAGGGCATCCATGTTCGGGGTATGGGCGGCAGCCACGGCGTTATGTGCGCTATCGGGATTGTGGCCATAGCCGTCCAGGATGATCAGGGCGACGGGGCGGGGTGCAGATGATGCCATGAGAAACCTCGTTATATGGGTCAGCCAAGCAACGAAAAGTGCTGTTTGAAACGCTGGCAATGGCCGTTCAGCCAGTTTTCAGACAGTACCTGAGAAACAGGGTCGCGGCGGGCGCGTGCTTGGGGCATCATAACGCAGGCAGCCGCTGGGCGTCATGGCCTGCGCGGTATGCCCTGTGACGTGTATACTTGTCGCGTTTCTGATGGCGGCCAGGCCGCTTTTTTCTGCATAGACCAAGAGATTGTGTTCGCGATGATCGATCAGCTGTTCGAATTCGTAATGAACCACCCCCTGTTGGTGGGGGCATTTTTGCTGGTGCTCACGGCGTGGATTGTCTACGAAACGCGTAGCGCTGCCTCGAATGCCGTGTCCTCTAGCCAGGCCACCCAGCTCATCAACCGCGAAGATGCGGTGGTAGTGGACATTCGTGAAAGCAAAGACTTCAAGGCGGGGCATATCGCCGGTGCACGCAACATTCCCCAGAGCAGCCTCGATAGCCGCATGAACGAGCTGGAGAAAGTCAAAAGCCAGCCGATCATCGTGGTGTGCAAGCATGGCCAAAGCTCGGGTGCCGCACAAGCCAAGCTGGTCAAGGCGGGCTTCGAGCGGGCCACGAAGTTGCGTGGTGGCATGATGCAGTGGCAGGCCGATGGCCTTCCCGTAGTGAAGAAGTAAACGACGAAAGCGGCCTCTGGGCCGCACGCTTTTTTATTGAATGAATAACGAGGAGTCTCCCATGGCGGAAGATAACAACACCCCGCAGGCCGGTGCCGCTGAAGGTGAAAAGCCGCAGCTGAAATTCTCTTTGCAGCGTATTTACGTGAAAGACATTTCCTTCGAAGCGCCGAACTCTCCTTCCGTGTTCAAGCAGGCGTTCAAGCCCAAGGTCAATCTGGATCTGAACACTACCAGCCAGAAAGTGGCTGACGACCAGTACGAAGTCGTGGTCAAGGTCACCGCCCAGGTGAATGACAGCGAGTCCGGCACCACGTCGTTCCTGGCTGAAGTCGAGCAGGCTGGCCTGTTCCGTATTTCCGGCATCGAAGGTGCGCAGCTGGAGCAGACGTTAGGCGCCTTCTGTCCTAACCTGCTGTTTCCTTACGCCCGTGAGTGTATCGACAACCTGGTCAACCGTGGCGGCTTCCCTGCGCTGATGCTGGCGCCGGTCAACTTCGAAGCCATGTACGCCCAGCGCAAGCAGCGTGAAGCGCAGCAGGCAAGCCAGGCTGCCGAGAACACCCACTAAGCCATGCTCGAAGCGCATTCGGCAGCACACTGGCTCGCCACGCACGGCAAGATGCCGCGCCTTCATGTGCCCACCGAGCTGCGTGTCGGGGCAACCGTCACGCTGCCGGAAGGCCCTGCCAGGCACGTTACCCGCGTGCTGCGCATGGGGGAGGGCGCGGCACTGATCCTGTTCGACGGGGCGGGCCAGGAGGCAGGCGTTCGGCTGGCGGAGGTGGGGCGAAAACAGACCACCGCAACCGTCGAGTCGGTATGGCCAGGCAACGCGGAGTCTCCGCTAGCGGTGCATCTGGGCCAGGCGATTTCCAAGGGAGATCGCATGGACTATGCCATTCAGAAAGCCGTGGAGCTGGGCGTCGCTGCCATCACCCCACTCTATACCGAGCGGGGGGATGTTCGCCTGAAAGGCGACCGAGAAGAGAAGAAGCTGGCCCATTGGCAGGCGGTGGCTGCCAGCGCCTGCGAGCAAAGTGGGCGTGCAGTGGTGCCTCCCGTGTACCCGCCGCAGGGGCTGGAGGAGTGGCTGGCCGAACGGCAAGAGCCGCTGCGCCTGATGCTTCATCTGGCCACGGGCAATGGCTTTGCACAGTCGTCTCGGCCCGCTTCGGCAGCGTTGCTGATTGGCCCCGAAGGAGGGCTCAGCGAGACCGATATCGCTGCGGCCACCGCCAGCGGCTTTACGCCGCTGACATTAGGGCCCCGTGTACTGCGTACGGAAACCGCACCAGTCGTCGCGCTGACCCTCCTGCAGCATCATTTCGGTGATTTGTAAGCGCTTACTGTCAGCCGCTGCCGCATTCTATGTGGCAGCGGCTTTTGTATAGCAGGCTGTCAGGCCGAATACGGTCTCGCTTTGGCTAGCGTTAGCAAGGTACGCTACCGATTCTCAACCCTTCGCAAGGACACCTCCATGGCCCGTGAGCCCCATGCCTCTCCCCGTTCTGCCAGCAATGCGACTGCCCAGCTGGGAGAAGTCGCTTACTTGACCGTGACGGCAGTGAACAGTACGGGCGCTTTTCTGCGTTGGGGCCAGCCCAAGGACGTGCTGCTGCCCTATAGCGAACAGCGTTTTCGCCCGGATCCCGGCAAGCGCGTACTGGTCATGCTGTATAGCGATGACCAGGGGCGTCCCGTGGCATCCATGCGATTGGACCGCTTTCTGAGCGACGACGCCTGGGCGCTGTCGCAGGGGGATGAGGTCACGGTAGTGGTGGCCGATCGCACGGACCTGGGCATGAAAGTGGTGGTCGAGCACCGTTATTGGGGATTGATCTATCAGGACGACATGACCCAGCCGCTGCGCCGAGGGCAGACGCTGAAAGGCTATGTAAAACAGCGTCGCGAGGATGGCCGAGTCGATATCTCGCTGCTGCCGCCGGGGGCGGCACGCCTCGATGTGGTAGGTGACAAGATACTGCAAGCGCTACGTGAAAGCGGCGGCTACTTGCCGCTGGGCGATAAAAGCGATGCCCACGCCATCAAGGCGCGCCTGGGGGTGAGCAAGAGCGCCTACAAACAAGCGATTGGGCGGCTTTACAAGCAACAGCTGATCACCCTGACCCCTGATGCCATTCGCCTGGTGCCGGGCGCGCTCTCCGAAACCGCAGACAAATAGCCGCGGTTGGAGCCGTGCCTGCAGTACGGCATACTGAATAATGATTGTTTCTGCATGGACGGTATTTCGATGAGCCACTCAACGTTGCATCTCGGTGTCGTGATGGACCCGATCAGTGACATCGCCTACAAGAAAGACACCACCCTGGCGATGCTGTGGGCTGCCCAGGAGCGCGGCTATACCTTGCACTACATGGAGCAGGACGATCTGTTCTTGAACGCAGGGCAGGCCTACGCACGCATGCGCCCATTGACCGTGCATCGTGATCCTGCACATTGGTACGACCTTGGCGAAGCAGCTCAGCGGCCACTGGCAGAACTGGACGTCGTGCTGATGCGCAAGGACCCGCCGGTAGATGCCGAGTTCATTAATGCGGTGCACCTGCTGGGCTTTGCCGAGCGCGAGGGAGTGCTGGTGGTGAACCCCACCGCCGCCTTGCTGCAGTGTAACGAGAAGCTCTTTGCCCAGCAGTTTCCTCAGTGCTGCGCGCCAACGGTCGTGGCTAGCCGTGATGATGTGCTGCGTGCCTTCCACGCCGAGCATGGCGACGTGATCTTCAAGCCACTCGACGGTATGGGGGGCACGGGCATTTTTCATATCGGCCCTGATGGCCGCAACATAGGCGCCGTCATCGAGCAGCTGACGCTGCGCGGCCAGCGTCAGATCATGGCGCAGCGCTACCTGCCGGAAATCAAACACGGCGATACTCGTATTCTGCTGGTCGATGGCGAGCCTGTGCCCTTCGGGCTGGCGCGCATCCCCTCGGCGGGAGAGACCCGCGGCAACCTGGCCGCCGGTGGGCGTGGCGTGAGTCGCGAGCTGACCGAGCGTGATCACTGGCTGATCCAGCAGGTACAGCCGCTGATCCGTGAGAAAGGGCTGATGTTCGTGGGTCTGGATGTCATCGGTGACTACATCACCGAGATCAACGTGACCAGCCCCACCTGCGTGCGGGAAATCGACGATCAGCGTGGCACCGACATCGCCGGCATGCTGCTGGACGCCATCGAGCGTCGCCTTGCTTCCGCCCAATAACGCCCGACTTGCTGATTCAGCGGCAAGCCATAGGAGACGCATGCAAAGCTTAAAACACCATTTTTTAATGGCCATGCCGCATCTGGACGACCCCAACTTTGCGGGCAGCCTGGTGTACCTGTGTGACCATGACCACAATGGTTGCATGGGGGTGATTACCAACCGCCCCCTGGAGATCACCCTGGATGCGCTGTTTGAACAGCTCTCCCTGGGGGGCGATGAGAGCCCGCACCGCAATGCGCCTGTCTATTACGGTGGCCCCACCCATAAAGACCGTGGCTTTATCCTTCACGAAGGGGATAGCCAGGCGTGGGATTCCAGCGTCCAGGTAGAAGATGGCATTGCCCTCACCACGTCCATGGATATTCTTCAGGCGCTGGCGGATGGCACGGGGCCAGAGCACTTCCTCGTGTGCCTGGGGTGCGCGGGCTGGGAAGTAGGGCAGCTGGAGGATGAGCTCAAGGACAACGCCTGGTTGACGGTGGAAGGCCAGCCAAGCGTGCTGTTCGACACCCCTCCCGCCGAGCGCTTGGCCGCTGCCGCTGGCCTGCTGGGCGTCGATCTCAACCTGATGACCCGTGACGCCGGTCACGCATGACGAAGGGGCAGTAACGCGATGGCCGACAGTGGGGAACGCCTGATCCTGGCATTCGATTATGGAACGCGGCGCATCGGTGTGGCGGTAGGCAATGAGCTGCTCAACAGCGCCCGCGAGCTGACGCCTCTCCCTGCACGGGATGGCATTCCTGACTGGAACGTGGTGTCTCGTCTGGTTCAGGAGTGGCAGCCCGACCTGTTCGTGGTCGGGCTACCGTTGAACATGGATGGCAGCGAATCGCCCATGAGTACCCGTGCGCGCAAGTTTGGCAACCGCCTGCATGGGCGTTATGGCAAGCCGTGCGAGATGGTCGATGAGCGTGGCTCTACCCGTGAAGCCAAGCAGATCGCCCACGCATCGGGACATCGCGGTAACTATCGTCAGCAGAGCGTGGACGGCATCGCTGCCGTGCTGATTCTGGAAGGCTGGTTCGCCCACCGAGAAGGCCTCCCCGGTGGGCGAACTGCGCACTGAGCGTTTAGCTGCTCAGCCGTCTGCTCCTCAGCGGTCCAGCGTGCCAATTTGCGGCGGTACGAACCAGCGCACTGGCCGCATATCCTGTTCGATCAGCTCGTCCACTTTCAATAGCGTGGCAAAAATGGCCATCCGCATGGGGATGCCGTTATCTGTCTGGCGGAAGATCGCCAGGCGCGGATCGCCATTCAAATCGACGTTCAAATCATTGGCGCCTGGACGGCTATCGCGCGGTAGCGGGTGCATCACGATCGTGCTTTGGCTGCAGCGGTGATCCAGAAAATCGCGATTGACCATGAAGTCATCGGAAAGCCCCTGGAAGCTCTCGTTCATTTCGTCCGTGAAGCGCTCCTTCTGGATGCGCGTCGTATAGACGACGTCCAGATCCGAGAAGTCACTGGCCAGGGAGTCGCGCTGCTCGATGCGATGGCCCCGTGACGCCACCAGATCCACCAGATAAGACGGCATTTCCAGGCCGGGTGGGGAGACCAGCGTTATCCGCAGCGGATCATAAAGCGACAGCAGCTTGATCAGCGAATGCACCGTGCGCCCGTATTTCAAATCCCCGGTCAGTAGAATATGGGCACCACTCAGGCGCTTGCCCAACCGCTGGAACTCCTTGTCGATGGTATAAAGGTCCAGCAGCGCCTGGCTTGGGTGCTCGCCTGGACCATCACCACCGTTGATGACCGGCACATGCGTTGCGGCGGCAAACTCGGCAACCGACCCTTGATCCGGGTGGCGCATGACGATGGCATCACAGTAGCCGCTCATTACCCTGCTGGTGTCGTACAAGGATTCGCCCTTGGCCATGGACGAGAAGGTAAAGCCCGTGGTGTCACAGACACTGCCTCCCAGACGGCAGAAAGCCGCATTGAAACTCACCCGCGTCCGCGTACTGGCTTCGAAGAACAGGTTGCCCAGTACCGCACCTTCCAGCACTCGCGTGACCTGACGGCGACTGGCAATCGGCTCCATGCGTGCGGCCACCCGTAACAGGTGATCAACGCTTTCGCGATTTAATGAATCGACGGTTAACAAGTGCTGGCTCATCGAAGACCTCATATCCGTAGGTGCAATAGATGTGGCGAATGTTGCGGAGTGCCAAGTGTAACCGCCAAACAGTAAGCGCCGAAGTGCTTTCCACGGGTTGTGTGGTCACGTGGGCGACTTTTTTTGACTATTTGGTAAATACCCCTTGCCAACCCGGCAGCGAATCCGTAAAGTACGCATCCGCTGCCGGGGACGCCAAGCGTTACCAGCGGTGAAGAAGGTTGAAAAACCTTCGGTTTGTCAGGAAGTTAGCGTCATCTGTTGGTTGGATTGATCGCTCGCTTCACACGCTGAAAACAGCCCTTGACAAACACCACGGAATGCGTAGAATACGTCTTCCTCGCTGAGGCGACACGGTTCAGGTCACCGAGCCCGTCACAGCGAAATGATTGCAGC
>NZ_LFGS01000009.1:144163-150654 GCF_002078135.1 Halomonas sp. BC1 | reverse complement strand
CCTGAACCAAGGGAGCCATCCGCCATGGGTGAAAGCCTATCCACCTGGACGCCCTCATGCAACGGCTCTGTCCGTGTTGAGCTGAGCGGCCAGCGCACCACCAGCGACAGCGGCGCCCTGCTGCTGCGTGAAGCCCTCGACAACAGCGGCGTGATCGAGGCGCTGGAAGACAATCTGGTCGATCGACGCCACCCGCTGCGCATCCGTCATTCGCTGGCCAGCCAGTTGCGTACCCTGGTGCTGCAGCGTGCGATGGGCTGGATCGATCTCAGCGATACCCCCACCCATCGCGGTAATATCGAAAAACTTAATAAACGACTTTCCCTGATTAAAAGGAGTGTTTAACAATGGTGCCAACCCAATATGAAGCAGGTTACTCGCTTGGTAAGTGCGAAAAGCGCTCCACGGTAACGGATCGGGTACGGCGGTGCGAGGCAATGCCGCCAACGCGCTAGGCGTATGCTTGCCAAGCATTATTTCCAGCTGAGTATCGGTGCGGGTTTGCTGAATGGCCGTTAACGCAGGCGCGATATGCTGTAAATCATTCAGGTGCGCCCGTGTGCCATAAAAGCCAATTTTCCAAGGGGTATTAGAAGAAGGCAACGATGCAAAATGCGCTAACGGCGGTAGCGCCGCAATCATTGGAGGCGTTAGTACCACAACGCGATGATGATACGGCTGGAAACGCTCAGCGAGTGCACCACTGCAAGCAATAACCTCATCACATAAGGCAAGCAACCTAGGCTGCAGCTTCGCAATACGTGCCATTCGCTTTCGATAGGTTTGCGGTAACGTTGAGTCGTTGGCCGCCGCCTCAATATCATCGTCAATTAAGTAACCAATATAGCTAAATGCGTGGCGGTTGCGTTCTAAACAGCGCAGCCAACTGGGCGGCAATGAACGACACAGTAGTAGATTCGCACCGGCATACTGGCGCAAAAAGGAGCGACCGTAACGCCAGGCAGCACCGAAAGAGCGCGAAGCAACAAAACGCTCAACCGCTGCCCCCTGGCTTTGCAGCGCAGGCGCTGCAGATTCAAGAAAGTAAATATCTTCTGTTGGCAGGCCACCATCGCTAAGAACGACCCACGAAGAGTGGCTATTCACCATAACATCCTTTTAGGCTGGATTAACTAACAACACTCTGCGTACCGCTATGCGTTGCACTCAACGCAATTTATCCCCACTTAAAACTTTATTATTTAGTACTTGTAAAAATAACTTTTAAAAACTCATTTAAATGATAAAAAAATGAATGACGTCGAGTTTTATACTCATCTAACTTTTTATTTATAATTGGTCCGTTAGGACGTATTCGCCAAGCTAATGTCATCCATCTATAAGAGATATTGAGGCTTTTACGCTCTCTCATAACAGCAATGTCCCGAAAAACAGGGGCCAAATGATCAATTTTTTTATGGTACTGAAAGTCTATTTTTTCAAGAAAAACGAACACCTCTTCTAAGAGGTTTAAGTGGTTATTATCGAGCGGAGGGCAATAGCTTTCATTATTAGAGGTAAGATCATTTTTCTTATTAACAATTGCAAATTCATCTCCAAACCATTTCACACCAACCTTCATATTACTTTCTTTAAACTCATTTTCAATTCGAAAAAAATCAACGTCACTAACTACTTCTCCCTTCCCAGAAAATAGAGCTATAACCCCAACTCTTAGTTTATCTATATAAGCCTTACTCTCTTCAATCTCACTTCCAAAAAAAAATTGACCTGAATTGTTATAAATCTCATTTAGGAGACAAAGCATAGACTGACCAACGGGATTGAGAGACTCATTATGACGCTCGCTAGAGAAATTTATTTTTTTATAAATTCAGCATTATTATTAATGGCGGAGAAGAAATCAGCGACAACATTTTCCTGCAACATTACATCAGCTTTAAACAAACGCAAAACCATTGATTCGAAACCAAATACATTTTCCCAAAGACTTAAAAAATTATTGTAATTATAGTAGTGATTATTTTTCACACAAACACTATCCACAACTTCACTTAGAGATCGAGCATCATAGCTTTTTAGCATCGTCGAGTAAGAAGATGAAACTAAATCCACTTGGGGACGAACATAGCATATCACGGTAAAACCCGATGCATAAGGGAGCAAAAATTCATATAACCACTTTACTTGATTAGAATAGCGCAAACGTGAATGAAAATGTTCACTGGATAAAATAATCGAATGTACATGACCTGGCAATTCAGAAATAAAACTATCTAAATCGCTAGCTAATTGATGCCTTAATTCTTGACGTGATTTAGCAGAGTCCATATTATTTCTTGTTAAAAAGTCATCTTTTTGTTTATCTCCAATTGCCGCAGCAGCAAACGCCCTAGACTCTATACGGTCATGAGAAACTAAGTATGCCAAACCTAAATCTAACAAATTATCTTTGTTTTTCAGAAGTGCGATCTGTATAGCAGTGCTGCCTGTTTTTTCTGTACCAATGTGTAAGTAGAAATGAAATTTACGTAACATTCAATATCCCAGCAGCAGGCTAAACTAAAAAAATTAAAATCAAACTAACGAAAAGTCTTCATAGTGAAGCGTTAAATAAGGGTGATACGCTGGATCTTTTGAGAGTAATGGCTGCCAAGTTTGATGCATGTAATCAGCTTCTTGTCGCTCTAAAAGAGCATCGGAAGTTTTTCCTGCTGCGTGGCGTGTAGCTGATTCATAATGTATTAATTCAGCATAAGGAGTCCAAATGTTTCGATACCCTGCCGACATTACTTTTAAACAAAAATCAACATCATTATATGCTACTGCCAATTCATTTTCATTCAAACCACCGACATCTTGATAAATACATTTTTCAATCAAAAGACAAGCACCGGTCACTGCTGAGACGTTATGTACGCACTTTAATCGGCCATTAAAGCCATTAGCATCTCGAGAATAAAAACGATGGGCATGGCCAGCCGTGCCTCCTACACCCAAGATCACACCAGCATGTTGAATCATTCCTTCAGGATAATAAAGCTTAGCACCCACACAGCCTATATCTGGACGAACAGCATGTGCTACCATTTCCGATAGCCATTGGCTATTAATCGGCTCTACATCATTATTTATCAAACCAATCAAGCTTCCCTTCGCAACTTTTACTGCCATATTATTCATTGCGGAATAGTTAAATTCGTATGGCCAGCGCTCTACCTTAACACGCGCATCTATAGTTGTTATATCTTTAAGAAAAGCTAACGTTTCAGAGCACTTGCTGTTATTGTCAATAATAATAAGTTCGAAATTGTAATATTCAGTTTTATTTAGCAATGTATTAACACATGGCTTGAGAAGTTCAATATGATCTCTAGTTGGCACAATCAAGGTAACCAAAGGCCGCTTTTCAGGGAGGGGCCAGCAATTCTTAACGCTCCCTGGGACTAACCCGTTTGTAACTTTTATTTTTCCAGCATTTTGAAAATTAAAATACTGTTGAACTAGATTAACCACATTAACATTGTTGCGCTTGTTAGCATTATGTTCATGGCGATGATAAAAAATACCTGGCACACGAACAACACTCGATAATGAACTGCTTTGCTGCCACCAGATAAGAAAGCGTAATGCTCGCATATAATCGAATGCTTCAGGGCTTGAGTTATCATCGTTAATTTTGATAGCAGCATATGCTTCTAATCGCCACAACATAGTTCGACGATACAAAGCTAGCCTTCCTAGGTAATTTTTTGAAAGTAAAAGATCAGGATTCCATTCTGGTTTTAAATCTGGAGAGGATCGCTCTTCTGACGCAGAAATAATATCTTCATCAGAATAAGCCAACTCGATTAAAGGCAGTTTTTCTATTGAGCGCTTCATCCGTACAAACGCTAAAGAAGATAGACGGTCGCCAGGAGAGATCCAGCCGACCCAATCTCCCTTTGCCATAACAAGCGCACGCTGCTGTAGCGCTGATTGCAAGCTTCCAGAGGTCGTGCTTAGTATTACGCGTCGACAGTGGCCCAAAAAAGAGCGTAGTTGAGCGGCATAACGCTGCTCAACTTGAGGCGACATAACAATGCATAATTCCCAGCGGGCATATACCTGCTGCCATAGCGATTTAATGGAGTCAAAGATACTTTCAATGCCATTTGAAGGTTCCTCGGTGATAGGCATTAACAATGAAAAAGAAACGCCACTAAGACTTTCTTCGATGGTTAATGGCTTAATATTTAAACGAGCCGGTTCTTTCCATCGACACCAAGCAGCGTAATCGTAATGAGAACACAGTCGAGAAAAAGTAGCATCGTAGGTTTCTAAAGCTAGCTTTCTCCAACCACACCCTTGAGCGACAGATTCTCGATGCAGTTTCCGTTTTACTTGAGCAACCGTAAGACCACTATAATCAGCATGCACATTACTTAAACGACGAGCTAAACGATCATGAGCAAACCAAGGTGTAAGCCAAACCCATTTTACTTGCCGAAGGTGCCAATCTCCAAAAATATTAATGCCATTCACACATATACTTCTCACGCCTAACGGAACCCAAACTAAACGTTTAGCGGTTTTTCCTATGCGTAATGGCACCTGTATACAGGTTTTTTTCAACAAGCCCTTTATTTCTACGCTAGCCACACCATGAGTAATATTACCTTGCACGTTAATTTCAAGCATAGCCCACCCCCAACATGGGTATGGTTTATGCAAGGTAATTGCATTCTTATCTTCCTGACCAGACACAGGAATAAAAGAGTGGCGCTTCCATGGTAAGTGTTGAGCAATACGATTAATATGCTGTCGACTAATAAAAAGCATCAGCTCCCTTCTTATAAAAACAAATCCAATTAAGACATCAAGTGATCACAACATTGTCAAAAAATTTTAACTACCTGAATCACGTAGATAAAGGCAATGGCTCAAACAATTGCTTAACCACTTATTGGCCAACATTTGGCATGAAGACTCTACGTAACAACGAAGCTCTGGCGCATTACCAGATGCACGGAAATGAATAATATCATCATTTTCCAATGTTACACGTAAACCATCAGTAGTATCCACCTGAGTGATAGTATCCTCTAATCCTAATTCAAGCTGCATTTCTGCAAGGTTGCGTTGCCACTTTGCCAGTAATGCTTTGCTATTTTCTGTAGGAAACGACGTAATACGGTCACTTACTGTATAGCGGTCAGGCAGCCCTTTAACCATATCACAAAGAGGTTTTTTCAACTTAACAGATGCTACCAACAAAGTAAGTGCAGGCAATAGCGCATCGCGTGTTGGTAATGCATCTAGTCGGCGGCTGCCATTCGTTAATGCAGTATTTAATATAAAACCGCCATTCGCTTCAAAACCAGCAACCCTCGTATATTTTTCAGATAAGGCTTCCAAGCCTGTTAAAACATAGGGCGAACCAATACGAGTGCGCACGACCTGTTCAAACTCACCACAAGCTTCAATCGCCGTATTACAACTTACTGGTACTGCCAATGCCTGAATTCCAAGCTCACGAGCACATAATAAGCCTAGGATATCACCTCTTAGCCACTCACCCTCTTCATCAGCAAGAAGCGGACGGTCACCGTCTCCATCAGTGGTCAGCAAAGCATCTAGCTGAAGCTCGGTAGCCCATTGACGCGCCAAGACACGATCTTCATCGCTCACCGCCTCAGTATCCACCGGCACAAAGGCTTCACTCCTGCCCAATGCAACGGCTTCAGCGCCTAACAGCTCTAGTATCTTAATATTAAGATCCCTTCCTGCTGCCGAATGCTGATAAACCCCTACCCGCTTGCCAACAAGTGGCTGCCCCGGAAACCACTCAACGTAACGCGCCAGATAATGCTGAACCGCAGCATCGCTTTCTGGCTCACGCTCGCAAGCCCCAAACGCAGGTAATTCAGCAGTGCCTTCCATAATGGCTTGCTCATCTGCCTTAGTAATTTCACCATCAGGACGGTAAAACTTAATGCCATTGCGATCAAAAGGAATATGGCTACCGGTGATCATAATGGCCGGCACACCATCAGCCATGGCCTGAAGTGCCAGCGCAGGCGTCGGCAGAACACCATAATCTGTGACCTGGAACCCCATAGCACGAGCCGCTGCACTACACGCAGCCACCATATCAGGGCTACTAGGTCGGCGATCCATGCCTATAGCAACTTTTTTCGCCGACCATTGTGTTTGCATTGTTGTTAAAAAAGCTACCGTAAAGGCAGCACAGACGTGATCTGTGAACTGCTCGACCAAGCCACGAGCACCACTGGTACCGAAAACGATACCACTATTTTCTATAATGCTTGCGCTATCTCTCTGTTGATACATAATAAAAATCACCTATCGTATAAATTTAATGTAGCATCTGGCATCGACATAAAAGTTGATTACCTGAAGCAATCTCTATGCAAGCAAAATAGTTATTTTCAGCATGATTTATATTAATTAATAAGCTGATAATCACACAACCCTTTGCAAAGGAAATAACTGAACTTGGCCAATCAATAATAATACTTTACCGTATT
>NZ_LFGS01000009.1:130408-142668 GCF_002078135.1 Halomonas sp. BC1 | reverse complement strand
TATTAAAAACACACACCACTTTATAGACATCTCAATTTCCGTTTTCAATAAAAAACCTTTAGTGTTAGCATAGAGTCTTTTTGATCTTTGCAAGACCTCCTTTAACTCTTTATTATCAGGATAAACAGTTAACGCGTCACTAGCAAAACTCACAGCCTTATCAAATTGCAAAAGATTAATATAGGTCATCACTTGAAAAAGGAGAGCTTCCTGAGGTCTATTAGAAGATTTTATCTTTCTAAAATACCTATTATAAATTATCCGCTTCTCTGAAACATAAATACTATCTATGTTAAACTTATGAGTTACTTTTCCTTCTTCAGAAAGCAAAAGGTAGGCATCAAGACGCATAGATTCATTGGGCTGCTTACCTACAGCAACAAGCTTATCTAAATAGAAGTTAGCGTCTTTAAATTTTTTATTATTAGCCGCAGACAATGCCATATGAGAGAGGCTAATAGCATTAGACATTGCATCAAAACCATCAACACTGACATTATTCTCAAACACTATTTTTAGAAAGAATTTCTTTAAAACTCCTTGACTTGAAAGTGCGCGTGCTGAATGGTGTGAGGCTCCAGGGAGCTCAATCAAAGATATATTTTCTTTATAGAGAGGCAAAATCCGAGAAACTAAAAATTTTTTATCTGGAGGCACTTGTGGATCAACAACCACAACTGGGGATAGATTACTTTTGAGTTCTTTCTTACTCAGTGGTATATGCTTAAAATTGACATCGAACTGTTTTGCGTTATCATATAAAGGATCAATGCTACACCTGGGCGAGAACGCAATAGCTTTTGCCTGCAAAACATCTGAATAATATAGTGCAGCATAACCACCAAGGCTAGCACCATAAGTAAACGTTTTTTTACCCTTTAAAAAAGGACCTAAATGCAGAAGTAAATCGTCTTCACTCAACCACTGGAAAAAACTTTTCTTAGCATGCGAAACAAAAAAGCACTCTAAATTATTACTCAGCAAAAAATCAACACCAAAACCCTTTTTATTGAGACCACCATCGATCTCGTCGAAACAAACAACAGCTAAGTTATCTATCGCTTTTTCCGGTGTATGTCTGTATATAGAAAAATCTTTACAAGTGTAAACCTCACTCACTTTACCCATAGCTAAATAAAACCTCCTTATAATTAAAAACAATACTGAAAAAACATTTAAAAACGGTAATCAGCAGAAATAATTGCTGATTACCTGTCTAAAATTATTAATCTAAAACCACCTACTCATTTTTCGCACATGGCAATAAAACTTTCAAACTCTGACGCAAACTTTTCTATTTCCTCAGTTGACATCTGATCCTTATGGCGACCTGAACCTCCTACATTATAGTGAATTATATTCGCAGGATCTTTAAAAGGAGCAAGCACTTCACTCACTTTGATATCAAAAAATTCTAATTGATTAAGGAGAACTGACACGACATCTTCTGGCTTAGACCGAATCAGTTCATAAGAAAAACTTTGACAACCGTCAAGTTTTACCCAAGAGTCTAGTCGGTTAATTTGATGCTTAATTTCAGTAAGCGCATCAATAGGCTGAATAAAATTCGCGAAGTCTGCAATGCCTTTTTGCCTGGAGCGTTCACCATGATCAACTAAAGATACAGCAATATCACGAGGATCCCTGAAGGTAGCACTTGCGAAAGCTTTTCCTTGGTTAACGAGCTCACAAGCTAACTGGCTGGGTGCTCCATGTGTCTTAACTACAGTCACTGCATTTTCTGGCAACCAATTCAAGATTTCCTGAATTTTTTCATCAGTGATAGGTTCAACATAGTTTTCCGGTGCTCTGTTGCCTCTTATTTCTGGTGGCACTTTCATTAGGTCATACTTGGAAAGCTTGAAAATTTGCTCTTCCAATTGGTACACAAAAGAACTAGCAGACTTAGTCATGCCATAACTGAAATAGATAAACCCCATGCTCAACCCTTCTCTTCTAATATACTAGCCAATAAATTCTTGCTACTTTCCCGCCATGTCAGCCAGGGAATGCTCTCTGAGCCCAGCACCTTACCTTTATGATATCGCTTCAACCATTGAGCAATCACTTTTCCTGCACTGTGCGCGTTCATATCTTTGGGAAGATAAGTGGCATGGTCGCCTGCTACTTCGCGGAAAACGGGTATATCCCGCGCGATGATCGGCATACCTTTCTGGGCGGCTTCAATCAGTGGTAAGCCAAAGCCTTCACCGTAGGAAGCGGCTATCAGGCAGGTGCAGGTGCCGTAGACCTTCTCCAGATATTCATCACTGATGCCTGCCAACCAGAACAACCGACGGTTGTATTCCGGATGGGTTTTGATTCGCTCGGCCAAGGCGTCGATTTTCCAGCCTTTCTTGCCAACCATGACCAGGTTGATATCTTGCCCTTTTTGCCACAGTGCATCAAACACATCTAACGTGTCGGCATAGCCTTTGCGAGGCTCCAGAGTGCCCACCATCAAAAAACTGGGTCTTGCTTCAAGTTTGCTCAGCACTTCCGAAGCGTCTTCTGACATGCCTCTACTGGGTGAAGAGTTATCAATATCAGCGCCATTGTGCGACCAATCAATCTGCAGGGGGCGCTCTCGTTCGGGTCCATGCTTGTCTACCCAGTCACGCAGCTCATCTGCCACTGTACGGGAGACGCAGATCACGCCGTCGGTGGCGGTGATCGAGCGCAGCCACTGGGTGAAACCCTCTTCGTTCCCCGGCGGAAAGTACTCTGGCATCTGGATCGGCAGCAGGTCATGGAGCAGGAACTTAACCTTAACACCGTGTTGACGTAACCGCTGATAGAAAGGCTGCTTTGCAATCTGGACCTGAGGTTGCATATCCAGCCCAAAGAACACATCGCCAGGAGCATAGTCAATCAGCTCATCTTCTAACGCGGTTTGAGGCCACTTCATAAAGCCCAGGGTAAACTGGCGTGCGTAGCGGTAGCTATCATCAACACTGGCAAACACCGGCTCAACCCGATACCCTTCTGGCGGATTCAACAGCCATTCACGTAAGATACTGCGCACCACTCGCTGGATGCCGCTTTTAGCATCACGCTGAATCAGTTCAGAGATATCCACCAATAACTGTTTTCCAGGGTAGCGCCTTTCCACTAGCTCAGTTTTGAGTTGTTCCGCACTTTGTTCCCACGTTTGCCATGCTAGGCGGGTGGAGAGAGGATGATTGCCCTGCTTCCAAGATGCCAGCCAACCCGCAAGCTCACCTGCCAACACCGCGCCATTGTTTCCTTGGAAATAGAAAGCCCTATCCAAAGCGACTTCACGAAACACAGGAACGTCACGCGCAATGATGGGCACGCCATAACGCGCCGCTTCAATCAGCGATAACCCAAAGCCTTCATTGATACTCGCCGCCACCAGGGCACTGCTCGCCTGATAGACCTTCTCCAGGTACTCATCACTGATACCTTCCAACCAGAACAGACGCTTGCCATTTTCTGGGTGCGTGCGTAGCGCCTGCGCCAGGTCATCGATTTTCCAGCCCTGTTTACCCACCAGCACCAGATTAATATCATGTCCCTGGCGCCACAGCTCCTGAACAGCATCAAATAATAGATCCTGACCTTTACGTGGCTCCAAGGTGGAGACTGCCAGTAAAGTGGGGCGCTGACGAATCTTGGCAAGCACGTCTTCAGCATCTTCCGGTAAACCCGATGAAGGTTTTGAACCATCCAGATCGCCACCATTATGCACCCAAGCCATACGAAAACCGGGCGTACGGAAAATATGATTAGCTTCAATCCACTCGTCAAACGCATCCGCAGTGGCCTTGGAAACACAAATAGCCCCGTCAGTAGCGGCTATCATGCTCAACCATTGCTCATGCAACTGCTTGGCATCATCATCCTTGAAAAGATCAGCCAGCTGAATGGGCAGAAGATCATGCACCAGAAACTTGACGGTAACCCCATCAGCTTGGAGCTGACGGAAAAACGCCCGATGCGTTAACTGCACATGGTGCTGCATATCCAACGCGAAGAAGATATCGCCCCGCTGCCAGTGAATAGGGGCCTGGTCATTACGCGCTTGCTCACTCAAACTTTCAGGAATCTCTACGCCATACTGATGTGCCATTTGCCAAGCGTAGCAATAGCCTTCCTCCCGTGTGGCGTACACAGGTACCACCTGAAAACCAGCCGGGGGAGAATTCAGCAACGCTTTAAGGTAACTGCGCACAACACGCTGCACACCTGTCGCGGCATCGTTATTGCGAATTTCCGAAACATCAAGTAACAGCTGACGCGTTCTTCCAGCCTGTTGATTCTGGGCAATGGCAGTGGAAAGTTCACTTTTCAAGCCATTACTCCACCCTTTAACCTCATCAACCAAGGCGGTAATAAGATGTTCCTGGCTGGCGGCCAGCTGAAAAGGTTGAGCAGCGTACTTACCGGCCAACAGTTTTTCCCAGGCCAATATAGCCACCTGAGCGGAGTGTTCCCAGGTAAAGCCCTTGGCGTGAGCCTCACCGTGCGTTTTTAACGCTTGCCGTAACCCCTCATTTTCAAGCACTTCCCGCAGTTTACTGGTGATGGCCGTTACATCCATAGGATCAAATAACGCCTCAGGATGGCCAATCACTTCCGGAAGGCTGGAAGTATTTGCCCCTATAACGGGCGCACCACATGCCATGGCCTCTAATGCAGGTAGGCCGAAACCTTCATGCCAGCTAGGAAAGACGTAAAGATGGCAAAGGTTATATAACTGAATCAATTCTTCATCAGTTATATAATCGGTAATAATCAGTTCGTTATCAGCCAAGCCTGCCAAGCGCGCTTTATTTTTTAAGGCAACAGCGATGCCCTGGGGAATACGCCCAGCAAACACCAGCTGATGCTTTTGCCGAAGTGCTGGTGGCAAGGCTGCATAGGCTTGAATCAAACGTGGAAGGTTCTTACGCTCATCACCTCCACCGCTATAAAGCACAAAGCGTCCTGCAATATTAAGCTTGCTCAGAAGTGCATTACGCTCCAGATCAGGGATGTCGATTTTGCGGAACATGGCGTCAGCTGCTTCAGACGTGTTCACCACCTTTTCAGGGGACACTCCCAAGCACTCGAACGCTTCTTGGCTGGCTGATTCAGAAATACTCAAAAACAAGGCTGCACGGCTTAAATGATCTACTTTGTTGCGATAGTAAGCCGCAAAAGGAGGATTTTTATCCAGATACTCCTCTGGGTTCAGAAGCGGGATCAAATCGTGCAGCGTAACGCTGACCGGTGTTTGCTTATCCAGACTACCGATACTGAGCGCAGCATCCTGATCAAAACCTTCAAAAAGGCTTGGAATATGCACCAAATCGGGATTGAGACTCTGAATAAAGGCCTCACGTACGAGCTCTGCGGCACGACGACGCGAATCATTACCTTTTTCAGCTTCCAATATCGGGCCTGCAGAGCTCCATACTCGTATGCAATCCTGCGGCAGAAGGCCTTCAAAAGCGCCACGAATCGTCTCAATGGTGTCAGGGAAAAGTCCATTCAATACCAGAATAATCTCATGCTCACCCCGATGACGCACAATCGCCTGAGTAAGGGACAAGGTATAACGGCCAATCCCCCGATAGCGGCTCTCGGTTTGCGCCCCTTGCATGTCGATGACGATACGCATCAGTTGATCACCTCGAGTTCCGCTGCCTGTAACTGCTTGAAGATAGAGAGCGCGTGGCGAGAAAGCCCGCGTCCATCGTAATCCTGTACGGTCATACCGAGTCTCTGAACACTTAATCCGACCTCTTCCATCCAATAACGCCCCTCATACACCATCGTTACCATCAACTGGTAATCACCCGGCTCTGCAGGTGGCGTTAGCTGAATGGCCATCTCAAGCGTTTGCCCTGGCGCTATAGGTGTTTCTATTGACGTGCGAACACCATTGAATTCATAGACTTCGCCATTAGCGGTATACCAATGGTAAGCAACGAAGAGGGGCTCTTCGGGGGTAGTCTGAAAGGTGTCGGCTTGATTATTAACAATGCGTACTTTTAATTGACGCTTTAAGCCAGCATGTAACGCCAGATTTGAATCCACCACCTGGATACTGCCAATCACATCAGGCGACGCTGCTGGCAGATCAGGCGCAGTTGCAGAGACCTCAACATTACTATGCTTTAAGTCTTGGATGAATTGATTAAAATCGTAGCCATTGAGCAGTCGATCAACCCACATATCTTTTGTTTGCCTGCAATCGTTTTTGGAGACAAAGAAAACATTAAAGGCATAATCAACCAAAACTTGCTTATTTTTCAATCTTAAAGCGTAGATATCCATATAGGACCAATGCAGTTTAAAGTGAATAAAGTTACTATCTTACAAAAAATAGGCCCGTGTATTGCTGTGTACCTGCTCACTGGTTAATACATCAGCAGGCAACCACCAGTGGTATTCACTATGCTGCTGTTCGGGTAATTTCAGGTCAGCCGCTTCCACGAAAAGGCAATAAGCAAGGACAACATAGTGAGTAGTGGGGCTTTCACCAAACACACTATCGTTTTGACACCCTCCGACCACTAAATCAGAGATTGTAGTGGCGGATTCCCAGGTTGTTGCCTTCCTGGTTCCTGCTTCGGTGTTCGTTGCCTTCAATGCCTTGGCACTGCCGGTCTTACACAAACTCCACAGGCGTCGATTCCCGAGTGCCCCTCGGTACGCTCGGCACCGGCTAATAGCGCGGTGCCTGCTTGCAGAATGTTGCGGGCGGCGTTGAGGTCACGGTCAATACCTTCGATGCCACAACCTGGACAATCCCAGGTGCGAACAGTGAGCGGTAGCGATTCCATGACAAATCCACAGCCATAGCAGCGTTTGCTGCTGGGGTAAAAACGGTCGATCTGGACGAACTGGCGTCCGGCCCACGCCGCTTTGTAGTCCAGCTGGCGCACCAACTCCCCCCAGCCAACATCACTGATGGCTTTTGATAGGTGGCGATTTTTGACCATGTTCTTAACTTGCAAACTCTCCGCTGCAATCACTTGGTTCTCGTTAACGATCTGGCGGGTGAGTTTATGCAGGCGGTCACGTCGCGTGTCAGCGATCTTGGCGTGACAGCGAGCGACCTTTAACCGTGCCTTGGCGCGGTTGTTGGAGCCTTTTTGCTTACGGCTTAATTGCCGCTGTGCCCGCGCCAGTTTCCTCTCATAGCGTGCCGTATGACGCGGATTGTTGACCCGCTGACCCTCACTGGTCACGAACAAGTCTTTTAGTCCCAGGTCGATACCAACCATCTTGGGCGTGATCGGCAGCGTCTCAGTGTCTACTTTGCATAGACAGCTGATGAAATACCGACCTGCTGCGTCCTTGGACACGGTCACGGTGCTAGGCGCTGACGGTAGCTCGCGGCTCCAGCGTATGTTCAACGGCTCGCGGCACTTGGCGAGCGTGACCTGACCGTCACGGTATGAAAACGCTGAACTGGCAAACGTCGCCGACTGGCGGTGCTTTTTGGATTTAAAGTTGGGATACCGCGCCCGCTTGGCAAAGAAATGCTTGAAAGCGGTTTGTTGGTGGCGCAAGCATTGCTGCAATGGCACCGAACTGACCTCGGCTAAAAAGACCGTATCCGGCTGCTTTTTCAACTGGGTGAGAAACGCGCTGGCGTCGGTGTAACCGATCTTTTCCTGGCGCTGATAGAACGCATCAGTGCGATAGCGCAGCACCGCGTTCCAGACAAACCGCACGCACCCAAACGTCCGCGCCAGCAAGGTTGCCTGCTCGGGCGTGGGATAGAAGCGGTATTGGTAGGCGCGTTCGGTTTTCATGACCTACAGATTAGGTAGATTTATGTAAGGCTGCAAGATATAGGGCGCCCTAGCGGACGCCGCGCTATTCATCTCCACCCAGTGCGGTCGCCTGGATGGAGTATTCCGCGCTTTTCGATAAAGATGTTCATAAACCCCCTGAAACTGCGCTTGCGCTCGCTCATACTCACAGCCCAGTTCCGTAAGGGTTAAACGACGAAAAGCCTCACCCAGAGGTTCGTTTTTCTGGATGCGGCCTCCTGGTACAAACCAATAGTGGCAGGCTGGACGATTCACTCGCTGCCCCAGCAATACCCTGCCCTGAGCATCCTTGACAATTAAATCTATTGAGACCAAGGGTGTGGCATCAACCACGGTGCGAAAGGCACTCTCATCCAACCAATAACTCATCCTCGTGACTTCTCCCAGTGCCAAGCATGGCGAACAATTGTTTCAAGATCAGTATACTTAGGCTGCCAGCCTAGTTCCTGTTTAGCCAAAGCAGCATTAGCAACCAGAACTGCGGGATCTCCGGGGCGGCGTTGGCCTTCATCAATTTGCAGCGTGCAGCTATCTTCAGCCACTACGTTTTGAACCACCGCAATTACCTCTTGTACGGAAAATCCCGTGCCATTTCCAAGGTTGTAGGCAAGCGCCCCCTGTTTTTCACCACCGAGCAAAGCACTCAACGCCAACGCATGAGCTGAACACAAGTCTTCAATATGGATATAGTCCCGAACACAGGTGCCATCTTCAGTAGGATAATCACGACCAAAAACAGTAATGGCATCACGCTTCCCTGAAGCCGCCTGTAAAACCAAAGGAATCAGATGAGTTTCAGGGTCATGACATTCACCCAACTCACCTTCGGGATCAGCACCACAGGCATTAAAATAGCGCAAGCAAACAGAGTTCAGTCCATGAGCGGCTGCATAATCTTTCAGCATACGCTCGACCATCAGCTTACTGGCTCCATATGGGTTTATCGGCTGCTGGGGGTGAGCTTCATCAATAGGTGTATATATCGGCTCACCAAAAGTGGCGGCGGTGGACGAGAAAATAAATGACTTCACATCATGGCGAACCATCACATCCAGCAAATTAAGGGTATTGGCCACGTTGTTACGGTAATACTTGCCCGGCTGCTGCATGGACTCCCCCACCAGACTGGCCGCGGCAAAGTGCATTACACCCGCAAAGCTGTGCTCATTGAACAAGCGCTCCAAAAGGTTCAGATCCGCCAAGTCACCCACCACCAGCTCACCATAACGGGCCAATTCACGAAACCCCGTGGTTAAGTTATCCAATACAACAACAGAATGACCGGCACGCGAAAGCTGCTTTACCATATGAGCGCCAATGTAACCGGCTCCACCCACCACCAAAACTTTTGACATAAAAACGTCCTGTAACCTTAGTTCACCAACAGGCTGTTTAACTCTTTGTAGAGTTTAAACTTAGTGTCTGCAGATTGAAGGATTAGTCTAATCCTTCAATCCTATACAACCGTCATTACCCCTTCCAGTATCCCGCTCCTATGTCATTCCCGTATGTCCCGCCCATATGTCATTCACGCTTACTCTGTCATTACCGCTTACTCTGTCCCTATGTCACTCCCGTATGCACCGCCCTCTGTCATTCCCTCGTGCCCTTAGCGGGAATCCATTGTGATTCAAACTCCCAGCCCTCAGCAGCAAGGTCAAATTGGATTCCCGATAACCCCCTTCGGGAATGACGGATGTGGGGCACATTCAGGAATGACAGTTATAGGGCACATTCAGGAATGACAGTTATAGGGCGTATTCAGGAATGACGGATGTGGGGCGTATTCGGGAATACCAGTCATTTGATAAGCATCTGCGCCCTGGTTTTTCGGAAAGAGCCGGGGTGAAAGGAATTCCTTTTCCATGAATGCCACCTACCCTCGAAAACTCGTCTGATTATCCAAAAACCACTGGTAGGCGTCGCGCAGGCCGTCTTCAAGGCCGATGCTGGCTTGCCAGCCCAGAGATTTCAGCCTGGAAACATCCATCAGTTTACGTGGTGTGCCATCAGGCTTGCTAGTATCCCAGACAATTTCACCCTGAAAACCCACCACCTTAGCGACAGTTTCAGTCAGTTCCTTAATAGTACAGTCCACGCCGGTGCCCACATTAATATGCGATAGCATCGGCTGGGTATTAGCCTCATAAGTGGCATTATCCAGGTGCATGACATGCACGCTAGCAGCCGCCATATCATCGACATGCAAGAACTCACGCATGGGCGAACCGGTACCCCAGGCAGTAACTTCAGCTGCCCTAGCCAGCTTGGCCTCATGAAAACGCCGCAATAGTGCAGGTATCACATGGCTGTTTTCCGGATGAAAGTTATCGTTCGGCCCGTAAAGATTGGTTGGCATCACTGAGCGATAGTCACGACCGTACTGGCGGTTGTAGCTTTCACACAACTTAATACCCGCAATTTTAGCAATAGCGTATGGCTCGTTGGTGGGCTCTAACGTACCGGTTAATAGAGCTGTTTCCGCCATAGGCTGTCCAGCAAGCTTTGGATAAATACACGAGGAGCCTAAAAACAACAACTGCTGCACATCAGTGGCATGCGCGGCGTGAATAATGTTCGCCTGAATCATCAGGTTTTCATAAATAAACTCAGCCGGGTAAGTATTATTGGCAATAATACCGCCCACTTTAGCGGCCGCTAAGTAAACCTGATCAAACTGCTCGGCCGCAAAAAACTCACTTACCGCCTGTTGATTGGTTAAATCAAGCTCGCTGCGATTACGAGTAACAATACTGAAACCACCACGCTCTTCAAGCTGGCGAACAATAGCAGAGCCGACCATCCCGCGATGGCCGGCTACAAATACTTTCTTCATAGACATAGGTAATCCGTATCCCTTAATATTCTTGAATGCCAAACATTGAAGCGCTGAATGTTATCTTCGGGAGCGCTTCAAGGCTTTTAATAAAAATAGAACTACATGAAGGAAAATTAGCACCGGGCACTATGCCCGAAAATCGGATTTGATAGAAACCTTGCTCAATCAAATACTGATACCCTTCAAAATAGTCACTCCGATTCGAATTATCGAAAAGAATAATGCCATTCTCAGCGAGATGATTTACTGCAAAGTGCGCGCATAAACGACGACACATTCCGTCTATAACTATCCAGTCGAATTTCCCGCCTGGTTTTTCTATTGTTTTTGCATATTCAAGAAACTCAGCATCAAGCAACCCTCGTCGTTCAATTTTGGCATCATCGTAATCAAAGGTATGACGAGGTTTGCGGCTTAAATATTGATTGAGCGTTTCATTAGGTGTCAAATCATCAATGCGTTGTTTATCTTGAAATACGATTGCGTGTGGTTCTTTCAGTTGAGCGGATATCTTCTCAACCCACTCTTGGTCATGATCAACCGTTATTACCTGAGACACCCGCTTACTCCACCAAAGCGTTGAATGCCCACCACCATACTCAAACACACGATCATGCCGCGATGCAGCACTTTCAACAAATTCAATAGCAGGATAAGTCCACCAAGGTAATGGCTGCCCATCTTTATCCACAGGTAATTGTTTTTCGCTCGACTTCGTCCAGCCTAACGGGTTCAGTGTTAAGTGTTGAAACGACTTCATAGACTCTGAAACCTTTTGTTGTGGCTTCTCAAAAGCAGGGTAGCCATAATGGTGGCAATACGCGTTCAAATCTTTGAGTAGAATTTCGGGTAAACGAAAGTAATCACTGTCATCTACAGTTGGTTTTTCGTAGCGCTTGCCTTGGTATGCCTTATCTGCATTTACATTTTTGTCTGGCAACTGTAACTTTTCAACGCGAACCTCGCTCGCTTCGATTACGCCATGCTTGACCAAGTACTGAATCAGTTTATCTTCTTCATCTTCAACGCGATAAACCACATTAGGTCGCTGCTCGGCTACTAGTTTATTCCAATAAACAAAACTAGCGACCGCTCGTGCCAAAGGCGTCTCGTAATCATCTATGTCAACCGAAAAAGCGTCTAAAATGCCGTGGCGCCGAAACTGATGCGAAGCTTCCGAGTGCTCGTCGTCACGCAATATGCTGGGAATAGCGCTCCGCGGGTTTCGAACATGGTGGATGACATGTTCGAAATACTTAAACCTTCGGGTTCGCGCCCCTTCATTGAGTGCCCACGGTGCATCATTGTCCGTTGCAAACATCCAAGAAACAATGCCGTCCTTCTCAAGTTTTTCGTGCCCAACATCTAAACCAACGGCTTTCAGAACGCTTGACGTGTAACCAGAGCCACAGCGAGGGTGTCCCAGCCCGAGAAATTTGTAAACATCCGTATGTTTCTTATGCGACTGCAGTCTCGCTTCCGCCAACTGATAGTCGCGTCCTTTCTCACCTTTTTCCAGCAAATACTCCAGTCGAACTTCTTTCGGGTGTATTAAGGAATCTACCGCCCCCGTACTCCATGAAAGCTCATAAAATAAGGGGGGCATACACGAAAGAGAGTTACTCCTG
>NZ_LFGS01000009.1:120527-129357 GCF_002078135.1 Halomonas sp. BC1 | reverse complement strand
TTACTTTCATTACAAGCCTGTCGATGTTGAAAAATATCGACGGTTGTTGTTATTTTGTCTGAGTTACCCAACAAATGCTCAGCCATTTTCTTATTGATGGCGTGGCAAGGGTTCGACATTTTCTCAGCTGGTAAGAAGGTTACTGAGCTATTGGCTTTATGCTCAGCGCAAAGGGCCCAACCAAAACGCAATAAAAAAGCTCTCTCATTACTTAGAATTGGAGTCTTTTCAAGCAAGTTCTGACTGATGATTTGCCCTGCCCGCTCTTGTGCTTTATCGGCGATCGCAAGGTCATCTTCAATAATTAATGCATTCTGGTGCTTACTTTGCGCTAACCAATGCCAAACTTTTTCGTAACTCAAGAATGTGGCAACTTGAGGGGGAATTAGCGTGTTGTTACAGTCATCTTTACCGCAGCTAAGATTCCCACAACGAAAACATGGTGGAAAGGTAACAACCCGCCCCTGGGTGTATGCGATTCGGCATGCCTCACTGTCGGCAGAAATAGCGTCAATAAATTGGAAATTGGATATATCATAGCGTTCAGCAAGTGCTTGCATGTGCAGACGTCGTTCAGTGCTTTCTACGAGAGAAATACATAGAACGACGTCAAACTTCGCAAAGAAATCACGCAAAGCTGTCATGGGTGGATCAATTTACTCAACCGAAACCGGAACATCATACCCATGCTCTTTCAGCAATGCATGGCGCTTGGCGACTTTTAAGTCTTCCATCACCATTTCTGCACACATTTCTTGCACGGTAATCTCTGGGGTCCAGCCGAGTTTTTCTTTAGCTTTAGTTGGGTCACCGAGCAGTGTCTCTACTTCAGCAGGGCGGAAGTAACGTGGGTCAACTTTCACAATCACATCACCAACGTTGAGTGCTGGTGCGACGTCGCCCTCGATGGCTTCAACAATTGCGACTTCATCAACGCCTTCGCCTTCAAAACGCAAGGTGACACCAAGCTCTTTTGCTGACCAGGTAATAAACTCTCGTACTGAGTACTGAACGCCAGTGGCAATCACAAAGTCTTCTGGTTGCTCTTGTTGCAACATCATCCATTGCATGCGCACGTAGTCTTTGGCATGTCCCCAGTCGCGTAAGGCGTCCATGTTACCCATGTATAAGCATTGTTCTAAGCCTTGGGCAATATTGGCTAAACCACGAGTGATTTTACGCGTAACGAAGGTTTCGCCACGGCGAGGTGATTCGTGGTTAAAGAGTATGCCATTACACGCATACATACCGTATGACTCGCGGTAGTTCACGGTAATCCAGTAGGCATAGAGTTTCGCCACTGCATAGGGTGAACGCGGATAAAACGGTGTGGTTTCTTTTTGTGGAATTTCTTGCACTAAACCATACAGTTCAGACGTCGACGCTTGATAGAACTTGGTTTTCTTTTCCAAGCCCAAAATGCGGATGGCTTCAAGAATACGCAAGGTCCCCATGCCATCAACGTCGGCTGTGTACTCGGGTGACTCAAAGCTCACCGCAACATGCGACTGCGCACCAAGGTTATAAATCTCGTCGGGCTGCACTTCTTGAATAATGCGGGTAAGGTTTGAGCTGTCGGTTAAGTCACCGTAATGGAGCACAAAGTTTTGATTATCCACATGCGGATCTTGGTAAATATGGTCGACACGCTGCGTATTAAACAACGACGCACGACGCTTGATACCGTGAACCTGATATCCCTTTTCTAACAAAAACTCGGCTAAATAAGAGCCGTCCTGGCCGGTTACACCGGTAATCAATGCTTTTTTCATTTTTACTTTTAATCCAATCAAGAAACAATTTAGAGTTTAACAAATCCTGTAACTTTATCAGACGATAGTTTACCAAGATAATTACCAGCCCGCTCTGGGTGAAACATTTCTCCTGCCAACTGAAGAATTTTTTCTTCAGACGCATACTCATGAACTCGACTATATAAGCTCAGCTCTTCTAGCATTCTTTGCACTGATCGCATTAAGTCAATAAGTGCCTGTTCTTTACATACAAAAATAAAGTCATCAATAATCTTGGGCAATGTAAAGCTACACGCCAATCCATGGGGCACATCGAAGTGACTGGTGAGCGGGTACGAAATCGCATGCGCAATCGCTGTTCTCGTTTGACTAATCGCAAGTCCAGCGAGCACGCTCGCTTGCTGCATCGCGGCGCGCGCTTCGATGTCACTGGGCGTTGTAAGCACTTTCGGCAGTGCCGTTTTCGCCAAGATTAATGCTTGGCGTGCATAAGCCTCACTGACCGGAGTTTTATTCACATTCCAAAGTGATTCACAGGCATGGGAAATCGCATCTAAGCCGGTATTGAGGGTTTCAGTTTCTGGCAGGCTATGCGTCAGCGTGGGGTCAAGCAAGGCAATATCCGGTAACACCAGTGTGCCGGTAACTGAATATTTCTTATGCTCGGTTTGGTCCCACACCGTGGCAAACGGCGTTACTTCCGCGCCAGTGCCTGAGGTAGTCGGAACGGCTATCGACGGCAGTTTCGTTTGCCATTGCTGCCCCTTTCCTTCACGCAAGCTTGCCTTCAGTGAATTCACTTCACCATGCGGTAACGTCACCGCCAGCACTTTTGCTGCATCCAGCACGCTACCGCCACCAAGAGCGACGACACCAACAATTTTGTCGGGCAGCAAACGAGCAGTGACTGCATCTAAGTCATCCAGCTCCGGGTTTGGCGTGACCGTATCATGCACGAGCCAGTCGATATCCAGCGTTGAAGTTAACGCCTTCACTCGCTCGGTGACACCGCGGAGAGTCATTCCTGCTGAAGTGACCAGAAGCCACTTGCCCGTTGCAGCATCAAGCGTTTGCATCAGCTTTGGTAAGCTTTCAAGGACCGTAGCCTCAAGTCGTACTGGATTATGATAACGCCATTCGCTCATTGCTAAATCCCTTCTCGTATCAATGACTGATTCCAGCAAACGCCATAAACGCCAGCTTATTTTCTTCTGCCGTTGATGTCGGACGACCTAAATCGTCACGCGAGCCGGTGGTGATTTTAACTTCCAGCATCACAGGTCCTCCGCCACGCGGTAAGCTCTGCCATGCACTTAGTATCTCATCCTCAGTGGAGGCGAATGCATAATGAAGATAACCGCTAGCCTTAGCCAGTGCAGCAAAGTCGAAGCGTCCGCCCACTGTAGGCTGACCACCAACTGATTCGTGCGCGGCGTTGTTTAGTAATACATGTACT
The DNA here is from genome assembly GCF_002078135.1 of Halomonas sp. BC1. NCBI lineage: Bacteria > Pseudomonadati > Pseudomonadota > Gammaproteobacteria > Oceanospirillales > Halomonadaceae > Halomonas > Halomonas sp. BC1. The sequence continues at coordinate 126,147 of NZ_LFGS01000009.1, read as the reverse complement.
AAGTTCTTTGGTTTCACATCACCAATAATCGGCATGGCACCTAAGTGCATCAAGGCCGAGCCATCACCGTCAATACAAACCACACGCTTATTTGGGTTACCCAGCGCTGCACCGAGCGCAATCGACGAGGTATGTCCCATGCCACCCACGGTTAAAAAGTCGCGTTGTGCTTCACCGCGCTTGACCCGAAGCTCAAACACTTCCCGTGAGGTTTTACCGGTCGTCGACACGACCAAGTCATCACCCGAGACATCTAACAGTGCCGCCAGCGCATCTTCGCGTTTAAGTTCAGACGGGCTATCAGGCTTACGCTGGCTCTTATAGCTTGCAAAAGCGTTCTTTTTGACTAGTAAAGCAACAGGCGCTTGCGTGCTATTCGCCTTTGCCATCAAACGCTTCACAATTGCTTCATAGTCACTATCGGCAGCCAACACTTCATACGGCACACCCAATAAATCAAGCTGCTCGGCAGTAATACGCCCTTGCTTCACATGCTGTGGCTCGTCTTTAACACCCGGCTCGCCGCGCCAACCGATAATCATCAGCAGTGGAATTTTATACACTTCCGGATCAGTCAATGAGGTTAACGGATTCACCGTGTTGCCAAGCCCCGAGTTTTGCATATACACCGCCGCCACTTTACCCGTGGTCATGTGGTAACCTGCAGCCAATGCCACCGCGTTACCTTCATTCGCGGTAATAATATGCTCACCTGCAGCGGCATTGTCATCGACATAGGCACAGAAGTTCTTCAGTAGTGAATCTGGCACACCAGCAAAAAGCTCAACGCCTTCACGCTTCAATGCTTCGAACATTAATTTCGGTTCAATCATTATTTCGTACCTGGAATCAGCTCTAAAATATCTTTAATCGGCAACATCTGTGCATCACACTCTTTTGAGCGCTGATGCGTCAAAATAGACTTAGTCGTGTCGACCATGGCCGGATACGCACTTCTTAGCAGCTGATTAGCATAAATCACGATATTAACACCCGCAGCCTGCAGCTCATCTTCAGTAATGCTGTTGTAGCTTGACGGTACCGCTACCAATGGTTTGCGGTTCGGAATCTCGTTGTAGCGACGACAGAACTCTAAAATCTCATCCGGCGTCTTCTCGCGCGAGTGAATCATAATGGCATCCGCACCTGCGTTTAAGAACGCTTCTGCACGCTCAATGGCATCATCAATGCCCCGCCCTAAAATCAAGCTTTCAATACGCGCCACAATCATAAAGTCATCTGTTGCTTGCGCGGCTTTACCCACTTTGATTTTATGGCAGAAGTTTTCAATCGAATCTTGCGTCTGTGGCACGTCTGTACCAAAGAGGGAATTTTTCTTCAGGCCAGTCTTATCTTCAATAATCGCAGCCGACACACCCAAACGCTCAAGAGTTTTTACCGTAAAGGCAAAATGCTCCGGCTGACCACCCGTGTCCGCATCGTAAATAATCGGTTTGGTAGTCACTTCCAGCACTTCATTCAGCGTCGTCATCCGCGCCGAAACATCCACCGCTTCAATATCTGGCTTGCCCTTTGCGGTCGAATCCGTCAATGAGCTGCCCCACATCCCATCAAACTCACGGCGCTTACCGTTTTCATCGATAATATGCGTGTTCTCGATAATCAAACCGGACAGTGCGTTGTGAATATCCAGAAAACGCACCAACGGTTTGACTTTCAGCATTCGGCGCAGTGATTTCAAACGAAGCTCTGGCGTGGTGCCAATGTCTTTTAACGCTTTATTCAATTTAGTTGATGAAATGCCCTTGGTGTAAGGCACTTCAATCAGCTCACCACCCCACTCCGCCAATGCATCAATCACCGCTTGACGGGTCTTCTGCTGCACGCCTTCTTTCCAGTCATCGCCATGCACCACATAATCAGGCTTGAGCTCACGCAAGTTAGGCACATAGTCCAATGTATGTTGAGGAATTACCCGAGACACACCTTTAAGGTTTTCAATCACCTCTTTACGCATCTCAAATTCCATGTGCGGAATACGCTTATAACTCGCGATCGCTTGGTCGGTTAACAACCCCACCACCACTTCACCGTACTTTTGCGCTTCTTTGAGGACGTTTAAATGGCCAGGGTGCACCAAGTCAGCACTCATACCGACGTAAACTAATTTCATATGTTGACTCACTAAATTTAATTGCATTTATACCAGTTTGTTAGTTCGATGTGACAAAAAGCCGAATTTATTAATAATATCTTGGGATGGTTTAAGAATATACCTATTTTGTTTCTCCCGCTCAGATAGAATGGAGCGATATCCCGGATCAGGGGTTTTCCAGTTCATTCCATATTGGTATTCTAAAAACCTCTCTACCCTATTAAATAACTTAATCTTTGTTCCTTCAAACTCTATTAGGTGAGCAGGAAAAACCAAATCGGAGAAATACTGCATTGAAGTGAAACCAGAAATATTGATTTCTTTATTAGCTTTAAACCATGCCGGCATTAAATCAATTGTGGCTTTATTAACTGTAATCCTTATATGTCCTGATGGACATGCTCTGACCAAATCGAACAGCTTAGAAGCTTCATGTAATATCATATCTCTTTCAGCTGCAACGTCGGCGCCAGTTTGGAGCTCTGAAAAATAACAGCAATCAAAATCATCATCTCCAGGTATAATTCTATTATCTCTGTAAATCCCAAGAGCGGTTCCATGAGTGACAAATAACTCATAACCGAGAAAATCTTCTAAAAACCCAGAAATTAAAGTGTAAGCTTCGAGATGACTATTGACTTTACTTGTAGACCAATCCTTAAACTGCAGCTGGCCTTTTTTATTAAGAATAAGCCCCTTACTTAAATCATGAGAAAATTCCTTTAGGGTTTTATGTTTGCATAACGATTCTCTAAAAACACAAGAATCAACACAAATATCAAATTTTCCGGAAATATAATTAACACTAAAAACCACCCCATCAGGGATTTTACTAACTCCACCCTTCACTATGAAAACCAAATCATCGCCTGAATTAATATTCATTTCCGAAACAGTAACATCATTAAATCGCAATTCATAATTACCAGCGATTGATATATCAACTTTTGGTTTGACAACCAAGTCTGAGGACACAACTTTAAGCACGGCTTGCTCCAAAACTGATTATGAGTTATTAATTAAAAATACTCCGAGCCAAGTCAAGGCTTCGTTCTAATTGATTTATTAGCATCTGAGAATTTTCACTTCGCTGTTGCTGCACCCAAGTTTTTATATCAGTTGTAGAAATATCCTGGGTACGACTTAAATAAATAACCTCTGTAAACTCAGACAAGAAATCAAATTTACCAGACCAGTCATCACCCATAGCAAAAACATTAATATTGTGCTCCTTAATATCATTTATTTTTGCTCCCAGCAATTTTCCGCAATAACAGCATCAACATACTTGCAGGATTCAAGTATTTCCACACGATGCTTAAAACTTATCACAGTTCTCTTACCTTTAACTGAATTAAATTCATCAGTTGAGCAAGCGACAGTTAGATGATCACCTAGAGACTTAAGTCTTTTTAATAATCTGACATGACCAACATGGAAAAGGTCGAAAGTACCATAAGTTAAAACTTTTCTCATATTAGTTATTCTCAATTTTATTTTTTAATAAGAACCAGTAAAAGGAGTTATTCTTACCAAAATCAAAGCGGAATGATGGATCAGGTACACGCCAAGAACTACCATAATTAACATCTAGCAGGGAAGCTGGATCTTTAGGGATAAAGATTTCACTTTCATAAAAATTAATCATTTTTAGTGGAAGAATTGATTCTGCTTTTATTTTCTTAGGATCGAGGGGGAATTCGTTTAAAAAGCCATCTTTTACCCAAGACAAAAAGAGATCAAACATAAAATTCAAAGAATCAGTTTTATAGTAGATCCAAAAATGCCCCCCAGCACAATCTTTTGCCTCAAACTCAGTACAGCTATTAATCCAGTCATAAATACGTCTTCTTTCTAAGATAATTTCTTCTTCAGAACTGAAGTTACTAATATACGCAAGATCAAAATCGTCGTCATGAGCAATAACGTCATTATCCCTAACAATTCCAAGCAATGTTCCAGATGTAACAAAAGATTCAATGTTGAGTTCGTCCTTTAAACTTTTTTGAAATTCGGATATTAGTCTGAATATTTTTTTTAACTTACCGGAGTCATAACGACTTCTTAGTGATCTGGAAATGCCATGACCTGTTAAAACAAACCCAGGGCCTTCTATTTCATCGATTGCACTTTGAATAAAACTATGGCTTCTTATTTTATCATTAGACTTCTCAAGATAAAAATTTAGGATGTCAACCCTCTTATTTTTTACTAAAGCAGATAAGTATAATTTTTCTACTTCATCGTACTCACACTGCATAAGATATTCTTTCACATTCATTTTAAAAATCCTTTCCACTCATCTCAATCTTTGAGAATGTCGTTGACAACCGCATCGCAAGCTCGCTAAACGAGCTCCAGGTACTTCCCAACAGCCGATTACATCGACTCAATAATATCGCATCAGCAAAGGCATAAATGATCTGTTCTTTTGAACGATCATAAACATCTCTTTTAAGTAAATAGCATTTTTCCCCAAAGCACTCTTGAAAAATTTTATATGTCTCAGGGAGATCCGTCGCTAAAAATAACTTTAAGTTATCTTCTTCTGCCATTAATTGCTCGATTCGTTTTATGAAATGCGAGTAATGGCTTTTGTCTCTCCAGTAATGTAACTGCTCATGACCTTCTTCTGTCCAATTCGAGACGTCATCATACGTATTATGGTCGAGCCCTTTACCTGCTTCCATTCGAACATGCACACCAACACAGCCGGATAGCTCAAATCCTTTAAGGAGTTTTTCTACTTGAGCTGAGGGCTTTAACGATCTTATAAATTCGTTCTCTATAACCCAGTTGCTATGAGGCGATTGGAAAACGTATGCTGAGCGACCGTATATGTCACCGACAACCTCTTCAGAAATTAGCTTATCTTTCTCTGCACCGCATTCAATTTCCATGTAATTGAATACTGTCATGCCTTTTGCTTCTGCACCTTCAACAAAACTAGCTTCGATGACCTCACCATCATAATCAAATAAATCTGAGAAACGACATTCACAGTGATGGTCAGGCTCCCATACAATCACCAATTTTCTATCTGTTGCTTTAGCAATCGCTGCCGCAGAACCGATAGCGCGTAAACGATTACCTAACCCATGCTGTGCATCGATATAAAATTTATATCTTTGATTCTTTATAACTTCCTTATTAGTTGAAAAATCAATTAATTCCTTTTTGTTTTTTTCTCTCAAATCGTTTATCAAGTCGAGCTCTTCATTGTTAATGAGGTGTATTTTATTTCTCGACTCATCCATTTCTTTTGGGATTTTATTACAAATATAAACTAATAACGAATTATTACCATCGACTATTGCACGCTTGGAAAAATTAAAGTAACTTTCACCTTCCTTATTAACAAGCACAGATATCTCATAATCGCAAAACCCTAGCAAACGCTTTGTTTCTTCATAAGGAATATCATTATAATACTCTTTCAACAAAAGATTATTTAAAATTTTAGAATTTTTCGCAATTGAAAAAACATCATAAGCGTGGCTAAAA
>NZ_LFGS01000009.1:116288-119180 GCF_002078135.1 Halomonas sp. BC1 | reverse complement strand
TAAAAGAAAACAAGTTTGCCGCATATAACTTAGAATCACTAAAGAAATCACGCGGCACCGTTACACCTTCTGTAGTACGGTTGGCCACCCAGTAGTTTATCCCTTTCCTCTCTAAAAAATAGTCGTTAAGTTTGTTTTCTGTCCAAAAATCATGTACCCTAGCGATATATTTGTTGACAGAGTTATTAAACTCCGTTACGGAAACTTTGCCAAGAAAATTAGAATTAGGCAAGGACTGATTTATAGTTCTCTCTTCTTGCTTTTGTTCTATGTGAATAAGTGAATCTATCACCAAGTACTTTGTTTTTAATCCGGCTTTTACTGCTAGTCTTTCATAAAGGTCTGAGTCATCCCAGCCATAAGTTGTGATGTATTCATTATAATATCCTATTTTTTTTAAGTCATCTTTGCTTGCGCCAAAAGAACCATTTACAAATATCTGATCATCTAAGCCGGCTTCTAAAGATTTTTCCCAAGAACCGCGTATAAACTCTCCATGAGCAAAATAGTTATTTTCTAAAAAATTATCTTTGACATAGATATCAGCGTCCAATTTGAATATCTTTGAGAATCTTGAAAACCTAAGACCAACATTAAAGGCATACGTTAAGACCCATTTTCTCTCTCCTTCCACACGAATTATTTTTATTCTTTGGTCATCAAAACAACTTAATGAGTCAGTTACAGGTACTGTTGAAGACCAATCAACAATTATAATTTCATCAACTGGCAATTTAAGCCAGCTATGCATTGATTTTATAAGATTTTCGTTCCGGTTCATACAGCAAGAAACTAAACTTATACCAGGAACAATGCTCTTATTATCATGAAGTGAAAGCAAACCATCTTGATACTCAGGCTCATGTTTAATTTCTATTTTTTTCTTCAATTTAACTAAAAAATGATCATACAAATTTCGTCCTGAATCATTAAGGCTATTGTAATCTATTTTATTTAAAAGTATGGAGGCATAATTATAGTTACAACTCTCATAACTTTCTTTTATTTTATAAAAGATAAAACTATTCATTGGCAATCCTTCAATGAAAATTATAAATTTAGTATTTTTCAACACAATACCGGCATTAATTTTAAAGCATTTAAATTGAAAAACTTAAGTCGCAAATTTAATTATTCAGACAATGGTTGAATATCATAACGCTTGCATAGCTCTTTAAATGATATCGACTGAATAATATCTTGCATATATTCGTCACTAACATACTTTCTTGATCTTGGCATAATCTCACTACCAGAACGCCCACTATCGCCACTAATATTAAAAATATCAATATAGTCATGTGCTAAATTATTGACTGGTATATCAAGTATCTCTGCACAGCGACTGGTAAGCTTTCTAGGTTCTGAGACAAAGTCTTCATAGCAAACTATATCTGATGCTTCAAAAAAATTTAAGAATTTAAAAAGTCTATAACAATACTCATCAAAAGTAGCAGGCTCAAAATGCACCCAACCATTATCTTGCAAAGATAAAAAAGAATCTATTGGATTCCTAATCGTTACTAAGTGTTTAATATCAAAGAAAGGATCTAACAGCCTTGTCAATGTATCTTGCTCTGGCGGCACAATATCTGTGCAATAGTCAGCGTGTGTATGTGCACGAATTACTAAACTACCACCAAGTGCTCGAACATGCTGCTCTGCCTCTTTGATTCCAGCCACAAATATTTTTCAGCCAAGTTATCTAGCTGTGGTAAACGTCCATAAAAGGCCTGAGTTGTTATATCTCTTGGAGTGTATAAAGCATGCTCTTCGTTAAATGCCAGTCGCGTTGTTGGATGCAGTTCACTTAATAGAAACACATTAGGTTGTGCAGCCAAACATTTGGAAATCAGGGTACCACCACTACAAGCAAAGTGATGGATAATGCGTAGTGTTGGCTTAGCGCTTACGTTGTCTTGTTCAACTACGGCTGCACAGCGTTCGAGCAGGCTTTGAGTGTTATTTAAACCTTCAACGTCTGGCTCAGCTTTACTGGTGTCGTTGTGTATTGCGCTATGATCGTTGATTAGCTTAAGCGCTTGCTGTAACTCTCGCTGCAATGTTTTTAAATCGATTGATTCTCTCATGATATACTGTGCGCCTTATTGCTTTTCGAGCAATTCAGGGTGCTCTTGTTCAAGCTTGTGATAAAAATGCGATGCGGCTTGCAGTTTAGCATGTAGCTCTTTAATAAGGTCTTTAAGCTCTTGCTCGCTTTTTACTTTTTCCGCATAGCGCTCGCGCAATTCAGAAACATCAGCTTCTACTTTCGCCAAAAGCTTGGTGCTTAGCTGTGCTGAACGCGTCTGTTCTTTTAAATCTGATTGCAGCTTTTTATTTTCTTCTACTAGTGAACTGTATTCATTTTTAAGCTGCTCATCCCTTTCTTGGGATTCTGCTAATTTTAATGAATATACTTTTAATTCTGAGCTTGCTTCATCTGCACGCTGTGTTTCTTCATCACGCTTTTGATATGCAGCTTGCTGCTCTTGTTGACTTTGCTGTAATGCTTGCTCTGTTTGAGCTACTTGCTCTAACGCTTCATCACGGGCTTTGGTCGCGTTATCCGCCTGCTGGGCTTTTTCATCCCGCTGCTGGGTGCGTTCGGCCAGTTGCTTGTTTCGTTCTGCTAGCTGCTGCTGAAGCTCATCACGGGCTTTAGTGGCGTTATCTGCCTGCTGAGCTTTTTCATCTCGCTGCTGAGTGCGTTCGGCCAGTTGCTTATCTCGCTCTGCCAACTGCTGCTGAAGCTCATCGCGAGCTTTAGCGGCGTTATTTGCCTGCTGGGCTTTTTCATCCCGCTGCTGAGTGCGCTCGGCTAGTTGCTTATCTCGCTCTGCTAGCTGTTGCTGAAGCTCATCGCGAGTTTAGCGGCGTTATCTGCCTGCT
>NZ_LFGS01000009.1:103322-115708 GCF_002078135.1 Halomonas sp. BC1 | reverse complement strand
AGAATAACGCTAGTAAAACGTGTTAGTTGCTCACTTTCTTCCAACGCTTGTAGCAGAGGCTCGTTTTGTTCGCCCAGGTCGAGAATCAGCAGATTCCGATCTTGATCTTTCAATGCTTCAGCCACCAGTTGATCAATAGGCTGAGCCAGCTGCTGGGTTGTCTTTATGCAACGCAAACCAGGGTAAAGGCGCTGTGTGGCCTCATCAATAGGTTCAAGGCCATTCGCCCAAGCCAAATTGTAGTGGTAGAAAGTGGCTGGCTGCTGTTCTGTGGCAATGATTTCCTGGCGCAGATGCAGGTTGGGGGTTTCTGCGTAGTTTTCCTGCAACTGGTTAATGGCGTCGCCGTCAGCATCCACCAACCATACCTCTTCGGCCAGCTGGGTATAGCTGTCTACAGCGGGGTGAGTACCGCTGCCCAGGTGAATTAGGGTTTGGTAGCGGGCGATTGGGTGTTGTTCTGGCATGGTTACACGGTCTCAACATCGAACGTAATAAGTTGGCGTTGTTCTTTGGAGAACTCCACGCCGATCAGATGGCCTGTAGTGCAAATACAACTGGCCACAGGCGCGGTAGGTTGGCATCGCTACCCTTCTGAATCAGGGTTTAATAGCTGATTAACCGCCTGCTGAAGCTTGATTTGTTCTGTTTCTGGTAGGCAAGGTAACAGGGTTGGCAGGGTTTCTATGGCTTCCTGATACAATTCCTGTTTGTTTCTTCCACGCTGGATTTGTTCATGCATATAGTTTTCCATCCAGTGGCTTTGTGCTGCTCCTTGGTGTTCTGCCAAAAGTTTGATGCCTTCAACAGCGACTCTTAGCCTTTGCTCATAGGTGATGGTGTTTTCATGCAAACGGCTAGACGCCTGTACATCAGGCAAGTAGCCAATACGACCCGGAAATGCCTTGAACGCTCTTACCCAATAGTCAAAGTCAAAGCTGGCTTTAATATCGGTATTGAGTTTACCGATCAACGTCAGCATGGTTGCTTTGAAGTAAACCGTCGGCTGGCAGATGAAACACCCTTGCTGAAAAACCCTTTGCTCGGGTACCTCAGGGTTGGGGTCATGGATATCTGGCAAGGTGGCATAGAGATGAGTGAATTGACTCTTTTCATCAATATGCTGCCCTTGCCCATAACAGAGTATCCATTCCGGGTGGGCCTTAAAGGCATTGACTGCCCGCTCTACTGCTCCAGGCGTAAAGCAGTCGTCAGAATTGAGCCAACCGATGTAGGTGCCTCTAGCTTTATCCAAGGCTTTGTTAATAGCGTCCGCTGGGCCATTATCCGGTTCTGATGCCCAGCGTATGCGTTTATCTTTTGCGCTTCTGTCTGCCAGTAGCTCTTGCGTACCATCGGTGGAGCCTCCGTCCTGAACGATCACCTCAAGATGCTGCCAGCTTTGGGTAAGCAGGCTATCAAGTGCTTCCTCTATAAATTGCGCCTGATTGAAGGATGGCATCACTATCGATACAAGAGGGTGCTCGTTCATGACTTATTTGCTCACTTTCGACTGGTGAATGCGGTTCATATCGCTCGCCAACCGTTCCCAGTCCTCCCAACTTCTTGAGATCGGCGTACCTTTTTGTTTTAGCTCGCCAAGTATTTGAGGTAACTGCTCTATCAGTGAGCGAATCAGCTTCTGGTCGTGCTGCTCTATTTGCTTCCAGACGCTGGTGTCCATGCTGCCTGGTAGGGCAAAGCGCAATTCTAGTTTTGGGCCATGCTCGCTAACGCTTTCCTCAAACCACTTATGTAGCAGTTGCTCTTTTTGTTCAGGTAGCTCCAGCTTGGGCTGCTGGCCAAAAGCACCTGGCTTGACGGCAGCACAGGAGAGACAAAAGCTCCATTGGCTAGCAGTCGCTGCGCCAAAGGCCGGATTTTTGAGGTTGATTAACAGGTGTTCGTAGTCGCTATTCACCTGCTCATGGGTTAACTCCAGGTCTTGATAAACGAGCTCTTTCTCTGGTGCCGGCGCTTTGACCAAACGCCCTGCCCAACTTTGCTTGTACTGCTCATTAGCTGCTTGTAGCTGCTTAACCATCCGGCTGAGCTGGTGGTTTTCCTGGATGCTTTTTTCCAGGTTAACTTGCGTCTGATGAAGCTCTCTTAGCAAGGATTCATATTCTTGCGTAATTGCTGCAACTTGACCTTGGGCCGCTTTTTTAGCTTCAGCATTCAGGTGGTTCTGATGCAAAGCGTCTTGTTTCGCAACTGCATTAAGGTGGTTCTGATGTAATGCATCTTCAAGAGCAGTGTTTAGCTCTTCCTGTTTTTTGCTCAGCTCTTGATTCTGAAGGAAATGAGATTCCAGCTCTTCCTGTACCTGATGGAGTTGCAGTAGCAGAAGTTCATTTTCTTGCTTGCTTTCCTCCAGCTGCTGAGTGGTTTCTTTGACTTTTAGTTCAGCATCATTTTTAGCAACGAAGTTCAGATGATTCTGATGTAGAGCATTTTCTTTTTGCTTAGCAGCCTCTTGCAATGCAGTTTGCAACTCCTGCTTTTTTTTATTCAAATTTTGGTTTTGAATAAAATAGGTTTCCAACTCTTCCTGCACCTGATGGAGCTGCAATAACAGAAGCTCGTTTTCTTGCTTGCCTTCATCTAACTGATGGCGAATTTCTTCGACTTTTAACTCAGCTGCTTTTTAGCCTCTACGTTCAGATGGTTCTGGTGCAAGGCATCTTCTTTAGCAACGAAATTAAGATGGTTCTGATGCAAAGCATCTTCTTTTTGCTTGGCAACTTCTTCCAGCTCAGCTTGCAGCTCTTGGTTTTTTGGAAATAGTATTGCAGCTCTTCTTTAACTTGCTGAAGCTGCATCAGCTGAAGCTTGTTGTCTTCTTCAGCTTCTTCTAACTGTTGACGAATGTTCTGGCTTTGGTTTTCCAGCATTGGAAGCTTGCTGGCCAGAGTGGCCTGTTGTTGTAACGCTCGGTACTCCGTCAGCAACTGGTTGAGGGCGGTCAGGTCAATGTCTTCTCTGAGCCAGTCAAACAGTTTGCGAGTGGTGGCTTCACTTTCTTCCAGACCATTTAGCGGGTATTGCGCGGCGCGTAACTCTGTATAGAAGTCTGTGATATCAATGGATACTTTTTTCAGGGCCTCACGTGCCACCAGAGAAACAATCCCGCTGGTTTGCTCCTGGGCATTTTCCTGGGCTTGAGCGCTTTCAGCAGGTGTTTCCACCTGCTGTTCTGCTGTCTCCTGATCCAGAGGTAGTTGCCAGTGATCATGCGCTAGCAGTAGTTGCTTATTCAGGTGTTGCAGGGCATCTTGAGCATCAATTAACAGACAACGCTGCGGGTGTTTAAGGTAGAACTGTAATAGCTTTTTATGGCGCTGATGCCACTCTTTGATAAAGGCTTCGGCGTCTACCGAGCCTTCAGTTTGGCTAATTTTTTGGCAGAGTTCATCTTCCGGGCGAGTACACACCAATAGAAAGTGAATGCTGGGCTCCAAGTCAGCCCAGAAATCAAGCGCTTTGACGCTTTGTTCCTCATACCAGCCCCAAAGCTCACTTTCCAAATTAACAAGCAGCAGATCACTGGCAAGATTTTCCCAGAGCTTACCGATAGGCTGCTTTTTGGCTAGCGTATCCCCTACCTGTTGGTGCCAGCGGGCAAAGCTAACTTCTTTCTCACGCTTCAGGGATTTAGGGGGCTGCATGCCTGCCTTGTAGAATGGCGCGGCAATGGCTTCCAGAGTGGAGTTATCTGCCCCGGTTATACATAGTGCTTTCATTACTCAGTTCTTCCATAGCCATCTTCAAAACGCACGATATCGTCTTCACCCAGATAACTACCTGACTGCACTTCTATTAGCTGTAGAGGCACTTTACCGGGGTTTTCAAGCCGGTGCGTTTCCCCCATGGGGATATAGGTTGATTCGTTTTCTCTTAGCAAAAACTCCTTTTCACCACAGGTTACCAGCGCCGTGCCGCTGGCGACTATCCAATGCTCTGCTCTGTGATAATGCATCTGCAAGGAAAGGCGCTCACCTGGATTAACGGTAATACGCTTGACCTGATGGCGCTCTCCCAGATCAATCCCTCTGTAACAACCCCACGGGCGATGTACTGTGGTATGCAGATTGTGCTCTGCACGGCCTTCGGACTTAAGCTTTTCTACCAGCACTTTAACGTCTTGTGCATTGTTCCGGTCTGCAACTAGTACCGCATCATCTGTGGCAATGATAATCAGGTCATCAACGCCTGTGGTGGCCACCATGGCGTGTTCCGCGTAGATATAGCTGTTGCGGGTTTTATCCAGCAACACATCGCCACGGGTGACATTGCCGTTATTATCGTGCTCTTCAATTTCCCACAGGGCAGACCAGGCGCCTAGGTCACTCCAACCCATTTCCACCGGTACAACTGCCGCTTGTTCTGTGCGTTCCATAACGGCGTAATCAATTGAATCTGAAGGTGAGGCAGCAAAGGCGTCAGCGTCTACACGGCAGAAAATAAGGTCTTGCTGGCTGCCTTCTAATGCGCTGGTGGCGGCAGTAAGCATATCGGGTTGGTACTTTGCCAGTACATCAAGATATGTTTTTGCACTGAACAGGAAGATACCGCTGTTCCAGGCATAGTCGCCTGAATCGAGGTATTGCTGGGCCGTGGCAAGATCCGGTTTCTCGACAAAACGTGAAACGCTGAAAACGCCTTCTGCATTGCCTTCTTGAGATTGCCAGGCATCGCCGCGCTGAATGTAGCCGTAGCCTGTCTCCGGTGACGCTGGAGTGATACCAAATGTCACCAGGGCACCCTGTCGGGCGGCAACAGCCGCTTTCTCAACGGCTTGATGAAATGCTGTTTCATCCAGAATGACGTGATCAGACGGCATGACCAGCATTAATGCATCTGGGGTTGATTGGCTGAGGCGTAAGGCTGCTAAAGCAACTGCTGGAGCGGTGTTACGACCTATCGGCTCTAGAATGATATCGCTGGGCTCAATGTTGGCCAGGCGCAGTTGCTCGGCAATGATAAACCGATGCTCCTCATTGCAAACCAGCAGCGGTGCAGCGAAGTTATCGCCTTGTACACGCTGGGCGGTGGCTTGCAACATGGTTGTGCCGTCATCGCCATGCAGGGCCAGAAACTGTTTTGGATAGCCTGCGCGTGACATAGGCCATAGACGACTACCAGAACCACCAGAGAGAATCACCGGATGAATCATGTTTTGAACCTCTTCCCTTTTCAAGTTTATCTTAGACATTACGTTACTACTGAATATTGAATTTAGCTTGTATGTATTACCGCGTATCCCGCCCATGTGTCATTCCTGCGTGCTCTTAGCGGGAATCCATTGTAATTCAAGCACCCAGGCTTCAGTGGCAAGGTCAAAATGGATTCCCGATAACCCCACTCGGGAATGACGGGTTTAGCCGTATTCTGGAATAACGGGTGTAGGGCGCTTCAGGAATGGCAAGTGCAGCGTTGTTTCAGGAATGACGAGCCTCTTGCACTGAAGTCTCCATGATGGTTGATAGGCGATCTCTATAGATAGCACCACAATAATCAAGACCAAATTTTCGCAGATCCTCATCAGGATGCGTGTCGGAATTCTGGGAGTCTAATACACATTTATACATAAGCTTTGCAGCCTGCTGTTTATCAGGCTCAGCCCATTGTTGGCCTTCACCATAAAAGTACTCATCGGCACGAACAGGCACTAGCTTGTAATCAACCAGGTAGGTGTTTTCATCTGTGCAATATTCCATATTGCCTGAGAACCTTGTTGTGATTAGCGCTAACCCTAACAGCTTGGCTTCCGCTAACCCGCGTCCAAACCCTTCCGCGCGGTGCAGAGACACAAAACAATCACAACTTTTATATAGCGAAAGAACTTCTGATTTACGTAACTCGCCACTAATAAGCTGAATGCGTTTATCTTTCGTGATCAGCTTTGCCAACGCTTTCCAAGCTGAGTGCTTCGTATTTAAGTGGCTTACCTTGATCACTAGGCCAACACGTTTATTTGGTTGGTCTGCAAACGCTTCCAAAAACGCTTCTACTGTTGCTATGGGGTTTTTTCGTGCCAGGGTGGAATTCATATCAAATGAAAACACAAAGAGATAAGCATCTTCTGGCAGGTTCCATTTTTGCCTGTCTGCCTGCACATTTTCAGCATCGATTGAAACAGGTAGCGGCATAGGCAGAACAGGTAAAGAACCAGCAGCTTCTGAGTAAGCATCGGCAGTATAGCGGCTGATTCCCCATAGCTCATCAACGAGATTCAGGGCGTGATGCCATGCCTTTGGCCATTCGGGCAGCTCCCATGGCCATAAGCCAATATTGTAATGCCCTTCCAGCCATTCCAAGCCTTTCTCTAACGTCATACGCGTCATTTCTATACCGGTCATGCAGAAAATACTGATGGCGTAATCAAATTTTTCAGAAAGCCATTTCTCTGCACTGGTATCACGCTGGCTGACATTGCCCCCCGGCTCAACGTTGATGATATTGAAGGGGATCAGTGCTTCTTGCAGTGCAGCCGCCAGCATGCGGACATCTTCACCAATTCCTAATTCGCCCCGTGCATAGCCAACGAGATTGACGCCGAATGGTTTGGTGATGTGTTTTTTCTCCGCCTTTATAGGTTTGGGTAACGGTGCCATCAATTCAGTAATTTGGCTTTGATTGGGCTTATTGGTTGGCAAATGCCGCTTGACTTCATTGATCAGCCAGCTGATCTCATTAGCTTCAATTGGTAGCACGGAAGCTAATCTGGCAGTGTTTTGCAGGCGTGAAACTTTATATGGTGCAACTTTTTGTTGATGCTTATTTAAAGGCTCGTTCGGCTCAGGGGGTTTGTTTTGCCATTGAGCGGTAATATCGGCCACATTACTCAGAATTCTTTGTTCACCACCCGCTAATTGTGCGTCTTTGGGCAAAATCAGTTGCTGTGTGAAGCTATCGATATCACCGAAGGCTTGCTGTAGCGCGGCTAGCTGCCACGCCGGGCAATCGTCAAGTCCTGTCATCTGCCGCCCTTCACGGAAGTACCACCGGGCTGCACGATGTCGCATTTTAACGTTTCCCATTATCTGGGAGTGCCAATATTTACTTCTTGAAAACCCAGCAAGATACATGCCTACCGTGTAGCTTTTTTGCCAGGCACACTTTTTAAGATATGGCATCTCGACGGGTTGCATAAGCTCATGATTCCATTCCTCTATATCGCGTAACACCGAATATTGGCGACGCCCCAGGTAGGCACACCAGGCAAGGAAGCGGAGATAGGTTTCAGGGCTATTGTGCTGCAAAGGGAAACGTTGTTGTAACGCTGGACGTAGAAGCCATACTACCAACATGCCGGTATAAAGACGTGTAGGCAACACAAAGGGAAGGTCAACCGGTTGATGATAAGGATGTGTACCATGGAGCTGGGCTGAATCCACACTGTTCTCATTGCCCCTGTTTTCCCTGTCTGTCACTCACTGCCTCTCTTTATCGATATTAAATGGCTTGATAAACATGCGCTGCTGCAAAAGGTAACCCTTCAGCATCTTTCCGAGACACGCTTGGAACACTCTCTCTTACTAACGGCCATTCTATGGCCAATGTAGGATCATCCCAACGAATGCAGATTTCACTTTCAGGGTGGTAGTAATCAGTACACTTATACTGAAACTCGGCTTCTTTACTGGTTACATAAAAGCCGTGAGCAAAGCCTGGTGGGACCCAAAGTAACTGCTTGTTCTCTGCGCTTAGTATGGCACCTACCCACTGACCAAAGGTGGGGCTACTTTTGCGTAAGTCTACCGCCACATCAAACACTTCCCCCCGGGTCACGCGTACTAGCTTGCCTTGGGGCTTTTCAAGCTGGTAGTGCAGGCCGCGAAGCGTGCCTTGTATCGATTTGCTGTGATTGTCCTGCACAAATGTATAGGCACCACAATAAGCTTCAAACTCGCTTTGGCGAAACGTTTCCATAAAGAACCCGCGCTCATCGCCGAAGACTTGAGGAGTCATCAGCACCACATCTGATATAGCGAGTTTTTCGAAGTGCATAGCTGATAGGTTACGTAAGTTATTGATCAAAAAAATGAGAAATTTAACGCCTAGTTGCCACAAGGCCTTGAAGGTATTGACCGTACTGCGTTTTCGCTAGCTGTTCGGCGAGCTCAATCAGACGTTCATTGCTGATCCAGTGTTGCTGCCAGGCAATTTCTTCCAGGCAGGCAATTTTGAGCCCTTGGCGGCGCTCTATGGTCTGCACATACTGGCTGGCTTCCAACAAACTGTCGTGGGTACCGGTATCCAGCCAGGCAAAACCCCGGCCAAGACGCTCTACGCGCAAATCACCACGTTCAAGGTACGCGTTGTTGACGCTAGTGATTTCCAGCTCGCCACGGGGGGAGGGCTTGATCTGCCGGGCAATATCGATGACATCATTATCATAGAAATACAGGCCTGTTACCGCGTAAGGTGACTTAGGCTTTTCAGGTTTTTCCTCTATGGATACGGCGATACCGTCCTGGTCAAACTCCACAACACCAAAGCGTTGTGGATCTTTTACCTGATAACCAAAAATGGTGGCACCTTTTTCTTGCACCCGCGCACGTTTGAGCTGGTCAGAAAAATGCTGCCCGTGGAAGATGTTATCTCCCAGCACTAAGCACACAGGGCTATCGCCAATAAAATCTTCACCAATAAGGAACGCTTGCGCCAGACCATCCGGGCTTGGCTGCTCGGCATATTCAAAATGCACGCCAAAATCACTGCCATCACCTAGTAGCGCTTTGTATTGAGGAAGATCCTGCGGCGTTGAAATCACCAATATTTCCTGTATACCCGCCAGCATCAGTACTGAAATCGGATAGTAGATCATCGGCTTATCATAAATTGGCAGTAGCTGCTTGGAGACACCGCGGGTGATGGGGTGTAACCTTGTGCCCGAGCCCCCGGCCAGGATAATGCCTTTTCTTTGTGAGTTTTGGCTCATAGTGGGCTCTTTCATTGGTTTAGCTAAGGGTTTTCATTTTTAGCCACGGACACTCACGGAAAACACGGACAAAGTCAAAAGCAACAACTCAATAACAAATAAATGGTTTTGTCCGTGTCGTCCGTGGCGAATAACGTTTTTTTTAATTACTGAGATGTTCTTTAAGCGTTAATGCTAGCTGGCTCTGCCAGGGCGGCATGGTGATGCCTAGTGCGCTTTCTAATTTGCCTAGCGCCATGCGTGAGTTCAGCGGGCGCTGGGCGGGAGTTGGGTAGTCAACCGTAGGAATGCCTGCGGTGCTTTCAGGCGTAATCGTTAGTGCTTCCCCTGCTTTTCGGGCTTGACTGAAAATTTCGCTGGCGAAGCCTTGCCAGCTGGTTTCACCTCTGGGGGCGAGATGGTAAATCCCTGTCGGGATATGAATAGTTAATGGTGAGTGGTGAGTGGTAAATGCCAGCGCGGTGACTTGAGCGATTAGGCGGGCGGGTGTGGGCGCGCCGATTTGATCGTTGACGATGCTTAGCGCTTCCCGCTCGCGGCCCAGGCGCAGCATGGTTTTCATAAAGTTGTTGCCACGCGCGGCGTATACCCAGCTGGTGCGAAAAATCAGGTGGCTGGCACCGCTGTTAACCACCGCTTCGTCCCCTTCTAGCTTGGTTTGGCCGTACACGCTTAACGGGCCAGTGGGGCTGTCTTCTTGCCAGGGGGGTTCGCCGTTGCCTGGGTAAACGTAGTCCGTTGAGTAGTGCACCAGGGGAATGCCCTGCTTCGCTGCATATTCCGCTAATTGCGCGGGTAGCTCGGCATTTAGGCGTTTAGCCTGCTGTGGCTCGCTTTCGGCTTTATCCACTGCTGTATAGGCCGCTGCATTGAGGATTAAGCCAGGCTGGTGTTTGGCA
Source organism: Halomonas sp. BC1 (assembly GCF_002078135.1). Classification (NCBI taxonomy): domain Bacteria; kingdom Pseudomonadati; phylum Pseudomonadota; class Gammaproteobacteria; order Oceanospirillales; family Halomonadaceae; genus Halomonas; species Halomonas sp. BC1. The sequence continues at coordinate 105,862 of NZ_LFGS01000009.1, read as the reverse complement.
AGGTAAGCCTCTACTGCATCGGCGTTGGTTAAATCGAGCTCTTGGCGTGTCGGGGCCAGGATAGTACCGAAAGGGGCAAATTGGCGCTGTAGCTCAAAGCCAACCTGGCCATTACCGCCAGTGATGAAGATGTTCATGAAATACTACCCAGTCGTTGGCCTTGGTAGCTGCCGTCTTGCACACGTTTCCACCAGGTTTCGTTGGCGAGGTACCACTGCACGGTTTTGCGTAGGCCGGTTTCGAAGGTTTCTTCTGGCGCCCAGCCGAGTTCGCGTTCAATTTTGCTGGCATCAATGGCGTAGCGTACGTCGTGGCCGGGGCGATCGGTCACGAAGGTGATGAGCTCACGGTACGACCGCTCTTGTGGCACTAGCTCTTGAAGCAGGTCGCACAGTGTTTCAACAACGGTAAGGTTGGCTTTTTCGTTATGCCCACCAATGTTGTAGGTTTCGCCGATTTCGCCTTCTGTGGCCACTTTGATTAAGGCGCGGGCGTGGTCTTCTACATAAAGCCAATCGCGGATTTGCTGGCCATTGCCGTATACCGGGAGGGGTTTACCGGCCAGGGCGTTGAGAATCATCAACGGGATCAGTTTTTCCGGGAAATGGTACGGGCCGTAATTATTTGAGCAGTTGGTTACCAGCGTGGGCAGGCCGTAAGTACGCTGCCAGGCGCGCACTAAGTGATCAGAGCTGGCCTTGCTGGCCGAATATGGCGAGCTAGGGGCGTAGGATGTTTCTTCGGTGAATAGGTCGTCGGTGCCTTCCAAATCGCCATAGACTTCATCTGTACTGATGTGATGGAATCGAAATGCATCACGACGCTCACCTTCCAGGCTATTCCAGTAACTACGTGCCGCCTCTAGCAGTACTGTGGTGCCAACTACGTTGGTTTGGATAAACTCGGCGGGGCCATCAATGGAGCGGTCTACATGGCTCTCGGCAGCCAAGTGCATAACGACATCGGGTTGGTGCTGTTCAAACAGTTGTTGCATGGCGGGTGCATCGCAAATGTCGGCCTGCACAAAGGCATAACGCTCACTGGTTTCAACATTGACAAGCGATTCTAAATTCCCTGCATAGGTGAGCTTGTCTACATTCACCACACAGTGGGTAGAGTTTTGGATAAGCTCACGCACGACCGCTGAACCAATAAAGCCAGCGCCGCCGGTAATTAGGAAAGTTTTGTTCGCCATGTATTACATTCTTGAGTTTGCTATTCAGTTTGTTCAGCAGCGGTGTTGGAGCCGCCCTGCTCTTGCTTGAGTGCTTCTAGGTGACGTTGGGCATTAGCTATTTGCTGTTGCCTCTTGGGGATGTCATCACGAATATGTTTACGGTAGATAGGCAGTAAATTTTGTTGGTTAGCGATTTTTAATGCTCTTTGCGCCTCCGCCAACTTGCTTTTTGCTTGCTGTAGGTGTTTGTCTGCTTCGGGAATGTTGCTGGGCAAACTGTCAAACCGCTTGGGCTTATGCGCTGCCTTGGGCTTAGTGACCTCTTTGCCACTATCAACGTCTGCGTGATAGGCCTTGATCGCTGCATTAATATCGTCATGCCAGTAGGCGCGGCCCTCTTTTAGATACAGCCCTGCTTGGCAGAGGTCTTTAAGGATGCCTTCCGAGTGGGAAACCATAATCAGCGAGGCTTTACCAATTCGCTCTTTAAATAAGGCTTGTGCTTTGGCTTTGAAAGCACGGTCGCCTACGGCGGTGGCTTCATCCGAGATATAAACATCAAAATCGAAGGAGAGGGAAAGCCCAAACGAAAGCCGTGCGCGCATCCCTGATGAATAGGTACGTACAGGCTCATCAAAGGCTTTGCCAATTTCGGCGAACTCTTCAACAAACTGGATGACCCGTTTTACTTCTTTTGAACCACTACCTTGTGTACGGGCGACGAACTTGACGTTTTGCCGCCCGGTCATGTTGTTTTGCATGCCGCCAGCCAGCCCCACCGGCCAGGAAACGCGGCTGCGGCGGATGACTTCGCCGCGTTCGGGTTTGTCCATCCCGGCGATCAGTTTGAGCAGCGTGGATTTACCCGCGCCGTTGGCACCAATCAACCCCACGCTCACCCCCGTGGGGATCGTGAGGTTAATGTCTTTGAGCACCCAATCGCTGCCGTGGTGGTTGTGGTAGCGTTTGTAGAGGTTGTTTATTTCGATCATTTGGTAGTGGTTGCCGATGGTGTTTCGATGCGGTTTGGTGGCGTTTCAACATTCCGTGGCGTAAAGGGCCGCCGCGCGTAATTGCACGCTTTCGAGGTTGGCGATGTTCGTAGCGCGGCGTAAGCGGAGCGCACCCGCGAAGCACCCCGTTAGGGGTGCTGGTGAGGCCAGTGAGGTTTGCTCGGTTACTGTGGCTTGATCGGGGCGGCTAGGGCCGCCCTTCGCGGGCGCCTCTTTCGCTCGTTGCTCTCGCTCTTTCGTTACGCCGCGCTACGGGGTGGTGGCTCGCTTGACTATTACGTTGTGCAACGGGGTTGCACGCTTTCGAGGTTGGCGGTGTTCGTAGCGCGGTGTAAGCGGAGCGCACCCGC
>NZ_LFGS01000009.1:101681-102442 GCF_002078135.1 Halomonas sp. BC1 | reverse complement strand
TTGCATGCCTTGCTGCATGCCTTGCTGAATACCTTCCGTACGAAGACGCTCTGCTAAACCAGCCATTTTGCTTTCCTCCTGAGGATAGCGCCTTTGGTAGGCTTTTCTTTCATCTGTGCTTAAATCGCTGTAGATATCGACAAAGTCTATGTATTTGAGTTGCTTTTCAATGCTTGGTTCCAGCGAAAACAGGCCTTGTATGGCATTGGCGTATACATCGATTTTATCTTTCTCTGCCCATTCCATATTCGGTAAATTAAGCCGTGCTACGATATTTTGGCTACTAAAATACTGATTGGCCGGCAATTTATTTAAATGTGTATGTAAATAGTGAAACTGTAGGTAGCTATGGCGTTCACTTCGAATATGCAGGCTTTCTACCACTTTTTTATTAGAATTCAAAAAAATCACCACCGGTACCACTCGTTCTGTATCGAATAGCTCACTCAGGTGCAGTGTGTAGTGCGCCAGCCTGTGGATCGAGAAACGGCCGGGATCCGTTTCTTCTTCTAGCGTGAACAGTAGCGCTTCGCGTTGCCCATTTGGCCACTCTACCAGCAACGGTACGTCTAGCTCATGAAATCTGTCACCCAGGCGCTCTTTTAATTGCTCCTGGCGAATAGGAGTGACTTTGACGCTAGGCAGTAAATCTCCAGCCTCTTCTGATGCAAAGAAAGCGAGGGCTTCGCGAGGATAGTCCAAAATCAGGTTCTTGAAATTTTGATCGTGGCTTGTACGGTTCGCCATGGCTTTTCCTTGCT
>NZ_LFGS01000009.1:99567-100956 GCF_002078135.1 Halomonas sp. BC1 | reverse complement strand
GAATATGCCACTGGGGTTTGCTCGATCACCGTGGCTCAATCGGGGCGGCTAGGGCCGCTAATACGGGTGTTGGCGGCTATTTATTGCTACGTGCGTTATGAGGGGCGTGCAGATCTCACTTTAGATCTGTCCCATTTTTTAAGCACTGAATCGACAAACCACTGTGAATCAAATTTTTTAAATTCGCTTTCATAGATATCTAGAAAACCATCAGGTGTGGCTTCTGCAAAATGCAGATGCATTTCACTAGAATTATCAAAAAAATAAGTTCTTCTACATTTCACAACCATTTCATGCAAAAGTGACAAGCTTGCTTGATAGCGACTTATTATCTTTTCGGCAGGGACATCATGCCCACCACTCGAAACTCTTTGTGCAACACGAGCCTGATTAATCTCAGGACTTGATGTGCAAATATAATAGAGGTAGGGCTCAAACCCAAAATCTAGTGCTTTTTCAACAAATCTTATGTGACTACTATGACTCATAACAGATTCATAGGTGAGAGATAGCCCAGACTCCAACCAATCCTCTCTCAGGCCTGTGGCAATCGCTTGCGCAGATATCGCAGCAAAATACGTTTCAAACTCTTTAGCAAAAGACTTTACGGACGCCTTGCCCTCAGACATTGCGGTTGAGGTTTTTTCAATAACATCATTTAGCTCAATATGCTTCGCAATATCATCAGGATTTAAATATTGCCCTAATGGTATTTTCTTACTAAGCAAAAATTGAGTCAGGGTTGTTTTACCCGAGCCATTTGGGCCAGCAACAAGCCTTAACCTTGGCACAAATACTCCCTAAGATTGAACGGCTGGGCTTGTTTTAACTTTTTGAGCTGCTTGACCTGATGATCGGGCGACTCTTCAACCAGATAGCCATCACGTTCATAGACCACAGAAACACCTGCTGCCAAATTTCTTTGGATGGCCGCGCGAGAGGATTCACTCGCAAACTGCATGAGTGAGCGCGTGTCTTGCATTGGATCTTTTCTCTTACCTTTGCGCACCATCGCTAGCTTCTCGTGGTTTGATTTCTGACTCATGATTTCTCCCTTCTCAGTACAGCTTGTGAAACCATAGATTCATTATAGACCGAGTAGTTTCGAATAGAGCAGGCTATTGCAATGATTCATTAAATATCGTGGCTCGATCAGGGCGGCTGGCGCCGCCTTCGCGCCGGGCCGCCGCTGCGGGTGCCTCTTTCGCTCGTTTCTCTCGCTCTTTCGTTACGCCGCGCTACGGGGTGCTCGCCCATGCGTATCGTTGGCGATGCATCCGTAGCGCGGTGTAAGCAGAGCGCACCCGCGAAGCACCCCGTGAGGGGTGCCGAATATGCCACTGGGGTTTGCTCGATCACCGTGGCTCGGGGCGGCTAGGGCCGCCCTTC
>NZ_LFGS01000009.1:96028-98665 GCF_002078135.1 Halomonas sp. BC1 | reverse complement strand
AGGAGCAGCAAGGAGTGGTGATGGGGTTAGTTAAGCGGCTTGGCTTTTTAAGAGTGGCCATGCACCTTGCTTCGAGGCCTCCAGAATGACGATTTCATTGATCGTGCCATCCTCTGCGTAACTAATATGTGTATGCCAATCTTGAGAAACCTCCCTAACGGTAGGCTTTTCTGATAGGTGCAGAACCAGGATATCATCTGCTTCATCGTACGTAGTTCGCATTACTTATCCTCCCACACAAAGTGATGCATGACTGTCTTTACCACTATTCTATCTTCCAAGACTGCTGCAATAGACAAGAGGTTGTCTTGACGATTTTCAAAATATCTTGCTATCCAAAACCGCGTAGCATCTTTGTATTTTACTGATCCCCGCTCTACCAATTCTAGCAGCTCACTTTCTGTAATATTGCGAGTAGCCATGCGCTCACGGGCATGACGTGTCATATGAATATTTACCTTGAAACGGTGACTATACATATTCACCTTCTGCACTCTTGGTTTGGGCGTATTACAGACGCCTTCGCGCCGGGCCGCCTTCGCGGGTGCCTCTTTCGCTCGTTTCTCTCGCTCTTTCGTTACGCCGCGCTACGGGGTGGTTGCCTCGATTAACCATTACACCGCGCTACGGTGCCCTACCCCTTGCTATCAATCCCGGTGGTCTTTGATGATCATGATCATCATGCTGAGGATGAAGGCGAGGAAGATGGTGATGATGGCGAATACCGTGCTGTTGTAGAGGCGGTTGGGCTCTGTGGGGTATTCGGGCATGAGCGGGCTTTGCAGCACGCTGACTTGTTTGAGCTGGCGGGCGGCTTCCAGGCGGGTGTTTTCCAGGGCGGCCAGGGCGCTGGAGTAAGTTTCCTGGGCGAACTGGGCCTGCAGTTCCAGGGTTTCGTATTCTGCCGAGATGCGGTTGAGCGAGTTGCCGGTGGCTTGGGCCAGGCGGTCGCGTTGTTCGACGATCTGGTCGCGCAGGGCTTCGATGTTGCGTTCTACTTGGCGCAGCTCGGCGGATTGGGCGCTTTGGAAGCTGGCCAGGGCGTTGCGCTGGGCCTGGAAGCGGGCCAGGTCGGCTTCGAGGGTGGCGACGACCTGGTTGATGCTTTCCACCGTGCTGGTGGGTGATACCAGCCCGTGCTCGTTCTGGAATTCAAGAAGACGCGCTCGGGTTTCGTCGAAGCGCTCTTCCAGGCGCACCATTTGGCGCTCCAGGAAGCGTACCTGTTCATCGGCCAGGCGGTGGCCCATTTCGTTCATGTGGTTTTCGCCTGCTTCCAGCAGCAGCGATGCCATGCTGTGGGCGAATTCGGGGGTGTAACCTTGCACGTAGATGTTGAGCACGCCTGCGTATTCGTCCAGCTCCACTTCTACACGGCGCAGGTAGTACTGATGCAGGTCTTCGATGGGCACGTTCGGGTCGCGCAGGCGGGCAAACAGGTCACCGTGTTCGCTGTAGTGCTGGCGAATGCCTAGCTGTTCATCGAGCAGGCGCAGCATGTCTACCGAGAGCAGGTGCTCGCGCAGTAGCAGCAGGTCGGCCGTGTTGCCTCCGCCGCCGCCCATGAGCGATGAGAGGCTGAATTCCGGTGTGGCGACTTGTGGGCTTTCCAGCACTACGGTGGCACGGGAAACGTAGCGCTCTTCTGCCCATACAAACCAGTAAAAGCTGACCAGGAGAATGGCGAGCAAGGCCATGGCCCAGTGCGGTGACTGTTTTACGAAACGGGTTAATGAGGATTGCATGGGTTATTTGGCCTTCAACCGGTCAACAAAACGGAGGTGCATCAGTAGCCCGAGGGCATTCAAACTCAGGGTCACCAGCCAGAAGTAGAGCATGCTGGTGCCGTGAATGACCTGATAGTTTTCAAAGAATCCAAGCCGCAGGGTTTCCAGGGCATGGGGAATGGGGTTGAGCATCAGGTATTCCAGTAGCCAGTGGGGTAACTGGTTGAGCGGAAACATGACGCCGGAAATGATCAACAGTGGCAGCGAAAGCATGCGGATCACTCGGCCCACTTCCGGTACCAGAGTAGCGGCCACCGAGGTGACCAGGCCCAGCCCGATGCCCAGGCTCCAAAGCGAGACCCATGCCCACATGGCTCTGATGGCATTGTCGGGGTACATGTCCAGACCTAGCAGCAGCCCCCCCACGATAAACAGCAGGAAGACGAAGGTGCGCAGCATGCCTTCCAGAAAGTTGCGCACCAGCACGGGGTCTACGGGCTGCACTTGGCGATAGGCGAACAGCGCGCTGTTGGCATCGATGGCACCCATACCGCGCAGCATGCCTTCTCGCACCAGGAAGAAACCCATCATGCCGGCGATCATCCAGGGAATGAACTCGGCATTCACGATCAGGCGGTCACCCCGGATGAAACTACGAATGCCCACCATGATGGCCACCAGCGCGAAGGGCTCGAAGATCATCCAGAACCAGCCCATGCGGTCGGCCATGGTGCGCGAAACGGCTTCGCGCATGAACATGGCGTACCACACGCTGCGCGTGACCTGCCAGGGGGTGCGCGCGCCTTTCGGGGTACTGCTTGTGTTATCCATGATGCTGTGTCTTTTAATTCAAGAACATAAATGGAGTAGTGACGTTATATGGCAGTGGCATTGTCACGTTGGTTGCCTC
>NZ_LFGS01000009.1:80483-95983 GCF_002078135.1 Halomonas sp. BC1 | reverse complement strand
TTTCTCTCGCTCTTTCGTTACGCCGCGCTACGGGGTCGTTGCCGTTGATGGCGGTGCTTCGTAGCGCGGTGTAAGCGGAGCGCACCCGCGAAGCACCCCGTTAGGGGTGCCGGTGAGGCCAATGAGGTTTGCTCGATCACTGTGGCTTAATCGGGGCGGCTGGCGCCGCCTCCGCGCCGGGCCGCCGCTGCGGGTGCCTCTTTCGCTCGTTTCTCTCGCTCTTTCGTTACGCCGCGCTACGGGGTCGTTGCCGTTGATGGCGGTTCTTCGTAGCGCGGTGTAAGCGGAGCGCACCCGCGAAGCACCCCGTTAGGGGTGCCGGTGACGGCACAGGGCCACTGCAGCGGGTCTCATCACAGGTCCAGGGCGACGCGGGTGGTGACGGCGATCTGGAAGAGGATCTGGGTGAGGGTCGAGGCGAGCTGCAGGTTGTGCGTGGGTGCCTTGGGCATGACGAGGATTTCGTCGCCGGGGCGCAGCGGGGTGTTGCGGGCGTGTTCGACGGCGCCGTTCTGGCGTACCAGCAGGATCTGGTCGCGGTCGGCGCGTTCGGTGAAGCCACCGGCGCTTTCCACGTAGTCGATGACGCTCATGCCGGGACGGTAAACGGCGGCCTGGGGCACGAGGATTTCACCGCTGATGAGCACCGAGTCGCTGATCTCAGGAATGGTGATCACGTCGCCATCCTGGAGGCGGATGTCGGTGATGCCGTCGCTGGAGGCCACCACCAAGCGGCCGCTGGGTTCGAGTTCACGGGCGCGTTCGATGAAGCGTTCGATCAGTTCGGCTTCTTGCAGGCGAATCTGGGCTTCCTGGTCGGTGCGCGAGGAAGCGCCCAGGTAGGTGGTTTCCAGGCGGCGCAGGCTGTCCTGCAAGGATTGCGCCTGCTGCTGGCGCACGCTTTCCCGCTGTAGCGAGATGCTTTCCACGGCGGTCATGTTTTCGGGGACGGCAATGGCGTCCAGCAGCTCGCTGAGGCGGGCATTGCGGGGCAGCGCAAACCGCGAGGGGCCGTAGTAGCTGCCTTCGACTTCCACCACGATGGTTTCGCTGCGCTGGTCGGCGCTGAACACCACTTCGTCACCGCTGCGTACCGTTTGGCCTGCAAACAGGTTGATGGGGAAGTATTGGGCAATCGGGCCGTCGTCACGGTCGCCGCGCAGCAGCACGTGGGAAACGCCGCTTCTCAGCCGGGCCAGGTTGATGATTTCGGCACCGCTAAGCTGATTACCGATCAGTTCGTAGCGGTGTTCACGGTGTACATCACCGACCACGGCAATGGCAGGGCCACGCTCTTCCACTACGATGGTGTCGCCATCCTGAAACTGCGGGCGGGCGATGGTGCCGTTGATGAGGAAGTCGTAGAGGTCGACGGTGGCCACGGTGCGGTCGTCACGCACCACACGAATCTGCCGGTAGCTCCCCAGGTCCTGGTCGATGCCACCGGCCTGGTCGAGGAAGTAGAGCAGCGAGTCGTTGGGGGTGCCTGCATAGCGGCCCGGGTTTTCCACATAGCCAGTGACGAACACGGCCACGGGCTGAACGCCTTGCACGTTGGTGTAGACCTCGACGTTATCCGGGTACACCGCCGTAATGGCACTACGCACGCTGCCGTCTACCTGCTGGCTGTTCTGGCCTTCCACATTCAACGGGCCGGAGCCGGGGATGAAAATGTTGCCCTGGGCATCCACGGGCAGCACGCGGTCGAATTCGAACGCGCCCCAGGCCCGCACGGTGATCTGGTCGCCGGGCTTGATGCGGTAGTCGGCATTCAGGCCATCCCCCATGGCACCACGAAAGCCACCGCTGAACAGGTTGGCACCAAAGGGCGGCAAGGCATCGGGGTCTTGGGGCGGCGTGGCGATGGGGCCGTAGGTGCCGCTGCGCCAGTCGGCGCGGGGGGTGTCGTCCACTTGCTCTTGCTGCCCCGGCTGGCCGCGTTGCTGGCTGCCCTGCTGGGGAAGAATGTCGTTGGAGAGGCTGATGGATTGCGCCATGGCGGGCGCTGTGGCCAGCGTGGCAAACACCAGCCCGGCCGTAGCCAGCACGCGCTTCAGCGGAGCCAACAGGGCGGGGGTGGAAGTGATCGTGGCCGGCATGTCAGCGCCCTCCTGCTTGGGTGACCAGGCGCTGGTGTGCCCAGCCATTGGGGGTTTCACAGGCGAGTGCTGCGCGTACGCTGCCGCCGGGCTCCATCACTTGGAGCTGGCGGCATTTTCGCCCGCTGGCCGCCAGATACGGGGCCTCGGCAATGATTTCCACGTTGTCGCCCCAGGGCGTGCGGGCGGCGGTATGTACGCCGCTGGCAGGCGATTGGGTCAGGAAGCGGTTGAGCGCTTCATCTTCCAGAAGCGACGCGGCATCCTGGTTAAGCACATACTGGGGGGCTTGCTGGGTGCTACCAGAGGGGTACTGGGTGGCGCAGCCGCTGACCAGGGCCACGCTGACCGCCGCCAACAGCATGCGAGCTGGCCGCGAGACGCAAATAGGGGCATTCAACATAGAAGATTCCATCAAAAAGGCACGCTACCGCCCAGGGATTGATACGGGCGCATTCCCTTGCCCTACGCTGTGCGGATGAATAGAGGTTAACCTGAGATATAAAAATGCTCGGCTATTCTAAGGGATTAAAAGTGGCAGTTCTACGTCAACAAGCATTGTACAATCCAATTAAATCTATTTAGCGCAATAACTATTGACCATTTCAACAAAAACGGCCTCCAGGAGACCGTTTAAAATCTATGCTTAAAACACAATGTTATCTAATGCTTACTGCTCACCTGAACACTGGCGGCTGAGTGCCGTGCTGCATGGCTGCCCCACAGCACCACCAGCAGGAAGGCGTACATCATGACGCCGCTGTTATGCTCCAGAAAAACCTGGGAGAGCCCGAAATCCAGGAACGTAACGGGTAGCAGCACCCCCGCTGTCGCCACGGCGCGGGTGGCAAGGTCGCTGGCTTGTAGGTCGCGGGCAAACAGTCGCATGGGCACCAGATAAAGTGCCAACAAAATCACCAGCCCCAGAATGCCGCGCTTGGCGAAAGCATCGACGAATTCGTTGTGGGCGTGGCCATATTGCGCTGCTTCACGACTGATGATGCCTTCTTCGCCAAAGGCGTACATAGCTTCGGCGTAACCGGTACTGCCCCACCCCGTTAGCGGTTTTTCCTGAATCAGCATGGCGGCTCCGCGCCACATTTCGAATCGAGCCCCAACAGAGGTCGAGCGATTTTCACCGGAAATGTACAATGCCACGTCACTGAAGGCATGCTGCACGCGATCCTGAACCCCCGACTGAGGCACTGAATATACCACCAGCCCCCCCACCACTACGGCCGCCACGACGGCCACCTTGAGGCGGCTGGAAAGCTGGGTGCCATAGGCGCGGTACAGCACCAACAGCACGATGGGAAAACCTATCCAGCCGCCACGGCTGCCGGAAAACAGCGAGCCCAGTATGCCGCCCAATGCCCCCGCCAGCAGCAGGGCGACCCACACCTGACGCTGGCGCTGCACCACGGCCCACCCCAGGCCTGCCATGCACAGTACGCCCAGCAGCATGCTGAGGTTACCGAACTGAATCACATGGGTATGGCCCTGGGCGCGGTCTACGCCTTCGAACAGCTTTTGCCACCCGGCCCAGGTACCTGCACTGAGTGCGCCCACGGCGGCACCGCTCCACAGAAAGGCCAGATTGGGCGGGTAGCGCAGTACCCAGAACAGCGCCGGAATGGCCAGAATGAAGCGACTGGGCTTGTCGAAGCCCTTGCTGCCCTGGCCATCCAGCCATGCTTCCAGCATGGTAATGGCCGCGTAGGCCAACAGCACGGCAATAATCGCACCGTCCTGGCGTGTCAGCTGAGGAACACGGCGCAGGGCGATGAGCCCCAGCCCCGCCAGTAGTAGCAGTAACGCCCCCAGCGAGTAGCCGCTGGGCACGACCAGCGCGATGGCGGCCAAAAGAAAGACGGCCACGCCGGTAAATAACTGAGGAGGCTGAGTGCCGGGATGTGACGAGGGGGGGTGCGTTACCAACATTGAAACAGACTTCCTTTCATGGCCCTGGGGCGGCAAATCATTGAGGAAGCCGATAGTAGCACAGGCAGCCTGTTCTCAGGGATAGCATAGGCTCACAGGCAACAGGGGCTTACCGATAACGTGGCTGCTTGCCAGGCGCTCACCTGGCAAGCATACGTTCAGGCGCTGGCGTGCTGCTGCCAGCGCCAGGTGTCGGTCATCATGTCGTCGAGGGTTTGGGTGGCTTGCCAGCCCAGCTCTTGCTGCGCCTTTTCGGCACTGGCCCAGAAGGCGGCCAGGTCGCCATCGCGCCGGGGGGCGTAGCGGAAGGCCACGGGCACTTGGGTGGCCTGGGTAAAGGCATCGATCATCTGCTTGACCGACACCCCCTGCCCCGTGCCCAGGTTGTAGTGGCTGGCGCCGGGCGTTTCCAGCGCCTTGAGCGCGACGCGGTGCCCTGCCGCCAGATCGACCACGTGCAGGTAGTCACGCACGCAGGTGCCGTCCTGGGTGGGGTAGTCGTTGCCGTAGACCTGCAGCTCGGGCAGCACGCCTGCCGCCACCTGGCTGATGTAGGGCATCAGGTTATTGGGGACCCCTTGGGGTGATTCACCGATCAGGCCCGAGGGGTGCGCACCAATGGGGTTGAAGTAGCGCAAAATGGCCACGGACCACTCTGGGTCGCTGGCGCACAGGTCTTCCAGCACCTGCTCGACCATGGCCTTGGAGGTGCCATAGGGGCTGGTACAGCTGCCCCGGCCCATGGTTTCCACGTAGGGCGGGATGGCATCCACGCCATACACCGTGGCCGATGAGCTGAAAATCAGCCGCTTGATACCCGCTTTGGCCATGGCCTGGCACAGCACGATGGAGCCATGCACGTTGGTATCGTAATAGGCAAGCGGCTGGGTCACGCTTTCACCTACCGCCTTCAGGCCTGCGCAATGAATCACCGCGTCGATAGGGTGCTGCTCGAAAATGCTCGCCAGCAGCGCAGCATCGCGCACGTCGCCCTGGTAGAACGCCGCCGCGCGCCCAGTGATCTTTTCGATACGCGGCACCACGGAGGCCACGCTATTGGAAAGGTCATCCAGCAGCACCACCGAGTACCCTTCCTTCAGCAGTTCGACGGCGATATGCGAGCCGATATAGCCCGTGCCACCTGTCACTAAAATCATCAGAGGCTCCGGTCAGTAAGCATTGGTGTGTTTAAAGCCCTTGAATACGGTCATGAAGATGATCTTGAGATCGAGCCACACCGACCAGTTGTCGATGTACCACAGGTCGTATTCGACCCGCCGCTGCATTTTTTCCAGCGTCTCGGTCTCACCGCGCAGCCCATTGACCTGAGCCCAGCCGGTAATACCGGGCTTCACCTTGTGCCTGCGCATGTAGGACTCCACCAGTTCCTTGTAGTACTCATTGTGGGCCAGCGCATGGGGGCGAGGCCCTACGATGGACATGCGCCCCTGCAGCACGTTGTAGAACTGCGGCAGCTCATCCAGGGAGGTGCGGCGCAGGAAGGCTCCTATCGGCGTCAGACGGTTATCGTTTTTGGTGGCCTGGGTAACGACGCCCTCTTTTTCCTGGTGCACTTTCATCGAGCGGAATTTGTAAACCTTGAACACCTTGCCATTAGAGCCCGTACGGTGCTGCTTGAACAGCACGGGGCCAGGCGAGGTGAACTTGATGGCCAGCGCAATGGCAATGCACACCGGCAGAATCATCAGCGAGATCAGGCTGCCGACGATGATGTCTTCGGCGCGCTTGACGACTCTGGCCATGCCGTTGATAGGCGATACGCTGAGGTCGATGGCCAAGTGCCCCGCCACTTCGCTGGTGCGATGGTTGAGCAGGCGCATGTCCTTGAATTCCGGAATCAGGCGGATCTCTTCGGTATGGTTGCGCAGCGCGTAAAACAGGCCATGCACGGTGTCGCCCATTTCCAGCGGCACACAGATCCACACTTCGGACGCGTTTGCGTCGCCTATCCGGGCAGCAATGCGCTCCAACTGTTCTTGATCGAGCGAGCCATCAGGAAGGCGCTCGACCCCGGCAATGGAGTGCCCTTCCCAGGAGGCAGCCCGCATGCCCCGCGCCACGTGCAGTACGTTCTTGGCAGGCCCCACCAGAAACACGGGGCGCCGCGCTCCGCCACGAATGCGAATGCGCCGCAAGCCGTATTGCACCAGCGCCCTGGCGCTGGCCGCCAGCACGAACGAGAACAGCAGCGTCAGCCCCACCCATAGCCGTGAGTAGCGCTCTGCCGCGTGGGCAAAGTAGATGATGGAGGTGACGATGATGCCGATCACCAACCACACCAGCATCAGCTTGGTGATGATGTAAAACGTGGAGGAGATACGCCAGCGCTTGTAGCTGCCCGTGGAGCTGTTGGCCACTACCACCAGCAAGGCCATGCACACCAGGGCCAGCACGTAGTGCTCGTGCAGGTGCACGGTCTCGAAGCGCATCAGGTACGCCAGCACGCCCGAGAGCACGACGACGACGAAGTCGAACACCGGAAAGATGATCTTGGGCGGGTAGCGCTCGGAAAAGATCACGCCTCTTTTCTGAGCGGCTCCCAGCTTACTGTCTGAGTGCATAGTACGGTCTCTACTCTACGATCTAATTATTGGGCGCTGCGATGGGCTTTCCAGGCTACTTTCAGGTCGTGCTATTGCTGGCGACTTCCACCGAGGGCTCCGGGGCTGGTTGCGTTCGCCCATATGAGAGATAGAACATCATGGAAAGCATGGCAAACACGCTATTGAATGCCGAAACGGAGAGCGATGAGGCCATTAGCACGCCAAGCACACACAGCGTGTCGACCCAGCCATAGCCGCTCTTGCGCAGCGCATAGCCGGTAAATACCACGAGAAAGATCAGCCCCAGCACGCCATGGTCGTAAAGCACACGAATGATGTAGGAGTGCAGAATGACCGAGTAGCAGGTGCCATCCCCGGAGAAGCTGTACATGTCGCTCCAGTAAGAGAGCGCTTCGCACGTTTCCGTAGACATCGGCGTCAGGGGCTGTGTACCCAGCATCACGTTCCACCACTGCCACCCCTCTACGTCATCGAGGAAATAGAGCAGGAATCGAACGCGGTCGATGGACGCGCCCCGTTCCAGCAGGGAGCGAAAGGTAAGCGGCTGCTCGATGACTTCGCCATCCGGCCCCAGAGTAGCCGCAGGCGAACGCCCCTCTTCCAGGGTTGGCATGCTGGGATGCTCGGCAGTGGTGCCACTCCCGCTGCCCAGCGAGATGTCCATGCGGTCGTTGACGATGCCATAGGCCAGCGCAATCAGCAGCGGGAACAACAGTAGCCATGTTCGTATAAACCGCTTGCCCACTCGAAATACGCTGAAAAAATATACCGCCAGAAAGCACAGAAACGCGCTCCGAGAGCCTGACAAAAAGATGATCAGCATCACGGCGAGTATCGAGACCACATGCCAGCGAATTACCGGCAGCACCAGGTACAGCAACAGAATCAGCAGTACCAGCTCGAAATTGTTTTCGGTGAATATCCCTGAGCGAATACTGACCCAGGCATCCAGCCCGATTAGCCGAGAATAGGTGTACTTGATAAAGAACAGTCCCAGCAGCAAATAAAAGAACTGGGCGACCTGGGAGGGCTTGAATAGTGGCTGTCCAATGAACGAGCACAGCAGCAGAACATAGAAGAACGCTTTGTACGCCTGCACGTAATCGAGAATATGGCTACCGCTCATCAATAGAGCGATGGCCAGCGTGACCACCAGATAGCCGCCTGCCGCCAGCAGGAACAGCCAGGCTGAACGACTTTTAGGTGGAAACACCAGTACGGATACCCCCAGCACCGCCAGCTCCAGGAGCGGCACGGCGGGCAGTATGTTGTAGTGCCAGGGCGTCATCACGCCCACGACGCCCAGTGCCACGATCACGGCCATTAGCAGCATCGCAGCCAACGGCTGCGCCTTGTGGCGGTAAGTCAATAAGGCATTGCCCAATGGGTCACGACCTTGCATTCCTTGCTCCCAAACGCATCTAGCTAAATTGAATCCCTTTACCGCAACGGATCACTTGAACAGTTTTCTGAAGACCCGCTCCATCAAACTCATTTTCCAGCCTTTACCCCAATGGTGGATCAGGTACGTTTCTTCGGTGACATGCCGATAGAGCAGCTGCTTCCGGTCATGGGTTTTTGCGTAAGGGTTGTAGGGATAGAAAAGTGGCCAAGGCAGAATGACGGTATCGGTATCTTCTTTGGCAATGCACGCATTGGCCACTTCGGGCGCTATCAGGTAAGGCTTTTTCTTCTGATGCCGTTCTTCGATGAGCTGCATGGCGTTCTTGAAGAAGTGATGCCCAGGCACACCACCAATGGCTCCAGCGCCGATTCTTCCCTCATCTTCATACCCGATGAAAAAGGGATGACTCAACAAAGGATCCAAGGACTTCACTACTTCCATGTCCACATCGAGGTAGATGCCCCCTTGCTCATTCAGGGCGTACATCCGAATGTAGTCCGAGAGAAATGCCCACTTTTTGTTTTCCAGGCAGTAGCGAACAAAAGGAATATCTTTATCGATATTACTTTCGTTCCATTCCACGATTTCATAATCGGGCATTTTCTCTTGCCACGAGGCGATGCACTCTTTATAGAGTGATGTCATGGCGTTACCGCCAAACCAACAGAAATGGATCTTTTTAGGAATCATGATTCACTCAATCTTGTTGCCGTATTTGATCAAAAACCGGGGGTAGTCTTTCAAGTAGCGTTTCAGCAACCGATTGGGCTCTTTCATCATTCGGTATAACCAGCGCAGGTTGAGGCGGTCTACCCACGCGGGATAGTAGTCTTGCCCTTTGGCCTGCACGAACTGATCCAGATAGCCGCCACAGGTAAAGCCGGTGCCTTGCCAGCCCGCAGCCCTCAGGTCCAGCAGCAGGCGCTCCTGCTTGCCTGCGCCCATGCCCACGATGACGATGTCGGCATTGGCTGCCTGCACCAGGCTCTGCTGGCGCTCTTCGTCACTGCTGAAAAAGCCGGAGCGTGCGTAGCTGATCTCGAGCCCAGGGTATTTCTGCGCCAGCAGCTGCGCCGCCTGACGGACGTTCTCTTCGGTGCCGCCCACCAGCGCAACGCGCTTCTGTGTGGCCTGGGCATGGCCCAGTACCACCGGGGCAATCGAGGTGTCGTCGAAGCTGGTACGCTGAATCTTTTTGCCTTTGAACAACCGGGTATAGAGCACGACGGCAATGCCATCGGCGTAGAAGCGAATCTGTCGGCACTCCTGCTCGCTCAGGCTTTGCGCCACGACCCCTAGAGAAAACGGATTGATGAAGCTGTAATCGATCCCTTCTTCCAGGTGGAACTCCCTTTCGAGTCTAATCATCTTGGTTCACCATCATTGTTGGCTCGGCTTCGTGGCGTCATGACGAAACGCCAGTCGGTCATCATGAAACCGAACTTTCTCTTCACCACGTAGACCGCCACGCCATTCTGAATCAGCAGGCACAGCAGCAGCGCATAGGCCGCCCCCTCTGCGCTGTAACGCGGAATCAGCAGCAGCGAGGCAATGCCCCCCACCACCACAGACCAGATTAGTATATTCCGCGCGGCGCGCTGCTGGTCAGCCATTAAAAGCAGCAATATGACCGAGCCGGTCATCACATTGACCAGCTGCCCAATCACGAGGATTCTCACAACGCTGGCGGCACCACTGTAATCACTGCCAAACAGAGCCAACACAGCGTTGGGCCAAATGATGAAGACCAGGGCAGGCACCAGCGCAAAGCAGGTCATTTGAAAAGCGCTTTTCTGGGCAAGCTGCTTGAGCCCTTCACCATTGCCTTCGTGCTGAAGCCGTGAGAAACGCGGCCCCAGAATGCTGTCGTATACGGTCAGGATGAAGCCGATGATCATGGCCAACCGTAGCCCCAGGCTGAACAAGGCAACATCGCTTTCGCTATGGAAGGCGCCCAATACCAGGCCAACCCCCCACTGGGTGTAGTAGAAGATGATGCCTACCAGCAAAAAATCGGGCAGATGGCGATAGAAGCCTTTGGTAAAGCTGACGCTGTCACTTTCGACCAGCGCGCTGCGGCGGTAGAGCCACCAGACGGCCCACAGCGCCACAAGCAGGTAGAGCCCTAGAATCACACCCAGCGCGGTCATCAGCGCCAGTGCCCCCAGCGAGATCCCCAGCCAGGCACACACCAGCACGACCCCGCTGAGCACGATGGAAATACAGCCTATTTCGAACAGGCAGGAAACGTTGGCCCTGCCCCACCCTTTCATCAGAAAATTGCACAGGTAAATGACGCTGTACACCGGCGACAACAGCGCGGTCATTCGCAGGGCCTCGACCGCATTGTCTGTCGAGGAAAGCAGCATTTGCGCCACGCTGGGTGCTGCTACCCATAGTCCTACCCCCAGCAGCACACCTGCCACCACGTTGACCACCATGGCATGCTTGTAAATCCACGCCACTTCGCGGCGGCTATTATTGGAAGTCGCTACCCCCATGTATTTGAGCGTGGCCCGGTCGGTACCCAGGCTGGCAAACACCTGCATGCCAATCATGATCGACAGGCACAGCATGAAGGCCCCAAAGGCCTGAATAGTGACGAACGTGGCCAGCACGTAGGAAAGCAGGAATGTACCACCCGCGGCAATACCGCGCGCAGCCAGCGTGGTGAGCAGCTGATTCTGCAGAATTCGTTTAATCATCCGTGACTCTTGGGAAGGTCAGCTCTTTGACTTTTCAGGTAAATTTATAAAAGCATGGCTTTCAAATGCCACTGCCTGATAAACGTTATTACTAACATAAGTGATCTTAGCCTAAGGTATGAATCATACCCTTTTCGGCGCCTGCATGTAACAAGGTGGAAGCAGGATTCATAAATCTTGCCTATTTCCTCCATTGTCAACAGCAATGAGATGTGTTTAGTAAATACTGTTAAAGCTACTGTACCTTGCTTCAGACGGCCAAGCGATTGGCCAACCTGTTCACTAACTGACCATAGGCCATCAAACAAAAAACCGGCCCCTAAGGGCCGGTTCTATCTGCTGTTAGGCAGTTATCCATTCAAGCGTTGGCAATAGCCAGGCTTAGAAGTGGTAACGAGCGCCAGTCAGCCAGTATACGCTGTCGGTCAGGTCGCTCAGAGTAGTCTCGTCGCGACGGATAGAGGGTGCATCGCCATCAGCCACTTCTGCGAATACGTCGAAGTTGCTGGATACTTTGTAGTATGCGCCAGCAGACCATGCGTTGCTGTTATCGTTCTCATTGCCCTGAGCATTGATACCGTCACGGTTGATACGGTAGTAGTCAGCGTTGAACGCCCAAGGACCTGTGGTGTAGGTAGTACCTACGCCAAACTTGTCAAAGCCGTTATCACTGCCACGAGTAGTGCGATTCAGATCGCTATTGTTCTCACGACCTTCGTAACCCAGACGAACAGACCACTGGTCGTCAATGGCGTAAGAACCGATCAAACCGACCAGGATTTCGCCGTTACCACGGCCATTACCCCTGTGGTTTGCATCAGCACGCTGAACGTCCTCAACGAAGCCCAGAGCAACAGTCACAGGACCTTCAGCGTAACGGACACCACCTTGGGCAGCAACAACGCTACCTTCTTCACTTGTACCAACCACGTTGCCATCAGTATCCAGACGCGGACCTGTTTCATTCAAGCCACGCTCGCTGTAGTGCTTCAGCTGCAGGAAGGCAGTGAAACCGTCGAGGTCAGGCGTGTAGTAACCGATAGAGTCGCCGCGCGACTGCTTGCGCTGACCAGCGAACTGCAAGCCTTGGTCGATGTAAACGTCGAACGGCTTGGATACAAACTGGCTGTAGAAGCTGTCGAAGTTACCGCCAACCACTGTACCGTACTGGCTGCTGCGCAGGCCGATGTAGCTCTGACGCAGCTCGTTGAAACCGCCGTCAGTCTTGTTTTCGTCGCCTTGGAAACGCCACTCGACATGACCGAAGGCGCTCAGGTCAGAAGTAACCTGCTGACTCATGCGCAGACCCAGACGAGAGGCCACGTCTACGAACTCAGCGCCGTTGTCGATTTCACGGTCTTTAGAATCGAACTCGGGGCCGCCACCGGCGATACCCATGGCGATACGACCGTAAATGTCCAGACGAGTGCCGTCCTGGTCATAGACAGTGGCTGCTTGAGCGGCAGCGGAGGCACCCAGGGCGCCAACGATGGCAGTCGCTAAAAGTGTCTTTTTCATGATATAGGTTCCTTAACTAGCTTACTGTTTCGATCGTTGTTACTGGCCTTCGAAGAAGCCAGCAAGCGGCTTGCGGGCCATGCTCTTTTTCTCACCCGCCGGTTTTTCCCGGTGGTATGCGACATGTCCTCAACAAAGCCTTGTTATAGTCCAATGCTCGCAGATCAAACTCTATACTGGGATTCCAAGGAACGCAATAGAAAAAAACAGTGTTTTTTTATGATTTGTGTTTTTTTATGGAACCCAGCCAACCCAAACCGGTCTCAACGGCCTTCGAATTTCTGCTGCAAACCTTTCAGCTTCTCTTCAAGGCTAAGCGGTTTTGCCTGCTCGATTTTTTCCTGCCGGGGCACTTCCTGACGTTTTTCCTTCCTTGGCGGCGGCGTTCGTTGAGCAGGTTTGGCACGCGGTGTCGGCGCGGCTTCTGTTGCTGTGGTCGCCTGGCTTTCGTGGCGCCGCGCACTGGCGTGCTGTGCCGCTTCCTTGTCGACTTTGCCTGCCGGATTGCCTTCCAGATCGACCCGCTCTACCCCTTCCCGCATGGATTTGATGTAGCGCGGCAGATTGACGTAGTTGGCCAGCGCACGGCGCACCAGCTTGCCCGACCAGGGCTCACGCTCGGCCAGGTCGTGATGAATCCCTACTTTCAGCGGCTTGGTATGCCCTTTGAAGAAAGCATTGGGGTAGCGCTGATACCACTGTTTCAACAACGCGTGGGGCGATGGCGGCTGAGTCGCTTTGGCAGCAGGTTCAACGGCAGGCGCTGGCGTTTCGTTTGCTTCTGCCTGCGGTGGCACTTGCTCGGCTACCACCGGGGGCTTTTCCTGGTGCTGACGCTCTGCCTGGGGCTGGCACGCTTCCGTGGGCAGCGGCGCTGGCACTACCTGGGGTGGCGCTGCTTCCCCACGTGCCAGCTGCTGCTTCAGGCGGCTGTTTTCGGCACGCAGTGCTTCCAGCTCGGCGTTTTTCTGGTCGAGCCGTGCTTCGAGTAGTTCTAATAGTTGCAGTACGTTGGCAGCCATCACCTCCTCCTTTCCTTGCTCAGTCGTTGACACGCTCATATACCACGAAATCATAACGTGGCTGCCCTTCCGCTGGCTGGCCGGGTACGCGCTGCACTTCACGCCACTCGTCTGCCGAGAATTCTGGAAACGTCGCGTCGCCCTCGACGTCGATATCGACTTCAGTAATATACAGCTGCTGGGCGAAGGGCAAGGCTTGCTGGTAGATCTCGCCGCCTCCCATCACCATGATCTCCTCCGCCGCTTCGATGGTGGCGTGCTGGTCGGCCAGCGCCAGGGCAGACGGCAGGTCGTGGCAGATACGCGTGCCCTCGGCGGTGAAGGCCGTGTCTCGGGTCACCACGATATTCAGCCGATTGGGCAACG
Source organism: Halomonas sp. BC1 (assembly GCF_002078135.1). Taxonomy (NCBI): domain Bacteria; kingdom Pseudomonadati; phylum Pseudomonadota; class Gammaproteobacteria; order Oceanospirillales; family Halomonadaceae; genus Halomonas; species Halomonas sp. BC1. The sequence goes on along the minus strand of NZ_LFGS01000009.1, from coordinate 82,342 downwards.
GCTTGCCGATGGATGCATAGGTCTTGCGCCCCATCACCAGAGGCTTGGCCTGGGTCATGCGTTTGAAGAATTTCAGGTCTTCCGGCAGGTACCAGGGCAGCTTGCCATCGACGCCAATGACACGATTCTTCGCCATGGCGACGATCATCGCCACCGGCACCAGCAGTTCGTCAGTCGGGAGAGATTGGCTCATACGGCAACCTTTGCCTTGATGTGGGGGTGCGATTGGTACCCTTCTATATGAATATCATCGAAGGTGAAGTCGAACAGATCCGTGACCGCCGGATTGAGCACCAGCGCTGGCGGCGCCATGGGCGTACGCGTCAGCTGCTCCTGCGCCTGTTCCAGGTGGTTGCTGTAGAGATGGGCATCGCCCAGCGTGTGGATGAACTCGCCCGGCTTCAGCCCGGTCACCTGCGCCACCATGCTGAGCAGCAGCGCGTAGCTGGCGATATTGAACGGCACACCGAGGAAAATATCCGCACTGCGCTGGTACAGCTGGCAGGAGAGTCGACCATTCGCCACGTAGAACTGGAACAGACAGTGGCATGGCGGCAGCTTCATTTCATCCACCTGCCCCGGGTTCCAGGCCGAGACGATCAAGCGGCGCGACTGCGGGTTATGGCGAATCTGCTCCAGCAGGTTGGCAATCTGATCCACGCTGCCGCCCTTGGGGTGCGGCCAGCTACGCCACTGGTAGCCATATACGGGCCCCAGGTTGCCCGCTTCATCGGCCCATTCGTCCCAGATACGCACGCCGTGCTCTTTCAGGTAACCGATGTTGGTATCGCCCTTCAGAAACCAGAGCAGCTCATGAATGATCGAGCGCAAGTGCAGCTTCTTGGTGGTCAGCAGCGGAAACCCACGGGAAAGATCGAAACGCATCTGGTGGCCAAACACCGAGCGCGTACCCGTACCGGTACGGTCACCGCGATCAACGCCCTGTTCGAGCACAGTGCGCATCAAGTCCAGGTAAGGCTGCTCAAGCGCAGGCAATTCGTTCGACGTGGTAAGCGAAGGCGTTGTAGCAGTCACAAGGTTTCCAGATTAACAGCGAATATGAGGCTGTATTCTAGGCTCCCCTAAAGGCAACGTCTATGTTAAGGGTTGTAGGAGGGGGCTTCAGCCCGCGATGATGCAAGCACAAGTGCCTGCCCAGACAGCGGCGCCAGCCGCCCCGATTACGCCTCCAAACGGGAAAACGCCACCGCCACCCACCGTGCCCTCATCGGCAACGCTTCCGCGTTGCTTCGCGGGTGCGCTCCGCTTACGCCGCGCTACGTTTTCCACCGCAAGCTATGCCCCCCCGTAGCGCGGTGTAACGACAGAGCGAGAGCAACGAGCGATGGAGGCACCCGCGAAGGCGGCGCCAGCCGCCCTGATTACGCCTCCAAACAGGAAAACGCCACCGCCACCCACCGCGCCCTCATCGGCAACGCTCTCGCGTTGCTTCGCGGGTGCGCTCCGCTTACGCCGCGCTACGTTTCCACCGCAAGCCATACACCGTAGCGCGGCGTAACGATTGAGCGAGAGCAACGAGCGATGGAGGCACCCGCAGCGGCGGCCCGGCGCGAAGGCGGCGCCAGCCGCCCCCGATAGAGCCACCGAACCAAACGCGCCTTCGAACCACAAAACGCCACCGCCACCCGCCGCACCTTCATCGGCAACGCTCTCGCGTTGCTTCGCGGGTGCGCTCCGCTTACACCGCGCTACGTTTCTACCGCAAGCCAGGCTCCGTAGCGCGGCGTAACGACAGAGCGAGAGCAACGAGCGAAAGAGGCACCCGCAGCGGCGGCCCGGCGCGAAGGCGGCGCCAGCCGCTCCCGATAGAGCCGCCGAACCAAACGCGCCTTCGAACC
>NZ_LFGS01000009.1:72032-80246 GCF_002078135.1 Halomonas sp. BC1 | reverse complement strand
GTGCCCTCGAAACACAAAACGGCACCGCCACCCCCGGCGCCCTCATCGGCAACGCTCTCGCGTTGCTTCGCGGGTGCGCTCTGCTTACGCCGCGCTACGGTATGCGCCCACATCAACCCCAGGACGTCACCACGGCAAATCGAGGCACACCACCCCCAATACATCACCACGGCAGATCGAGGCACACCCGTAGCGCGGCGTAACGACAGAGCGAGAGCAACGAGCGATGGAGGCACCCGCGAAGGCGGCGCCAGCCGCCCCGATTACGCCACCAAACGGGAAAACGCCACCGCCGCCCACCGCGCCCTCATCGGCAACGCTTTCGCGCTGCTTCGCGGGTGCGCTCCGCTTACGCCGCGCTACGGGGTGTACTGCTTTCTATACCTTGGCGTCGATGGGCTTGCCTTTTGACCAGAGCATCAGGAAGAGTCCGAGAATAATCATGGGTAGGGTGAGGAGCATGCCCATGGTGAACCAGCCAAAGGCCAGGTAGCCGATGTGGGCGTCGGGCATGCGGACGAACTCGACCATGAAGCGGAAGACACCGTAGCCCAGCAGAAACAGCCCGGAGACGAACCCGCGCGCGCGAGGCTTGGCCGAGACCCACCAGAGGATGACGAACAGCACGGCGCCTTCCAATACGGCTTCGTAAAGTGCCGAGGGATGACGCGGCTCTGGGCCCATGCCGGGAAACGGCATACCCCAGGGGAGCGAGGTCACGCGGCCGGGCAGTTCGTGGTTGATGAAGTTGCCGATGCGCCCTGCCCCCAGGCCGATGGGCACGAGCGGGGCGATGAAATCGGTGAGGGTGAAGAACGCCAGCTGCTTGCGCCGGGCAAAGAGCCAGGCGGCCAGCAACACGCCGATCAAACCGCCGTGGAAGCTCATGCCACCATCCCAGACGCGGAAGATCCACAGCGGGTCGGCAGACCACTGCCCCAGGCCGTAAAACAGCGCATAGCCCAAGCGCCCACCGGCCACGACGCCGATGGCGCAGTAGAACAGCAGGTCGCTGATATCATCCTTGGTGAGCCCGATCCGCGCAGCACGGCGGCAGCCCAGCCACCAGGCAGCAACGAAACCGACCACGTACATCAAACCGTACCAGTGTACTTGCAGGGGGCCGAGCGAAATCGCGACGGGGTCTATCGTGGGGTAATTAATCATTCCGTTTCTCTACGTGAACAAAAGAAGTGACAGCGTGCCGGGTGGCGATTACGCCAGGATGAAGCGCAGCCCCACCACCGTGAGCAGCAGGGCAAAACCATAGCGCAGCACGTGGGCAGGCAACACGTGCGCCAGCCGCACCCCTAGCCGTGCAAAGGGTACGCTGGTGACGACGATGCCGATAAACGCGGGCCACATGACGAAGCCGGTGGCCCACGGCGGAAGCAGCGGGTGGCCCCAGCCGACGACGATGAAGGTGAGCGCCCCAACGATGGCAATGGGCAGACCACAGGCGGCGGAGGTGCCCACGGCTTGGGTCATACTGGCCCCGGCACGGGACAGCCAGGGCACCGTCATGGCCCCGCCGCCGATACCGAACAGTGCCGAAATGGCGCCCACGACGCCTCCGGCCACCGACATCGCCACTTTACCGGGCGCAACGCTGCCCGGCTTGGGATTCAAGCCAATGACCATCTTGGCGGCCAGCAGCAGCACGAACACGCCGAACAGTGTGCCCAGCACGGTGCCTGAGAGATTCCCTGCAATGAACACCCCGGCAATCGCGCCGAGCATGAGCCCCGGCAACAGCGCCATGAACCAGGGGCGGTGTACGCTGCCGCGACGCACGTGGCCAAGGGCCGAAGAGGCTCCGGTGACCACGATGGTGGCCAGCGACGTGCCCACTGCCAGATGCATGGTGATTTCTGGCGCGATGCCTTGCAGGCCAAAAGCGAACACCAGCACCGGTACGATGATGATGCCGCCCCCTACGCCAAACAGTCCTGCCATGGTGCCTGCGGCGGCACCGAGTACGAGATAACTGGCCAAAATGGCGGCAAATGTCATTGTGCGGGCTTCTCCAAAGCGTCAGGCAGCCATTTTTTGAGCATGCGTTGCAGCGTTTCGGGTTGATAGGGCTTGGCTAGGATATCATCCATGCCTGCCGTTTCGCAGGTGCCTCGCCCGGCGTTGTCCACGTTCGCGGTGAGGGCAATGATGATACTGCGATGGGCGGGGTTATGCCGCTCGAACTGACGCCAGCGGCGGGTAGTTTCCAGGCCATCCAGCGTGGGCATGAAGATGTCCATGAACACGAGATCGTAAAAAGTGGACTGTTGCCGCTCCAGCGCCTGCTCGCCACTGCTGACGCCTTCTACCTGAAGCCCTTGAGATTCCAGCATTTGGCGTGCCAGCATCAGGTTGACGGGGCCGTCATCGACTACCAGCACACGGGGCTGATACCCTTCGGTTTCCAGCACGTCGTAGGTGGTGGCTTCGTTGACGCTCTGCTGCACGAAATTGGCCAGCAGCGAGCGTATGTCGGCCAGCCGCTCGCGCACATGGGTGACGTTCTGGCGACATGCTTCGGTAGTGTCGTCCTTGATCATGCTGCCCAGGTATTCGAACAGGCTGTCGGCTTCACGCTGCATCAAGGTCAGGTAGCCTGACTTCAGCCGCGACTCTTCCCGCGCCCGCTCCCTGCCTGCCATCAGGTGCTTCAACTGCTTCTGCTGGTGATGCAGGTCTTCCAGCAGTGCCTGGTCGGCCCGGCCCGCGCTCTCTTGCGGCGCCGTGGGTATTTTTTCCAGCTGTTCCAGCATGGCGGCCAGCCGATCGTTGGCATGGGTAAGGCGCTTGAGGGGGCGCTGGTGGGTGTCTTCTTCCGCCGCCCATGGCTGGCTGGGAGCGACCTTCTGCCCCAGGGCGGCGACACGGCACTCCAGCTCGACCAGGCACTGCATGAAACGGGCATCCTTATATCTGGCCCGGGCTTTGATTAACATCAAGAAAGCGCCTACATTCATGCAACTGCCCAGCAGCAGGGCCAGGGTAAGCCATAACGTGGTCGACCAGGTGGCCTCTGGCGACATCACCCATATCACTACCCCCAGTAACAGGCAGAGCAGTACGAGTGCGGCTTGCACCAACAGCAGTGGCCACAGAACGGGCCAGATGATGGCGTTCCAGAAGTGCTCTCGCTGATCACGTTGCATAGTGTGCGTCTTCCTCGTTGATATGAGGCTCTGTCGCGGCAGGTGAACCGCCTTATTGCTTTAGCTTTTAAGCTAAGTGTACGTCCACTCTTGGATGCTGTCATGCAGCACACCGCAAGGAGTCGGATTTCGTGACCAACAGGGGTCGTTTATGTGTTTGATCACCTTTTCATGGCGCCCAGGGAGTCGTTTCCCGCTGCGTCTGGCCGGTAATCGGGATGAATTTCATGCCCGTCCCACGGCACCACTGTCCCACTGGGACGACAAGCCCCTGCTGGGCGGCCGCGACCTGGAGGCCGGGGGCACCTGGCTGGCGGCCAACCGGAAAGGGGTGGTGGCTGCGCTGACCAACGTGCGGGATACACGGCTGTCGCCCCCTGCTCACCCGCCCAGCCGGGGCGAGCTGGTCGCCAACGTGCTGGCCAGTGAGGACCCGGCCAAGTGGCTGAGGCAGATGGCCGAGCACGGCGCAGCCCGTTATGCCGGCTTCAATCTGCTGGTGGCGACGCCCACCCACTGCTGGCACCTGCACCGTGGGCGCAATGATGTGACGCTGACGGAGGTGGACGAGGGGGTTCACGGGCTATCCAACGCCAGCCTGAACACTGCGTGGCCCAAGCTCCAGGCGGTGCGCCACGCGCTGAGCCAGCATGAGACGACGCTCTGGCGCCGAGCAACTCGCCAGGCGCTTCACGATGCCAGCCTAGCGGAGGATGCCGCGCTACCCGATACCGGGGTGGGGCTGACGCTGGAACGTCAGCTCTCTGCTGCGTTCATTCTGGGGGAGGCCTACGGCACGCGGGCCACGACATGGCTGTCACTGAGTGAGCAAGGAGACGTCACCCTGACCGAGCAGCGCTTTGGGCCGCTCGGCCGTTTTCAGGGTGAGACCACGTTGGCAGCGCCCGCCCGTAGGGGTATTAATCCCTGGGGGGAAGCAGGTGGGAAAGCTGCCACTCGTCGAAGCGCTGGTTGAGATGGGCATGCACCTGGGAAGGCGTATCCAGCTGCATGATCTCCTTGAGCAACGTTTGCGCATCGGCCAAGGTGACACGCCGAATGGCCGCACGCACCTTGGGCAGGCTGGGAGCGTTCATGGAGAGACTGGTGAACCCCATGGCCATCAGCAGTAGCGCCCCTGCGGGGTCTCCTGCCAGCTCACCACACAGCGAAATGGGTTTGTTCAGCCGCCGGGCATCCTGAGACAGCTCGACCAGCGCGCCCAGCAGCGCTGGGTGCAGCGCATCGTAGAGGCTGGATACCCGCGCATTGTTGCGGTCTACCGCCAGCAGGTACTGAGTAAGGTCGTTACTGCCCACCGAGAAGAAGTCCACCCGTTTGGCCAGCGCATCCATCTGATAGATGGTGGCAGGCACTTCGATCATGACCCCGACGCTGGGCCGCTCCACCTGGATGCCCTCTTCGCCCAGCTCGATGATGGCACGGTCGAGCAAGCGAATGGCTTCATCCACCTCTTCGACGTTGGTAATCATCGGGAACAGAACGTGGAGATTGTTCAGATCCTGAGAGGCCTTGAGCATGGCGCGCAGCTGCACCATCAGCACTTCAGGATGGTCGAGGGTGACGCGCATGCCGCGCCAGCCCAAAAAGGGGTTGGCCTCTTCGATGGGGAAGTAGGGCAAATCCTTGTCGCCACCGATATCCAGCGTGCGCATGACCACCGGCAGCGGCGCAAAGCCTGCCAACTGCTCGCGGTACATGCGCATCTGCTCTTTTTCGCCGGGAAAGCGCTCGGTGATCATGAACGGTACTTCGGTGCGATAGAGCCCTACCCCACCAATCCGGCTTTTCAGCATGGCCGACGCATCCACCGCCAGGCCGGTGTTCACCATCAGCGGGATGCCGTGGCCATCCGGGGTTTCGCTGGGCAGGTCCTGCTCGTGGGCCAACACCTCACTGAGCACTTTCTCTTCGGCAATCAGGCTAGCGTAGCGAGCCTTGAGCTCCGCCATGGGCCGCACGAACAGCCGCCCACGGTGGCCATCCAGCACCACAGGCGCGCCGTTCAGGCGGGGCAGCGGCAAATCCATCATGCCCAGCACGGTGGGGATACCCATGGCACGGGCGACGATGGCCACATGCGAGGTGCTGGAGCCGCGCACCGAGACCAGCCCCTTGAGCTTGTCGCGGGGCACTTCGCCCAACATCGCCACGCTGATTTCATCGCCCACCAGAATGGCGTCGTCCGGGTAGATTTCCGGAGTGGCGGGCGTATCTTCCTGAAGATGCGCCAGCACGCGGCGGCCCAGGTCGCGAATATCCGCCGCCCGTTCACGCAGGTAGTCGTCATCGACCCGCTCCAGGTATTGCACGTGACGGCGCACCACATCGGCCAACGCCCCCGGCGCCCACTGCCCTTCACGGATGCGTTTTTCGACCTCTTCCGAAAGCGCTGCCTCGCCCAGCATCTGCTGGTAGACATCGAACAGCGCCAGCTCCTGGGAAGAGATACGGTTGACCAGCCGCTCGGCCGCCGCGCGGATTTCGTCGCGGGTCTTGCCGATGGCTTCTTTCAGGCGGGCGATTTCGTACTCCTGATCGCTGGGAATCAGGTCTGGCACGCTGTTGAGGTCAGCGGGCGGAGTAATGACCACCGCTTCGCCCATGGCCATCCCGGGCGAAGCGGCCACGCCCTTGAACATGGCTTGGCCGCCGGGCAGCGCAGGGCGGGTCAGGTGGCCCGTGGCCAGGGCATGGGCCAGCACGCCGGCCAACTGGGCTGCCATGGTGACCAGAAAGGCTTCGTCTTCGTCATCGTAGCGGCGTTTTTCCGCCTGCTGCACTACCAGCACGCCCAGCATGTGACGCTGGTGGATGATCGGCACGCCGAGAAAGCTGCAGTAGCGCTCCTCCCCGGTGGCCTCGAAATAGCGGAAGTGCGAGTGCGACTGCGCATCTTCCAGGTTGAGAGGCTCACTGCGCTTGGCTACCAACCCCACCAGGCCCTCGCCCAGTGGCAGAATGACTCGCCCCACGGCCTGAGTGCGCAGGCCGATGGTTTCCATCAGCACCAGCGACTCCAGCTCTTTGTCATACAGGTAGAACGAGCAGACGTCCGTCTGCATGGCCTTGCGGATACGACGTACCATGGTGGACAGCGCGGCATCGAGGTTGCGCGCGCCATTCACTTCCTGAATCACGCGTCGTAGCACCTCAAGCATCGACATTTTACTATTCACTGTTGTTTGCCTCGCTGAGGAAGTGTCCGGCTATAGCCCACTGCCGACTTCCAGCAGTGACGCGCACGTCATCCTTCATTATCTTGTGCCAACCGTTGAACGCGGGGAGACAGCTCTCGTAACGCGCGTCGATAAACCTCTCTTTTAAAGGGCACCACTTGACCCAGCGGGTACCAGTAGCTCACCCATCGCCAACCGTCGAACTCCGGCTTGGGTGTCGCCGTCATGCAAATCCGGTTTTCCTGGCAGCGAATTTGCAGTAAAAACCACTTCTGTTTTTGGCCGATGCAGACTGGCCTTGAGTGGGTACGAATCATGCGTCGTGGCAGACGGTAGCGCAGCCAGCCCCGGGTGCAGGCGACAATATCAACATCGTCGGCGGTCAGGCCGATTTCTTCGTGAAGCTCACGAAAAAGTGCTTGTTGTGGAGTCTCGCTTGCCTTGATGCCTCCCTGGGGGAATTGCCACGCATTTTGTCCTACACGACGCGCCCAAAGCAGTTGCCCCTGGCTATTGGCAATAATGATGCCAACATTGGGGCGAAAGCCGTCAGCGTCGATCACGGACATCACCTTCATAAATTTTCAGTTGTCCCCATTTTTCCACAAGGGAGTCAACCGTATCAATACAATTTGATAACGCCAAGTGGTGAAAGCCAGGCGACTCTGCGATAATCCGGCGCTTTGTGCCGCGCACATCTCACCAACATCAACCACCAAGGGGAGCGCCGTGAGTCTGGCCATTTTCGACCTGGATAATACGCTGCTATCCATCGATAGCGATCATGCCTGGGGGGAGTTCCTGGTAGAACAAGGGGCGGTGGACCCAGTGGCCTACCGCGAGGCCAACGAGCGCTTCCTGGCCGATTACAACGCCGGTACGCTGGACATGATGGCGTTTCTGGCGCTGGCGCTGAAACCGTTGGCTGACAACAGCCCGGAACAGCTTGCTGCCTGGCACCAACAGTTTATGATTAGCAAGATCGAGCCGCATATTCTGCCCAAGGCCGAAGAGCTGCTGGCCCGCCACCGCACCAAGGGCGATACGCTGCTGATCATTACGGCCACCAACCGTTTCATCACTGGCCCAATTGCCAAGCGGCTGGGCGTGGATGATCTGATTGCCGTCGACCCCGAAATGGTCGATGGCCGCTATACCGGACGCGTGGCCGGGGTGCCCAGCTTCCGAGAAGGCAAAGTCACACGTTTGGAAGCATGGTTGGAAGACCAGGACTGCACCCTCGATGGTGCGTGGTTCTACAGCGACTCCCACAACGACCTGCCGCTGCTGGAAGTGGTCGACAACCCCGTTGCCGTAGACCCTGACGATACCCTGCACCAAGTGGCCGAGGCGCGCCATTGGCGCATCATGAGCTTACGGGATTGAGGTAAGCGTCTCGCATTGAATGGTGTGGCGACAACCCTATCGTCATGTGTACCAAGCCATTGCCACCACCGGCACCCCTATCGGGGTGCTTCGCGGGTGCGCTCCGCTTGCGCCGCGCTACGGTATGCCGCCCACATCATCAACCCCAATACGTCACCACGGCAAACCCAGGCCCCCCGTAGCGCGGCGTAACGATTGAGCGAGAGCAACGAGCGAAAGAGGCACCCGCGAAGGCGGCGGCAGCCGCCCCGATGGCACCACCGAACCAAACGTGCCCCCGAACGACAACATGCCACCGCCACCCCCGGCGCCCCCGGCGCCCCCATCGGCAACGCTCCTCGCGTTGCTGTAATAGTGCGTGGGAGGGGGCTTCAGCCCGCGATGATTCAGGCTCCCAGCCTATTCAGACAGTCGCCCAATAAAATTGGCCTCCCACAGAGATGAAGCCACCGAACGACAATATACCA
>NZ_LFGS01000009.1:65047-71754 GCF_002078135.1 Halomonas sp. BC1 | reverse complement strand
AGCGGCGGCCCGGCGCGAAGGCGGCGCCAGCCGCCCCGATGGCACCACCGAACCAAACGCGCCCTCGAATCACAAAACACCACCGCCACCCCCCGCGCCCCCATCGGCAACGCTCTCCACGTTGCTTCGCGGGTGCGCTCCGCTTACGCCGCGCTACGGTATGCCGCCAACATTACACCAACGCATAAACCACCCCGACCACAACGCCAACATCAACCCTAATACGTCACCACGGCAAATCGAGGCACCCCCGTAGCGCGGCGTAACGAGTCTCTGTCTGGAACGATGTGGACTATCAAGAACGCAAGAGCATATTCAACGATATCGCTTTGCCCTGGTGCCTAGCGGCCAGTGTGGCATCGTCTGTGACTAATGTGGCTTGGGTAACGGTGGCAGATGCAGAAATGATGCTGTCAGGTAATTTCATCAGCGTATGACGACGTGTATTGATCGTCTCCTGTTTGACTAGATGGTTGAGTTCGACGCGTGTCAGATTGGCTAATAAAGCTGAAATAGCCTGCTCTTCTTGCAAGGGTAGCCCCGGGAATCCCAACAGTTCGAGCTCAGTGATCACGGAATAAGCGTAATGAGCAGGCGGGAGGCATAGCTGTCGCTTGATCGCGTTAATAAAAACATTCGTGTCGAGCAGATAATCACCACTCATCCCGCATGCTCCGTTGATACTCGAGCCCTTCCTGCGCTGTCAGCGTGGGCGCTTTTACAGACGAGAAATCAAGACCGGATGACGCCTCGGGCTCGCTCGGCGCTGATGTGCTGTTTTCGTACAGCACCACGATCCGGGCATGCCTGTTTCTCAGCTCTGCGTATTCGTCTGGAATTTTAACCATACCGTCTTGAATATCTGTTTCGAATTCAATCGCCTGCATACTCTTCTCCTCAAGCGCTGCTGATGAGCAACCCGGTACTCCAATATTTTTTCTATACCCTCTACATTTGACACGCTTTTGCTCAAAAATTCGAGTCGCTCGGTGACTCGCGACGACGACCCTATTGAAGGGGCATACTTTTGCAGCATCCCATGCCCATAAAAAACCCCGCAAGCATAGCTTGCGGGGTGGGTGCGGTTGGCGGGTGCCAAACGGCGTGCTTAACCGAGCAGGTGCTCGACGGCAGCGCGCTCTTCGCGCAGTTCTTTTTCCGTGGCTTGCATCTTCTCTTTGCTGAACGCATCGAGTTCGAAACCTTGTACGATTTCGTACTTACCACCCTGGCAGCGCACCGGGTAGGAGTAGATGATGCCTTCGGCGATGCCGTAGCTGCCGTCGGAGGGGATGGCCATGCTGACGATACCGTCGCAGCCCAGCGCCCAATCACGCATGTGGTCGATGGCGGAAGACGCAGCGGAGGCGGCAGACGAGGCGCCGCGTGCCTTGATGATGGCGGCACCGCGCTGCTGTACGGTCGGGATGAAGTCGTTTTCGTACCAGTCGCGCTCGACCAGATCGAAAGCGGCTTTGCCGTCTACCTTGCACTGGGCCAGGTCCGGGTACTGGGTAGCACTGTGGTTGCCCCAGATGATCATGTTTTCGACGTCGGTGACGTGCTTGCCAGTCTTCTGTGCCAGCTGCGTCAGGGCGCGGTTGTGGTCCAGACGGGTCATGGCGGTGAACTGGCCAGCGTCCAGGTCCGGCGCGTTGCAGGAGGCGATCAGCGCGTTGGTGTTGGCCGGGTTGCCGACGACCAGCACTTTCACATCACGGCTGGCGTGGTCGTTCAGCGCTTTACCTTGTACGGAGAAGATGGCGGCGTTGGCTTCCAGCAGGTCTTTACGCTCCATGCCGGGGCCACGCGGACGAGCACCTACCAGCAGAGCGAAGTCGGCATCCTTGAACGCCACGTTGGGGTCGTCGGTGGCGACGATATCTTGCACCAGCGGGAACGCACAGTCGTTCACTTCCATGACTACGCCGTTGAGCGCATCCATGGCCTGAGGAATTTCGAGAAGCTGGAGAATGACAGGCTGATCCGGCCCCAGCATGTCGCCAGCGGCAATGCGGAAAATAAGAGAGTAGCTGATCTGGCCGGCACCGCCGGTAATCGCAATACGTACTGGATCTTTCATCATTGCTCCTTGATGGTTCGCCTAGTGAAGGTTCGCCCGGTAAAGATTCGCGCACCGATGTTATGCCCACACGCTCAAAAACTCAATCAGACTTGAGACTACTACCCATTCGCACGGCGGCCTGGTACTCGCTGACCGGCAGCACTTGCGCTATGGTGTCTCGGGTTGCGAGCCCCTCTTTATTTGGAACAGTGACTCCCCATGCGAAGAATCCCCCCCTCTTATGCCCTGGCTAGCCTGCTGGTGCTGGCCCTGGTGGTATGGCTTGCCCTGGGCGACTTTCAGCGTTTTCAGTCGACGCCTGCCGAAAACCACGACACCCACGGCGAATCTCTGACGCGGGTAGAGGTATCGACCCAACCCAGCACGCTCTACATTCCTCAGGTGGTGGTTCAAGGCCAGCTGGCGGCAGCGCGCGAGGCGGTGTTACGCGCCAACGTGGCGGGGCTGGTGGCGGAAACGCCCGTCTCTCAGGGTGAACACGTTCAACCGGGCGAGACGCTGCTGATACTGGAAAGTGAAGCCCTGCCGGAGCGCCTGCAGCAGGCACGCGACGAGCTGGCCTTGGCGCAGGCGGAGTACGCGGGGGCCCAGAACCTGCGTCGTCGCGAGCTGATCTCCCAGCCTGAGCTGCTGCGCTTGCAAAGCGCTCTCAGCGCCAGCGCGGCCCAGGTGGCTCAACTGGAGAAGCAGCTACGCGATACCCGCCCCAGCGCTCCGTTCGAAGGCGTGCTGGACCGAGTACAGGTGGAAATGGGTGACTTGCTGCAACCCGGAGAAGAGTGGGCTCGCCTGGTCGATGACCGTCACCTGAAAGGGGAGGCCTGGGTGTCCCAGCAGCAGGTCGGCGCTCTGAGTGAAGGGCTGCCGGTGGCGGCCCGCCTGTTGAATGGCGGTGAGCTGACGGGCGAAGTGAGCTATATCAGCCGCCGCGCCGATGAGGCGACCCGGACGTTTTACGTGGAAGTCCTCCTCGACAACCCCGAGCGCCAGCGGCTGGCAGGCGGCAGCGCCGAGCTGACCATCACCCTGCCCCCTCGCGCCGTGCATACGCTTTCGCCTGCGCTGTTCAGCCTGGATGAGCGGGGCCAGTTGGCCATTCGGCATCTGGACGCCGAAAACCGCGTGGTGCAGTCTGCCGTGGAGCTGGTCAGTGCCGACACCCAGCGCGCCTATGTCAGCGACCTACCCGACCCGGTCACGCTGATTACACTGGGGGCTGGACTTGTGAGTCCCGGCGAGGAAGTGACTCCCGTGCCTGCCCAGGAAGGTGGTCATGCGATCACTCATTAATGCCGCGCTGACCCATACGCGCACTACCCTGCTGCTACTGGTCGGGCTGCTGCTGGCTGGGCTCACGGCCTGGCAGGTGATCCCCAAGGAAGCCAACCCGGACGTCACCATCCCGATCATTTATGTCTCGCTCTCGCTGGAGGGGGTCAGCCCGGAAGATGGCGAACGGCTGCTGATTCGCCCGATGGAACAGGAGCTGCGGGGCATTGCCGGACTGCGCAAGTTCACGGCGCAGTCCAGCGAGGGGCATGGCTCCGTCACGCTGGAGTTCGACCCGGGCTTCGACCCGGACACGGCGCTTTCCGACGTACGGGAACGAGTGGACATTGCGCGTAGCAGCCTGCCCACCGAAGCCGACGAACCGAGGGTCATGGAGGTCAACGTCTCGGAGTTTCCGGTCTTGAGCATCGGCCTTTCAGGGGAGCTGGACACCCGCGAGCGCATCGCCATCGCCCGCCGCCTGAAGGAGGAGATCGAAGGCATTGCCGACGTGCTGGAGGTGGACATTGCCGGTGACCGTGAAGACCTGCTGGAAATCGTCGTGGACCCGCTGGTGCTGGAGAGTTACGGGGTCGATTTCGATGCCTTGTTCAACCAGGTCTCGCGCAACAATCGGCTGGTGGCCGCCGGCAGCCTGGACACCGGCGCAGGCAGGCTGGCGCTGAAGGTGCCCGGCATCATCGCCGCCCTGGAAGACGTGATGAACATGCCCATGAAAGTAGAGGGCGAGCAAGTAGTCACGTTCGGTGACGTGGCCTGGATTCATCCCACCTACAAAGAGCCCGAAGGCTTTGCCCGTATCGACGGCCAGCCTGCCGTGGTGCTGGAAATCTCCAAACGCGCCGGGGCCAACATTATCGCCACCATCGACGCCGTGCGGGACCGCTTTGCGGAGGCGCAGCCGCTGTTGCCGGAGCAGCTACGGGTGACCACGATCATGGACGAGTCGGTCACCGTGCAGAACATGCTCTCCGAGCTGCTCAACAACGTGCTGACCGCCGTGGTGCTGGTGCTGGTCGTGGTGGTCGCCGTGATGGGCTGGCGTATGGCACTGCTGGTCGGGCTGACCATTCCGGGGGCTTTCCTGAGCGGCATTCTGCTGGTGTGGGCCTTTGGCTTCACCCTCAACATCGTGGTGCTGTTCGCGCTGATTCTGGTGGCGGGCATGCTGGTGGACGGCGCCATCGTGGTCAGCGAGCTTGCCGACCGCCATCTGCATGAGGGGCAAACGGCCCATCAGGCATGGCTGAACGCCGCGTCGCGGATGAGCTGGCCGGTGATTGCCTCCACGGCAACCACATTGGCGGTGTTTCTACCGCTGCTGTTCTGGCCCGGCGTCGTCGGTCAGTTCATGAAGTACCTGCCCGCGACGGTGATTCTGTGCCTGCTGGCCTCGCTGGTCATGGCGCTCATCTTCCTGCCCACGCTGGGGCGGCTGTTTACCCGTACCGCACAGGCCAGCGGCGCAGGCACTGGGCCCATGGACGAAAGCACTACCCTGGGGCGTAGTTATCGTCACCTGCTGAGCCGATTGCTGCGCTACCCCGGCTGGGTGCTGGCCTTCGCCCTACTGCTGATCGCGCTGCTGTATACCGGCTATGCACGGTTCAACCATGGTGTGGATTTCTTCCCCAACGTCGAACCCGATAGCGCCCAGGTGCTGGTGCGCGCCCGGGGCGATTTTTCCGCGCAGGAAAGCGACGCCATTTTGCGCCGCGTGGAGCAGCGCCTGGGCGGCCTGGGTGAAGTGGAGGCCCTCTACGCACGCTCTTTTGCGGTGCCCGACCAGCAGATGGGCAGTGACGTGGTCGGCATGCTGCAGTTCCAGTTCATTGACTGGTATCAGCGCCGTCCGGCGCGCACCATTCTGGCGGACATGGCCGAGCGCACGGCGGACATCCCGGGGATCACTCTGGAGTTCCGCGAGCAGGAAATGGGCCCCGGCGGCGGCAAACCCATCGTGCTGGAAGTCAGCGCCACGGACCCGGACATTGCCGATGCGGGGGTCGATCAACTCACCCGGTTGATGCGCGAGCTGGGCGGCTTCGTGGATATTCAGGACAACCGCAGCCTGCCAGGGGTGGAGTGGCAGATCACCGTGGACCGTGAGGCCGCCGCCCGCATGGGCACCGACATCACCACCATTGGCAGCGCGGTACAACTGCTCACCACCGGCCTGCAGGTGGCCAGCTACCGTCCGCCCACGGTGAGTGACGAGGTCGATATTCGTGTACGCCTCCCGGAACACTGGCGCACGCTGGACCAGCTGGAGCGGCTCACTATCAACACTTCCCGTGGGCAGGTGCCGATTTCCCATTTCGTGGAGATCGCTCCGGCGCCCAAGGTGGGGACGCTGAACCGCATCGATGGCCGCCGCGCCATTACGCTGGAGGCAGACCTGGCGCCCGGCTACCTGGCCGATGAGCGCCTGAGAGCCCTGCTGGCCGCTGGCCAAGGCCAACTGCCGGATGGCCTGATGGTCAATGTGGCTGGCGAGCAGGAGGATCAGCAGGAGTCGATGCAGTTTCTGATCAGCGCTTTCCTGATTGCCGTAGGATTGATGGCGCTGATTCTGGTGACCCAGTTCAACAGCTATTACCAGGCCGCGCTGGTGTTGTCCGCCATCGTGTTTTCCACAGCGGGCGTACTCATGGGCCTGCTGATCACCGGCCAGGCCTTTGGCATCGTCATGGTGGGCATGGGGGTGATCGCGCTGGCGGGCATCGTGGTCAACAATAATATCGTCCTGATCGATACCTACAACCAGCTGCGCCGCGACGGCATGCCACCTCCTCAGGCAGCCCTGGAAGCAGGCTGCCTGCGCCTGCGCCCCGTCCTGCTGACCGCCATCACCACCGTACTGGGGCTGATGCCCATGGTGCTGGGAGTCAACGTCAACCTCTTCACCCCCGCGCTCGGGTTCAACGCCCCCTCCGCCCAGTGGTGGACGCAAATGTCCAGCGCCATCGCCGGTGGATTGACGTTCGCCACCTTCCTCACCCTGCTGCTCACCCCCTGCATGCTGGTGATCGGCGGCCACTTACGGCGGGAGAAAGATCTCGGGTGAAACGCGCCCCACCCCGCTACGGGCAACCCTATTTGCATCGTTGCCGCCACACCCGTAGCGCGGCGTAAGCGGAGCGCACCCGCGAAGCAACGCGAGAGCGTTGCCGATGAGGGCACCGGGGGTGGCGGTGCCGTTTTGTGGTTCGAGGGCGCGGTGGGTTCGGTGGCGTCATCAGGGCGGCTGGCGCCGCCTCCGCGGGTGCCTCTTTCGCTCGTTGCTCTCGCTCAGTCGTTACGCCGCGCTACGGGGGTATCCGTGCCCGTA
>NZ_LFGS01000009.1:51218-63896 GCF_002078135.1 Halomonas sp. BC1 | reverse complement strand
TGGTGTGCCTCGATTTGCCGTGGTGACGTATTGGGGGTGGTGTGCCTCGATTTGCCGTGGTGACGTCCTGAGGTTGATGTGGGCGCATACCGTAGCGCGGCGTAAGCGGAGCGCACCCGCGAAGCAACGCGAGAGCGTTGCCGATGAGGGCACCGGGGGTGGCGGTGCCGTTTTGTGTTGCGAGGGCACGTTTGTGGTTCGGTGACGCTATCAGGGCGGCTGGCGCCGCCTCCGCGGGTGCCTCTTTCGCTCGTTGCTCTCGCTCTTTCGTTACGCCGCGCTACGGAGGTATCCGTGCCCGTGCCCCCATACCCAATGTTGGCGGTGTACCCGTAGCGCGGCGTAAGCGGAGCGCACCCGCGAAGCAACGCGGAGAGCGTTGCCGATGAGGGCGCCGGGGGTGGCGATGGCGTTTTGTGATTCGAGGGCGCGGTGGGTTCGGTGGCGTCATCAGGGCGGCTGGCGCCGCCCTCCGTGGGTGCCTTTATCGCTCGTTGCTCTCGCTCTTTCGTTACGCCGCGCTACAGGGGGCGCGGCATTAAGCGGGAGATTTGATCTGCTGGGGGCTGTGGGCTGCGTGGAGGCGTGCGATGAGCTGGTCCTCCAGGGCGAAGCGTTCGGTGAGCCCTTTGGCGAGCCGGTCGATCCAAGCGGGCAGCCTGGCCAAGTTTTGCTGGCAGCGTACCGGGCTGGCGAAGTCTTCGTCGAACTCCAGCACCATGGCGGTGGACATCTCCAACCGTTCCAGCAATCGGGCCGCAATGTGCAGAGCGCTTTCGTCGTTGAATGCCTTGGCCTCTTCAGCCAGCTGCGGGTAAATCTCGAAATGACCCGCGCTGATGTAATCCATCAGCAGCTCGCTGAAGGTGTCGATGCGCGCCTTGCTGACGGCTTCGAGCTCGGCATCACAGGCTTCCTTGAGCTCAATGAAGCTGACCAGTAGTGCGCGACGCTGATCCAACCAGCGGTCGATCAGGCTGTGTACGCCCCCCCAGCGCTCCAGGGCATTTTTGCAATCTTCGAGCATGGGGCTTCTCCTTGCTGATAGCCGCCTTCATCAGGGCTAGACTCGCTGTTCCTTCCAGCCCTGTCAATCCAGGCGGGCACGATTTCCTTGATACTGAGGTGAGTGCCTTGAATAATCAACGCTTGGCTAACGTACCCTGCCCCGTCACGGCTAGCCATAACATACGTAACGGCACCAGGGCGAGAATGACGAACCCGAGCAGCGTCCAGCCAGGCAGCGACAGCCCTAGCAGCATGAAATCGATTTCCGCGCACTCGCCGGAGCCGGTGAGCACCATGGCCACGACTTCCTGCATGGGCAGAATATCCATCATATAGTCCAGCCCTGGGCCACAGCTGGGCACCTCATCTTCGGGCAGGCCCTGCAGCCAGACATGGCGGCCGGCAATGAATGCCCCGAT
This sequence comes from Halomonas sp. BC1, assembly GCF_002078135.1. Lineage (NCBI taxonomy): Bacteria > Pseudomonadati > Pseudomonadota > Gammaproteobacteria > Oceanospirillales > Halomonadaceae > Halomonas > Halomonas sp. BC1. Next base: position 62,469 of record NZ_LFGS01000009.1, on the reverse strand, counting down.
ACCTACCGCCGCCAGGCTGAGCACGCCATATAACCCCTTGCCGAAACGGCCGCGGGGGTTATGAATGGCAGCCACGGCCAGCACCAGCCCAGCGGCGATGACCGCGACGCGCTGGAAAACACACAGCGGGCAAGGCTCCAGCCCGCCAATGTGCTCCAGTCCTAACGCCACGGCCATCATCAGGATACAAAAGGCGACGCCGAGTAGCGCGACCGGACGAATAGCGGATGAGGTCATTGCCCGTCCTCAGGTGTAATGGCCGATAGCGCTCGCGATTCACGCGCCTTGGTGAAGTAGTTTTCCAGGAAGGTGCTGAAGCTTTCGTGATCTGCCGCTTCGATATCGCGCTGCTGCTGGTGCGAGGTGTCGATGAGCTGTGCCAGCAGTGCTTCCCGTGAGCGCAGCATGGGAGTGCTCTTCAAGGCATCCGCCTGCTCCTGAGCTATACCAAGCAGTGTTTTGCTGAGCGAGCCATTGCCTGATTGCAGTTTATCCAGCAGTTGCGCAGAGGGCGTCAATTCAGGCTGTCGCAAGCGTGGCTGCAGTTCTGCCAGTGCGGCCGCATGGGGGGCGTCGTCTTCCACGGCGTCCAGCAGCCGAGCGACCTCGGCCATTTCCGCGAAGATCTGCTCGCCCCACTCGGGTAGCGTCACCGACTCCCCCTGACGCACGAGACGCAGCTCGGGGTCACGCCCACGCTCCACCACCAGGCGACGGTTGTCATCCAGGCGGTCACACTCTTCATCGGAAATCCAGGGGCTGTCGCTGAGCAGGCACCACATCAGGAAAGTATCGACGAAGCGCATCTGCACTTCCGTGACGCCCAACGGATCGAAGGGGTTGAGGTCAAGACAGCGCACTTCGATGTACTCGACGCCACGAGCTTCGAGTGCCTGGCTCGGGGTTTCGTTGTGCCGCGCCACGCGTTTGGGGCGAATATCGCTGTAGTACTCGTTCTCGATCTGCAGGATATTGGCATTGAGCTGCTGCCACTCATCACCTTGCCGAACGCCCAGCGCTTCATAATCGGGCCACGGTGTGGAAATCGCATGGCGCAGGGTGTTGACGTAGTTGGAGAGCGAGTTGAAGCAGATTTTCAGCTGCGACTGGACCTTGTTCTGATACCCCAGGTCGGACATGCGCAGCGTGGTAGCGTAGGGGGCGATATAAGTATCGTCACCGAGCGGCTGCAGCTTGCTCGGCACTTGCCCATTGGGCAGGAAGCTCTTGTCCACGGCGGGAGACGCACCAAACAGATAGAGCAGCAGCCAGCTATGGCGGCGGAAGTGACGAATCAAGCCAAAGTAGCGCGTCGAACGGTAGTCGTTGAACGGTACGTGGGTGGCTTTTTCCATCTCGCGCAGGGCGTACCACATGTCTTCAGGCAGCGAGACGTTGTAGTGCACCCCGGCAATGGCTTGCATTATCCGCCCGTAGCGCACGTCGAGCCCCTTGCGGTAAACGTGCTTCATGGTGCCCACGTTGGAGCTGCCGTAGTCGGCAATCGGCACGCTGTCGTTACCGGAGAGCCGGGAAGGCATGCTGCCAGGCCAGATCCACTCGTTATCGAGATGGTGATAGGTAAAGGTATGCAGATCGGACAGAAAGGCCAGAGCCTCCCTGGGTTCCGAATACACCGGGGTGATGTACTCCAGCAGCGCTTCAGAGTAGTCGGTAGTGATGTGCGGGTGGGTCAGCTTGGAGCCCAGCGCCTGGGGGTGTGGGGTCTGTGCGATATGGCCCTGCGCATCGACCCTCAGCCCCTCTTTTTCTAGCCCGCGACGCAGCCGCCCCAAACGACCCAGACGGGCGCTGGGGAGCAGGCGCTCGACCTGAGCGGTCAGCGACGTAGGCACCGTGAGTGGTTCAGACAAGGTGAACACTCCTTGTTGATAAGGCCTGCATGACGCAGGCCTTGTGGAAACCGGCGGGCGTGACCATGAGCTGTATCCTACCTGATAGGGAATAGTGGGCAGGATATGGCGGCAACCCTGTGTTTTTCAAGACACGCGACTATTTGCCCCGCTTGGCCTTCAACAACGCGGCACCCAAGGCACCCATGGCCGCCGGTGCATTGCCCTGCTGTTGCCCCTGGCGCTGGCCCGCCTGACGGCTGCTGCGCGCAGGCTTGCGCGGCTCCTGAGCGGCGCGGCTGCCGTTTTGCTCAGGCTGCTCTGGTTCATCGCTGAGACGCATGGAAAGCCCGACTCGCTTGCGGGGAATATCGACGCTCATCACTTTGACGGTGACGATGTCGCCCGCCTTGACCACGCTGCGCGGGTCGTCGATGAACCGCTCCGACAAGGCCGAGATATGCACCAGGCCATCCTGATGAACCCCGATATCCACGAACGCGCCGAAGTGCGTCACGTTGGTCACCGTGCCTTCCAGCACCATGCCCAGGGTGAGGTCCTTGAGCGTTTCCACGCCTTCGCGGAACTCCGCCGCCTTGAACTCCGGGCGCGGGTCTCGGCCTGGCTTGTCCAGCTCCTTGAGAATGTCGCTGACGGTGGGCACCCCGAAGCGCTCATCGGCGAAATCGGCGGGCTTCAGCGCCTTGAGGGTGGCGCTGTCGCCAATCAGGCCCTTGAGGTCACGCCCGCTTTGCTTGGCGATGCGCTCGACCAGGCTATAGGCCTCTGGGTGGACGGCGCTGGCATCCAGCGGGTTGTCGCCATTGCTGATGCGCAGGAAACCGGCGCACTGTTCGAACGTCTTGGGCCCCAGACGGCTGACGCCGAGCAGCTCCTTGCGGCTTTTGAAGGCACCCTGCAGGTTGCGCTGCGCGACGATGTTTTCGGCCATCGCGGCGCTCAAGCCAGCCACTCGGGAGAGCAATGCGCTGGAGGCCGTGTTGAGGTCCACGCCCACCGCGTTCACACAATCTTCGATGACGGCTTCCAGGCTGCGCGAGAGCTGCACCTGAGAGACGTCGTGCTGATACTGGCCTACCCCGATGGATTTGGGCTCGATCTTCACCAGCTCGGCCAGCGGGTCCTGCAGGCGGCGGGCAATCGAGACCGCCCCCCGGATGGTGACGTCGAGGTCGGGCAGCTCACGGGCCGCGTATTCCGACGCCGAGTACACCGATGCCCCAGCCTCCGACACCATGACCTTGCTCAGCGGCTGCGCGGGCGCCAGCGCCTTCACCAGCTCCCCGGCCAGCTTGTCGGTTTCACGGCTGGCGGTTCCGTTGCCCACGGCAATCAGCTGCACACGATGCTGCTTGACCAGCCGCGCCAGCACCTCCAGCGATTCGTTCCAGCGGTTCTGGGGAGCGTGGGGGTAAATGGTGGCCTGGTCGATGAACTGACCAGTGGCATCGATGACCGCTACCTTGCAGCCGGTACGCAGGCCGGGGTCCAGCGCCAGGGTGACTTTCTGCCCCGCCGGGGCCGCCAGCAGCAGGTCTTTCAGGTTGGCGGCAAAGACATCGATGGCGGTCTGCTCGGCCTGTTCGCGCAGGCGGCCCAGCAGCTCGGTTTCCAGTGCGGTGTAGAGTTTGACACGCCAGGTCCAGCGCACCACTTCCCCCAGCCACTTGTCGGCCGGGCGCCCTTCATCACGAATACCGACCTGACGGGCAATGGCCACCTGGGCAGGATGCACCGGGGCGTCTTCTTCACCGGGCAAACGAATGGCCAGCCCCAGAATCCCTTCGTTGCGGCCACGGAACATGGCCAGCGCACGGTGCGAGGGTACCCTGGCGAGTTTTTCGTCGTGCTCGAAGTAATCCGAAAACTTGGCGCCCTCCTGCTGCTTGCCTTCCAGCACCCGGGCGCTCAGCTCGCCTTCCTGCCAGAGCCGCTCACGCAGTTGGCCGATCAGCTCGGGGTCTTCGGCAAAGCGCTCCATCAGAATCTGCTTGGCACCGTCGAGGGCGGCCTTGGCATCTTCGATGGCGGGCACTTCCCCTTCTGCCGGGCGCAGGTAGCGTGCCGCTTCGTTTTCCGGGTCGAGGGTGGGGTCGGCCAGCAGCGCATCCGCCAGAGGTTCGAGACCGGCTTCCCGGGCAATCTGGGCTTTGGTGCGGCGCTTTTTCTTGAACGGGAGGTAGAGGTCTTCCAGGCGCTGCTTGGTGTCGGCAGCCTCGATGGTGGCCTTGAGCGCGGGGTCCAGCTTGCCTTGTTCATCGATGGCCGCCAGCACGGCTTCGCGCCGCTCTTCCAGTTCGCGCAGGTAACGCAGGCGCTCATCCAACTGGCGCAGTTGAGTATCGTCCAGCGCGCCGGTCACTTCCTTGCGGTAGCGGGCGATGAAAGGCACGGTGGCGCCGCCATCCAGCAATTCCACCGTGGCCAGGACTTGTTCAGGTCGTACGCCCAGCTCTGACGCCAGGCGCGCAATAATCCGTTGTTTGACATCCATAACGTGCAACCAGCTCATGCAGCCTTCGAGGTGCCGACACGGTACCACAAAGCACCTGTGCTGGCATGGCTTGCGCGCCCGAGACCGCCCTAGCGGTGGAACTGCTTCTCCCGCTCGGGCTGCCAGAAGATGGCATCCACCCGCAGTTTCACTTCGGTGGCATTGGGCAGCGGCCATTCGATGACATCGCCCACTTTCAGGCCAATCAGCGCGGCCCCGATCGGCGCCATGACGGAAATACCGTCTTCCACGCTGGCCAGCGCATGGGGATAGACCAGCGTGCGGATCATTTGCCGACCTCGGGTCAGGTCGGTGAAACGGATCTGGCTATTCATGCTCACGACGCTATCGGGAATGTCCTGCGGGTCGAGCACCTCGCCGCGCAGCAGCTCTTCTTCAAGCAATTCCGCCACCATCTGATCCTTTTCCGGTGCTTGATCGATCAGTCGCTGCAGACGCTCTGCATCGAGACGGTTGATGATGATTGGAGGACGTTGCCCCATGGTCTCTCTCCTTGATGATACCGACCATAAAAAACAGCCCTTCCCCAAAGGGAAAGGACTGTGGATATCTGCCATACGCAGGATAACTTATTTAAAGTGGCCCGGTAACTCACTGAACCAGGCCACTGACATGATCAGGTAACGCCCTGCTCGATCATGGCATCGGCCACCTTGCGGAAGCCTGCGATGTTGGCACCGAGCACCAGGTTACCGGGTTCGCCGAACTCTTCTGCCGTGTCAGCACACTGCTGATAGATATCGGCCATGATGTGCTTGAGTTTTTCATCGACTTTCTCTAGCGACCACTGCTCCATGCTGCTGTTCTGGGCCATTTCCAGCTGGCTCGTGGCCACACCACCGGCGTTGGCGGCCTTGCCAGGGCCGTAAGCGAGCCTGGCGGCAATAAAGCGTTCGACGGCGGCCTTGGTGGAGGGCATATTGGCCCCCTCACTGATACAGCTCACCCCGTTGGCGATCAGCGCCTGGGCATCCTGTTCGGTCAGTTCGTTCTGGGTGGCACAAGGAAACGCTACCTGCGCCGGTAGCCGCCATACGGCATGGCCATCGGCGGGGTAATCCCGTGCCGCCACATAGTGTGCCTCAGGATGCTCGTGAAGGTAAGCCTCCAGGGAAACCCGCTCCACTTCCTTCAGACGCTTGAGCAGCTCCAGGTCGATGCCTTGAGGATCATGAATCATGCCCTTGGAATCACTGCAGGTCACCGGTAGCGCACCGAGTTCCAGCAGCTTTTCGATGGTATAGATGGCAACGTTGCCCGCGCCGGACACCAGGCAAGTCTTGCCTGCCAGACTCTCCCCCCGGGCGGCCAGCATGTTCTGGGCAAAGTAGACCGCGCCGTAGCCAGTGGCCTCCTTGCGCCCGAGCGAGCCGCCCCAATTCAGCCCTTTGCCGGTCAGCACGCCTTCGTAACGCCCTGTCAGCCGCTTGTACTGGCCAAACAGATAGCCAATCTCGCGGGCACCCACGCCGATATCGCCGGCGGGCACATCGCTATGGGGCCCCACGTGGCGGTACAGCTCGGTCATGAACGACTGGCAGAAGCGCATGATCTCGTTGTCCGACTTGCCCTTGGGGTCGAAGTCCGCGCCGCCCTTGCCGCCGCCAATCGCCAGGCCGGTCAGCGCGTTCTTGAAAATTTGCTCGAACCCCAGAAACTTGATGGTGCCTGCGGTCACGCTGGGATGAAACCGTAGCCCCCCTTTATAAGGCCCCAGGGCCGAGTTGAACTGCACTCGATACCCTTTGTTGACCTGCACCCGACCCTTGTCATCCAGCCAACTGACGCGGAACATGATCTGCCGCTCAGGCTCGATCATACGCTCGATGATACTGTGCTGGTGATAGTGCGGCGAGCGCTCGAACAGGGGGCGCAAGCACTCGAGCACTTCCTCGGTGGCTTGATAGAACTCGGTTTGAGCAGGGCTACTCTTGGCAAGCCCCGCAAGGGTGTCATGAACGTAGGGCATGGCGTCGTACCGTTACCGTAATGAGAATGTCGTTATGCTGGCCAGCGCATGACGGTATTTAACTGTGACAGCGTTTTTCTGCATACCCTATGCCGGTTCGGTATGGGCAAAAAAACGGCTGCAACTCGACTAAAGTCGCACTTTTTTTGCCCACTATTGGCACATTAACCAAGCTTGATAAACGTTTTTTTAACGAATAGCGGCGCACAATAAAAAAAGGGAGGATGCCAGGCATCCTCCCTTGACGCGATGAAACAGCGAGTATCAGGTCAGCTGCGGGCCAGCCTTGATGATCGCTTCGTTGACGCCTTCGAACTTCTTGAAGTTGTCCACGAACTTGGTGGCCAGGTCTTGCAGGTGACGGTCGTAGGCGTCGCGGTCGGCCCAGGTGTCGCGGGGGTCCAGCAGGCTGGAGTCCACGCCCGGCACGGCCAGCGGCACTTGCAGGTTCAGGCCGTCGATGTGCCTGGTCTCGACATCACGCAGGATACCTGACTGAATCGCGCTGATGATGGCGCGCGTGGTGGGGATCGAGAAGCGCGAGCCGCCTTCACCGTAGGCACCACCGGTCCAGCCAGTATTCACCAGGTACACCTGGGCGTCTTTCTTTTCGACACGCTTGATCAGCAGGTCGGCGTATTCACGGGCCGGACGCGGGAAGAACGGCGCGCCGAAGCAGGTAGAGAACGTTGCCGCCAGACCTTCGGAAGAGCCCATTTCCGTGGAGCCGACCTTGGCGGTGTAGCCCGACAGGAAGTGGTAGGCCGCGGCTTCCTTGGACAGGATGGACACCGGCGGCAGTACGCCCGACATGTCGCAGGTCAGGAATACGATGGCGTTGGGCTCACCCGCCAGGTTTTCGGCCACGCGCTTCTCGACGTGCTCCAGCGGGTAGGCGGCACGGGAGTTCTGGGTCAGGCTGTCGTCGGCGTAGTCCGGCTCGCGGCGGTCATCCAGCACGACGTTTTCCAGCACGGTGCCAAACTTGATGGCGTTCCAGATGACCGGCTCGTTCTTCTCGGAAAGGTCGATGCACTTGGCGTAGCAGCCGCCTTCCATGTTGAAGACGATGCCGTCGCCCCAGGCGTGCTCGTCGTCACCAATCAAGAAGCGCGCCTGATCCGCAGAGAGCGTGGTCTTGCCGGTGCCGGAGAGGCCGAAGAACAGGCAGGTTTCACCATCTTCACCGACGTTGGCAGAACAGTGCATCGGCAGCACGTCGGCGGCGGGCAGCAGGTAGTTCTGCACCGAGAACATGGCTTTCTTCATTTCACCGGCGTAACGCATGCCAGCGATCAGCACCTTGCGCTCGGCAAAGTTGATGATCACGCAGCCGTCGGAGTTGGTGCCATCACGGTTCGGGTCGCACTCGAAGCCTGCAGCGTTGAGGATGGTCCACTCTTCCTTGGCGGCCTGGTTGTAGGCCAGCGGGCGCACGAACATGGTGCGGCCAAAGAGGTTTTGCCAAGCCGTTTCCGTGGTGACACGTACCGGCAGGTAGTGGGTGTTGTCGCTGCCCACGTGCAGCTCGGCCACGAAGCGCTCACGGCTTTCCAGGTAGTCTTCGACACGCGCCCACAGCGCCGAGAACTTCTCGGCGTCGAACGGGCGGTTGACGCTGCCCCAATCGATGCTGTCACGAGTAGAGGGCTCATCGACGATAAAACGGTCTTTCGGTGAACGCCCGGTGCGTACGCCGGTGTTGACTACCAGGGCTCCGTTCGCCGAGAGGCGACCTTCACCACGGGCCACGGCGCGCTCGATCAGTTCGGCGCTGCTGAGATTGACGTGGGCTTGAGGAGCGGCTTGAGTCGTGGTCATGTCGATTCCTGGGCCTTGCGGCCGTTTATCTCGTTTACCGGGCGTCGTACGACGCCTTTAAAAGTCATCCCAACCACTCGCAAACGGGCTGGGCGCGCTGAAGTCCGGCGCATTATGGCAAAAAGAAAGCCCCCGGGAAACGGGGGCTTCTCGCAAATATCTTGTAGTTAAACTACTACAATGACACTACATTTTGTGTTGCAACGCAGTATATTTTCAAACAACCGTTTGCCGGGTGCGCCGAGCGCATTGTCTCCTCTGGGGTGGCGCCAGGCCGCCTGAAAGCCCACCCCATCAGCAGCCGACTACACAATCAGTGAATGACTGGCGGTGGTGCGCCCGGGTCTTCCAACAAAATTTCAATATCTGCGGCGGTGTAGTGATATTTCGTGTGGCAAAAGTGGCATTGGGTGTCGATGGCGCCCTGCTCCCGGAGAATATCCATCAACTCTTCCTTGCCCAGGGTGTACAGCGCATGGCTCATACGCTCCCGTGAACAGGTGCAGCCAAAGCGCAGCGCCTTGGGTTCGAAGACCCTGACGGTCTCTTCGTGATAGAGCCGATACAGTACCTCACGCTGCTCCAGCCCCAGCAGCTCTTCGTTCTTGATCGTTTCGGCAAGGTGCACGCTGCGTTCCCAGGCATCCACGTCCTGGTTTTGCGAGGCATCCGGCAAGCGCTGCAGCAGCAGCCCGCCCGCCCGCTGACCATCGGCGGCCAGCCACAGCCGCGTAGGTAGCTGTTCGGACTGGCCGAAATAGGCTTCCAGGCAGCCCCCCAGGGTATCGTGATCCAGTGCCACGATGCCCTGGTAGCGGTGCCCTTCCTGAGGGTCCAGGGTGATCATGATCTGGCCGTCGCCGACCAGCTCACGGAAGCTTGCCTGCTCGCTGGGCAGCGCGGCCTCTTCGGCGATACGCGCAATGGCGCGCAGCTCACCGCCCGGGTTGGATTCTGCCATCAACAGCGCCAGCGCGCCCTGGCCGCGCACTTCGATGCTGAGCGTGCCGTCCAGCTTGACCGTATCGGTCAGCAGGGCCACCGCTGCCAGCAGCTCGCCCAGCAGGGCATTGACCGCAGGTGGGTAGGCATGACGGTCGAGCACTTCCTGATAGGCGGTGCTCAACGTGACGATTTCGCCACGCACGTTGGTTTGGTCAAACAGGAAACGCTGGATCTGATCAGACATAGTGAAACCATGAAGTGAGAAAGGGGAACGTCGGCAAGGCAGGCGTCAGCGACGCTACTCGCCCTGCTGGCGTTGAAATCGGTGTATATCGCGGCGCTGCTTCTTATCGGGGCGCTTGAGGGGATGCTGCATCGCTTCGTTGGTGAGCCGACGCGCCTCGGCTTCCTTGGCACGACGCTGGGCGCTGGCCTCGGTTTCGGCGTACAGAGTGCGTGCTTCAGGTGCGCCCCTGCGCTGGTCTGAAAGCGCCGTGACTTCCACCTCGTAAATGTCCCAGCCCTGGGGCACGCGAATCAGCGCCCCCAGCTCGACGTTCTTGCTGGTCTTGGCACGCTCACCGTTGTAGTGAACCTTGCCGCCTTCTATCGCTTTCTTGGCCAAGGCGCGGGTCTTGAAAAACCGTGCAGCCCATAGCCACTTGTCCAGGCGAACGCTGTCGCTCATTGGCACTCTCCTCATCTATTGGCTGCCCCTGAAGGCCGCCACTGGCGGATCACTCAGTGGCCGATGCCCAGGCCGCACTCATGGCAACAGTTGGGCAAATCGGTCCAGGGCCACGAACTCCTGCAGCTCTTTTTCGGGCCGCTGGCTATCGGGCTGCTTGATGCCTAGCAAGTACTTGATCCCGAACTCTCTGGCGCTTTCCAGTACCCGAGCGTTGTCGTCGATGAACAGGGTGCGTGCGGGGTCGAAGGGTTCTCGCTCCTGCAGCGCGAACCAGAAGGCCTGCTCCTCCTTGGCAGCGCCAAGGTCTTCCGAGGAGATGATGGCATCCAGGTAGTTTCCCAACCCGGTGAGCGGTAATTTCAGTGCAAGACTGGCGCGGTCGGCGTTGGTGGCCAGCACCACACGAGGATGGGCCTGCTTGAGCCAACCAAGGAAATCCAGTGCATCGCCACGTAACCCAATCAGGTGCTGTACTTCACGCTTGAGGGCCACGATATCGACGTTCAGCTCGCGGCTCCAATAGGCCAGGCTGTACCAGTTCAGAGTGCCCTGCTCACCGATGATGCGGCTCTTCAGCGCTTCCTGACTGGCTTGATCCAGTTGGTGCAGCTCGACGTAGCGGCGTGGCAGATGCTCCAGCCAGAAGTGGCTGTCGAAGTGAAGGTCCAGCAGCGTGCCATCCATGTCCAACAGCACCGTGTCGATCTCGCGCCAATCAATCATGGCCACTCCAGTCTTTGAGAGTAAGCGTGCTATTGTAGCGTAACCCGTTTTTTGCAGCCACGGAGGCATGATGGACCGCGACGATTCCACCACCAGCGACGCCACACAGCGCTACCCGCGCAAGCCCACGATTCTGGCTCGCCACCCCGTGGCCCAAAGCCGCTTGTTCCAGATCGAGGCGCTGGACCTGCGCTTTTCGAACGGAGAGGAGCGCCAGTTCGAGCGCCTCACCGGTGCCGACCGAGGCGCCGTAATGATCATCGCCATGCCGGACCCGGAACACGTATTGCTGATTCGTGAGTATGCGGCCGGTTTCGAAGACTACGTACTCACCCTGCCCAAAGGCCTGGTAGACCCCGGCGAGGATGTCGTGGCCGCCGCCAACCGTGAACTCATGGAAGAGTGCGGCTTTGGCGCCCACCGCATCGAGCCGCTGGTGGAACTCTCGCTGGCCCCCAACTACATGCGACACCGCATGCAGGTACTGATCGCCACCGACCTCTACCCCAAACGCCTGCCCGGCGACGAGCCCGAGCCCCTGATCGTGGAAACCCACGCCATCGAAGAGCTCCCCGCGCTGCTGCTAAGGGACGACTTCCACGAAGCACGCGCCATCGCCGCCCTCTACATCGCACGCGACCGATTACGCGAAGAGCAGCGCAGCAACGGCATTGATTTGCTCTAGTGCCGTTCAACCACTCCTGCGCCGTTAT
>NZ_LFGS01000009.1:30307-49507 GCF_002078135.1 Halomonas sp. BC1 | reverse complement strand
CCCAGGTGAGGCCACGAAACCACCCTGCCGCTCCACATTTAGGCAGGCATTTAATACTCAGGCAGCTTTATGCGTGCGGCTTCAACGCTATCCAGCGGCGTTGGCGGTGGCTGTCGAGGCCGGCTTCGAGCAAGGTCATGCTGCGCAGGGCGTCCTCGACGGAAACCGGGAGGGGGGCTTGTTGGCGGATGGCGTCGGCAACGCCCTGGTAATAGGCGAGGTAGTCACCCGGTAGCGTGGGGTGTTCGTGGCTGACCAGCGGGGCATCTTCACCTTGCCCTTCGCGTAGGGTGAGTGTGCCGGGAATGTCCTGCCCCCAGTGCGGCGTGGGGGTCTCGCCTGCTTTCAAGCGCACTTCCTGTGGGTCGAGCCCCATCTTCACATAGCTGCCCAGCGTGCCATGCAGGCGGTAGCGGGGAGTGGGTTCGGCCACCAGGGTGCCTGCACTCAGGCTAACACGGCAGTCGTCGTACTCCAGCAGGGCCAGGAAGTCATCGTCGGCATGGGCGGCGTCTCGGCGCGCGCCGATCTCCAGCAGGATGGCGTGGGGCATGCCAAACAGCTCGCAGGCCTGGTCCAGCAGGTGAGGCCCCAGGCCGTACCAGATGCCGCCTCCAGGCGCGGCTTTTTCACGCCAGCGGTCGCGCACCTCCGGACGAAAACGATCGAAGCGGGATTCGAAGCCCGTCACTCGACCCAGCGTGCCTTCGGCCAACAGCGCCTTGACGGTCAAGAAGTCACTGTCCCAACGTCGGTTGTGAAACACCGAGAGCAGGCACTCTTTATCCGCCGCCAGGGCCTTGAGTTGCCGGGCCTCCGACAGCGTGACGGTGAAGGGCTTGTCGACCACCACATGCTTGCCCGCCGCCAGCGCAGCCTTGGCCAGGGGAAAGTGAGTATCATTGGGCGTTGGGATGACGATCAGATCCAGATCCTTGCGTTGACACAGCGTCAGGGCCTCGCGCTCGACGTCCACCCGGGGCAAATCGGCGGTCACCTTGCTGGCATCGCTGGAAGACACCGCCACCAGTTCCAACCCCGGTACCGCCTGAATCAGCGGTGCATGAAACGTTTTACTCGCAAAACCATAGCCGACCAGGCCCACATTGATCGTCGCCTTCATGACGCTCCTCGATAGGTGTTGGGTGATATACCACAAAAAAACAGCCCGCTTGCGCGGGCTGTGAGATACGCCGATCAATCCAGTTTGGAGAGGTCGCGTACTGCGCCCTTGTCGGCGGAGGTGGCCAGCAGGGCATAGGCCTTGAGAGCAGGCGTGACTTTGCGTGGGCGCTGCTCGACGGGCTTCCAGGCGTCCTTGCCACGCGACTCCATGGCCTCACGACGTTTGGCCAGCTCGGCATCGCTCAGCTGCACGTTGATGGTGCGGTTGGGGATATCGATCAGAATGGTATCGCCCTGCTCGACCAGCCCGATGGCGCCCCCGGCGGCGGCCTCAGGTGATACGTGACCAATCGACAGACCCGAGGTACCCCCGGAGAAACGGCCGTCGGTCAGCAGCGCGCACGCCTTGCCCAGCCCCTTGGATTTCAGGTAGGAGGTGGGGTACAGCATCTCTTGCATACCGGGCCCCCCCTTGGGGCCTTCGTAGCGGATGACCACCACGTCGCCCTCTTTGACTTTGCCATCCAGCACGTTGGCCACTGCCTGATCCTGGGACTCCACCACGTGAGCCTTGCCCTCGAATACCAGGATGGAGTCGTCTACACCGGCGGTCTTGACCACACAGCCATCCAGGGCGATGTTGCCGTAGAGTACGGCGAGGCCGCCCTCACGGGAGAAGGCGTGCTCCAGGTCGCGGATACAGCCGGTGGCACGGTCGCCATCCAGGCTTGGCCAGCGGGCGCTCTGGGAGAACGCGGTTTGGGTCGGAATGCCCCCCGGGCCGGCCTTGAAGAACTCGACCACTTCTGAACTGGGCGAGCGCATGATATCCCACTCGTCCAGCGCGGCTTTCAGGCTGTCACCGTATACAGTGGGCACCGAGGTATCCAATACTCCCGCCCGGTCCAGCTCGCCCAGAATGGCCATGATGCCACCCGCGCGGTGCACGTCTTCGATATGGTATTTCTGAGTATTGGGCGCCACTTTGCACAGCTGGGGCACTTCACGGGAAAGACGGTCGATATCCGCCATGGTGAAGTCGACTTCTGCCTCTTGAGCCGCCGCCAGCAGGTGCAGGATGGTATTGGTGGAACCGCCCATGGCGATGTCCAGGGTCATGGCATTCTTGAAGGCGGCCTTGTTGCCAATAGCGCGGGGCAGCAGGTGTGCCTCTTCGCCTTCGTAGTAGCGCTTGGCCAGCTCGACGATACGATGGCCCGCCGTTTCGAACAGGCGACGGCGATCGGCGTGGGTGGCCAGCACGGTGCCGTTACCGGGAAGTGCCAGGCCCAGCGCCTCCATCAAACAGTTCATGGAGTTGGCGGTGAACATGCCCGAGCAGCTGCCACAGGTGGGGCATGCACTGCGCTCGACTTCTGCCAGGGTTTCGTCGTCGACGCTGTCGTCTGCGGCCATGACCATGGCATCGACCAGATCCAGGCCGTGATCCAGCAGCTTGGTCTTGCCCGCTTCCATGGGGCCGCCGGAGACGAAAATGACGGGAATATTGAGCCGCATGGCGGCCATCAGCATTCCGGGGGTGATCTTGTCGCAGTTGGAAATGCACACCAGCGCATCGGCACAGTGGGCGTTGCACATGTACTCGACGCTGTCGGCAATGATATCGCGGCTGGGCAGCGAGTAGAGCATGCCGTCGTGGCCCATGGCGATACCGTCATCTACGGCGATGGTATTGAACTCTTTGGCGACGCCGCCCGCTTTTTCGATTTCGCGGGCGACCAGCTGGCCCATGTCCTTGAGGTGCACATGGCCCGGCACGAACTGGGTGAAGGAGTTGGCTACCGCGATGATCGGTTTGTGAAAGTCGTCATCCTTCATGCCGGTGGCACGCCAAAGGGCACGAGCGCCTGCCATGTTGCGGCCAGCGGTAGTGGTACGGGAGCGATACTGGGGCATGGTGTCCTCTACGTCTTTATCATGGCCCGCCACATACGAGGTGGCGGGCGGGTGAATCCAGCGGTCTTCGATTGTGGCATGAGCGAACCGCTGAGACTAGACGTAGACGATATCCAATACCCCACCCGCTTCAGAACGTCTTCCATTCTTCCACGGCACGGGCCTTCACCCGCGATTTTCTGAGTAGAGGTATCGATCAAGCGGCGAATTTCACCTGCGGTGTGACCACTTCGACCTTGTTGCCCACTTCGGCAATCAGCCCTGAGTGGCCCACATGTTCTTGAAGACCTGGGCAGGCATCTCGGGATCACGGAAAATACGATGGGGTTCGCCCAGTAGCTCAGCCTGTGAATAGCCGCTTACTTCAATGAACGTCTGATTGACGTAGGTGATATTACCCTGGCGGTCGGAGCGTGAAATCAGCACCTGATCGTCTGTCAGCTCAAGGGTTGCCTGGCTAGATGTGCTCATGAAGTCCCCTGTATTTTTTTGAAAGGCATGTTTCGCCTGATGACCCAGCGCTTCCTTTTACCAAGCCGACCTGGTGACGCGCATTGATATGCAGCCGTCGTTATGAAAAACAGGCAAAAAATATGCCACCCGGGGGTGGCATAGGCAAAACACATCGTGGGTTTTCATTGATGCTGAGCACAGCACTCCGTCAGAAGGTTTCCCAAGGCTCGTCCTGGTGGGGCAGCGCATGGCGTGCCGACGCATCAGGCTGCTGAGGAACGGCTTTCTTCACACGTGCCAGTTTTTCCCGCGCTGCCGCAATACTCTCTTCCTGGGCACCTTCCAGGCGGAACGCATCGACCACGTTGGCCAGCTCGAACGCTTCCAGGGTCAGGTTGTCTGCGGAGGCAGCAATGGACTGCACCTTGGTAGCGTTTTGCTGTGTGACGTTGTCCATCTCCGCAATCGCCGAATTGATCTGGCCGATTCCACTGCTCTGCTCGCTGGAAGCGGTGCTGATCGAGGCCATCAGCTCGCTCACCTGGTTGACCTGGCGGACGACGTTCTCGATGGCGCTTTCGGCTTGCTCCACGGCACTGCGCCCACCGCTGACCTCCTGAGTGGTGCTGTCGATCATCTTGCGGATTTCCTGGGCAGCATCGGCACTGCGGCTGGCCAGGGTGCGCACCTCACTGGCCACCACGGCAAAGCCGCGACCATGCTCTCCGGCCCGGGCGGCCTCGACGGAGGCGTTCAGCGCCAGAATATTGGTCTGGAAGGCAATGCCATCAATCACGCCGATCATTTCGGTCATCTTCTCGGCGCGCTGGGCAATACGCTGCATACGCTCTACCAGCTGCTCCATTTGCTGGCGGGTTTCCTGAGTGCTGCTGGCGTTTTGCTGAGCCAGTTCGGTGGCCTGGCGCGCGTTGTCGGTATTCTGCTGCACGGTAGAGGTCATCTCTTCCATGCTGGAGGCCGTTTGCTGCAGCGAGGAGGCCTGTTGCTCGGTACGCGATGCCAGCTCCTCGTTCTCGGCGGCGATCTGCTGAATCGCAGGCGTCACCACCGCCACTCGGTTTTCGACCTCGCTGACGATACTGGAGAGGCTGAAACGCATGGTGTCCAGCGAATATAGCAGCTCTCCCAGCTCATCGTTGCTTTGTCGGCGTTCGCGGGCGGCCAGGTTACCTGCGGCAATCTGGAAGGTCATATAGCGCGCGCCCGCCAGGCTGCGCATCACCGAGCGCAGGATCATCACGCTCAAGCCGATCATCACCAGTAGTCCTACGGCCATCAGCACCAGTTGCGCCACCAGCATCTGCTGGCGCCCCTGATGCGCCTGAGCCACCAGCGCATGGGCGCCTTCCCGTTCGGCATCGACGAGCTGATCGCTCAACTGTCGCAACTGCTCAGTGGCGGGCTGCACGGCTTCATTGAAGGCCTCGAACGCCGCGAAGCCATTGGCCTGGCTAACGGCTGTCATGGCGCTGGTCACGCCAGAGGCCCAGACGTCGAGAGATTGCTCGGCGGCTTCCAACACCTCGGCAGCCGCTGCGCTATCGGTCGAGTAATCCTCCCAAAGGTCCTGAACCGACTGCATGATTTCCTGAAGGCGTGCGTCGAGTACCTCCAGACTTACCCGGCGCGGGTTGCGCACCGCGGGCTCCAGCTGTTCGACGGTGAGCCCTACCTGGCGCTCCATGAGCTGCAGGTTGGCAATCGCCTCGAGCCCCGAGCGGTTCAGCGTATCCAACCGCTCCCCCGACACCATCAACCCATAGACGCCAAGCCCCCCCGCCATGCCCAGCAGCAACAGCGCGGTAATGACCATCCCCGTCAGCTTGGCCTTTAAACTACTGAACTGAAAGCGCGCCACAAGCCCACCCAGGCCACGCCGAATCAGTGCCCCCTGGCGTAAGCGGTAGCGGCGTGACTTGCCCTTGGCACGAATCTCGGCATATACCTGCTCGGCCCGGGCGATACGCTTGGCAGACGCCTTGCGGCGCAGCGAGGTGTAGCCCACGATCCGCTCGCCGTCGCGCAGCGGCGCCACGGTAGCAATGACCCAGTAGTGGTCGCCGTTCTTGCGGCGGTTCTTGACCGTGCCCTGCCAGGTACCGCCGGCCTGAATGGTTTTCCAGAAGTCGGCGTAGGCGGCCTCGGGCATGTCCGGGTGTCGGATCATGTTGTGGGGCGCGCCCACCAACTCCTCACGGCTGTAGCCACTGACCTCCACAAAGGCCGCATTGGCGTAGGTCACGTTGCCTTTCAGGTCCGTACGAGAAATCAGCACGGTTTCTTCATCCAGCACGTATTCGCGCTGTGTCACAGGCTGGTTGTTACGCATCGCTGCTCCCCAGGGGTGATTCAATATTTTTTTAGTGATTTCATTATCTACCCTACTCAATCGTGATTAATCGTTGAATAGCCACATAAAAAACGCCGCTCTTCAAAGAGCGGCGCTAATCGCAAGGTTTGACGTCACGTGACACACCAAGTCATTACATAGCCATATTCCAGGTTACCGGAACACTACATTGGCCACATCCCGGTAGCGGCTGGCGAAGTGTACGGTCATGCCTTCTTTCAGGTACTCCGGCAGCTCGTCATAATCACGGCGGTTGGCTTCCGGCAGGATCACTTCGAAGATGTCGCTGCGCCGGGCAGCAATGACCTTTTCACGTATCCCGCCCACTGGCAGAACTTGCCCGGTCAGGGTTAGCTCCCCAGTCATGGCCAGCGGGCGATTGATGGCCTGGTGCTTGGCCAGCGACAGCAGCGCCGTGGTCATGGTGACCCCCGCCGATGGGCCATCCTTGGGTGTCGCTCCTTCCGGCACATGCAGATGCACGAACGCGGAGTCGAAGAAATCGGCATCGGCACCGAATTCGGCCAAGTGCCCCAGAGTGTAGCTGTAGGCGATATTGGCCGACTCCTTCATGACCTCCCCCAACTTGCCGGTGAGCTTGAAGCCTCGGTCCAGGGAGTGGATCTTGCCCGCTTCGATGGGCAGCGTGGCGCCCCCCATGGAGGTCCAGGCCAGGCCGGTCACGACCCCTTCACCCTTGAGCACTTTTTCCTTGCGGAAAAGCGGCGCGCCCAGGAACTCTTCCAGGTTCTTGACCGAAATCTTGACTGTTTCCACCTGCTCTTCAAGCAACTTGACCGCCGCCTTGCGCACGATGCGGTGCAGCTGTTTTTCCAGCTGACGTACCCCCGCTTCGCGGGCGTAGCCGTCGATGACCTGCTTGAGGGCGGCATCGGTCAGGTTGATGCGTTTTTTCGGCAGGTTGTCACGCTTGAGAAGCTTGGGCCACAGGTGGTGCTTGGCGATCTCCAGCTTCTCTTCGGCGATGTAGCCGGACAGGCGAATCTGCTCCATGCGGTCCAGCAGCGGGCCGGGGATGCTGTCCAGGGTATTGGCCGTACACACGAACAGCACCTTGGAGAGGTCCATGCGTACGTCCAGATAGTGGTCCAGAAAATCCACGTTCTGCTCGGGGTCCAGCACTTCGAGCAGCGCCGAGGCGGGGTCGCCCTGGAAGGACTGGCCCAGCTTGTCGATCTCATCGAGCATGATGACCGGGTTTTCAACCTCCACTTCCTTGAACGCCTGCACCAGCTTGCCGGGCATGGCACCGATGTAGGTGCGTCGGTGGCCTTTGATCTCGGCTTCGTCGCGCATGCCACCCACCGAGAAACGATAGAACTCACGCCCCAGCGCCTCGGCAATGGAGCGGCCGATGGAGGTCTTGCCCACCCCCGGCGGCCCCACCAGCAGCACGATGGAGCCCCCCACATCGCCTTTGAACGTGCCTTCGGCCAGGAACTCGATGATGCGCTCCTTGACGTCTTTCAGGCCATCGTGGTCTCGGTCCAGCACCTCACGGGCATGGCCAAGGTCCAGCTTGTCCTGGCTGGTGACGCCCCAGGGCAGCGATGTCAGCCAGTCCAGATAGTTGCGCGTGGTGCCATACTCCGGCGAGCCGGTTTCCAGCACGCTGAGCTTGTTGAGCTCTTCGTCGATGCGGGCCTGAACACGCTCCGGCACCACCAGAGACTCCAGACGGTTCCTGAACGTATCCACGTCGTTCTCGCGGTCGCCCTTGGAGATGCCCAGCTCACGCTGTATCACCTTCAACTGTTCACGCAGGAAGAATTCACGCTGGCGCTCCTGCATCTGCGCGTTGACCTGCTCGCTGATTTCGCTTTGCAGCTGGGCAACGTCGATCTCCTTGCGCAGCAGCGGCAGCACCTTGTGCATACGCTCCGCCACGGGCAGTGTGGCCAGCACGTCCTGCAATTCAGGGCCTTTCGCCGAGGTGATGGCAGCGGCAAAATCGGTGAGCGGCCCAGGCTGATGGGGGCTGAACCGATTGAGGTAGTGCTTCAACTCCTCCCCGTACAGCGGGTTGATGGGCAGCAGCTCCTTGATGCCGTTGATGATCGCCATGGCGTAGGCCCGGGTCTCTTCATCTTCGGCATTGACCGGCTCTTTCGGATAGGTCACTTCCACCAGATAGGGCGGCTCCTTGGAGAGCCAGCGCTGGATCTTGAAACGCTGAAGGCCCTGGGCGATGAACTGAATCTGCTGCTCTTCGCTCTTCAGCTTGTGCACCTTGACGGCCGTCCCGATCTCGGGGAAACCATCGTGATCCAGGGAGTCCACCCCTTGCTCGCCTACGAACGCTACCCCAATGGTGTGATGTGGCGTGTTGCCAACGCGGCGCATGGTCTCTTCCCAGCGCTCACGATTGATCACCAGAGGCTGCACCTGGGCGGGAAAGAACGGGCGGTTGTGAATTGGCAGCAGATAAATACGCTCAGGCAGCATGTCGCTGGCAGGCACCAGTGAATGGGTGCGCTCACCATCCGAGCGGTGATCGTTTTCGTTCTGGTGTTCTGCGTGGTGTTCTTGGTGACGGTCCGAATGCTCGCCTGCAGCGAGCCAATCGAGGTGTTCGTGATCGCGGTCGTAATCCTGGTCGCTCATGCGCCCTCCCCATCCACAGTAACCAGCAGCAATGACCAGCAAGGGGCTTGCCCGTCACTGTCGCCGCTTCGTATGGTTAATGGGATGTGGGCAGCCAGCGAAAACTTCAACCCTGAGCGCCATTTGACAGCGTACTTATTGGTGGAACGTTACGGCCACAGTGTCGGCATGGGGCGGCCATTGACGCGCCAAACGCCACGTACCACGTCGAACTGCAGCT
The DNA here is from genome assembly GCF_002078135.1 of Halomonas sp. BC1. Taxonomy (NCBI): domain Bacteria; kingdom Pseudomonadati; phylum Pseudomonadota; class Gammaproteobacteria; order Oceanospirillales; family Halomonadaceae; genus Halomonas; species Halomonas sp. BC1. The sequence continues at coordinate 40,796 of NZ_LFGS01000009.1, read as the reverse complement.
CCCGGGTGCCGAGGGGCAGTCCCAGCCATAGCGCAGCCACGGTGGGCGCGTCATGCCAGATGAAGTCGCCGTCGATACGTGCCCGCCAGCGCGCCTGCTCTTCAGGCTTGTCCAGCGACACGACGCGCAATCTATCCAGCTGTCGGCCATCGAAAAACAGCGCACCGTCTGCGGCAACTTGAAGGCCGAGCAGCGGGCTATCGAGTTCGATGGTGGTGACATCGAGCCGTGGAGAGTCGCTCAATACTTGCAGCAGATCAGGTTCCAGCCGCGCCAGCAGGCCTTCGGCCATGGGCAGCGCGGTATCCCCCCAGGCAGCTTCCTGGCGCAGCCGACGAATCACCTGACGCACGGCATCACCGTTCAGCCGCGACAGTTCGCCCGCGACACGACCGCTCAGCAGCGGTGTCTCCGGCGCTTCGCTGGGCACCAGCACTTCCCCCAGCACCAGCTCTCCCTGAATGCTCAGCTCGGTTTCATCCAGGGTCATCTGGCTGTAGAGATCCAGCGGGGTGATCTGGATATCGTAGGCAGGATAGTGCATCGACAGGCGGTCGATGCGCAGGTGGTCACGCTGGGTGAAGTGGTAGGCATCGTCGATGTAGGTGTAGCGGCTTTCCAGGGTGGTGGGCCCCAGCGTCAATTGGGACAAGCCATCGGTCAGCGTCAACTGATCGAACAACCCCCGCAAGCGCCAATCGCCAAACATGCCCTCCAGGCGCACGCGAGCCCCCCGAACATCCAGTTCCCGACCATTCTGCTGGATCACGAAGGGGGCCAGCGCCAAACGCAGTTCGGTGCGACCACTCAGCGTCTGATAGCGCCCCTGCCAACGCGGCACAGAAGGTGCAGACACATCGCCCACGGCCTTTTGCAGCACATTGTCCAGCCGGGGTAGCAGAGTGCCCTGCACATCGGTAGACAGCAATCCATGGCGGGCGTCGTAGGTCAGCTCCAACTGCCAAGGGCGGCCCAATAAGGGCGACAGCACCAGTTGCCCGCGTGATGTCAACCAGCCCTGACGGCTATCCAGGCGCTCTACCCGCCATTCACCTCGGGCTTCCAGGTCTTCCAGCCCCTGACGCAGGCTCCGTTCGAACAGGATGCTCGATAGCAGTTGCGCGACCATCCATATCACGGCAATCACCGAGAGGATAGGCACGATTAAACGTTCCTTGCGCATGCTATCTCCTTGTATGGCCTCCTGACAAAGCGCAGCGCCTGCTATCGGGCGTCGACTAGTGGAGCCAGAACCATAAGTGCATGGTACTCCAGGCGTAGATGCCTGCCATGACGTCGTCGATCATGATGCCAAAGCCCCCCGCCACTCGGCGGTCGGCCCAGCGAATGGGCCAGGGCTTGAACACATCGAAAATACGAAAGACGATGAACCCCCAGAGGGCAGCTTCCCAGGAAAAGGGCACCGCGGCCATGGTGATCCAGTAACCGACGAACTCGTCCCACACGATGCCGGAGTGGTCGTGCACCCCCAGGTCATGGGAGGTTTTATCGCATAGCCAGACACCGACGATGAAGGCCACGAACACGATACTGAGATACCAGGCCAGCGGCAGGTCCGCCAGCATCCAATAGAAGGGAATCGCCGCCAGCGTGCCGAAGGTGCCAGGCGCCCAGGGCACGGTGCCACTCCCCAGGCCAAAGGCGAAGAAGTGAGTGGGGCGTCGCCAGACACTGGCCGGTGCACGGTTCATTGGACACCCCCACGAAAGTGCTGCCAGCCCGACTCGGCCAACGGCGCCACGCCGGTGATGCCAGGCGTATCGGTGCACTGGCCAATCACGCTGAGCGCGGTCCCCTGCTCTGCCAGACGTTGCCTGGCCAGGGAAACGTGCGCAGGGGGCAGCGTGACCAGCAGCTCATAGTCGTCGCCTCCGGAAAGCGCTGCCCGCTGGGCTGCTTGCGCGCCCAGACAGGCTTCCAGCCCTTCCGCCAGCGGCAGTTGCTCGGCCTCAAGCGAAGCCCCCACCTGGGAAGCTTCACAAAGATGCGTGAGATCCGCCAGCAGGCCATCGGAGATGTCCAGCGCCGCGCTGGCCAGGCCACGCAGGGCAACACCCGCCGCCAGGCGTGGCTGGGGCAACAGATAGCGCTGGAGCAACGGATGCTGCATGTCTCTTTCACCCTGTTGCCACAGCGCTAGCCCGCCCGCACCACCGCCCAAAGCGCCCGTGACGGCAATCACATCGCCGACACGAGCCCCGGAGCGGGTCAATGCTTCACCGGAAGGCACTTCTCCCATCACCGTCACGGCTATGCTCAGCGCTCCTGCGGCGACATCGCCCCCCGCCAGCGTGGTCTCATGCCGACGGCACAGGTCATGGAAGCCATCGGCATAGCCCGATAGCCACGCCTCGGCGGCCGCACTGCCGGGGAACGCACGCTGGTCGAGGGTCAGCGCCATCAAGCACCAGCGGGAGCGTGCCCCCATGGCCGCCAGGTCGCTGAGCGCCACGGCCAGGGCGCGATGGCCGACCGCATGAGCAGGCGCATCATGGGGAAAGTGCACGTCCACCACGGAGGTGTCCACACTGACCACGAGCTGCTGCCCCGCTTGGGGCAGCAGTAAGGTGGCGTCATCGCCGCATCCCAGGGCAACGCCATCCGTCGCTTTCGCCTCCTGCGGCGACATGAAGAAACGTCGAATCAAATCAAATTCGGCAAGCACAAAGGCCCCTTAAACGCTTGATCAGGTCGCCCGCTTACAAGCGGCGGGCGCTGACTTCGGCACTTCGCAAGCGGTTGGCCAGCTTGTCGAGAATGCCATTCACGTACTTATGGCCGTCGGTGGCGCCAAACGATTTTGCCAGCTCAACGCCTTCGTTAATGACCACGCGGTAAGGCACTTCCATGCGGCGCGAGAGCTCGTAAGCGCCCAGACGCAGAATAGCCAGCTCTACCGCGTCCAAGTCTTCCAGACGACGATCCAGCAGCGGTGCAATGTCACGATCCAGCTCGGCTTTGAAGCGCACCGTGTTGTGCAGCAGCTCATGAAACAGCGCTTTGTCGGCGATTTCCATGACCTTGACCCAGTTCTCGTGGTCTTCCAGGTCGTCGTCCGCCTTCTGGCTACGAAACTCGGCTTCGATGGTCGAGATCGACTTGCCGGTCATGTGCCATTGATATAACCCTTGTACCGCCAACTCCCTTGCGGCGTGGCGTCCCTGCTGTGCCGCAGAGGACTTGCGCTCACGTCGCTCGCTCATTGGGTATCTCCTGCGGGCAGCGCGCGCAGCAGCGACACCATTTCCATGGCGGCCATGGCGGCTTCGGTGCCTTTATTGCCTGCTTTGGTGCCCGCTCGCTCGATGGCCTGCTCAATGGATTCCACGGTCAGCACGCCGTTGGCGACCGGCGTGTCGAATTCCAGCTGCAGGTGATTGATAGCCGTGTTGCAGCCGCCCGCCACGTACTCGAAATGCGGCGTGCCGCCACGAATGACCGCGCCCAACGCGATGACGGCATCCGGCTTCATGACGCTGAGCACACGCTTGACCGCCAACGGCAGTTCCCAGGCACCCGGCACGTGAACGATATGGATTTGCTCGGCATCGACGCCGTGGCGGGTCAGGCTATCCACCGCGCCTTCTACCAGGCTATCGACCACGTGATGGTTGAATCGCCCCACCACGATGACATAACGGCCATCGACGTCGACAAAAGTGCCTTCAACTTGCGAAAGGGATTGCATCGATTTATTCCTGCTGAGTAGTGGGCTCATACGCCGTGTCATTGGGCCCCAGACGCTCGACCACTTCAAGATCGAACCCGGAAAGCGCCGAGAATTTCCACGGGGAGCTGAGTAGCCGCATCTTGCCAACGCCCAGATGGCGCAGAATTTGCGAACCCGTACCAATGGTTAAATAGTTGCCGGCACCGTCCGAATCGTTGGTACGCGGCTGGCGTACCCGATCCAGGAAGATGTCCAGCTGGTCTTTGAGATCCTGATGTGGGCGCCCGTCATCGATCAGGACGAACACACCGGCGGGCGCTTCGGCGATTTCACGCAGGGCGCTGTGGGCATCCCAGCGGCACTGCTCGCCTTTCATCAGCCCCAGCACGTCGCGCAGCGTATCGGCCAAGTGTACACGAACCGTGGTGGGCTGCTCGGCGGTGGGCTGGCCTTTCACCAGCGCCAGGTGGTGAGCGCCCTGAATGCGGTCACGGAACACATGCAGCGCCAGCTCGCCATGCACCGTGGACACACGGCTGGTCTCGATGGCGTCGACAGTCTGTTCGTTGACGATTCGGTAGTGGATCAAATCGGCAATGGTGCCGATCTTGATGCCATGGGCCTTGGCGAAGGCTTCCAGCTCGGGACGGCGCGCCATGCTGCCATCGTCGTTCATGATTTCACAGATCACGCCGCTGGGGTCGAGCCCTGCCAGCGCCGCCAGGTCGCAGGCCGCTTCGGTGTGGCCTGCCCGGCGCAGTACACCACCCGGCTCGGCCATCAGCGGAAAGATATGGCCGGGCTGCACGATATCCGTGGGCTTGGCATTGGGTGCGGCAGCGGCCTGCACCGTACGTGCGCGGTCAGCGGCAGAGATGCCGGTGGTCACGCCTTCGGTTGCCTCGATGGACAGCGTGAACTTGGTGCCAAAACCGGACCCGTTGTCGCGCACCATGAGCGGCAGGTTAAGCTGCTCGCAGCGTTCTCGGGTCATGGGCATGCAGATCAGACCGCGGGCGTAGCGCGCCATGAAGTTGATATGCTCTGGCTTGACCAGTTCGGCCGCCATGATGATATCGCCTTCGTTTTCGCGATCCTCATCGTCCATGAGGATCACCATTTTGCCCTGGCGAATGTCTTCCACCAGCTCGGCGATAGGGGACAGGCCCTCAGAAGCGGAGTGCGCCATGGAATCTCCAAAAAAAGTGGTCGCATGGGATGCGATTTCGGGCGTCAGGGTACCTTGCTATGGCCGCTTGCGCTAGTCGACCTGGGGGGTCGCGATAATCTGCCAGTCCTGGCCTACCTGGCGAAACTCCTTGATCACCAGGCGCTTTTGATCCGCCATTCGGGTGATCCCCGGCAACTCGAATAGCGGCCGGGCATCGCCCCCGAGTAGTGTAGGAGCGACGAACAGCTGCAACTCATCGACCAGCTGCGCGTCCAGCAGTGCCCCGGCCAGCGTCGCACCGGTCTCTACCAGTAGTTCGTTTACCTGCTCATTATCGGCTAACCAGCGCAGCATGTCAGCAAGCTCGACGCGCCCGCCGGCGTCGCTGGGCAACACCTGAATCTCGGCACCAGCCGCTTCCAGTCGCTGACGCTTCTCGGGGCTGTGCTGCTCGGTGGTGATGATCAGCGTGCGCCCCGGCTCACGCAGGCAGGCCGCCGCCAGCGGCAGCCGCAACCGAGAATCCAGAATGACCCGCAGCGGTTGGCGCAGCACGATCTCATCGGCCTGGGGCAGCGCCAGCTGTTCGGGCCGCAACGTTAGCCGCGCATCGTCCATGATCATGGACTCCACACCGCTAAGGATCGCGCTGGAGCGTGCCCGCAGGCGCTGCACCTGGGTGCGCGCCTGCGGGCCGGTGATCCACTGCGACTCCCCTGAGCCCATGGCCGTTCGACCATCCAGGCTCATCGCCATTTTCAAGCGCACCAACGGACGCCGTGACTGCATGCGCAACACGAACCCGGGGTTGAGCGCCCGTGCATCCTGCTCAAGCAGGCCCACGTGAACCTCGATACCGGCAGCTCTCAAATGCTCTATCCCCCGCCCACTCACTTGCGGATTGGGGTCCCCCATGGCCACTACCACGCGCCCTACACCGGCATTGGCCAGCGCCACGGCACAGGGGCCGGTACGCCCGGTATGGGAACAGGGCTCCAGCGTCACATAGGCCGTGGCCCCACGGGCCTGTTCCCCTGCAGCTGCCAACGCATGCACTTCGGCATGAGGCTCACCGGCGCGTAGGTGGTAGCCTTCGCCCACGACCTGCCCTTCGGCCGAACGATCGTAGCGGACGATGACGCACCCCACGCGGGGATTGGGGTCCGTGGTATACAGGCCGTGGCGGGCCAGTTTCAGGGCGCGGACCATGAAACGGTGGTCTGCAACAGAGAACAGGCTCATCCTTCAGCCTCTTTCGACGCGGGCCCACTGGCAGCGTCATCGCCAGGCGCTTGAGCAGGTTCCTGAGACAGCCGGTCGATTTCAGCCCGAAACTCGTCCAGATCCTGAAACTTGCGATACACCGACGCAAAGCGAATATACGCCACCTGATCCAGGCTGCGTAGCGCCTGCATGACGGCCTCGCCCACGTCACGAGCATTCACCTCGCGGTCACCGCGGGCACGCAGGGATTGGCGGATACGCTCCACGGCGGCTTCGATGGCTTCCGCGCTGACCGGGCGCTTTTCCAACGCCCGCAGCATGCCAGCCCTTAACTTGGCCTCGCTGAAAGTCTCCCGCGAGCCATCCGACTTCACCACCCTGGGCATGATCAGCTCCGCCGTTTCATAGGTCGTGAAGCGCTCATGGCAGCTTGCACACTGGCGACGGCGACGCACCTGGTCACCGTCGGCCACCAGGCGTGAATCCGTTACTCGCGTATCGTTTGCACCACAAAAAGGACAATGCATGGCAGTCAACCTATTGTCGGCACGCACCCTCAAGTGCGCTCAGCGTGTCAGCCCCGTAGATACCAGCCGTGCCAACAGGCCGCCTGCTATCTCTTGTTTTGTAAGCTATTTTAAGAACTCTTCAAGGATCGTTGGGTAAACCATCCCACTACCGATTGTCGTGCCTGCAAAAGCAGGCGTACTCATGACTTGTACGTCATTTCGCACAGTATTCTCCTATATTGTAACGATTTGGCACACAAGCTGCAGCGTTTGTCGAAGGTTGATTGAAAGGAGGCACCCATGACGGCATTTGAGCTCAGGCTACAGCATTACTTGACCCACCTGTACGGCCAGCGCGCAGGGGAAGTACAGCGGCGCCTCGAACAGCATTTGGCCCACTTCCGACCGCTGCTTCCAGCGGCGCCTTTATCTGCTGAGCAGAGCGGCATTGCACCAACATGGAGCGAAAAGGATCAGTGGGTCATCAGCTATGGTGACTCCATCGTGGCAGACGGCACGCCCCCACTGGGCGTGCTGAACCACTTTCTGCAGCGCCACCTGGGCGAGACGATCAGCGGGGTGCACGTGCTGCCCTTCTTTCCCTGGAGCAGCGACGACGGTTTTTCGGTCATCCATTACCGGGAGGTCAACCCCGAACTGGGAGACTGGTCGCATATCCGTGACCTGGCCAGCCACTATGACGTGATGGGCGACCTGGTGCTCAACCACGTTTCCCGTGAGTCGCTGTGGTTCGTGGATTACCTGACCGGCAGCCTGCCGGGGCGGGACTACTTTATCGAGGTGGACCCTGACACCGATGTTTCCCAGGTCACGCGGCCACGCAGCAGCCCGCTGCTCGTGCCTGTCTCCACCCGCCGGGGCACCCGCCACCTGTGGGCCACGTTTTCGGAAGACCAGATCGACCTGAATTTCGAGAACCCGGATGTCCTGCTGGAATTCGTCGGCATCCTGCTGTTTTACCTGCAGCAGGGAGTGAGGATCATCCGCCTCGATGCCGTGGCATTCTTGTGGAAGCGGCTGGGCACGGCCTGTATTCACCTGCCCGAAACCCATACCGTGGTACGCCTGCTACGCGCCATCGTCGATGAGATCGCCCCCGGCACCTTGATCATCACCGAAACCAACGTGCCCCACGCCGAAAACATCAGCTATTTCGGCCTCGAACGCCTGGCGGAAGGCCCGCCGGACGAAGCGCACATGGTGTACCAGTTCGCGCTGCCCCCGCTGCTGCTGCACACCCTCACCCGTGGGGAGGCCAGCACCCTGCAAGGCTGGCTATCCAGCCTGCCGGTGCTGCCTGAACACTGCACTTACCTCAACTTTACCGCCAGCCACGACGGCATCGGGGTGCGCCCGCTGGAGGGCCTGCTGCCGGACCACGAACGGGACGCCCTGCTGGAGCTGATGCACCGCTTCGGTGGCTTCGTCAGCATGCGCAGCAACCCGGACGGCAGCGACACGCCCTACGAAATCAACATTACCTGGTTCGAGGCCATGCGCGGCACCCGGCGCGGCCCGGACCCCTGGCAGATTGCGCGCTTCCTGTGCAGTCAGGCCATCATGCTCAGCCTGCAAGGCATTCCTGCGCTCTACCTGCACACCCTGACCGGCACGCTCAACGATGTCGAAGGCGTCGAGCGCAGCGGGCGGCTGCGCTCCATCAACCGGCGTCGCTGGCCGCTGGACGAACTGGAGCTGCTGCTGGAAAGCCCCTCTACCCCGACCCACGATGTCTTCCATGCCCTGCGTCGGCTGCTGGACCTTCGCCGTCAGGAGCCCTGCTTTCACCCCAACGTACCCCAGCAGGTCATCAGCACGCCAGCAGAGCTGCTGGCCATCGAGCGCGGTCCGCTGGCCGATGGCCGACGCTTGCTGGCCCTGTTCAACGTCACCGACCGCCGCATAGCCCTCGACCAGGGCGGCGAGGCATTGACTCAGCGACTGCAGCAGCACGCCTGGCAGCCGCTGGACACCTCGTCTTCGCTTCACCCGCTGGCATCCCTGCCCCCCTATGCCGTGCTCTGGCTGGTGGCTAACGCCTGACGCCTTGCGACATAACGTCTCAGGACAGAACAAGATAATCCTTTAATAATCCTGTCCTGCGACACTGTCCATCCAATTCGACGGTGGATACGTGAGCGTTTATGTTGCAACAAAGCCTGGCCATTGGCCCCATGGGATTCAGCCTGCATCAGTTGATCATCGGTTTTGCCTTCTTACTCGCCCTGTTGGTAGGCGCCCTGCTGGGCAGGCGCCAGCAGGTTTCGGTCAGCGATACCCTGTTTACCCTGCTGATGGTCGCCCTGCTGGCGGCCAGGCTGGTATTCGTCGTGCGTTACTGGGGGGAATACGACGGCCTGCTCGCGCGGCTGGATATTCGTGACGGTGGTTTTGATCTGCTGGCCGGTGCATTGGCCGGGATAGGGTATGGCGTCTGGGCACTGTGGCGCTCGCCGCGTCAACGCGCGCCGCTGGGCGCGGCCATGCTCACCGGCGGTCTGGTGTGGGGCGTCACGCTGGGCAGCACCCTGCTCATCGAACAGCAGACCCGGCCGCTGCCCACCACCCCGCTCAGCACCCTGGAAGACACCCCCATCAGCCTGCCGGAGCTGGCTCAGCAACAAGGCCAACCCATGGTAGTGAACCTGTGGGCCAGCTGGTGCCCGCCCTGCATTCGCGAAATGCCGGTCTTCGAAGCGGCTCAGCAGCAGGAGCAGGACGTGACGTTCGTGTTCGTCAATCAGGGGGAGAGTCTTCCACAGATCAACCGCTTCATGGCAGAACATGGCTTTCAGCTCGACAACGTCTGGCAAGACCCGCGCAATGCGCTGGGTCAAGTGACAGGTGCCCATGCCATGCCCACCACGCTTTATTATGACGCCCAGGGCCAATTGGTCAGCACCCACTTTGGCGAGCTTTCCCGAGCCACCCTGAACGATGGGCTATCACGTATTCGTTAAGCCTTCTACAGCGTGATCATGAGTTACCCGCTGCCGCGAGTGCGGCCTATTTGAGGATAAAGTGATGCAACGGATGTTTCCCATTCAGACGGGCCGTCTGACCCTGCTGGCTGCGCTGAGCGGCTTTGCCATTACCAGCCAGGCCGATGCTCTACCCGCCCCGGTGCAAGCCCTGGCCGACCAGGGCATCAGCATTCACGGGCAATTCGAGGCCCCCGGCGGTATGCGCGGCTACGGCGCCAGCGTGCAAGGCCAGGACATGGCCATCTACCTGACCGCCGACGGCGAACACGCCATTGTCGGCACACTGATGGACAGCGCAGGCAATGACCTGACCGAAGCGCAGCTGGACGAACATGTGCGCGTCCCGCTCGAAGCCGAAACCTGGCAACTGCTGGAAGAGAGCCACTGGATTCAGGACGGCAACCCGGACGCCCCCCGCGTGATTTACACCTTCACCGACGCCAACTGCCCTTACTGCCGCCAGCTATGGCAACAAGCTCGCCCCTGGGTGGAAGCCGGTGAAGTTCAGTTACGCCACATCATGGTAGGCATTCTGGCGCCAAACAGCCCCGCCCTCGCCGCCACCCTCCTCGGTGCCGACGACCCCGCCGAGGCCCTGCATCGCCATAGCGACGGCGAATCCCTGAGCGCCAGCGCGCAACCCCGCCATATCGAAGAGCAGGTCTATGCCAATAACCAGCTTTTCGATGAGCTGGGACTGTACGCAACCCCCACCAGCGCCTACCAACGCGAAACTGACACAGGCCTGCTACGCATCGACCGCATCCAGGGCATGCCCAACGAAGCCCGCCTTCTGGACATGATGGGCAGCGAAGCACCGTAAGCATCGAGGCCAGACTAGCCGCCAAGCCCAACGTGGCTGTGGCTCTTTGTCATTCGAGGATGCTGC
>NZ_LFGS01000009.1:22467-29199 GCF_002078135.1 Halomonas sp. BC1 | reverse complement strand
TCCCGCGAAGCAACGCGCCAGCGTTGCCGATGGAGCCACCGAACGTGGCGGCGGCCTCATCGTTACGGGCAGCCGCCGCCCACCCCACAGCTGCTACTCCTCCGAAAGGTGCTGAAAACGCTGGGCGCCGACGTTCCAGGGTTGGATGTTGCCGTTTTCGCCGTAGTTGTCGTGGTCGCCGAGGACGTGGCCGTCATGCTCACGGGTGTGGCCGTAGAGCGAACGGTTGTGGAAGGTGGGGCCAAAGCGCTCGGCGGTTTCGGCGATATCGCCGGTGTAGCGTGGGTCCTGGGGGCGCTCCTGGCTATTGATGTAGTAGGCGATGTCCCAGGCTTGCTGGCCGGTGAGCGAGCGTGGCTGGCCCAGCGGCATATTCTGATAGATGAAGCCTGCCATGGTTTCTACCCGAACAATGCCGGCCCCCCAGTTGTTGGAGCCATCGCCCCAGGGCGGTGGAAAGACGTATTCCCCGTTTTCGTAGTGGCCTGAGCCGTCGGACTGATGGCACAGAGCGCAATTTTCCAGGTAGGCCGTTTCCCCTCGGGCATAGCTGGGCGCTTCTTCATGCTCGGGGGCTGGAAAGCCGCGCCCATAGATGGGCTTGTCGGGGTACATGGGCGCCCCCGTGGCCAGCCACTGGTGGTAGGCGCTCAACGCCAGCATTTCATCGCTGCCGTACGCCGGCGGTGTGCCGTTCATGGAGTAGGCAAAACATCCGGCAATGCGCTCTTCCAGATTGTTGACGTGCTGATTCTTGCCACGAAAATCCGGTAGCGTGATGGCGGCGGCCCATACCGGCGCGCTGAACGGCACGCGCCCTTCTCCCAGGTGGCAGCTGGAGCAGTTCATATCGTTGTACACGTACTCACCGCGCAGCTGCTGGGTATCCGTGAACAGGTCGTAGCCGTAGCGAATGACTTTCTTGAGCTCCGGGTGCAGATCGGAGGCTTCCAGGTCGTCCATGGTGGGCGGCTCGTGGACCAGCATGTCCAGGGCATCATCGGCACGCGGCTGCTGGGCCGACACCGCGCCTGCATAGAGCGCCAGCGCGGCTGCCGAGGCCAGAAGGCCGCCCGACAAGGTGAACGTCAAGGTCGTTGGACGCGTCATCATTGGCTAGCCTCCTGGTCGCGTTGAGGGGGTTGAGCGGCGTACCAGGCCGAGACGGCGGCAATATCGTCATCGTTCATGCGCTTGGCCACGGCGCCCATCAGGTGTTGTGGATCGTTATGACGGGTATCGTTTTTCCATGCGTGCAATTGGGCGCTGATATAGCCTGCATGCTGCCCGGCAATCCCGGGAAAGTCGCTGCCCACTCCGTAGCCGCCGGGCCCATGGCAGCTTTGACACGACACGATGTAGGCATTCCAGTCACCACGTTCGGCCAGTTGCTGGCCACGCGCCAGCAGGCTGTCTTCCACGTCGCCGCCTTGGCCTGGTGTCGCGGGCAGTTGGCTGTAGTAGGCAGCCACATCGGCGATTTGCTGGTCATTGAGCATGTTGGCAAAGGTCAGCATGGTGGCGTTTTGCCGCTCACCGGACTGAAAGTCGTGCAGTTGCTTGGCCAGATAGTCGGCATCCAGCCCCGCCAGGCGCGGCCAGGACTCGCCGCCCGGAATGTTCATGCCGCTGCCGTCTGCCTGGTGGCAGGCAACACAGGTGGCGGCGGCGGTTTGCCCCCGTTCCGGGTCTCCCGCCTGGGCCATGGCAGCACTTGCCAGCAAGCAGGCCCCCGCCAGCAGGCCGACGTGCGTCGATTGGATGTATGGCATTCTTCCCCCTTGGCATTGCTTGTTATGTTGGGTCTTGCAGTAATGTCGTCGTTGGTGATGACGCGTGTGGTGGTAGCACTTCGGGCACCGTGAGGTGGGCCAGGAAACCTCCGGTGGGTGCATTGGCAAAGTGAACGCTGCCGCCAAAGCGCTCGGCGATGGCGGCCACGATGGCCAACCCCAGGCCACTGCCCTGGTGCTTGCTGGCCCGCCAGAATCGTTGCGTTAGCTGTTTCAGCGTGGCGTCATCCACCCCTGGCCCCTCGTCGGCCACGGTGAACGTGACCCGACCACCCAAACGCTGCACGCTCAGGTGAATCAGCGCGTTGGCAGGCCCATGGCGTACAGCGTTGTCCAGCAGATTGCGCAGCGCGGTAATCGCCAGCTCACGAGGCATGGCCAGCTGCACATCGGGTAATGCCTCAGGCACGCGGCACTGTGCTGGGTCGACCACGCTATCGGTGACGGCCAGCTCGACCACCGGAACGACGCTGCAGGGTTCGCCATCGTCGAAACGCATGCGCCCTTCCACCCGGGCCAGGGTGAGCAGCTGATCCAGCGTATCGGCCAGCCGCACCACGCCTTCTTCGGCGTGGCTCAAGGCTTCGCGTGCCAGCGGGCCTTCTGCCCGCTGCGCCACTTGAAGGTGGGTCTTGATAGCCGTTAGCGGCGTACGCAGCTCATGGGCGGCATCGTTGGTGAAGCGCTGCTCGCGCACCAGCGTCTGTTGAACGCGCACCAGCAGCCCATTGAGCGTGTCGATCAGCGGCTTGATCTCCTTGGGCACACCATAGGTAGACACCGGCGCCAGCGCTTCCGGATGGCGGCTGGCCAGGGAGGCGCGCAAACGTGACAGTGGCGCCAGCCCACGCCATACCCCAATCCACAGGGCGACCAGGCTACCCACCAGCGCCACCACGAACGGCACCACAGCCACCCGCACGATGCCGCCCAGCAGCAGGTTGCGCTCATCCATGCGGTCTGCCGTGGTGATGATCAGCCCACCTCGCTCGTAGGTGAACACACGCCAGGTGGTCTCCCCTTCCTGACGGTAGCTATGGCCGTGCTGACCGGGAGCCAACACGGCCTCCATATTGGCGTGGGTGCGTGCAATGATCTCTCCACGTGGCGAGTGCACCTGGCAGGCCAGCCCTTCAATGGGTGGAATGGAAAGCGCGGCGGTCATGTTCTGCTCCCACACCTCTGGCGGCAGCTGATGAACCAGCCCAGCCACCATGCGCGCCGACTGGGCCAGCCGCTGGTCGAGGGTGCGCACGAAAGACGCCTGTAAATCGTTCAACAGCCACGCGGCAGCCACGCCCCAGAGCAGCACCAGCGTGATGCCCAGCGTCAACAGTAGCCGTGCGCGCAGGCTCATCGCTGCCCCTTGGGCCGCTGGCCGGGCACCTGGACCGCCTCGGGCTTGCCCAACCGATACCCCAACCCACGCACGGTTTCGATGATGCCGCTGCCCAATTTGCGCCGCAGGTGGTGAATGTGCACATTGAGCGCGTTGCTTTCGACATCGTCGCTCAAGCCATACAGGCTATCCTTGAGCTGGTCGGCGGAAAGCACGCTGCGCGGCGCATGCAGGAAAGCTTCCAGCAGCACCAGTTCACGACGCGACAGGGCAACCAGGTGATCGGCCACTCTCACTTCTCGGGCAGCCGGGTCCAGGGTCAGGGTGCCGTGCACGGTCAAGCCCTGGCTGCGCCCTGCCACACGCCGCAACAGCGCATGCAGGCGCGCGACCAGCTCATCCAGGTCGAAGGGTTTGATCAGGTAGTCGTCGGCACCGGTTTGCAGCCCATCCACCCGGTCACGCACGGCATCTCTGGCCGTGAGCACCAGCACCGGCGTGGTGACCCCTTCGTCACGCCAGGCTTGCAGCAGGGTCAAGCCATCGCCATCCGGTAACCCACGGTCGAGGATGACCACGTCGCTGGCGACACTCTGCATGGCCTGCCGCGCTGCCTGTAACGACGTCACGTGCTCGACCACAAAGTGATACATCATCAGTCCGGCGCGAATACCCGACGCCACCAGCGGGTCATCTTCAATCAATAGGACGTGCATAGCGGTTTCCTTGTTATGGAAGCAGCATGACAAAAGCGTATTAACCGAGCGTTAAGCGCCGGTCGAAAACCCTTGCCGCAGATCAAAAAAAACGCCCCTGCCGACAGGGGCAAGGGCGACAACATGCCGCGTGGGTTCGGTGGTGCTAGCGAGACAGGCGTGCAGCCCCCCACCAGCCCAACATCATGGCCGCCAACATGGCCAGTAACGGCAGCGTGACGCCGCCCAAAGAAGCAATGGCAGGCCCCGGGCAGTAGCCGGACAGCCCCCAACCCACTCCAAATAGCGCCGCACCGCCCAGCAGCTTGCCATCCAGCTCCTGGCGCGTGGGCAGTTGAAAGCCACCGGCCAACAGCGGCTGCCCCCGAGCAAACACCAGCCGGTAACCGACAAACGTGGTGCACACCGCGCCCCCCAGCACGAACATCAGCGTGGGGTCCCAGGCGCCCGCGATGTCCAAAAACCCCAGCACCCTCGCTGGGTCGGTCATGCCGGAAATAGCCAGCCCTAACCCAAACAGCAGCCCTGCCACGTAGCCCGCTGCCGTTTTCAACGCGGCCCGGCTCATACGCCACCCCCAATGACATGACGAACCACATACACCGTGGCGATGGCGGTCACCAGAAACATGCCCGTGGCCGCCATGGAACGCGGCGCCAAGCGCGCCAAACCACATACGCCGTGGCCGCTGGTGCAGCCGCTGCCCAGCCCGGTGCCCAGCCCCACCAGCAGGCCCGCCAACAGCATCAATGAGATGCCTCCGGCAGGCGCGCCAATCACTTCACCGGGGCTGCCAGCTACATTGCCCAGGCCTCCGCCCAGCGCCATGACCAGCAGCGGGCCGCTGACCAGGCCCGCCAAAAAAGCCACCCGCCAGGCGCTATCGCCCTTGGGCCGCTGAAGCACCAGCCCTCCAATGATCCCGCTGATGCCGGCAACACGCCCCAGCGCCCCCATCAACCAAACGGCGGAGAGCCCAATCAACACGCCCCCCACCAGCCCTTGCAGGCTTGCCATTACGTCCACCGTCTGCTCCTCGTATTACGTGGGTTGAAAAGATTTAGAAACGATTGATCGGCACCTTGAGATACACCTGACCGTTGTCTTCCTCGGGGGGCAGCTCCCCAGCCCGCATGTTAACCTGCACCGATGGGATGATCAGCCGAGGCATGCCCAGGGTGGCATCTCGCTCGGTGCGCATACGCACGAAGGCGTCTTCACTAATGCCCTCGTGCACATGAACGTTGGCCTGGCGCTGCTCGGCAACGCTGGTTTCGTGCTGGTACACGTCACGCCCTGGGGCTTTATAGTCGTGGCACAGAAACAGCCGTGTCGTGTCAGGCAGGGCCAGCACTTTCTGAATCGAACGATAGAGAGTGCGGGCATCGCCACCGGGAAAATCACAGCGGGCGGTGCCGTAGTCGGGCATGAACAGCGTATCGCCGACAAACGCGGCATCCCCCACCACATAGGTCAAACAGGCGGGCGTGTGGCCAGGCGTATGCAGCACGCTGGCTTCCAGGGCTCCAATCATGAAGGTATCGCCCTCCTGGAATAGCGCGTCGAACTGGCTACCGTCCCGAGCAAACTCGGTGCCCGCATTGAAGGCCTTGCCGAAGATCTCCTGTACCTCGACGATGTGCGCTCCAATGCCGGTCTTGCCGCCCAACTGGGCGTGCAAATAGGGGGCCGCCGAAAGGTGGTCGGCATGGACGTGGGTTTCCAGTATCCAGGCCACGTTTAGCCCTTCACGGCGCACGAACGAGATGATCTGCTCCGCTGAACGGGTATCGGTTCGCCCAGCGGCGTAATCAAAATCGAGTACGGAGTCGATGATGGCGCAGGCGGTGCCATCGGGGTCTCTCACCACGTAACTGAACGTGTTGGTTGGCTCATCGAAAAAGGGCGTGACGACGGGGCGTTGCATGATGGACCTCCAGCAGTTGACCGCATGCAGTTGACCGCATGCAGTGTGCATTTCATCAAGTGTATCTCACTAAAACATTATATGGTTATTACCTTTTAGAATTATCAATTGTAAAATTTAGTTAAAAATACTCCTTTCGACTAAGGTAGGCCACCTCATGGCCGATAGGAGTGAAGGCTCACTCACTGAACTAATCGATATAAGGATGCCATGAACAACCTGACTACTACACAGAAACTGTGGAGCACACTGGGCATCATCTGGGTGGCCATGCTGCTTTTGGTGGGCTGGCTGGCGTGGGAAAATCGCCAGACCATCGCCAACGAGCGCCGCGACAGCATTCAATACATCGTCAACAGCGTTCACGGTCAGCTCGCCGATCTGCAGGCCCGTGCCGCCAGCGGTGAACTGAGCGTCGATGAAGCGCAGCAGCGGGCCATCGACAACCTTGCCAGCGTACGCTTTGGTGACGGCGAGTACGTGTTTGCGTTCGACAACCAGCTGGCCATCGTGTCACACCCCAACCGCCCCCGTGGCGAAGACATGACCAACTTCCAGGACGCCAGTGGTATGCGCCTTTACAGCGTACTGCGTGACGTGGCCCAGGCGGGCGGTGGCCACGTGGACTACTACTCGCGACGCATCTCGGGGGAAGAGCAATCGCCCAAGGTGAGCTATGTGGCCCACTTACCCGAATGGGGCTGGTCCATGGCGGCGGGGGTCTATGTGGACGATATCGATGCTGCCTTTGTCGCTGGGCTGGTGCGTTCGGCGGTCATTCTGCTGATCATTGGTCTGCCCGTGACGCTGCTGATGGGCTGGGTGATCAGGGATGTGGCGGGTCGGCTGGGCGGTGACCCACGCTATGCCGCCAGCGTAGTGCGTCATATTGCCGATGGCGACCTGACCCAGGCCGCCACGCTGAAAAGCAGTGACCACAGCAGCCTGCTGTTCGAC
>NZ_LFGS01000009.1:17767-21351 GCF_002078135.1 Halomonas sp. BC1 | reverse complement strand
AAGGCCGAGGTTTGACGCGCAATTTGATCAACCGCATGCGTGAAACCCTAGCGGACACCATCAGCGATATCCATCACGGCGCGGACCAGGTCAATAACGGCGTCGAGCAGATCGTGGGGGTCAACGAAGAGCTCTCGACGCGCACCGAAGAGCAGGCTTCCTCGCTGGCGGAAACGGCCTCCAGCATGGAGCAGCTGACCGCCACGGTAAAACAGAACGCTGAGCATGCCGACCATGCCCGCAACCTGGCCTCGCGAACCGCTGAGAGCGCTCAACGCGGTAGTGACGCCATGTCGTCCGTCATCGACACCATGGCCACCATCAATGAAAGCGCCACTCGCATGAGCAGCATCGTCGAGACGATCAATGCGATTGCCTTCCAGACCAATATCCTGGCGCTGAATGCCTCCGTGGAAGCCGCCCGCGCCGGGGAACAGGGTCGCGGTTTTGCCGTGGTGGCCAATGAGGTACGCCAACTGGCCAGCCGCTCCGCTTCTGCCGCTCAGGAGATCAAGGGGCTGATCGAGAATGCCGATGCCCAGGTGGTGGAAGGCAGCCGCCGAGTGCGCAGTACCGGCGAAGTGATCAATGGCATGGTGGGCGATATTCAGCAGCTCAGCACGCTGGTTCAGGAGATCTCTGCGGCCACCATCGAACAGAGCAGCGGCATCGAGCAGGTCAACCAGGCCGTGACACAGATGGATCAAATGACCCAGCAAAATGCCGGACTGGTGCAGCAGAGCAACCACGCTACCCAGCAATTGGCGCATTTGAGCACCCAGCTGCGTCAGATGGTCAGCAACTTCAAGCTCAACGCGTCACGGCATCAAGCCCAGGCGTTGTCACTGGCGCCTTCCAGCACACAGGCGCACAGCGACGATTTCTAGGCGTCAAACGTAGGCCGTCATGGCCTACACATCCCCCTGGTTATCCAGCGCGACCGCTTCGTGCATGCGGGTCAGCAGGTCAGGTACAGCGGCCTGCACCCGGTTCCAGCTGGGAATGAACGGGCGCTCACGCGGGTTGTCGAGAAACAGGTTGCCAGCTTCCAGCAGGTTGCTGGCAAACAGCTCTACCGCCTGCTCTTCGCAGTGACGGTCCAGACTCAAACCGTTCATGGTAGCGTCGTGGTCATAGGCCTCGATCAAGTCCAGCGCCAACCGATAGTAGGTGGCTTTCAAGGTACGGAAATCTTCGCTGCTAAAACTGACGCCTTGCGTGGCCAGCTTGCGATAAAGGGCCTTGGCAATATCCAGGCTCATGCGGTTCAAGCCACCGCTGGCATCCTCTTCGCTCACTGGCTGGTGTTTGTGGTCATAGGCATCGGCAATATCTACCTGGCACAGCTGGCGATGCGAGTAGTTGCGCTGTAGCTCCGAGAGCACGCCAATTTCCAGCCCCCAATCGGCAGGAATGCGAATGCCCTCCAGCACATCGCTGCGCATGGCAAACTCCCCCGACAGCGGGTAGCGGAAACTGTCCAGGTAATCCAGATACGGTAGCGGACCGCACACGGTCTTCAGCGCTCGCAGCAGCGGCGTTACCATCAAGCGAGACACCCGGCCATTCAGCTTGCCTTCGGCGATGCGCGGGTAGTACCCCTTGCAGAAGCTGTAGTTGAAGCGTGGGTGCGCCACCGGGTACATCAAGCGCGCCAGCAGGCTACGGTCATAGGTAAGAATGTCGCAGTCGTGCAGCCCAACCACGGTCGAGCGCCCGGAGGCCAGCACATAGCCCGCGCAATACCACACGTTGCGCCCCTTGCCGGGCTCCAACGCCCCCAGCCCGTGGTGTTCTAGCTCGGCATCCAGCTCACGCAGCCGGGGTCCATCGTTCCATAGAATGCGGGTGTGCTGCGGCAAGCGTGAGAAAAACTCGCGGGCATAAAGAAATTGTTCGCGATCGGCCCGGTCCAGTCCAATCACGATTTCGTTGAGATACGGCACTTTGGCCAGCTCGTCCACAATGGCCGAGAGTGCAGGCCCTTCCAGCTCGGAAAACAGCGACGGTAGAATCAGCCCCATGGGGCGGCGCTTGGCAAATTGGCACAGCTCCCGCTCGAGCTCTTCCACGGGGCGACGGGTCAGGTTATGAAAATCGGTGATGACGCCATTCTGATGAAAATCACTCATGGGCACTTCCTCGTTGGGTTAAGCCGTGGCCGCTTGCTGGTGGGATTCCGCCGCTAATCGGCGGTCGTCTCGCCCCCACCAGTGAGCCACCCCCTCGGCCCATCCGGCTGGCCCGGTTGCCTGGGTGCGATACAACGCCCGGTTGTGCGGTGCCACCATCAAGTCATGGCAGCCCTTGATCACCACGGCCTGGTCCACGGCTTCCAGCATGGAAACGTCGTTGGGGCCATCGCCGAGCCCCAACGCCAGCGGCTGGCGCCCGCGCAGCGCCGCAAAGCGCTGGATCAACCAGGTCACCGCACTCCCCTTGCCTGATGCCTGCGCCATGACGTGCCAAAAACGCCCGCCCTGGGTCATGGTCAAACCATCGCCCTCCAGCGCCTCGCGCAGGGTCTCCAGGGCACGCTCGTCGTCTTCCCAGATCAGCGGCTCGCTGCCCTCACGCCGTTTGGCCGCCTTGGCCCGAGGCTCGTCCAGGCCGGTTCTGGCGATGACTTCCGCCACCTGCATCTCTCCCATGGGCGTAAACCGCAGGTTGAGGCGCTGCTTCCAGATGGCCAACCGCGCACGGATAAAGCGGATATCGACCCCCGTGTGCTTGATGACCACGCCGTCTGGCCCACTACCCGGCCGATCAAGGCTGGCATGGCACCAGCCTGGCGGCAGGCCAATCACGGCACCGTTTTCGGCAATGAAGGGCGTCGCCGTCAGCCCCAGGGCTTCACGCAGCGGCAGTAGTTCTGCCCGAGTTTTGCTGGTCACGGGAATCACCGGGACACCCAGCTGCTTGAGACGAGCAAGCCAGGGAGCGGCAGGCGAAAAATCATAGCTATGGTGGTCCAGCAAGGAACCGTCGAGATCAGTGACCACCAAACGCGGCTGTAACGCGGGATCAAGTAGTTCAGGACTAGCGAACTCGGTCATGGCAGCACCTTCTGCAAACTGAAATCAGGTCACCCAAAAGCCCAACGTAGCCATCTTTTGAGATCAATACCCAAGGTAGACAACCACCAAAGCAAAATGCACGCCAAGATGCTTTAATTAAATAAAATCAAAAGATTAAAGCACTATCGAAGCGGTGTCAGAGCAAGCACCAAAATAGGGCAACCCATGACGCACCAAAATAGAGCATGAGAAAGAGGCAGGGAGGTCGGGGAAATAGTGCTGAATTATTGTACAAGTCTTATCTAATCAAAACACCGAGCATAAAAAAAACAGAAAATTTGCACAAACCCTTGGCAAACATTTCAAAATAGCTATACTCGAATTGTACCCACTGACTGTCTCGTACACCCCCCTCACCTGATGTCAGTGGGCTGCAGTGAGCCAAGCCCTTTGATGCCCGCCACCCCCCTGGCGGGCTTTTTTTGTTCAGCAAAAACAAAGCAGTCCCAAGCCTGCCTGTGGGAAGCCCATTCATTGGCTTATAGCCAGAGCAGTCACCCAAGCCAT
>NZ_LFGS01000009.1:9406-16990 GCF_002078135.1 Halomonas sp. BC1 | reverse complement strand
TGAGTAGCCACCCATATCAAGCCAAATGCTGGAATCATCGCGGGCTGAAGCCTCCTCCTACAACAGTGAGCCGCCCCAAGCCAGCGTGTGGGAGCTTACTCCACGTGAATCACCACTTCGACACGGCGGTTGCGGGCGCGCCCTTCGGCGCTGCTGTTATCCTCCAGCGGGCGGGTATCGGCAAACCCGACGGCGCGCAGACGCTCTGGCTCGACCCCAGCGGCCTCCAGTGCTTCAACGATGGCAATGGCCCGTGCGCTGGAAAGCGCCCAGTTGGACGAGAACTCAGGGGTATTGATCGGCTGACTGTCCGAGTGCCCTTCGACCCATACTTCGCCGTCATAGCGCTGGATGGTTTCCAGCAGGCTGCCCACCAGCGATGTACCGCCTTCCGACAACCCAGCTGCGGCAGAGGGAAACAGCAGCTGATCCTGCACCCGCAGGCTGATACCTTCCGCTACCCTGGAGACCTCGACGCCTTCCAGATTGGGCAAATAAAGCGATGTTTCGACGCGTTCGGGCAGCTGCTCGTCCAGCGCCAAAGCGCTGCTGATGGCCTCATCGTCGATCTGTTGCACGTTGACAGGCGGCCGGTCGGTCAGCAGTACCATGTAACTGGCCAACGGCTGGCCCAAGCGCTGTGTCTCATCGACGAGCAGCGGCGTTGGCAAGGCAGGCAGGTAGCGCTCCAGCAGCGGCGCGACGGGCGATGTGTCGCTTTCGGCGGGTGCCAATGCCAGCAAGGGTGGCGCCCCCATAGGCTCGGGAACGCGCATGATCGGAGCAGGTAATCCCGCGACCCCCAGAGCCGCACTGATGGCCATCGGGCTGAGCGTGCCGGGCTCATTCAGGTAAGCGATGTTGCGCTTTTGGCGTCGCTCATCCAACAATACGGGCAGCGGCACTTCAAGAGCAGGCACACTGCTTTCGCTGACGTCGGTGTCATCTGCTTCAGGGCTCCAACCGGGGCCGGTCACCCCGGCCGCCGCAATGATGATCACGAACAGCGCCACCAGTAGCGTCATGATGTCGATGTAACTGATCATCCAGCCATTATTGCTATCGTCTTCCGGGCATGATGACAACAACGAATCGTGACGGGGGCCGCTACGGTGGTCCTCAAGCATGGGGGTTACTCATTCAAGTTTTAAACCTCGTGGCCGATTTACTATGAGCATGGCAAACTAGTCTATCAAAAAGCCCTGTCAAAAAGCCGTTTACTAGCGATAAGGAACTACCCGGTGCGCATTCGTCCTTTGCTGTCTTTCACTCGCCGCTATCTTGCCCCACTCGGGCTTGGCGCGGTTAGCTTGATGCTAAGCGGCTGTTTTTACGCCAACACATCACAAACGCCGATTGCTACCACCTACCCTTACAGTGAACAACAGCGCATGCAGGCTGCCCAGCACTGGGAAGTCCTGGCCCGACATGAAGCGGCAGGTATCCTGGCTAGCGAACGGGTACGGTTCCGCGACCTGCACATTCTCGCCCCCGAACACGCGCAGTACGGCAGCTATTACAGTGGCGGAGAGTTCGAACGAGGCTTCAGAACCCTACTGACCAGCGAGCTGGTGTCACGCGGTGGCAGCGTCACTACCCAGCCCCGCGCCAACGGCGCTACGGTTCAGATCGATGTGGAAGTCGTTCAGCATCGTGACCGTGGCTATACGCGCCCGCCTTTTGGTGCTTACACGGCGCTGGCAACCGGCATTGCCGTCGCCAGCTTTCCCATCCGCCACTGGAGTGAGCCTGGGCTGGCACTGATCCCGGCCGGCATCTTCGCCGACTCTGTCGGGGGTAGTTGGACACCCACCAGCAACGAAGAGATCATCGTCACCACACAGATCGTGGAACAGGATCAAATCCTCTACTCGTCGTCCAATATCTATTACATTAATGCCGGTGATCGGCGCCAGTATGCACCCCATAGAGTGCCACAGGCCCCCAGAACGCCGACTATTTCCATCACCGACACTTGGTAACCTTTATGCTGTTGACGCTTATGACGGTGCTTCCTGTCTCTTACCGCCGCGCCATGAACACTGCTGCGCTGAGCCTTGCGCTATTGATGCTGACGGGCTGCGCATCGCTTGGCAACAGCAGCCAACCTGAAGCTCCCAAACCAGACCTGTCTGAACTTGCCCATCAAGCTGCTCAGCAAATGATGGCAAGCAACCCAGATCTTACCCGCTATAGCCCCATGATTGCGGCTACCTTCGTCAGCATCGACAACTTGAGCCAGTCTTCCACGTTTGGGCGTATAAGCTCGGAGATCATGGCTTCGGCTCTCGCTCAGCAAGGCATGCAGGTGCGGGAAGTCAAGATGCGCGATAGCATGTTCATCGAAGAGAATGTGGGGGAATTGATTCTCTCCAGACAAGTGCAACGCCTGAGCGCTCAGCACAATGCTCGCTCCATTCTCATGGGAACCTATGCTCAGGGTCAGGACTCCTTGTATGTGAGCGCACGGGTAGTGCGTGCGGGTGATGCCATGGTGCTGGGCAGTGCAGACTTCCGTCTCCCCCTCGATAACAACATCCGCAGCCTGCTGGAAGGCCAGGGCGGCTGGTGATGATCGGGTAAACGTCCCCGCAACATTCAATATTGTCGAAAAGCCTGAGGAGCTTACTCCCCAGGCTTTTCATTGAAATGAGCAAAGAGAGCCGATGCCGTCTCAACCGAAACCTCGCAAGCCGCATATCGTGGCGACCAGCAGAGTCATCAAGCTAGCGGCCAACATCACCAAGCTGTTGAGCTATGGTTTTCATGCCCTGTTCCCCAAAAAACGCTTTACGCTACCGGAACAAGCGGCCCCCTGGCTGAAGCCCAAAGAGCCAACGCCCATCCCCAGGATCATCTGGCAAACCAACTTCACCAATAAGGTCACGCTCCCTGTTTACTTGAACTACCTGTTCAACCGCTTGATGGCCCCGCGCTTCGAATACCGCTTCATGATTACCGAGGCCAGAAAAGCGTTCATTGCCGCTCACTACTCTCCAGAGATCAATCAGCAATATGACCGCCTACAAATCGGTGCTGCCCAGGCCGATTTCTGGAGGCTGCTGGTGCTCAACCAACACGGTGGCGTGTATCTGGATATCGATGCCCACGCGATCTGGCCCTTGGCCAACACGCTAGGCAAGCATGAGGAGCTTTACATCACCACCCGCCGTGGCGAGCTCAGCAACTATTTCATTGCCAGCCGCCCCGGCAATCCGAACCTGTTGAGGCTGATCGAACGAGTGCAGCACAACATTCAGGACAGCTCCCTGACCAACGTCTTCGAGCTGACCGGGCCGGGGGTGTTCATCGAACTACTCGATCAACAGGCCGTGCCCACTGTCTCCTATCGGCATGCCTGTAACCAGGGCAGCTTCACCAACGAGCATTTTCAGTATATCGACAAAAAAGCGGGAAAATGGACCAAGGAGCAGCGCACCGTCAGCGTCGTGAGACCAGAGCCTGCACGTGATGCTCAGGACCGCTCTGCCGATTGACCTGGGAAACAAAAAAACGCTAGCCCAAGGCTAGCGTTTTTACTTACTGAAGGCAGTAGTGCTTACTTGTAGACTGGGAAGCGGCCACACACCTCTGCCACTTTATCCAACACCTGAGCTTCGATGCCGCTGGTGTCTTCACCCTTGGCCAGCACATCGAGGATATCGCAGATCCAGCCTGCCAGTTGGCTACACTCTTGCTCACCGAAACCACGGGTGGTCACTGCCGGGGTGCCGATACGCAGGCCGGAGGTGACGAACGGGCTTTGCGGGTCGTTGGGCACGGCGTTCTTGTTGACGGTGATGTGGGCGCGGCCCAGGGCAGCATCCGCATCCTTGCCGGTCACGCCTTGCTTGATCAGAGAAAGCAGGAACAGGTGATCTTCGGTACCGCCCGAGACGATGTCGTAGCCACGCTCGATGAACACGGTTGCCATGGCCTGTGCGTTCTTGACGACCTGCTGCTGGTAGGTCTTGAACTCGGGCGCCATGGCTTCCTTGAAGCAGATCGCCTTGGCCGCAATGACGTGCATCAGCGGGCCGCCCTGGCCGCCGGGGAACACGGCAGACTGGAGCTTTTTCTCGATCTCGGGGTTGTTTTCCGCCGAGAGGATGACGCCGCTACGGGGGCCACGCAGGGTCTTGTGGGTGGTGGAGGTGACCACGTGGGCGTGGGGCAGCGGGCTGGGGTAGACACCGGCGGCCACCAGACCCGACACGTGGGCCATATCGACCAGCAGGTAAGCCCCTACTTCGTCGGCGATTTCGCGGAATTTGGCCCAATCAACAATCTGGGAGTAGGCCGAGAAGCCCGCAATGATCATTTTCGGCTGGTGCTCACGAGCCAGCTGAGCCACTTGAGCGTAATCGATCAGGCCCTGCTCATCGAGACCGTACTGGATAGCATTGTAGTGCTTGCCAGAGAAGTTGGGCTTGGCACCGTGGGTCAGGTGACCGCCCGCGTCCAGGCTCATGCCGAGGATGGTATCGCCGGGGCTGACCAGCGCCTGGAATACGGCACTGTTTGCCTGAGAGCCGGAGTGCGGCTGCACGTTGACGTAGGTGGCGCCAAACAGCTCCTTGGCGTAATCGATGGCCAGGTTCTCGGCGATATCGACAAACTCACAGCCGCCGTAGTAGCGCTTGCCGGGGTAGCCTTCAGCGTATTTATTGGTCAGCTGGCTGCCTTGTGCTTCCAGGACACGCGGGCTGGCGTAGTTTTCGGAAGCAATCAGTTCGATGTGGGCTTCCTGGCGTGCCACTTCCTTCTGCATGGCATCAAACAGCACATCATCGAATCCGGCAATTGTCATGTCGCGGCTGAACATCGGCGGGAACCTCGTAACGAAACGGTCATCATGGAGAAGCGAGGGAGCCATGATAACCCACTCGGACGCGACTTTCATCGCATCCGTATCAGGTGTTACATGAGCATGTTTCATGTTGGCGGTAGCCTTTACAGGCTGACCAACTGGACAACCGCGCTATTTCAATTCGAAAGTGACGCGTAGGCGCTGACTGCTGCCCAGCGGGTCCATCATGAATTGTTCGAGGGTAAAGGGGTCCGGCAGCGCGATGTGCGTGGTCAAGGATTGGGCGTGGCCGCCCATGATATCGACCAGCGCCACCATCAGTTTGGCGACCTGCGGGCCTGCCACGGCTTCGAGTTGGCGGGCCTGGGCCCAACTGTGTGACACCATTTGCGAGGTACTGATCCCCTCTTGGGCGGCGAGTTCAGAGGCGAGACGCGGCAGCAGGCCAGCATCCTTGTAAGCCAGGGTGACGTTACCGCCGTGAAGCCTGGCCGTTTCGAACAGGGCTGGGTGTTGCATCGCCTGTTCGATGGTGGCACGCCCAGGTAGCGTCACGGGAAGCGCCATCTGGTAGCTCACCTCCCCCGCCTCGCTGAGCTGCAAGAAGCCTTCCGACGTCAGCTGCGCTGGTCGGGTCTCGTCATCCCACTCAGAGACACTGCGACCTGCGGCATTCATCTGCCCGCTGCCACCGGTCAATACATTGTTCATTACCTGAAGGTCCTGGCGCTCTTGCGCAGGCGCCAAGCGAATCAGTTGCCCGATATCCAGCGCGGCTCCTTGGAAGCCCACATCGCCTACGTAGGTATTGCCACTGGCCCAGGCGCGCTCCAGCAGAACACTCCAGCGGTCTCCGGTCAGGCTGAAGCCATTCAACTCGGCCCGTTCCAACTGCGCTTGCCCTGGGCGGTCGAGCCCTTGCAGCCCACGAACGATCACTTCATCCAGCGCCAGAGACGCGGTAAAGCCAGACGCCAAATCGTTGAACTCGGCGTTTAGCCCGTGTAGCTCAAAACGTCCAAGGGCGGCGTGGCTCATCTCTTCCAGCACCAGGGCTTCCAGGGTGAGGTAGCCCGTCAGCGCCGCGTCGTTGCCCCACTCTGCTGTCCACTGCTTGGCCAAGGTGCCGTCCAGCCACAGCGAAAGCTCCTGCAAACGCAAGCCGTGAAGCGGTGCATCTGGGGTCGTGAAGTTGGCGAAGTCGGGGACGGCCGCTCCTGGTCGATCGAGGGCCAGCTCGGTCAGCGTCAAGACCGGGTCACTGACGTCAGGCTCGATGACGCGAATACCGTGAAACGAGACGCTCTCGGGTTGGTCGTAATCGCCCTGCACGTGGTAAGCCTCAATGGTCACCACATCGCCTTGCGCCTGCCGGATCACGATGTGCTCGGCGATCACGCGCTGCTCCTGTTCACGGAGTTCGCCGATTTCGATGAGCTGCTCGCCACGACCCCACTGGGCCTGCAGGTCAGCCTCCAGACGCGCCACGGATGCATGGGCATCACCAACGCTCAACAGGGTGACGACAAGCCCTGCCAGGATCGGCCTACCCTGTTGAAAACGAGGAAGCACAGGTAAGAAATGAGAGACGTTGAACGACCACATGCCGCGAACTCCAATGAAGAGGCGCGTAGCATACACGAAGCCTGCTTTGTGAAAAGCGAAGAATGCACCGGCTCATGCAGTTGCCCAATAAATGGGCCTCCCACAGGTTGGTTTGGTGGCTGCTCAGGCTATAACCAATGAGTTGACCTACCAGAGGTTAAGAAGCCCTAATGTGGCTGGGAGCTTCTTGTGGCTGGCAGCCTATTGTGGGAGGGAGCTTTAGCTCGCGATGATTCCAGCACGGGTGCCTGCCCAAGCAGTCGCCCAATGAAATTGGCCTCCCACAGGATAGCTTGGGTGCCTGCGCAGGCAGTCGCCCAATAAATTGGCCTCCCACAGGATAGCTTGGTTGGCTGCTCAGGCTATAAGCCCATGCATTGGCCTCCTACAAGTTAGTTTGGGTGGCTGCGCTACCCAGTTACAGCCATATAGCATTCCAGTAGCTATAGGCTTTGATATCGTCGACCAAGTTGGCACGCAATGGATTGGCGACAATGTATCTGGCCGCTGCTTTTAGGGCAGTTTCATCCCTAATCATTCGATCATGAAAGCCGTCCTGCCAAACGCTCTGTCCAATATCCAAAGAGACATAAGCCTTGTAGCGTCTTACGGCCTCCGATAGCTGTTCATTTAGTTGAAAAAGCCAATGAATGTGGTCTGGCATGACTACATAGGCGTAGGTAGTGGCAAGAACTGACACACGTGGATGATAAAAGTGTCGAGCCGCGTGACGGGCCTGGGAAAAAGTGGAAAAGACAGGTTGCCGACGCTGAGTGGTGATGGTCACCAGATAATAACTGTTGGGGATGGAGAGCCTGCCACGTCTCAGCTGATAACTTCTACTCATGTGGCCACTCTCCATTCATGTGATTAACTTTATTTAAACTAGCATATTTTCGTTAATCGATTGATCGGTGACAGAAAGCGCAGGTGAGGCTGGGAGCTTCTTGTGGCTGGGAGCTTTAGCTCGCGATGATTCCAGCACGGGTGCCTGCCCAAGCAATCGCCCAATAAAATTGGCCTCCCACAGGATAGCCTAGGTGCCTACTCAGGCAGTCGCCCAATGAAATTGGCCTCACACAGGATGGTTTGGATGGCTGCTCTGGCTATAGCCAATGAGTTGACCTCCCAGAGGTTAAGAAGCCCTGCTGTGGCTGGGAGCTTCTTGT
>NZ_LFGS01000009.1:0-9003 GCF_002078135.1 Halomonas sp. BC1 | reverse complement strand
TGATTCCAGCACCCAGCTTGATATGGGTGCCTGCCCAAGCAATCGCCCAATAAAATTGGCCTCCCACAGGATAGTTTGAGTGGCTACTCTGGCTATAAGCCAATGAACTGGCCTCCCACAAGTTGGTTTGGGTGGCTGCTCTGGTATAGCCAATAAGCCCAGCTGTGGCTGGAAGCTTCTTGTGGCTGGGAGACTCTTGTGGCTGGGAGACTCTTGTGGGAGGGAGCTTTAGCTCGCGATGATTCCAGTACCCAGCTTGATATGGGTGCCTGCCCAAGCAATCGCCCAATAAATTGGCCTCCCACAGGATAGCTTGGGTGGCTGCTCTGGCTATAAGCCAATGAATTGGGCCTCCCACAGGTTGGCTTGAGTGGCTACCTGAGCAGCCACTCTTTCGTTACTTACGCTTCGCCTAACAGCCCCAGGCTGGCGGCGGGGGCTTGGCGGCGCAGTTGGTAAGAAAGCAGATGACCAATGATGCCGATCAGTAGCGCGCCGCCCAGGGGCAGCACTAGCCATAGGCCCCAATGCAGGCGCGGGGTGAGGTCGAGCCAGTAGAGGTAGAGCGCGGCGGTGACCAGCTCGGCCAGCACCGCGCCCAGCAGCCCGCTGGCAAAGCCCAGCAGGGCGTACTCGGCTCCCTGCACGCGGGAGATCATCCGATTACCCGCCCCGAACACCCGCAGCAGGCCGCTTTCATGGGCGCGTACCGGTCGGCTGGCCGTGAGGGCGGCATACAACACGCTCACCCCTGCCAACAGCACCAGGGCCAGCACCAGCTCGACGGCCCGCGTTACCTGGGTGAGTACGTCCCGCACCTGGCCCAGAATAGCATCGACGTTGAGCAACGAGACGCCGGGGAAGTCGCTGACCAGCTGGCGTACCAGGCCCTGCTCCGCGTCTGGCAAGTGGAAGGCGGTGATGAAGCTATGCCCAAAGGACTCCAACGCGCCCGGCGGAAAGATCACGAAGAAGTTGGGGTTGAAGCTATCCCAGTTCAGGCTGCGCAAACTGTCGATGCGGGTGGTGATGGTATCGCCCCCCACGGTGAAGGTCATTTCATCGCCCACGCCTAGCCCCAGGCGGGCTGCCAGCCCCTCTTCCACGGAAATGGGCACGGTACTGGCCACCACCGAGGCAGTGGCTTCGACTTCACTCATCCAGCCCTGGGGCTCGCTGGGGGTGCGAAACCATTGCCCGGCCACCACGCGATTGCCTTCCGGCAGCGTGGCTTGCCAGGTGAGGTTCAGCTCCCGGCGCAAGGAGTTGTCGCCACGGGCATCGGGTGGCACGACATCTTGGGGGGCTTGCCCGTTGATGGCACTGATGCGCCCGCGCACCATGGGGTAGAGCGTGCTTTGGGTCTCAACGCGAGGGGCCACGGCCTGCTCGAAGGCCTCGCGTTCGCTGGGCTGGATATTGATGGCAAAGTAGTTGGGCGTGGTGTCCGGCAGCTGGTCTTGCCAGGTGGTCAGCAGATCACCACGTACCAGCACGATCATGGCCATGGCGAAAAACGTCACCGAAAAGGCCAGCAGTTGCCCCAACCCGGCCTGTTTGCGCCGGGCCAACTGCCGCCCTCCCAAACGCAGGGCCTGGCCCCACTCACTGGCACCGGAGAGGCGCTGCACTGCCTTGAGCAAGCCGTTCAACAGCAAGGCACTGACGCCCCACAACAGTGCCAGCAACAGCGAACCGCCCAGCAGCAGCGCCAGAGCCAGCGAGAAGCTGCCCGAGTAGAGCCATAGCAGGCCACCAAACACCAGGCTGGCCACGCCCACCACCAGCCAGGCGGCAGGTGGCAGCGGGTCCAGCTCACGGCGCAGCACTTTCAGCGCGCTCACCTGCTTGATGCGCAGCAAGGTGGGGCCGGCAAAGCCCACCAGCACCGCCAGCGCGGTGAAGATACCCAGCCATAGCGGCATGATGCCTGGGGCAGGCAGCGTCATGGGCAGGAAGCTGCTCAACAACCACAGCAGCAGCGCCTGGCCTAACAGCCCGAGAATGGCCCCCAGCAGCGAGGCTATCAACGCCAGCCCCACCAACTGCAGGCTAAACAGCACGACCAGCTGTTGCTGGCTAGCGCCGAAGCAGCGCAGCAGCGCGGCGGTGTCCAGGTGGCGTTCGACATAGCGACGGGTCGACATGGCCACTGCGACCCCGGCCAACAGCACCGCTGCCAGTCCTGCCAGCCCCAGATAACTCTCCGCGCGCTGCAGCGCATTGCCCAGCTGCGGCCGGTCGACGCGGACATCACGCACGTCCACGCCCTCCGGCGTAATCCGCCAGCAAGCCTTGCACTTGCTCCAGAGCGGCAGGCGGCCCGGCGGCCAGCAGCTCGAACTCGACCCGGGAGCCAGGCTGCACCAGTCCGGTGGCGTCAAGGTCGGCGGTATTGAGCATCAGCCGAGGGTTGAAGTTGCCAAACCCTGCGGACTGGTCGGCTTCACGCTCGATGATGCCGGTGATGGTCAGCTCGGTTTGGCCTACCTGTACCTGATCACCGATTTCGATCTCGATCAGCTCCGCCAGGCGCGGGTCGGCCCAGGCTTCACCGGCGGCAGGCCCGGAGGCCAACCGCTCGACGCCATTGCCCAGATCGACCAGGTTGACGCCATAATGCGGGTAGATATCATCGACGGCCTTGAGGCTAGCCGGTTGAAAGCGCTCACCGCGACTAATCATCGACACCAGGTTTACCTGATCGCTCAGGGTAAAGCCCGCCGCTTCGAGTTCGGCACGCAGGCTCTCACCGAAGGGCTCGCGCTGTTCCAGTACCAGGTCGCCGCCCAGTATCTGGCTGGCCTGACGCTCCAGGCCGCGCTCCAGACGGTCCAGGAAAAAGGCGATCATGGTAGATGCCGCCACCGCCAACATCAGCGCCACGAACAGCGCCCGGACATCTGACGCGCGCAAGTCACGTTTTAAACTGCGGGCGGCCAGCCGCCAGTTGATCTCACTCATTGCCTTCCTCGCTGGTGGCCGGGGCGGGAACGAAAGGCGTCAACTGCCCATTGTTGAGCCGCAGGCAGCGGTCGCAACGACGCGCCAATGCGTGGTCGTGGGTCACCAGGATCAGCGTGGTGCCTGCCTGCTGGTTCAGCGTGAACAGCAGGTCGATGATTTGTGCGCCGGTATCCGGGTCGAGGTTGCCGGTGGGTTCGTCGGCGAACACCAGCTCCGGGTCGGTGACGAAGGCACGGGCAATCGCCACGCGCTGCTGCTCGCCCCTCGACAGCTGCTTGGGCAGATGCGAGGTGCGCTCCCCTAGCCCCACACGTTCCAGCCACTGCTGGGCGGCAGCGGTTTCCCCTGCCCGTGGCGATAGCTCCAGTGGCAGCAGCACGTTTTCGAAGGCGCTGAGCGTGGGCAGCAGCTGGAAATTTTGAAACACGAAGCCTACTCGTCCGGCCCTGAGCGCGGCACGGCCATCCTCATCCAGCTGGCTCAACGGGTGACCAAACAGCGTCAGCTCACCGTCGTTGGGCGTGTCCAGCCCCGCCAGTAGCCCCAGCAGGGTAGACTTACCGGCCCCACTCTTGCCCAGAATGGCAACGCTTTCCCCGGCGGCCACGCTGAGATCGAGGTTGTCCAGAATGGTCAGCGAGCGCTCGCCACTGGCGACGCGTTTTGCCAACTGATGGGCATGTAGCACCACGTTGGGCGCCATGGCCGGGGGAACCTTATCTGACGTTAGCGTGTCGGTGATGGGCGGATGCGCGTTGGCAGCATCGCTGGGCACTTTGGAAGTAGGGTCAGAGGAGTAGGACATGAAGCGTGAATTCCCTTTAATAACGGTTCGACAACGAATGGTACCTATACAGCAGGCGATGCACACGACACTCTTGAAAACTGGCTTCTTCAACACAGCTTTTGCAAAATCGGCCTTCTCAAACTTCGTGATGCTGGCGGCCATTACGCTGGCGGCCTGCTTGAGCGTACTTCCAGCGCACGCCGATGACGGCCATGATGACGACAGTGCCCACTCATTGCCCACACTGCTGGTGATGGGCGATAGCTTGAGCGCTGCCTATGGTATCGAAGAAGAGCAAGGCTGGGTGGCGCTGCTCGCCCAGCGTCTGGAGGGCGAGGCCGAGGTGGTCAATGCCAGCATCAGCGGTGAAACCACCGCTGGCGGTGCGCAACGATTCGCCGATATTCTCCGACAGCGTCAGCCGGATATCGTTCTGCTGGAGCTGGGCGGCAACGATGGCCTGCGCGGCCTGCCCCCCGCCCAGATGCGCGCCAACCTGGCCAGCATGATCGAACAGAGCCAGCAGGCCGATGCCGAGGTACTGCTGCTGGGCATCGATATTCCGCCCAACTACGGGCAGGCATACCGTGATG
The DNA here is from genome assembly GCF_002078135.1 of Halomonas sp. BC1. NCBI lineage: Bacteria > Pseudomonadati > Pseudomonadota > Gammaproteobacteria > Oceanospirillales > Halomonadaceae > Halomonas > Halomonas sp. BC1. The sequence continues at coordinate 4,656 of NZ_LFGS01000009.1, read as the reverse complement.
CCTTTACCGGCGTGTTCCACTCGCTGGCGGATGAGTACGCGCTTTCACTGGTGCCCTTCCTGCTGGAAGATGTGGCGCTCAATACACAGTTGATGCAAAGCGATGGCATTCATCCCACGGCAGAGGCCCAGCCTATCATTCTCGACAACGTTTGGCCCGAACTGGAGCCCATGTTGGAAGCCACCTATCAGGCAGCCCAGTAACAAAACGTTGATGCTTTGTGACCAGCAGGGATAGCGTTTTTGCATGTCAGCGAGTAATCTGAAGGCCTATTTACCCAACGCTCATGGCGTCCATGTCCCTGCACTCACTCCCTCCTCCCCATGGCCTGACACGTCGGCGGTTCTTGACCGTCACAGGCGCCTTGTTGCTGGGTGTTGGGCTGGGGCTTCAGCCCTCTCCTGCGGCCGCCTTCAACCCTCAGCAGCTGCGTCAATCCATGCAACGGCTTTACGGCCAAAGCGGCGTGAACGTACTGGAAGAGTGGTTCAGTTTGCTCGACCGCCTGCAGGGCCAGGATATTCAAACGCAGCTGCGTGACGTGAATGACTTCTTCAACCGGCGCATTCGCTGGGTAGATGATATCAACAACTGGGGCCAGGAAGACTTCTGGGCCACGCCCCTGGAAGCCATGGGTAAAGGCCAGGGCGACTGTGAAGATTATTCGATTGCCAAATACATCACGTTAAAGCAGTTGGGCGTTCCGGGTGACCGGCTTCGCATGATTTACGTACGCGCGCGGATCGGGCGTAGTCAGATTACCCAGGCGCACATGGTGCTGGGCTACTACTCGACGCCCAATGCCGAACCGCTGGTGCTGGATAACCTGATGCCTTCCATCACGCCCGCTTCCCAGCGTAACGACCTGGACCCGGTCTTCAGTTTCAATAGCAGTGGTTTGTGGGCAGGCGGCGGCTCCGAGTCTCGCGCCGACCCGCTGGCGCGGTTGTCTCGCTGGCGCAGCGTCATCGAGCGCATGCAATCACAAGGATTCATCTAAGAGGAACAGGCACCATGTCGCTGATCAAACAGCTTTGGCTGGCCATTATCGTGCTGTTGCTGCTGTCGTTCGTCGGCAGCCTGGCCATCAGCATCAACAGCAGCCGCGCCTACATCGAGCAGGAAGTGCGCATCAAGAACGAGGACAACGCCACGGCACTGGCGCTTTCCATGAGCCAGCTGGACAAGGAACTGGTGATCCTCGAATTGCTGATTGCAGCGCAGTTCGATACCGGTTACTACCGTTCTATCGTGCTGCGCGATGCCGAAGGCGACGTGCTGGTGGAACGCCGCGCCGGTGAGTACAGCGGCGACGTCCCCGGCTGGTTTCGTAGCCTGGTGCAGTTCGATGTGCCCACGGGCACGGCCACCGTTCAGGATGGCTGGCGGCAGTTTGGCACGCTGGAGTTGGAGAGCCAGCACAGTTTTGCCTATGCCTCGCTATGGCGCAGCATGCTGGAGCTGGCGGGTTGGTTCCTGCTGGCGGGGGCGATCAGCCTGACCCTGGCCACGGTGATGGTGCGGGGCATCAAGCACCCGCTGGTACGAGTAGTGGCCCAGGCCAAGGACATCAGCGCGCGCCGCTTCACCACCATCAAGGAACCCCGCACGCTGGAGCTGCGTGAAGTGGCCCAGGCCATGAACGTGCTGTCGGCCAACGTGCGCCAGATGCTCAGCCACGAAGGGCAAAAGCTGGACGAGCTGCGCCGCCACCTGCAGCACGACCGCGTGACCGGTGCCCTGAACCGCGATGTGATCATGGGCAAGCTGGGCGCCCTGCTGGAGAGTGAAGAAGCTCGCGCCACGGGGCTGCTGGTCATGGTGCGCGTGCGCGCCCTGGAGCAGTTGAACGAGCAGCTTGGCCACCAGGCCACCGATGCCCTGCTCATGCAGCTCACCCAGCAGCTGGCCGCGCTGGATAGCACTTCGGAAGAACCCTTGGTGGGCCGCCTCAACGGCAGTGACTTTCTGCTGATACTACCCATGGAGGAGGAGCCTCACGCACTACTGCCTCGCCTGGAAGAAGCGCTGGCACAGGTAACGTCGCCCCACAATAGCGCCACACCGGGCCTGGCCACCGCCGTGGTAGCCTACCATCCGCATGATGAACGTGGCCCGCTGCTGGCGACGCTGGACGACGCCCTGGCAGAGGCGGAAAGTGCCAGCAGTGCCACCCACACAGTGGTGCGGCAGCGTGAACAGGGCTCTCTGTTCGGCAATCATACCCAGTGGCGCACGGCCCTGACCGACGCCATTGCCCAGGGGCCGCAGTTGGCCTACTTCCCGGTCATGGATGCCGAGCAGCAGGTGTTGCACTACGAGTGCCCTGCCCGCCTACAGCTGGCTAATCAATGGCAAAGTGCGGGGATTTTCATTCCCTGGGTCACGCGTTTTTCGATGGAGCCCGCGCTGGATATCGCAGTAGTGCGCAAGGCTCTTGACAAGCTCAAGGCCCACGGCGAGCAGTCGCTCGGGATCAACCTGTCGATTGCATCGATTACCAACGCCGAGTTCGTCAATGAGCTGAGACAGCTATTGGAGAAGCAGCCTGCCCAGGCACGCAAGCTCTGCTTCGAGGTACCCGCTACGCTAACGCCACACGCCATTGGCAGCTTGCGCGGGCTATGCAGCGCTCTGCGCCCGCTGGGCTGCCAGTTCGGCATCGAACACGTGGGTGCTGAATTCACCAAGTTGGCCGACCTGCACGACGTAGGGTTGAGCTACCTGAAACTGGACAGCAGCCTGGTGCGGGGTATCGATACCTCCCACGAGCAGCAAACCATCGTGCGCGGCATGGCCACCCTGTGCCACTCACTCGGCATTGAGGTGATCGCCGAGGGCGTGGCCGCCCCAGAGGAGCTGGAAAGCCTGTTCCGCACCGGTGTAGATGGCGTGACAGGCCCAGCTGTTCGAGCCAGCTAGGCCCCACCATGGTGGTAAGGGCGTGCCTGAGGCACGTCCTTACCAGAGTGGCGTATCGTCATCCCCTAGCAGGTTCACGTCATTCCTTGCGCGAAGCGACTTACGCTCCATCACCTTGCTCTGGGCGGCAGCAGGCAAATCGGTAAAGCTCAGCACGCCCTTCTCCAGCAACACCTCCAGCATGTCTTCTACCACCCTCACGAAAGCCAGGTCAGACGCTATCATTTGCGCCGACTGCCCCGTTTGCTGGGCCAAAAAGGCAAACACCTCTGGCGAATTGGCCGCGATGGTCTCGCTACACTCGGGCGTAGGCTCCTTGCTAAGCGTCACGATCTCCCCCTTGGCGTTACGTTTGATATAGAGCATAGCGGCTTCCCCTGTCAGTCAACGCGCTGGTTGGTTGCTAAACGTCATCTTACTGTAGATACAACAAGGCCGCCCGTAGGCGGCCTTTGGGTTGGGTCAACGATATCAGAGGTCTATCTTCAATTGGCCATTATCTAAAAGAGACTGAATGAAGTCAGACGAACTGGTACCCTGCGGCATCTGAACGTTCTCCAACACGATCAGTTGATCCGCGTTGCTGCCATCATCGGCAATGTCGCCATCAGATTTGATGTGCAATACGGTGTCTCCATCCTGCTGCACAGCCATGATGTACTGATCGATAGTATCAGCGTTTTCGTTCTGGAGAAGATCTGCGAGATCCAAGCGATCTGCCGAGTCATTCGCGCCAAACTCACCCAGCGTGAAGTCCGTGACCTTGTCCACGGCAGCACCCGACCCACTGGTGCCCTGATCACCGAATTCCCACTTGAAGGTATCTGCCCCCGCTCCACCAGTGAGGATATCGTTGCCTTCGCCGCCGTAGATGACGTTGTTACCGGCATCGCCCTGCAGCGTGTCGTCTCCTTCACTTCCCCAGACAAAACTGTCGACGCCGGGGCCAGTGATACCAACGCGCAGGGTGGCTTCCGCCGTCACACCCGTTGGGTGCACCAGTTGATACGTGAGGCTATCGATCTCACCGACGTTATCCAGGCTCGCATCAGGTAAATAGGTATACGTACCGTCTGCGAACAGCTCAAATTCGCCGTATTTTCCCATAACCTTGATACCTGAGTCTGTGACCATTTCGAACGCACTACCGTTCCAAACCTTCAACACGGGGTCGGTAGAGCCGGGGATGTCATTGATCAGCACGTTGCCACTTACCAGATCCGCCTCGACCGTGCTCGTGGTATCAAGGAGATCGACTTCCACTTTAACGGTTGTAATAGACCCTACAGCTACAGCAGTGCTTGATCCCCCGACGATTCGGTAATCGCCTGGTTCAAGGCCACTCAGCTCGGTTTGGGCACTTGGACCAAAGAATGTAACTAAGCCAATCAAGCCCTCATCGCCTATTGCCGATACCGTTTCATACTTGCCAGTCTCCGGATCAAACTTTTGAACAATAGCATATGCATTGTCAAAGACGCCTACAACAGCATTATTAGAGACTGTTATGGTAGCGTCCCCCGTCTGCCCTTCCGGGATGGTAAAGTAAACCTCGGGAGAGCCAGTACCAAGTCTTATCGGCCCTAGCTGTACAAGAACCTTCTGACTATCACTCTCGCTTATTGTCCCGACCTCTGCTGGAAGGATATTCAGCTGTGCCGTTGCAAAGTCATCTTCAGCAATAATGAGTGGCGTTAAATCGATTGCTCCACTGTCCCTTGCCTCGGTGGTATT
>NZ_LFGS01000008.1:88119-143944 GCF_002078135.1 Halomonas sp. BC1 | reverse complement strand
ACTGTAATCATTTCGCTGTGCTTGGCTCGGTGACCTGAACCGTGTTGCCTCAGCGAGGAAGGCGTATTCTACGCATTCCGTAGTGTTTGTCAAGGGCTGTTTTCAGCGAGTGAAGCGAGCGATCAATCCAACCAACAGACGACGCTAACTTCCTGACAAACCGAAGGTTTTTCAACCTTCTTCACCGCTGGTAACGCTTGGCGTCCCCGGCAGCGGATGCGTACTTTACGGATTCGCTGCCGGGTTGGCAAGGGCTTTTTTGAAAAAGTTTTCAAAAAGTTCAAGCAAGCGTCACACGGGCGTAACGTTTCTTGCCTGCCTGGATGACGTACACCTTACCGATGGCCAGCATGGCATCTTGAGCAACGACCTCGCCATCGACCTTGACGCTGCCATTTTTCAGCATGTCCTTGGCCTGGGCGCTGTTCTTTGTCAGGCCGGAGCGATTCAGAACAGCGGCGATGGGCGCTTGCTCGCTGCCTTCGAAATCCACCGTCACTTCCGGCAGGTCTTCCGGCAGCTCACCCTCGGCCAGCTGGTTGCCCGCCGATTTATGCGCATTCGCGGCTGCTTCATCACCGTGGTAACGGGCGATGAGCTCACGCGCCAGCTCCATCTTCACATCCCGAGGATTGGCACCCTGCTCCACGCTGAGCTTCAGCGCGGCGATCTCTTCGTTGGTTTTCAACGAGAGCAATGCAAAGTAGCGCCACATCAAGCTGTCAGGCATGGAGACCAGCTTGTTGAACATCGACCCCGGCGCTTCGTCCACGCCGACGTAGTTGCCCAGCGATTTGGACATCTTCTGGACGCCGTCCAGCCCTTCCAGCAGCGGCATGGTAATGACGACTTGTGGCTCCTGGCCAAAATGCTTCTGGATTTCACGCCCCATCAGCAAGTTGAACTTCTGGTCGGTACCGCCCAGCTCGATGTCGGCTTCCAGCGCAACCGAATCGTAGCCCTGCACCAGCGGGTAGAGGAACTCATGAATGGCGATGGGCTGATTGGCCTTGTAACGCTTCTCGAAGTCGTCACGCTCCAGCATGCGGGCCACGGTGCTTTGGGCGGCCAGCTCGATCATCTTCGCGGCGGTCAGCTCACCGAACCACTCCGCATTGAAACGGACTTCGGTCTTTTCAGGATCGAGGATCTTGAAAACCTGCTCTTTATAGGTTTCCGCATTCGCTTTGACATCGGCTTCGGTCAGCGGCTTGCGGGTGACGTTCTTGCCGGTGGGATCACCGATCCGACCGGTGAAGTCACCAATCAGGAAGATCACCGTGTGCCCCAGATCCTGGAACTGGCGCATTTTGGTGAGCAGCACGCTATGGCCGAGGTGCAGGTCGGGGGCGGTAGGATCGAATCCAGCCTTGATGCGCAGCTTGCGGCCCGACGCCAGTTTCTTGCGCAGCTCGTCTTCTACCAGGATTTCATGCGTACCTCGCGACAGCAGCGCTAACGCCTGATCCACCTCACTCATTGCCTCTCTCCATGTACTATATGCCGTATATAGGCGATTAACCTTGATAGCGGGCGATATTACCACGCCCCAAGGCACTGGTTGAGCCTTCACCCCGTTTTGGATGCATGGCGATATGAAAACTTCACCTCTCGCGTTACCGACCTTGTATGTCGGGCTGATGTCGGGCACCAGCCTGGACGGCATCGATGCCGCCCTCGTCGAAATAACACCCCATACTCCTCCGGCCCTGATCGGTACCACGGCGGTTGCCATGCCCGATGCGCTGCATGGGCAGCTGCTGCATTTATGCCACTCGTCGTCGGTGACGTTTGCCGAGCTGGCCTCTGCCGAAGATGCTTTCTGCCGCTTGCAAGCACGGGCCGTCAACACCCTGTTGGCAGAGCATGGCGTCGCTCACCACCAGATAGCGGCCATCGGCAGCCACGGCCAGACCATCGAACATGCCCCCGAGGGGCATCAGGGCGGGCCACGCTATACCTGGCAACTGGACAACCCGAGCCTGCTGGCAGAACTGACCGGCTGCGCCGTCGTGGCGGATTTTCGCCGTCGTGACCTGGCTGCAGGAGGCCAGGCGGCGCCCCTGGCTCCGGCGTTTCATCAGGCACTGTTCGGAGCACGGGCGGGTGAACAGCTGGTGCTCAACCTGGGCGGCTTTGCCAACCTTACCTGGCTATCGAGCCAACCAGGGCAGGTGGTGGTGGGGTTCGATACGGGGCCGGCCAATGTGCTGCTGGATGCCTGGTTTGGCCAGCATCATGTCGGCCGATTTGACCAACAGGGAGCCTGGGCAGCTAGTGGCCGCGTGGATACCGCACTGCTGGAGCGACTGCTGCAAGAGCCCTTCTTCCAGCAGCCACCGCCGCGCAGCACGGGCCGTGAGCTCTTTCACCTGGATTGGCTACAGCGCCACCTCACCGGCCACGAAGCGCCCTGCGACATTCAGGCAACGCTGGCGGAACTCACGGTGGCCAGTATCGCGCAAGGCATCGCCCAACTGCCGCTGGGCGATCAAAAAGCGACCTTGCTGGTCTGCGGAGGAGGCGCCCATAACGACCACTTGATGGAGAGGCTGGCGGCTCGCCTACCGCACATGGCGCTGGTATCACCGGCCACGCTGGGCTGGCCGGAAGATTGGATTGAAGCGGGTGCCTTTGCCTGGCTGGCCCATCAGCGCCTGCATGGGCTCCCCGGCAACCTGCCTTCCGTGACGGGTGCTAGCGGCCCGCGTGTACTGGGCGGTATTTACGCCGCCTGATACCGCGCCGCTACTCCTTGACCAACAGCGTTCCCTTGGCTCGGGCCTGAGCATCGCTCAGTGTGCCCCCCCTGTCGCTTGAGGAGCGTCTGTAGCGACATCGATCATGGCCGCCAGCGTCGTGCTCTTGCCCGACCCCGTGGGCCCTGTCACCAGCACCAATCCCCACGCCAGGTTGAAGGCATTGACCCTGAAACGCGCAACGCCGGGCATCTCGAACGAGAAGTCGGCTTACAGATACTCTTCATAGTCGTGGCGCTGACGATCGTTCATGATGTCGTAGATCAATCGCCGAACGTTACTGTTCTCCATGGCGGGCACATTAAGCCGACGGATATCGCCATCAACACGTATCATGGGAGGCAAGCCTGCAGAAAGATGCAGGTCGGACGCATTCTGCTTTGCCGAGAATGCCAGCAGTTCGGTAATATCCATCTCTCTTTTCCCAGCTGCGGTAAGGTGTTTGAGTATGACAGACAACGCGCTTCCCGAGTCACTGGCCGCTGCGCGCGAACGCCTGGGCCAGGCGCTCGACCAGGCCGGGCGACCAGCGAACGGTGCAACGCTGCTGGCGGTGAGTAAAACCAAGCCCGCCAGCAGCGTGCGCCTGGCCTGGCAGCACGGCCAGCGGGCGTTTGGCGAAAACTACCTGCAGGAAGCGCTGGACAAGCAGGCGCAGTTGGCCGACCTGGAAGACATTGTCTGGCACTTCATTGGCCCGTTGCAATCCAACAAAACCCGGCCCGTGGCCGAACAGTTTGCCTGGATACACAGCGTCGACCGCCTCAAGATTGCCAAGCGCCTGAGCGAACAGCGCCCGGCCCACCTGCCACCGTTGAATATCTGCCTGCAGGTCAATATCAGTCGCGAAACTACCAAGTCCGGGGTACTGCCGGAAGATACGCTAGCCCTGGCCCGGGAAATCGCGCCCCTGCCCAGCCTCGCCTTGCGGGGCCTCATGGCGATTCCTGCCCCAGCGGAAACGCAGGAAGCGCAGCGCAAACCGTTGGCTGAACTACGGGCGTTGCTGGAAACGCTGCAGGCAGCCCTGCCCGATGCCCCTCTGGATACGCTCTCGATGGGCATGAGCGATGACCTCGAAGCCGCGATTCTGGAAGGTGCCACGCTGGTACGGCTGGGCACCGCCATTTTTGGCGCTCGGAGTTGACGGCAACCCCCCGAACACGGCTTATTTACTGCTGCACGTCGCAGCCATTTGCGAAAAAGGATCCCCCATGGCGAACAAGATCACCTTCATTGGCGCAGGCAACATGGCCAGCGCCATTATCGGCGGCCTGATCGACAGCGGTGTCGCGCCTGGCGACATCACCGCCACGGCCCCCAACGAGAGCGAGCTTTCAGCCCTGGCCTCGCGCCTGGGCATTCATACCCATACCGATAACAACGCGGCGGTGAGTGGTGCTGACGTGGTCGTCCTGGCCGTCAAGCCGCAAATCATGCGTGGCGTTTGTGAGGCCCTGCGCGATAGCGTCCAGCAGCAGGCACCGCTGGTCGTCTCGATTGCGGCAGGCCTGGACGCTGACACCATCGACCAGTGGCTAGGGGGTGGTAACGCTCTGGTACGCTGCATGCCCAACACGCCCTCCCTGGTCGGCATGGGTGCCAGTGGTCTCTATGCCAACCAGGCCGTCAGCGAGGCCCAGCGCGAACTGGCCACTCAGATGATGGAAGCCGTGGGCATCGTCGAGTGGGTCGAAGAAGAGCATCTGCTGAATGCCGTCACCGCCGTGTCCGGCAGTGCACCGGCCTATTTCTTCCTGATGCTCGAAGCCATGGAAGCAGCCGCCGTGGCACAGGGGCTTTCGGCCGCCACGGCGCGACGACTGGCCATCCAGACCGCGTTGGGTGCCGCCACCATGGCCAAGCACAGCGACAAAGACCCCGCCACGCTGAAACAGAACGTGATGTCGCCGGGCGGCACCACCGAACGCGCCATTGCCCACATGGAAGAGGCCGAACTGAGAACCATCATCGCTGATGCCATGCAAGCGTGTGCTCAGCGTGCCGACGCCATGGCCAAAGAGCTCGGCCAACACACATAATGCCTGCGTTACACACAGGATGACGTGCCTGATACGCCTTTAGCGTTTATTTTGCACACCAATACCAAGATCGAAGGAGAGGCAGTAATGGGAAGCCAACTGGGCAGCGCGGGGCTAATGCTCGTCAATACACTGATCAATATCTATCTGTTTCTGTTGATGCTGCGTTTCTTGCTGCAGGCGTCACGGGCCGATTACTACAACCCCCTGAGCCAGTCGGTGGTCAAGATCACCCAGCCGGTGGTAGGGTTGTTCCAGGGCGTCCTGGGCCCCGTGGCAGGTCGCTTCGACATGGCCACCCTTGCGGCAGGATTCGTCTTGAAGGTCGTCAGCATCGTGGCCATCTTCATGGTCATTGACCTGGGCATGCCGCCGATTCCCGGCCTGTTGATTGCCGGGGTAGCGGCCCTGGCCAATGCCATCCTGAAGATTTACTTCTTTGCCATGATCGTCATGATCATCCTGAGCTGGGTGGCTCCCAATGCCAGTCATCCAGGCGCGCTGCTGGTCATGCAGCTGGTAGAGCCCATCATGGCTCCCGTGCGCAAGGTCATCCCGCCGCTGGGCATGATCGACCTGTCACCCATCGTGGTGTTCATCGCCATCAACCTGGTCGATGGGCTGGTGGTTGGCGCGCTGATCCGCGCGGCGGGAATCTCGGGCGCGCTGGTCGGCCTCTGAGGCTGGTCGTCGCGTCTTTTTGAGCAGGATCCATTTTGCAGGACTAGCGCTTTCGATGCCTGATTCAGACACTCTTGCTTTTGCTGACCGGCCAGCGGACTCCGTGGGTCTGGTCACACCACACGTTGCCAAATTTGATACGCCGCTACCGCTTGCCTGCGGCAAGACGCTGCCAGAATACGAGCTGATCTATGAAACCTACGGCACGCTCAACGCCGAGCGCTCCAACGCGGTACTGATCTGTCACGCACTCTCCGGCCACCACCATGCGGCGGGCTACCACTCTGCCGAGGACCGCAAGCCCGGCTGGTGGGATGCCCATATCGGCCCGGGCAAATCCATCGACACCAACCGTTTCTTCGTGGTGTCGTTGAACAACCTGGGCGGCTGCCACGGCAGTACCGGCCCCGTCAGCCATAACCCAGACACTGGCCGCCAGTGGGGGCCTGACTTCCCCGTGATCACGGTCAACGACTGGGTGGCCAGCCAGGCGCGCCTGGCCGACCACCTGGGCATCGAGCGCTGGGCCGCGGCCGTGGGTGGCAGCCTGGGCGGCATGCAGGTACTGCAGTGGAGCATCACATACCCGGAGCGGGTGGCCAATGCGGTGATCATTGCCGCCACGCCACGCCTGTCGGCCCAGAACATCGCCTTCAACGAGGTGGCTCGACAGGCCATTCGCTCCGACCCGGAGTTCTTCGACGGCTGGTACGCAGAGCACGACACGGTGCCCAGGCGGGGCCTGAAGCTGGCGCGGATGGTCGGTCATATCACTTACCTCTCCGAAGACGCCATGGGCAGCAAGTTTGGCCGCGACCTACGCAGCGACGACCTGAATTTCGGCTTCGATGTCGAGTTTCAGGTGGAGTCCTACCTGCGTTATCAGGGCGATACCTTCTCCACCGCCTTCGATGCCAATACCTATCTGCTGATGACCAAGGCGCTGGACTACTTCGACCCTGCCGCCCGCCACGGGGGCGACCTTGCCCAAGCGCTGGCCCCGGCCCAATGCCCTTTCCTGATCGTCAGCTTCACCACCGACTGGCGCTTCCCGCCCTCGCGTTCCCGTGAGCTGGTGGATGCCCTGACCCAGGCGGGCAAATCGGTCAGCTATGCCAATATCGACTCCCCTCACGGCCACGACGCCTTTCTGCTGTCTGAACCCCGCTACCACGCGCTGTTCAGTGCCTTCATGGGTCGCGTCGCTCGCGAGCTGAAGATCGACACCGTCGCCAAGAAGGAGGCTCGTTAATGCGTACCGACCTGGAATTGATCTATGACTGGGTGCCCCACGGCGCCCGTATCCTCGACCTGGCCTGCGGCGACGGCACGCTGCTGGAGCGGCTGGCCAACGAGAAACAGGTCTCCGGTTACGGGCTGGAGATCGACCCGGAGGGCATCACCCAGTGTGTGGCCAAGGGGGTCAGCGTGATCGAGCACAACCTGGACGACGGCCTGGCCAGCTTCAGCGACAACAGCTACGACCAGGTCATCATGACGCAGGCCTTGCAGGCACTGCGCCGCCCGGACAAGATGCTCGATGAGATGCTGCGGGTGGCGGAGGAAGGCATCATTACCTTCCCCAACTTTGCCTACTGGCGTCACCGCGTCCACCTAGGGGTGCGCGGTTACATGCCGGTATCGAAATCGCTGCCCCACGCCTGGTACGACACGCCCAACATTCACCTGTCGACCTTCAATGACTTCGAGCACCTCTGTGGTGAGAAGGGGCTGGTGATCGTGGACCGCGCCGTGGGCGTGGGCGACCACAAAGGACACTGGACATCCAAATGGTGGCCGAATCTGTTTGGCGAAATTGCCATCTTCAGGGTTCGCCGCCGCCTATCGTAGAGGAGAACCGCCATGGCGATGGCAAGACTGCGCCGCAGCCTCGCGCTGCTGACACTATTGGGTCTGCTGCTGATGTCGACCCAGGCCACGGCAGAACAGTGGGTCGAAGTGGGCGATTATGAAATTCACTACAGCGCCATCGCCACGCGGCATCTGAGCCCGGAAGTCGCTCAAGCCCACCGCATCCAGCGCAGCGCCGGGCACGGGCTGGTCAACGTGGCCGTGCGCCAGCGCCAGCCCGATGGCACGACGCGCCCGGTCATGGCCAACGTCCAGGGCAGCGCCGGAGGACTGAATGACGCCGGGGAGTCTCTCGGCTTTCGCAATGTCCGCGACGGCGATGCCACCTACCACATTGCGCTGTTCAGCCTGCGCCATGACGAACCCATGCGCTTCGACCTGGAAGTGCGCCACGACCGCAATGCGCCCCCGCAGCCGGTCAGCTTTATCCAGCGCTTCTACATCGAGCGTTAGGCCCGCACCGTCAGCGCCCGGTTCAAACGTGCAGTGAACGGCGCTGCGTCGCGCCACTCGAGTCGAATGCCGTAGGCCAGCACATCGACGCCCGCCGCCATGGCCTCGGCCAGCGCGGTCGCGTAAACGGGGTCGATGTGGGCCGCTGGAGCCACGTCCTCGATCCCTTCATGGGCGACGCAAAACAGCAGCACCGCCCGTTCACCCTGCTGGGCCAGCGCCGTCAGGTGGTGCAAGTGCCGCGTGCCACGCTCACTGACCGAGTCCGGGAAATAGCCATGGCCATCGTCCTCCTTGAGCGTTACCTGCTTGACCTCGACATAGGCCGCCCCCTTCACCGGGTCGTCGAGGCGAAAATCGAGCCGCGCATCGGCCACTTTCACCTCACGCTTCAGCGTGGCGTAGCCTGCCAGAGGGGGGATGTCTCCCGCCAGTATGGCCGACTCGACCAAGCGATTGGCCCGCCCGGTGTGCACCGAGGCCAGCGCCAGCGCGCCGTCCGGCTGGGGCAGCGCAATCCACTCCCAGGTCCAGGCCAGCTTGCGTTTGGGGTTGTCGCTGGGCGATAGCCATACCCGAGCCCCCGGCACGTTGACCGCCTTCATCGAACCGGTATTGGGGCAGTGCGCCACCACCTCTTCGCCGCTGTCCAGCCGCACATCGGCCAGAAAACGCTTGTAGCGGCGCAGCAGCGTACCCGGCACCAGCGTGGGGTAGTGCATCATAAGCGACCTACGAAGCGGGCCAGGCGCTCCATGGCTTCCTGAAGCCTGGGTACTTCATTGGTGAACGCGATTCGCACATGGTGCTCTCCGCCCTGGACGGCAAAGTCTATCCCCGGCGTGATGGCCACGTTCTCCTCTTGCAGCAGGCGTTCGCAAAAGGCCTGGCTGTCGCGGCTGTAGCGAGAAATATCCAACCATACATAAAACGCCCCCTGGGGTGGCAGGTCCGGCGCCAGCCCCAGCGCCGCCAGGCCATCCAGCAACACCTGACGCCGCTGCTTGAGGGTGGCCCGACGGGTTTCGAGAATATCGCGACACTCCGGCGTGAAGGCCGCCAGCGCCGCATACTGGGAGGGCGTCGGCGCAGCCAGAAACACATTCTGCGCCAGCCGCGTGAGTGGCTCGACCGCCTGCTCGGGCGCCACCAGCCACCCCAGCCGCCAGCCCGTCATGCCGAAGTACTTGGAAAAGCTGTTCACCACAAATGCATTCTCCGACAGCGACAAAGCCGACAGCGGGGCATCGTCGTAATTCAGCCCCTGATAGATTTCGTCGACGATGAGATCGCCGCCCTTGGCGGCCACCGTCTGCATGACCTCCCTTAGCGCGGTAGCGCTGAGCGTATGCCCGGTAGGGTTGGAAGGCGTGGCCAGCATCGCCAGCCGCGTATCGGGCTGCCAGTGACGTTCGACCAGCGATGCGGTCAGCTGCCAGCCGCTGTCACGGCCCACCGGTACGCTGTCGATGTGGGCACCGGCCAGCGCCATGAAGTGGCGATTGCACGGGTAATTGGGGTCGGCCATCAGCACGCGCTGACCGCTTTCCACCAGCAGCTGGCTGGCCAGCAGCAGGGCACCGGACGCGCCGGGGGTCACCAGAATCCGCGCCGGGTCCACCGTTGCCCCAAAGTGCTGGGCATAATGGCCGGCAATCGCTTCACGCAGTGAGGCCAGCCCCGCCGCCGGTGTATAGCGTGTACGGCCTTCCGCCAGCGCCTGCTGCCCTGCCGCCACGATGGGGGCTGGCGTGGCAAAATCGGGCTCTCCTACCTCCAGGTGGATGACATCATGACCCGCCGCCTCACGCGCCTGTGCCATTTCCAATAAGTGCATCACGCGAAAAGGTGCGACGTGTTCCACACGCGTATTCCAGGCCATAACGGTTCCTTTTCCTAGCAGTAGTCAAAACATGACCCATGGCGTACAAGATGTAGGACCATGGTCGAAAACGCACTATTATGCTTGCATCGCAACTAATTTTCAGCTAAACAAGCACCCCTTTGGCGTGCGATCGTGACACACGCACATGGTCGATCAGCAGTCACAACGTTCAGTAGTCACAACGTAAGGGGCACTCCCATGCCAGTAGCGGAAAAGAAATCGGAAGCGTCCAAGTCCTTCATCCCGTACGAGCCGGCACCGGGTGAAGAGTATATGAACGAGAAGCAGCTCGCGCACTTCCGCCAGCTGCTTCTGGACTGGAAACAGGACCTCATGGAAGAGGTGGATCGTACCGTACGCCACCTGCAGGAAGACGCCAATAACTACGCCGACCCCGCCGACCGCGCGACCCAGGAAGAAGGCTTCAGCCTGGAACTGCGTACTCGGGATCGTGAGCGCAAGTTGCTGAAAAAGATCAACGAAACCATCGAAAAGATCGATGAAGACGACTACGGCTTCTGCGAGGCCTGCGGAGTCGAGATCGGTATTCGCCGCCTCGAAGCACGCCCGACGGCCACGCTGTGCGTCGACTGCAAAACGCTGGCCGAGCTGAAAGAGAAGCAGCTGGGCGGTTGACACCGCGGCCACCGCAACATGAGTGACGGCCGCTGACGGGCACCCTTGAGGTGCCCGTTTTTGTTTGTCATCTTGTGTCTTTCCACGCTTGTGCTCTTTGATTGCCAGAAACGGGTTGCCATGACCGCTACCGCTTCCTATCGCGGGCGTTTTGCCCCTACGCCCTCCGGCCCTTTGCATCTTGGCTCACTGGTGGCCGCCCTGGGTAGCTATCTGGACGCCCGTGCCGCCGGTGGCCAATGGCTGGTACGCATAGAAGACATCGACCCGCCACGCTGCCCAGACGGCGCCGACCGCACCATTCTGCAGCAGCTGGAAAGGTTCGGCTTGTATTGGGACGAAGCGGTCTGCTGGCAGCACACCCGCTCAGACGCCTATCAGCGAGCGCTGGAGCAGCTGATCACCCAGCGCCTCGCCTACCCCTGCAGCTGTTCGAGAAAGCAGTGGCAGAATTTCGACGTCTATCCTGGCTGGTGCCGAGACGGCGTGCGCGACGCGACCAAACCTATTGCCTGGCGGCTGCGCAGCGACCTCGGCCAGCGCCCTGTCGTCTGGCAGGACCGCCTGTTTGGTCGCCAGCAGTTCGACCCGGCGGCGCTGGGCGACGTGGTGCTCAAGCGTAAGGATGCCTTGTGGGCCTATCAGCTGGCGGTCGTGGTCGATGATGCAGACCAGGCCATCACCGATATCGTGCGCGGCTACGACCTGCTCGACAACACCCCCTGGCAGCGCCAACTGCAAGCGGCACTGGGCCATGCCACGCCGCGCTACCTGCACCTGCCGCTGGTGGTATCTGCGGATGGCCAGAAGCTCTCCAAACAGAACCTGGCCCCGCCGCTGGCCGATGCACCAGACGCCGTGCGCCGCCAGCTGCACCAGGCGCTCACGCTGCTCGACCAGGCGCCCCCGGCAACCCTGGCAAGCGAGCCAGTCGACACTCAACTGCAGTGGGCCATTGCCCACTGGTCGCCCGAGCGCCTGACGCCCCACGCCCACCGGCCCACGCCCGAGGAGTCCTGACATGTACGTTTACCGCATCATGCTGTTTCTGGTGTTTGGCGGCTATCTGCTGTCGCCTCTGTTCATGAACGGCTGGGGCGACCCGGACACGGCCTGGTATCGCCCTTTCGCCATCTGGGGTGGCCTGATCGCCCTGACCCTATGGCTCGAACAGAAGAGGAAGCTGGATGAGCGTTGAGCTAGCGGGGGTTGCCCTGCTGGGCCTGGGCTACCTCGGCCTGCTGCTGGCCTGCGGCATGGCCGTCGAGCGCGGCCGGGTACCTATTCGGGTCACTCGTCACCCCATGGTCTACACCCTGGCGCTAGGGGTCTATGCCAGCGCATGGGCGGTCTACGGTAGCGTCGAGATGGCTTCCAAGGCCGGTTTCGGCTACCTGGCCTACTACCTGGGCGCGGCCGGTGCCTTCTTGCTGGCACCGGTACTGCTGGTGCCCATCCAGCGTATCACCCGCACTTACCAGCTCTCTTCTCTGGCCGACCTGTTTGCGTTCCGCTACCGGTCACGCTGGGCCGGTACGCTGGTCACGCTGCTGAGCCTGGCGGCCGTCCTGCCCTTGCTGGGCATTCAGGTGCAGACCCTCAGCGACACCATTGCGCTGCTCTCGGGCAGCCATTACAGCGGGGCCGTCACGCTGCTGCTCTGCGCCGCTATCGCTGCCTGCGCGGTGCGGTTTGGTGCCCGCCATAGCCACCGCCAGCGCCACGATACGCTGCTGACCGTGATTGCCTTCGAGTCGGTGATCAAGCTGCTGGCCATGCTGGGGCTTGGCGTGATTGCGCTGTGGTGGGTGTTCGATGGCCCCCAGGACCTGCAGCGCTGGCTGGAAGGCCCGGGGGCCGCCGTGCAGGCCGCTACCCCGCAGCTGGAAGCGCCCCAATGGAGAACCCTGCTGCTGCTGTTTTTTGCCGCCGCCTTCATGATGCCGCACCTGTTTCAAATCACCTTCGCCGAAAGCCTCTCACGGCACACCCTGCTTCAGGCCAGCTGGTCACTGCCACTGTTTCTGCTGCTGATGGCGCTGCCCGTCCCGCTGATCTTATGGGCAGCCCAATCGACC
The DNA here is from genome assembly GCF_002078135.1 of Halomonas sp. BC1. Lineage (NCBI taxonomy): Bacteria > Pseudomonadati > Pseudomonadota > Gammaproteobacteria > Oceanospirillales > Halomonadaceae > Halomonas > Halomonas sp. BC1. Next base: position 131,538 of record NZ_LFGS01000008.1, on the reverse strand, counting down.
CAGCCCGACGTTCCCGTCGCGGCCTACGCCGCCTATCTGATGACCGAGCACTGGTGGGTCGGTGCGCTGGCCTTCATCGGCGGCCTGGCCGCAGCCAGCGGTACCATGATGATGATTGCGCTGGCGCTGTCGGGCATGGTGCTGAATCACCTGGTGCTCGTAGCCCGGCCGCCGGAAGCGCGCAGCGACCTCTATGGCTGGCTGCTGTGGCTACGTCGCGCGTTGGTGGTTGCGGTGATTGCCGGTGGCTGGTTGTTCGCCGAAAGCCTGGGCCGCTATCACTCCCTCACCAGCCTGGGGCTGGCCGCCTTCGTGGGCATGGCCCAGTGCCTGCCGGGCATGCTGGCACTGCTCTACTGGCCCGGCGCCAATCGCAAGGGCACCCTGGCGGGATTGGTCGGCGGTATCGTCATCTGGCTGTGGGGGCTTTGGCTGCCCCTGCTGCTCAACACCCCGCTGCCCGCCCTGCCCTTCACCCCGCTGATGAGCGCCGATGACCCTGCCTGGTTCAGCGTCACGCTGGTCTCGCTGGCCATCAATATCGTTCTGCTGATGGTGGTATCGCTGTTCACGCGCATGTCCGAAGGCGAAAGCTCGTCTGCCGAGGCCTGCTCGGTGGACGCGGTCATCCGTTCCAAGCGCCTGCCGCTGGAGGCCGCCACCGCCGGTGATTTCACCGCGCACCTGGCCCAAGCGCTGGGCGAGGAAGCCGCTGGCCGTGAGGTCAGCCGCGCCCTGAAGGCGCTCAACCTGACACCCCAGGAGCGCCGCCCCTACGCACTGCGTCGCCTGCGTGATCGTATCCAGGCCAACTTGTCCGGGCTCATGGGGCCTTCGGTGGCGCGCGACATCGTGGACCGCTACCTGCCCTATCGCCACGACGATGCGCCGGTCACCGACGACATTCACTTCGTCGAAAGCCGCCTGGAAGCCTACCGTTCACGGCTGACCGGGCTGGCCCGCGAACTGGACGGTCTGCGCCGCCACCACCGCCAGACGCTGGCGTATCTCCCCGTCGGGCTTTGCGTACTGGGTGACGACGACGAACTCCTGATGTGGAATCAGGCGCTGTCGCAGCTCTCGGGTATCAGTGGAGACAGCGTGATCGGCTCACGCCGCGACAGCCTGCCCGCACCCTGGCCGGAACTGCTGGGCAGCGTACTGGAAGCAGACCAGACCCCGCTTTACAAACAGGCCGTCTCACTGCACGGCAAGGATTACTTTCTCACCCTGCATAAAGCGGTTCTGAGTGGCCATGACAGCCGTGGCGGCAGCGTGGTGCTGGTCGAAGACCACACCGAAATGAAGTGGCTGGAAGAGGAACTCGTGCACGCCGCGCGGCTGGCCTCGATTGGCCAACTGGCCGCCGGCGTGGCCCATGAGATCGGCAATCCGATTACCGGCATCTCATCGCTGGCCCAAAACCTGCGCTACGACACCGAGGACCCAGCACTGCTGGAAACCGCCGACCAGATCCAACAGCTGACCCAGCGCGTGACCCGCATCGTCAACTCGCTGGTCGGCTTTGCCCATGGCGGCCGAGCTGCCCTGCCCCAGCCCGCCGCTCCGGTCGCCCTGGCCAGCGTCAGCGACGATGCCTTGCACTTGATCCACCTGGCCCGCTCAGGGGAGGATGTGCGCTTTACCAATGCGTGCGCGGATGACATTGTGGTGCGTGGTGACGCCCAGCGGCTAACCCAGGTGATGGTCAACCTGCTGAGCAATGCCAAGGATGCCTGTGCCCCGCAAGGCAGCGTGGTGATCGAGGCTGGCCGCCAGACCAACCACGCCTGGTGGCGCGTGACCGACGACGGTCACGGCATCGACGACAGCGTCAAACACCGGCTGTTCGAACCGTTCACCACCACGAAACCGGCAGGCGAAGGTACCGGGCTTGGGTTATCGTTGGCGTATCAAATCATCAATGAGCACCAAGGCAACATAGAAGTGGCTTCGCCACCTCCCGGACAGCCTCGCGGCACGGCCATCACGCTATGGCTCCCGCTTTACCGACAGGATGATCACTTGCCCCATGCCCCGGATACTGATTGTTGAAGATGAAGCGATTATTCGCAGCGCCCTCAAGCGCCTGCTGGAGCGTCATGACTATCGCGTCAGCGAGGCCGCCAGCGTCGAGGAAGCCCGCGAGCTCCCCCCCAGCGACTTCGATCTGGTGATCAGCGATCTGCGCCTGCCAGGGGAACCGGGCACGGCGCTGATCGCCCTGGCCGCCCCGGCCCCGGTGCTCATCATGACCAGCTATGCCAGCATGCGCTCGGCGGTGGATGCCTTGAAGCAGGGCGCCGTGGATTACGTGGCCAAGCCGTTTGACCATACCGAACTGCTGGAAACCGTCGAGCGCATTCTGCACAAGCAATCCATGCAGCAGGGCACTCCCCCGGACATCACCGACGATGGCGGTGGCAGGCAGACGATGATCGGTGATTGCAGCGCCATGCAGCAGGTCTATACGCGCATTCGCAAAACGGCGCCCGCCGATGTCACCGTGCTGATCCAGGGCGAATCCGGCACCGGCAAGGAGCTGGTCGCCCGCGCCATTCATCAACAAAGCAAGCGTGCCAAGGCACCGTTGATCTGCGTGAACTGCGCGGCGATCCCCGAAACTCTGATCGAGTCCGAGCTGTTTGGCCATGAAAAGGGAGCCTTTACCGGCGCCAGCGCCGCCCGCACCGGGTTGGTGGAAGCCGCGGACGGCGGCACGCTGTTTCTGGATGAAATTGGTGAACTGCCGCTGGACGCCCAGGCCAGGCTCTTGCGGGTGCTGCAAGAGGGCGAAATTCGCAAGATTGGCTCGGTCGAAACACGCCACGTGGATGTGCGCCTGATTGCCGCCACCCACCGGGACCTGCGCGCCCTCTCCAGGAGCGGCGAATTCCGGCTCGACCTCTACTACCGCCTGAACGTCATGCAGATTGCGCTGCCGCCGCTGCGGGAGCGCGAGGATGACGTGCTGAAGATTGCCGACATTCTGCTGGAGAAAGCGTGCAAGCGACATGAGCGGCCGGGGCTGAGGCTTTCACGGGCGGCACGCCAGGACCTGCGCGACTACCCATGGCCCGGTAACGTGCGCGAGCTGGAAAATGCCCTGGAGCGCGGCGTCATTCTGGCCGAGGGGCATCTGATCCATCCTGACGACCTGGGGCTTGGTCCAGTGACCAACCGCCCGGCGCCGTCCCCCACCGCCAGCGTCACACCCACGGCTCCTGCCAGCGACGGTGAACCGGAACCCAACGAGGACGACCTCTCTCTGGAGGACTATTTTCAGCACTTCGTGCTGGAGCATCAGGACCAGATGAGCGAAACGGAGCTGGCACAGAAGCTGGGCATCAGCCGCAAGAACCTCTGGGAAAGGCGTCAACGGCTAGGAATTCCCCGTAAAAAAACGACACGCCGATAAACTTAAGTCGATAATAAGACTAACGTCCAATAGATTGATTTGCATAAGAATTATCCAAAAACCGTTACCCCTTCACTGTTACCTTCCCACACAACGACTCGGCAAAAAGGGCAATTTCGGGGTAACACTTCCTGTGCGGATAAGTTCCCCGACCCGCCTGAAAATTGCCAAGCGCATGAAAACTAAAAGTTATCTGATAGGTGGCACAGCGAGTGCAATATTACTCAGCAAGAAGAACAAACTGGGCCACGCGGCAGTCGCCAACAAAAACAACATGACGCCGCCCCGACCTGAGCCACAACAAGAACAACAGGGCCAGGCAGAGATAACGGTACTAACAAGAACAACAGGCTTGAGTCTCACTACTTGTAAGCACAGGGTTTGCAAACACGGCGCAGCCCCTGATGCGACAACAAAAACAACAGCAATCTACAAGTGCCCAAAAAGGACGCGACGTACACAACAAGCTGCACCCAAACAACAATAACAGCAGCATAGGTGTACACCCCCGGAGCCAATAACAATTCGCCGGGAGAGAAAAGTTCGCGGTTGGATTATTGTTTTGAATACGAGGCGGTCGGAATCAGAGTGGTTCTTACGCCTACCGACTGCGGTGCGTATTCAGGGCGATGTGCCATCATGAATAAAAACAGCAGCATGGATGCTGATTGTCTGCTTAGTAGGGGGAGGCTCATGTAGCCTCCCCTTTCCGCATTTGTCACCTGTTACCGTCCAAACGCCGCCTCGGCGCTTTGCAAGCTATCGGGGGTCGGATACACTCAACGCCTTGATCGATACCCCTGCGAGTCGATATCGCCGCATGTTTAAAGGATTTACCCGTTTATTACATCGTCCGGGAGAGCACTTGAAATCACTGCTCGATTCCCCAGAGAGCGCTGACAACGCGCTCAGCCCACGCATTATTCCGCGCTCCGAGCACCCCGTTTCTCGTAAGCAAATCAGTGAAGCCGCGCTGAAGGTGCTCTATCGCCTCAATGGTGCTGGCTACGATGCCTACCTGGTGGGTGGCTGCATTCGTGATGCGCTGCTGGGCAAGATGCCCAAGGATTTCGACGTGGCCACCAACGCCACGCCGGAGCAGGTGCGTGACCTGTTTCGCAACTCACGTCTGATCGGCCGTCGCTTCCGTATCGTGCATGTGCGCTTTGGTCGTGAGGTCATCGAGGTGACCACCTTCCGCGGCAAGCCGCAGGACGAGCACGGCGATCACATTGCCCATCAGTCCGACGATGGCTTGCTGCTGCGCGACAACGTATGGGGCAGTATCGAGGAGGATGCGCTACGGCGTGACTTCACGGTCAATGCGCTCTATTACAACATTGCCGACTTCACCATTCACGACTTCGCCAACGGCGCGCAGGACATCGATTCACGCACTCTGCGCCTGATCGGAGACCCTGCCACGCGCTATCGGGAAGATCCGGTGCGGATGCTGCGGGCGGTCCGTTTTGCTGCCAAGCTCGACTTCACCATCGAATCGGCCACCGAAGCGCCGATGTACGACCTGGCGCCGCTGCTGCTGAACATTCCTCCGGCACGCTTGTTCGACGAAGTGCTCAAGCTGTTCATGTCCGGCCATGGGCTGATTACCTTCCGCCTGCTGAGCCATTACAACCTGTTCGGCATGCTCTTCCCGGAAGCCGAAGAGGCCATGGCTGATGCCGCCTGGGCAGAGGAGTTGATCGAGCAAGCGCTGATCAATACCGACAAACGCATTGCCGAAGATCGCCCGGTCACGCCCGCGTTTCTGCTGGCGGCGTTCCTCTGGGCACCGGTGGTGCATCGTCAGGCAGAGCTCGAACGCGATGGCATGCCCCCAGTGCCCGCGCTGCAAAACGCCGCCCAGCAGGTCGTCTCACGCCAGTTGCAGCATACGTCGATTCCCAAGCGCTTCGGTATTCCCATGCGGGAAATCTGGGAGCTGCAATCACGCCTGCCCATGCGGCGGGGCAAGCGCGCCTTCCAGACCCGCGAGCATCCACGTTTTCGGGCAGCCTACGACCTGCTGTTGCTCCGTGAGCAGGCGGGCGAGATCCCGCGTGGCCTGGGCGACTGGTGGACGGCCTTCCAAAAAGGGGACGAACACGAACAGCTGCGCTTGCTGCAAAAAGTCGGCAGCGACCCGGCAAGCCAGGGCGACCGGCGGCGCAAGAAAAAGCGTAAATCTCGCAAGGGCGAAGCGTGAGCCCGGTACGCGCTTATATTGGCCTGGGCAGCAATCTGGACGACCCCAAGGGGCAGCTCACCCGGGCCCTGGAAGCGCTGGCCGAGCTGCCCCTGTGCCAGATGCAGGGGCACTCCTCGCTCTACGCCACCCCGCCGATAGGCCCCCAGGACCAGCCTGACTTCATCAATGCCGTGGCCTGCCTGGAGACCTGCCTCTCGCCTCTGGCCCTGCTGGATCAGCTGCAGGCGCTCGAGCAGCGCCATCGGCGGCGGCGTTTGCGCCACTGGGGCCCCCGCACCCTGGACCTGGACCTGCTGCTCTATGGGTCACAGCACTGCCAATGGCCGCGCTTGACCGTACCCCATGCGCAAATGCACTTGCGCGCCTTCGTACTGGTGCCGCTGGCAGAGCTTGCCAGCACGCTGGAGCCATCGCTCACCCTACATGGGCAGCCGCTCGACCACTGGGCATCGACACTTCCGCTGGACGACATCCGTCGCTTACCCAATACGGCCGCCCCCTCGACGGCTAGCGTCTGACACAAATCTCGACACCATGCCCGCATTCAGGTGACAATTGCCGGTTAAACCCCTTCGCACACGCAGGGATGCCGCGATAATAACGGTCGAGCAGCGCTGACGTTCAGCCATGCCCTCGACCCCATGAAGAAACAACGAGAGCACGCCATGAAAACCGTTACCCTGAGCACGCTGCAAGCCTATAAGCGCGCCGGCGAAACGTTCAGTTGCCTGACCGCCTACGATGCCTCTTTTGCTCACGCCGCCAGCGCCGCTGGTGTCGATGTGCTGCTGGTCGGTGATTCGTTGGGCATGGTGCTGCAAGGTCACAGCAGCACGCTCCCCGTCACCATCGACGATATCTGTTACCACACCCGCTGTGCCGCGCGGGGCAAGGGCCATAGCCTGCTCATGGTCGACCTGCCCTTCATGAGTAATGCCACTACCGCCCAACTGTTACAGGATGGCGCAGCGCTGATGCGTGCCGGTGCCGAGCTGGTCAAGGTGGAAGGCGAAGCCTGGATGGCCGACGGCATTCGCGAACTGACGCGCCGGGGCGTGCCGGTATGTGCCCACCTGGGTCTGACCCCGCAAACCGTTTATCAGTTGGGCGGCTATAAGGTGCAGGGCCGCGAGGCCGAGCAGGCAGCGCAGATCATCGAGGATGCCAGGGTACTGGTAGAGGCCGGTGCGTCAGTCATTCTGCTCGAATGCGTGCCTGCCAGCCTTGGCAAAGCCGTCACCGAAGCGCTGGATGTGCCCGTCATCGGCATTGGCGCAGGGCCGGATACCGATGGACAGATTCTGGTGATGCACGATGTACTGGGGGTTACCCATGGCCGCACGCCGCGTTTCGTGAAGAACTTCATGAGCGAGGCCAGCTCCATTCAAGGGGCCTTCGAAGCGTACCATCAGGCGGTCAAGCACCGCACTTTCCCCGCCACGGAACACTGCTTCTAAGCGAGTCATTGCGAATTTCCTATGCGCACTTTGCGAGATATCAACGAGCTACGCGCCATGCTGCGCGAATATCGGCGCCAGGGGCAGCGTATTGCGCTGGTGCCCACCATGGGCAACCTGCATGCCGGTCACCTGGCTCTGGTGGCCACCGCCCGGCAGCACGCGGACGTGGTGGTCTCCAGCCTGTTCGTCAACCCGATGCAGTTTGGCCCGGGTGAAGACCTGGATGCCTACCCGCGCACCTTCGAGGCCGACCAGGCCCAGCTCACCGAGGCGGGCTGCCATGTTCTGTTCGCCCCCACGGTGAGCGCGCTCTACCCCAATGGCCTGGCGGCACAAACCCGCGTTCACGTGCCGGTGGTGGGCGAAGGGCTATGCGGCGGGTCACGCCCTGGCCACTTCGATGGCGTCTCGACGGTGGTCAGTATGCTGTTCCACCTGGTTCAGCCCGATGTCGCCTGCTTTGGCGAAAAGGACTATCAGCAGCTGGCGGTGATCCGCAAGCTGGTCGCCGACCTGCACATGCCCATCGAGATTCTGGGCGTGCCCATCGTGCGTGCCGAGGACGGTCTGGCCCTGTCGTCGCGCAATGGCTACCTCAGTGCCGAAGAGCGCGCCCAGGCGCCTGCGCTATATCGCACGCTGTGCGCATTACGCGAGGCGCTGGGGCAAGGCGAACCCACCGAACAGGTACTACAACGCGGCAAGGCTGCGCTGTATGATGCCGGCTTTACGCCCGACTATCTGGAGCTGCGTGACACCGAACTCAGCCCGGTCACGCCGTCCACCCACCAGGCCGTTCTGCTGGCGGCTGCCAAACTCGGCCCGGCACGGCTTATCGATAACATCAGTGTGCAGCTACCCAAGGCTGCCCGGAGCTAGCCGTTAGGCTGGCTCGTCATCCAGGAGTTTTCATGCATACCATCATGCTCAAGGCCAAGCTGCACATGGCCCGCGTCACCCACGCCGTGCTCAACTACGAAGGCTCCTGCGCCATCGACGGCGAGCTGCTGGACATGGCCGGGATCCGCGAAAACGAACAGATCCAGATCTACAACGTGGAGAACGGCGAACGCTTCACCACCTACGCCATTCGCGGCGAGGAAGGCTCACGGCTGATCTCCATCAACGGCGCGGCGGCGCATTTGGCCTCGCCTGGGCACCGCATCATCATCTGCAGCTACGCCCACTACTCCGAAGCCGAAGTGGAGCAGCACCAGCCCGCGCTGGTCTACCTGCAGGAAGGCAACCACGTCAGCCACACCAGCAATGCCATACCGGTACAGCTGGCGTAAGACGCATGCATTGAGAAACGACAGTTCAGAAACGATGTTTCCAGCGGGCCGTTGATCGGCCCGTTTTTATTTGCCAAAAAAAGCGTATTGCCGCAATGCACAACCTTCCCCTATGCTGGTAGCCAAGCCTGACACGACACGCAGTAACGTCGCTAATAACAAGAGATAGGCGACACGTCTATCTGCCATAGGAACGATGCAACACTCACTCAAGGAGTCAATGTATGCAAGACGTGGTCATTGTGGCGGCTCGCCGCACAGCTGTAGGCTCATTTGGCGGTTCACTTGCCGGTATTCCTGCCAGCGACCTGGGCGCGCTGGTCATCAAAGACATCATGGCATCGACGGGCGTGGCTCCTGAACAGATCGATGAAGTGCTGCTGGGTCAGGTACTGACCGCAGGCGTTGGCCAAAACCCCGCTCGCCAGGCCGCCATCAAGGCAGGCCTGCCAGAGAGCGTGCCGGCCATGACCATCAACAAGGTCTGTGGCTCCGGCCTCAAGGCGCTGCACCTGGCCACTCAGGCCATTCGCTGTGGCGATGCCGAGATCATCCTGGCAGGCGGCCAGGAAAACATGTCAGCCTCCCCGCACATCCTGCCGAATTCGCGTAACGGCCAGCGCATGGGCGACTGGAAAGCCATCGATTCCATGGTCCACGACGGCCTGTGGGACGCGTTCAACAACTACCACATGGGCATCACCGCCGAAAACCTGGCCGAAAAATACGCCATCACCCGGGAAGAGATGGACGAATTTGCCGCCGCTTCGCAGCAAAAAGCCGCCGCCGCCATCAAAGAGGGCAAGTTCAAAGGCCAGATCGTGCCGGTGGAAGTCCCCCAGCGTAAAGGCGACCCGGTGGTTTTTGATACTGACGAAAACCCGCGCGAAGTGTCTGCCGAGAAGCTGGGCGGCATGCGCCCTGCCTTCAAGAAAGATGGCACCGTGACAGCCGGCAACGCTTCATCGCTCAACGATGGTGCTGCCGTGGTCATGCTGTGCTCCGCTGAAAAAGCCAAAGAGCTGGGCCTGGAGCCGCTGGCACGCATTGCCGCATACGCCAACGCAGGGGTCGACCCGGCCATCATGGGCATTGGCCCGGCACCGGCCACCCGCCGCTGCCTGGAAAAAGCGGGCTGGAGCCTGGATGACCTGGACCTGGTCGAAGCCAACGAAGCCTTCGCGGCTCAGGCGCTGTCGGTCAACAAGGAGCTGGGCTGGGATACCTCGAAGGTCAACGTCAACGGCGGCGCCATTGCCATTGGCCACCCCATCGGCGCCTCCGGCTGCCGCGTGCTGGTCACGCTGCTCCACGAAATGATCGCCCGCGATGCCAAGAAGGGCCTGGCCACCCTGTGTATCGGTGGTGGGCAAGGGGTGGCGCTGGCCATCGAGCGCCCCTGATACCGCGCACTCGCGCTGTGATGACTGCCCCCGCACACGCGGGGGCATTTTTTTGCCTGACGGCTAGCGGTGCTTTTCCCCCACGATGCGCGCGGGGGTGCGCCATACCAGCAACATCCCCAGCAGGAACAGCCCCGCCGATGCCCACATGGTCACCGGCAGGCTGGTGCTGTCCACCACCTGACCGCCCACCATGGCGCCCAGGCCAATCGACATATTGAAGACAAACGCCATCAGCGCCGTGGCGGCTTCGGTATTGGGGGCCGTGCGCAGAATCCAGGTCTGGATACTGACCGAGACGCTGCCAAACACGGCGCCCCACAGCATCAGCAGCAGCACACCGCTGGTCGGTTGCACGCCCAGCAGCGGAAACAGCCCGACTACCACCAGCAGCAGGCTGGGGATGACCAACACCGCCCGATAAGGATGGCGCCCGGCAAAAGCCCCAGCGGCGATATTGCCCAGAATGCCTGCCGCCCCATAGAGCAGTAGCAGGCTGCCTACATGCCGCTGGGCCACGCCGCTGATCTCCTGCAGGATTGGGCTGATAAAGGTGTACGCCACGAAGTGCCCAACCACCACCAGACCGGTGGTCAGCACGGCGACCCGAACGCCTCGGTTTTGCAGCTGCTGCGCCAGCATGCGCAAGCGCACCGGCTCCCGGGGTGGAAGCGGCGGCAACCACACCCATAGCGCCACGGCGGTGAGCAGGCTCAAGCCGCCAAGGGCGCCGAAGGCCACCCGCCAGTGGCTGGCATCCCCCAGCAGGGTCCCCAAAGGCACGCCCAGCACCGAGGCTGCCGCCACGCCTCCGAAGATGATGGTCATGGCACGGGCCACCTGATGCGCCGGCACCAGGCGCGGCGCAATGCTGCCAGCAATGGCCCAGAAACCGCCAATACTCATCCCCACCAGCACCCTGGCGGCCAGGAGAAAGATAAAGGTCGTGGCCAGGGCCGACAGCAGGCTGCCAATGACCATCACCACCATCATCAGCGTCAGCATGATGCGGCGGTCCAGACGGCCGACGGCCACCGGCAGCAAGGGGGCAGAAAACGCCGCCACTACTCCCGGCACGGTAACCATCAATCCGGCCATGCCGGGGGTCACGCCCATGTCTGCGGCAACCTGCGAGAGCAGCCCAATGGGCAGCTGCTCGGCGGTTACCAGTAAAAAGATGCCGATCATCACGGCGACCACCGCCCACCAGCGCGGTGACTCCTGCTGCTCCATGCTGCTTCCTCTGTATGGGTCTATCAAAATACGTGGGGCTTCAAATATGCGGGGCTACCAAACGACACCGCCCCCACAGCCAGGGGCTGCAGGGGCGGTGGTCATACGCGGGTGGCCGATTAGCCTGCGATATCCGCCTCGGCAGCGGCAAACGCGGCCTTCTCTTCCTCGGTGATCTCTTTGATCGAGAGCTTCACGCGGTTGCGGTTGTCGATATCCAGCACCTTCACGACGACGTCGTCACCTTCGTTGAGGAAATCGCGCACGTTGTTGACGCGCTCGGCGACGATTTGCGAGATATGCACCAGGCCATCGGTACCCGGCATGATGTTCACGAAAGCACCGAAGTCGGCGATGCGCACGACCTTGCCCTGGTAGAGCTTGCCGATTTCCGCTTCTGCCGTGATGGCCAGTACGGTATCGATGGCCTTCTTGGCCGCCGCCTTGTCTTCGGCATAGATGCGCACGGTGCCGTCGTCATCGAGGTCGATGGACGCGCCGGTGTCTTCGCAAATCTTGCGGATGGTAGCACCGCCCTTGCCGATGACGTCACGGATCTTGTCCGGATCGATCTTGATGGTGGCCATGGAAGGCGCATTCTCGGAGACGTCGGTACGGCTTTGGCTGATCACGGCGTTCATCTGCGCCAGGATACCGATACGCGCATCGTGAGCCTGCTGCAGCGCGGTTTCCATGATCTCTTCGTTGATGCCTTCGATCTTGATGTCCATCTGCAGGGCCGTAACACCCTCTTCAGAACCCGCTACCTTGAAGTCCATGTCGCCCAAGTGGTCTTCGTCACCCAGGATGTCGGTCAGCACCGCGTAGCCGTCTTCGTCCTTGACGAGACCCATGGCAATACCCGCCACCGGGGCTTTCAGCGGAACGCCTGCGTCCATCAGCGCCAGCGAGGAGCCACAGACCGAGGCCATGGAGCTGGAACCATTGGATTCGGTGATTTCCGACACCACGCGAATGGTGTAGGGGAAATCTTCTTCGGAGGGCAGCATGGCCTGGACGCCACGACGAGCCAAACGGCCGTGACCGATTTCACGACGCTTCGGGCCACCCATGAAGCCTGCTTCACCCACCGAGTAGGGAGGGAAGTTGTAGTGCAGCATGAAGCGGTCTTTACGCTCGCCTTCCAGCGACTCGATCAGCTGCGAGTCGCGCAGCGTACCCAGTGTCGCCACGGCGATGGCCTGGGTTTCGCCACGGGTGAAGATGGCCGAGCCGTGAGTCTTGGGCAGCACACCGACTTCGATGGCCAGCGGGCGCACGGTGACGTTGTCGCGGCCGTCGATGCGCGGCTCGCCCTTGACGACGCGAGAGCGCACCACGCGCTTCTCCAGCGCCGCAAAGGCCCCCTTGACGTCATCGGCACTGAACTTGCCTTCCGAGGAGTCACCTTCTTCAGCCACCAGCTGGGCCAAAGCAGCCTCTTTCAGCTCGGCCAGCGCATCCTGACGCGCCATCTTGTCGGTAATGCGGTACGCATCGCCCACTTTAGCTTCGAACGCGTCGGCCATGGCGGTTTTCAGCGCCACGTTTTCGGCGGGCGGCTGCCAGTCCCAGCGCGGCTTGCCTGCTTCAGCGGCCAGTTCCTTGATGGCGTTGACCGCCACCTGCATCTCCTGGTGGCCGAACAGTACGGCCCCCAGCATTTCGTCTTCCAGCAGTTCCTGAGCTTCCGACTCCACCATCAGCACGGCGTTTTCGGTACCGGCCACCACCATGTCCAGCTCGGAGGTGGTCAGCTCTTCGACGGTGGGGTTCAGGAAGTAGCCCTGCTCTTCGTTGAAGCCCACGCGCGCAGCGCCAATCGGGCCATTGAACGGAACGCCTGAGATGCTCAGCGCTGCCGAGGTGCCCAGCATGGCCGCAATATCCGGATCATGGTTGCGGTCAGTCGACAGAACGGTACAGATCACCTGCACTTCGTTCATGAAGCCCTTGGGAAACAGCGGGCGAATGGGGCGGTCGATCAGCCGTGACGTGAGGGTCTCTTTCTCGGTGGGGCGACCTTCACGCTTGAAGAAGCCGCCAGGAATCTTGCCGACCGCGTAGGTCTTTTCCTGGTAGTGCACCGAGAGCGGGAAGAAGGATTGGGCGGGATTGACGTCTTTCTTCGCCACCACCGTACACAGTACGACGGTCTCGTCCATGGTGACCATGACGGCACCAGTGGCTTGGCGAGCGATACGCCCAGTTTCGAGGGTGACGGTGCTACGACCGTATTGGAACGTTTTCTTGACCGGATTCACGGCGACTTCCTTTAACATTAATAGCTACTTGTCTTTTCGCTTGGGTCGTTTTGACTCGCCACCATTCTAGGCGTTGACGCGGCTGACGGCTACCTCAAACAAAAAAACGGGCAGCTCGCAAGGAGCTGCCCGTTTTGAATCGTTGCCGTGACTGCTTAGCGACGCAGACCCAGTTTCTGGATCAGAGACTGATAGCGCTCGAAATCCTTACGCTTCAGGTAGTCCAGCAGCTTACGACGCTGGTTTACCATGCGGATCAGACCACGACGAGAGTGGTGATCCTGCTTGTTGGTCTTGAAGTGGTCCTGCAGGCCATTGATGTTGGCGCTCAGCAGTGCAACCTGCACTTCAGGGGAACCGGTGTCGTTGTCGCCGCGGCCGTATTCGTTGACGATTTCGGCCTTTTTCTCAGCGGTTAATGCCATCTGTCTCTCCAGTAAGCAATATGCCTAAAAATGAATGGGTGAGACCACGCATATTTGCAGTCTCAAGCTACTATTTTCGCGCAAATCGCCGCATCCTTGCAACGTTTTCACGGCGAAATTACGAACGAGCGACCGTACTCAACAGTCGCTTGGGAGCCACTTCCTGCGGCCCTTTTACAACGCCAAGACCGATAAAGGTCTCGGCGTGATAAAGTCGTGCCAGCGCATCTGCTGCCAACTCGCCACTGGCCAGCTGCACCGACTGCCCGTGGGCCAGCCTGTCATAGGCAGCATCGTCCACGCTGAGCGATGGCAGATGATCCACCAGCACATCGACGGGCATCAGTTCCGCCTCGCGATGGGCCTGACTTGCCAGCGCTTCCAGCGCCTCCAGGGTCCACATGGCGTCGCCACCGAAGGGGCCGGTCTTGAGCCTGCGCAGTTGACTGATGTGGGCACCACACCCCAGCGCCAGGCCAATGTCTTCGGCCAGGGTTCGGATGTAGGTTCCCTTGCTGCAACTGACTTCCAGCTCGAAGGCATGACCCTCGAACGCCAGCAGGCGCGCATCATACACGCTAACCCGCCGTGCTGCACGTTCAACCTGCTTGCCCTCGCGCGCCAGCTCGTAGAGCTTCTTGCCCTGGTGCTTCAACGCCGAATACATGGGCGGCACCTGGTCGATCTCGCCACGAAAGCGGACCAGCACGGCCTCCACATCCTCGGCGGTGAGGCTTGGCACCTCACGCCGCTCGATGACGTTACCCTCGGCATCGCCGGTGTCGGTGATCACGCCCAGTTCGACCCGGGTGCGATACATCTTGTCGGCTTCCAGCAGGTGTGCGGAAAACTTGGTGGCTTCCCCCAGGCAAATGGGCAGCAAGCCCGTTGCCATGGGGTCCAGCGTGCCGGTATGCCCGGCTTTCTGCGCCTCGAACAGACGGCGCACACGCTGGAGTGCATGGTTGCTGGAAATGCCCTTGGGCTTGTCCAGCAGCACCACGCCATTCACCGGTAATCCGCGACGGCGACGAGCCATTAGCGCGTCTCCTCACCCTGGGCGTCGGTGTCGTCCTCGTCATCTGATTGGCGGGCACGGTCGGTAGAGACCGCCTCGTCGATCAGCGATGAGAGGTGCTGGCCACGCACCACGCTTTCATCGTAATGAAAACGCAGCTCGGGCACGTGGCGCAGCTTGATGCGCTTGGCAATCTGGCTTCTCAGAAACCCCGAGGCGCGCTTGAGCACCTGCAGGTTTTCCTTGATACGCTCGGGCTCCTGTTCACCCAGCAGGGTGACATAGATATCGGCGTAGCCCAGGTCACGGCTGACGGCAGCGCCGCTCACCGTGATCATGCCAAGACGCGGGTCTTTTACTTCCCGCTGGATCAGTACCGCCAGCTCCTTCTGGAGCTGGTCGGCTACCCGGTCGGTACGCTTGAATTCGCGCATGTTGACTCCTCGCTGCCTTACAGGCTGCGCTCGACCTTCACTTGGTCAAAGACTTCGATCTTGTCGCCGACCTGAACATCGTTGTAGTTCTTCACGCCGATGCCACACTCCATGCCGTTACGCACTTCCTGTACGTCGTCCTTGAAGCGGCGCAGCGATTCGAGTTCGCCTTCGTAGATGACCACGTTGTCACGCAGAACGCGGATACGCTTGCTGCGGGAAACCGTGCCTTCGACGACCATACAGCCAGCCACCGCACCGATCTTCGGCGCGCGGAAGACATCGCGTACTTCGGCCACGCCCACGATCTCTTCTTTCCACTCGGGGGCAAGCATACCGCTCATCGCCTGCTTGACCTCGTCGATCAGCTGGTAGATGACGCTGTAGTAGCGCAGATCCAGACCTTCACGCTCGATGATCTCACGGGCTGCGGCATCGGCACGTACGTTGAAGCCGACCACAATGGCTTCAGACGCCAGCGCCAGGTTGGCGTCGGTTCCGGTGATACCACCCACGCCGGAGGAGACCACCGCCACTTGCACTTCGTCGGTGGAGAGCTCTTCCAGAGCGCCCTTGATGGCTTCCAGTGACCCCTGAACGTCGGCTTTGAGGACGATGTTGACCTTGGCCACTTCGTCCTGGCCCATCTGGCTGAACATGTTCTCCAGCTTGGCTTTCTGCTGACGCGCCAGGCGCACTTCGCGGTATTTGCCTTGACGGAAGTTGGCCACTTCACGGGCTTTCTTCTCGTCGGCCACGACCATGAAGTCGTCACCGGCATCCGGCGTGCCGTCGAGACCCTGGATCTCGACCGGCATGGCGGGGCCAGCGGTATCGACCTGTTGACCCAGCTCATTGGTCAGCGCACGAACGCGACCGTAGTGCAGGCCTGCCAGCACGATATCGCCCTTCTTCAGCGTACCGTTCTGAACCAGCACGGTAGCCACCGGGCCACGGCCTTTGTCCAGGCGAGACTCGACGACGACACCTTTGCCAGGCGCCGACGGAACAGCCGTCAGCTCAAGCACTTCGGAGGCCAGCTGGATCGCTTCCAGCAGGTCTTCCATGCCTTCGCCGGTTTTGGCGGACACGTGAACAAACTGAGTGTCACCGCCCCACTCTTCGGAGATCACGCCGTGCTGTGACAGCTCGTTACGAATGCGGTCGAAGTCCGCGCCCGTTTTATCGATCTTGTTCACCGCCACGACCATGGGCACTTCAGCCGCTTTGGAGTGCTCGATCGCTTCAACAGTTTGCGGCATCACGCCATCGTCGGCAGCCACGACCAGGATGACCACGTCGGTGGCTTTGGCACCACGAGCACGCATGGCGGTAAACGCCGCGTGACCGGGGGTATCCAGGAAGGTGACACCGCCGTGGTTGTCTTCCACGTGGTAAGCACCGATGTGCTGGGTAATACCGCCCGCTTCGCCGGTGGCGACCTTGGCACGACGAATGTAGTCCAGCAGCGAGGTCTTACCGTGGTCAACGTGACCCATGACGGTCACCACGGGTGAGCGGGTGATCTCTTCACCTTCGTAGGAGATGCCTTCCAGCATTTCCGTTTCCAGCGCGTCATCCTTCACCAGCTTGACCTTGTGACCCATCTCTTCCACGACGATCGCCGCAGTATCCTGGTCGATGGTCTGGTTGATGGTCACCGCCGCGCCCATGGTGAACATGGCCTTGATGACTTCGTTGGCCTTGATCGACATCTTGTCGGCCAGCTCGGCAACGCTGATCGATTCAGGGATCGAGACTTCACGCACGATCGGCTGAGTCGGCTTCTGGAAGCCGTGCTTGCCGTTGCCGCTCTGGCTGGCGCCGCCACGACGACCACCACGGCGCTCGGCACGCTTGACCTTCTTGCCGCCACCGCCACGCTTGCGCTCTTCGCGATCACCGCGATCGTCGTCATCGTCGCGGCCTTTTTTCTTGGCAGCGGTTTTCTTGGGCGGTGCCGTGCGACGGTCGGTACGACCTTCCTTCGGCGGTGCAGGCGGCAGGTCTTCACCCGTCGGTGCATCGTCGATTTCCAGGTCAGGCACGGCGATGTCCGGCACTTCTGCCGCCTTGGCCTTGGCTTGCTCTTCCGCTGCTTTGCGTGCAGCGTCTTCAGCCGCCTTGGCTTTTGCGGCAACGGCTTTCTCTTCCGCCGCTTGGGCTTCCTGCGCTTTGCGCTCGGCTTCCGCTTCGGCCATGTCGCCTACCAGCTGGCGCGGGCCAGAGTGCTGGGGCTCGGCAGCCTTGGGCTTCTCTTCTTCACGCTTGACGTAGGTCTTCTTCTTGCGCACCTGAACTTCGATGGTTTTACCGCGCTCGCCGGTCTTGATGCGGCTACGGGTTTTACGCGTCAGGGTGATGCGGTTCTTGCTCGGCTCGTTGTCGCTGCCGCCGTGGCTCTTCTTCAGAAAGCTCAGCAGCGTCTGCTTGTCTTCTTCAGACACGGCGTCGCTTTCCGAGGCGTGCTGCAAACCGGCTTCTTTCATCTGTTCCAATAGGCGGGGCACATCGCGGCCCACCTTCACTGCAAAATCTTTAACTGTCATATCCGACATAGTGACCCTCCTCAGCCCGTGACCTGTTTACTGTGTGTTCGAATCCGATGTGTCGTCGGTTTCGAACCAGGGCGCACGGGCAGTCATGATCAGTGCCGCTGCGCGCGCTTCGTCCAACTCCTCGATATCGACCAGATCGTCGACAGACTGCTCGGCGAGATCTTCCATTGTGACAATGCCGCGGCTGGCGAGAATGAAGGCCAGGTGGCGCTCCATACCGTCCATTTCCAGCAGGTCATCCGCTGGTTGGGCACCGTCCAGCGCTTCTTCCGAGGCAATCGCCATCGTCAGCAGCTCGTCTTTTGCGCGTGCACGCAGCTCTTCCACCAGCTCTTCATCGAACTCTTCGATTTCGAGCATCTCTTCCAGCGGCACGTAGGCAACTTCTTCCAGGGTGGTGAACCCTTCTTCAACCAGCAGGCGGGCAACGTCTTCGTCCACTTCCAGGTGCTGAACGAACGTGTCCACCAGGCTATCGATCTCCTGCTCGCGCTTGGATTCCGCCTCGTCTTCGGTCATGACGTTGATACGCCAGCCGGTCAACTCGGACGCCAGGCGCACGTTCTGGCCGCTGCGACCAATGGCCTGGGCCAGGTTGTCCTGGGCGACCGCCACGTCCATCGCATGGGCGTCTTCGTCCACCAGAATAGACGCCACATCGGCAGGCGCCATGGCATTGATGACCAGTTGCGCCGGGTTGTCATCCCACAGCACGATATCGACGCGCTCGTTCTGCAGTTCGGAAGAGACCGCCTGCACCCGCGAACCACGCATACCCACACAAGCGCCCACCGGGTCGATACGGCGGTCGTTGGTTTTTACCGCGATCTTGGCCCGAGAGCCGGGGTCGCGAGCCGCCCCTTTGATTTCGATCAGCTGCTCGGCGATTTCCGGCACCTCGATCTTGAACAGCTCGATGATGAACTCCGGGCAGGTACGCGACAGCTGCAGCTGGGCACCACGGGCATCCGGGTCCACCTTGACCAGCAGCGCACGCACTCGCTCGTTCATGCGGTAGCGCTCGCCGTGAATCATCTCGTTGCGCGGCAGGAACGCTTCGGCGTTCTCGCCCAGGTCGATGATCAGGCCATCACGGGTGGTTTTCTTGACGATACCGGCCACCAGCTCGCCTTCACGGTCTGCGTATTGACGCACGACCTCGGCACGCTCGGCTTCGCGCACCTTTTGGACGATGACCTGCTTGGCAGTTTGTGCCGCAATGCGGCCAAACATGGCGTTTTCGATCTTCTGCTCGACCACATCGCCCAACGCCAGCGGCGGATCCCGCTGCTCGGCGATGCTCTGCTTGATTTCGTAGTCGGGCGTCTCGAACTCATCGTCTTCCACGACGGTCCAGTAGCGGAAGGTGTCGTAGTCGCCGGTTTTACGGTCGATACGCACCCGCACATTGGCTTCTTCCTGCTCGAAACGCTTGCGCGACGCGCTGGCCAGCGCGGCTTCTACCGCTTCGAAAATTACATCACGGGGGACGCCTTTTTCGTTGGAGATCGCGTCCACGACCATTAAGATTTCTTTACTCATGCGTATGCCTCGCCAGAAAACCTGTCCTTTTGTGCGCCGACCCGGCATCTACCGGAAGCCGCCACCCGTTATTCTTCGAACTGCGGGACAACGTGCGCAGCGTCAATGCTTTCAATGGGAAAGCAGTACTCCTCACCTTCCATTTGCAGCAGCACTTCATCCCCCTCGACCCCAGCCAGCAGCCCCTGGAACTTGCGCCGACCATCGAAAGCGAGACGTAGCTTCAGCGCCACCTGATGGCCCTGGTAACGGGTGAAGTGGTCCAGAGAGTAAAGGGGGCGTGCCATACCGGGTGACGAGACTTCCAGGCGGTACTCGCCGGGAATCGGATCTTCCACATCCATCACGGCACTGACTTGACGGCTGATGTCGGCGCAATCTTCCACGCTGACACCGCTCTCGCGCTCGATATAAATGACCAGCCGCGAATGCTTGCCCTGGGAAACATGCTCGATGCCCCAAAGCTCGAAGCCCATGGCGGCAACGATGGGTTCGATAAGCGCATGAAGCGCAGCGTGTTTTGTGGCCACAGACAAAGCTCCTATAGCCGTTGCATCAGGCACCTGGCCAGGAGTCTTGATAAAAGCCAGGAGGCTGATTGGCATTACCTGGGAATGTGTCTCTGGCTACTGAACAACGTCCGCGCGTGAGACACTCTTGGCTCGCAAAAAAGCTACTAACAAAAAGCCCCTTCACAGGAAGGGGCTTTTCGAAAGAAACCTGTAATACCATTTTAGCAACATGCTGCGATTTTTCCGCTGCCTCGAAGCACATTGCGAACTGCTTCACGGCACTACAAGCTGCTAAATAAATGGTAGCGGGGACCGGATTTGAACCGATGACCTTCGGGTTATGAGCCCGACGAGCTACCAGACTGCTCCACCCCGCATCAATCTAGGTCGACGATAATAGACACTTAAACTACTGACGTCAAGTGCTGTTTTCGTCTCAGGTGCCAATCCTGATATTCTGGGAAGCTGGCAAACCAGCGAATCAGATGGTGCCGAAGGCGGGACTTGAACCCGCACGACCATACGGTCACTACCCCCTCAAGATAGCGTGTCTACCAATTCCACCACTTCGGCATCAGGGGAGGCTAAAGAAAAGGCGGCTGATTACTCTCCGCTTTCCTCGAGCACTGGCGCGGTATTATCCATACTTGCAGGGCTGTCGTCAAGCGTAGGGATGCTACGCTGCTGCTCGATCAGGCGTGCGTCGGGAATCCCCGCTTCCGGTGCCTGGCCCGCCTGGGTGGCAAAGTATGCCAGCGCCATGGAGGTGACGAAGAAACCGGCTGCCAGCACACCCGTGGTGCGAGAAAGGAAGTTACCGCTACCCCGTGAGCCAAACACCGTTTGCGATGCGCCACCACCGAAGGCAGCCCCCGCTTCAGCGCCTTTACCCTGCTGAAGCAGGATGAGTACTACCAGGGCGACCGCAATCACCACATGAACCATAAGAATTGCAACTTGCATGGCGTTATCCTGCTGACTGACAAATGGCGTAGAAATCGTCGGTTTTAAGCGAGGCACCGCCCACCAAACCGCCGTCGATATCCGGCTGAGCAAGCAGCTCTGCCGCATTACTTGCATTCATGCTGCCGCCGTAAAGCAGTTTCAACTGCTCGGCCAGCGACGCATCGAATCCTGCCTGGTAGGCACGAATACCTGCCATGACTTCCTGAGCCTGCTCCGGCGAGGCCGTGCGCCCGGTACCAATGGCCCAAACAGGCTCGTAGGCAATCACCACCTGACGACGCTGCTCTGGTTCCAGTCGCGCCATGGCATAGCCCACCTGGCGCAGCACGACATCCATGGTCTGACCAGCGTCGCGCTCTTCAAGGGATTCACCAACACATAGAATCGGCGTCAAGCCGACATCCAGAGCGGCCACCAGGCGATTGAATACCTGCTCGTCGCTTTCACGGTAGAGCTGACGGCGCTCGGAGTGGCCCACCAGCACGTAGCCAACGCCAAACTCCTTGAGCATGCGGCCACTGACTTCACCGGTATGCGCCCCGGCGTGCTGAGGATTGAGCGTTTGCGCCCCCAGCTTCAGCGGCGTATCACCAAAGGCCTGACGCGCCATGTCCAGGTAAGGAAAGGGCGGAATAATCACCACCTCGACACCTTCCGGTAGCGTGGCGGAAGCAAACGTTTTACCAAACGACTCGATCAATGCCGCCGAACCGTTCATTTTCCAGTTACCGGCAATCAAGGGCGTGCGCATGGGTAATCCTCAATCCAGGTGGAGCGAAATGGTATAGGAGCCGCCTTGTCAAGACAACCGCTGTGACGCGTCCTGCGTTATTTGCTGGCGTCGTCACCGAGCAGCGCCTGGACCTCCTGGGCCAGCCGATTGGCCAGGCGGTCGACATCCAGATGGGCACGGCCTTCTACCATGACCCGAATCAGTGGCTCCGTCCCCGAGGCGCGCAGCAGCACGCGCCCCTGGTCGCCCAACTCGGTTTCCAGCGCCGCCACGGCTTCCTGCAAGGGTGGAGCTGCCATCACCTGGCGAGCATCGGAGCCGGCCGGTAGCCGCACGTTGACCAGCGACTGGGGGACTTTTTCGAGCCCCTTGAGCAGGGTTGGCAGCGGCTTCTGCTCGCGAACCATCAAGGCCAGCACCTGCAGCGCGGACACGATGCCGTCGCCGGTGCTCTGCACATGGCCACACACGATATGCCCCGAAGCCTCGCCCCCCAGCTCCCAGCCGTTGGCAGCCATCATCTCCATGACGAAGCGGTCGCCCACCTTGGCACGCTGGAAAGGAATACCCAGCCGCTCCAGCGCCATGGCCAGCCCAAAATTGCTCATCAGGGTGCCCACCACACCACCGTCCAGCAGGCCACGCTCGAAACGGTCACGGGCGATCAGATAGAGAATGTCATCGCCATCCACTTCTCGGCCATCGGCATCCACCAGCAGCACACGGTCGCCGTCGCCATCGAAGGCGACGCCCAGATCGGCCCCTTGCTGAATGACCGCGGCACGTAGCGCAGCGGGATGGGTGGACCCCACCTGTTGGTTGATATTCAATCCGTCGGGAGACGCCCCAATCACGCTGACATCGGCCCCCAGCTCGCGGAATACGCTGGGGGCGATATGGTAAGTGGCCCCATGAGCGCAATCCAGCACCACTTTCAGGCCATGCAGGCTCAGCCTGTCCGGCAGCGTGGATTTACAGAACTCGATATAGCGGCCCGCCGCATCGTCGATACGCGTCGCCTTGCCCAGCTGCGCGGCCTCGGCCGTGGTCAGCGGCGCTTCCAGCATGGCTTCGATACGGTCTTCGATCTCATCGGGCAACTTCTTGCCTTCGGCAGAGAAAAACTTGATGCCGTTGTCATCGAAGGGGTTGTGCGAGGCTGAAATGACGATCCCGGCATCCGCGCGGAAGGTGCGCGTCAGGTAGGCAATACCCGGCGTGGGCATCGGCCCCAACAGCGCCACGTCCACCCCAGCAGCAGACAGCCCCGCTTCCAGCGCCGACTCGAACATATAGCCGGAAATACGCGTATCCTTACCGATCAACACCCGGGTGCGGCCTTTTTCGCGACGCAACACCTGCCCGGCGGCCCAGCCCAGCTTGAGCATGAAATCGGCCGTAATGGGCGCTTGCCCTACCGTGCCACGAATTCCGTCAGTGCCAAAATAACGACGCGTCATGTTACAGCTCCTTCTTCACGAACGGCTCACAGCCTTCTTGCAGTACGGCCCAGGCCATATTCACGGCATCCACCGTGGGCCCTACGTCGTGCACCCGAATCACTTTGGCTCCGCGCTCCACCGCCATGCCAGCTAGCGCCAGCCCTCCCGCCAGGCGCTCTTCCACAGGACGGCCCAGCACTTTACCAATCATGCTCTTGCGCGACATACCCACCAGCAGCGGCAGGCCCAACTCGTTCAGCGAGGCCATGTGCTTCAGCAGCTGCAGGTTATGCTCGACGGTTTTGCCAAAGCCAAAACCGGGGTCCAGCAGCAGCCGATGACGACGCAGCCCCACCGCTTCGCAGGCCGCGATCCGCTCCGCCAGGTAGGCCGCCACGGCCTGCTCCACCGGCACATCGTAGCCAGGCGAGTGCTGCATATCCTGCGGCTCACCCTGGCGATGCATCAGACATACCGGCAGGCCACTACTGGCCGCCGCCATCAGAGCGCCATCGCGCTCCAGGGCACGCACATCGTTGATCATGCCCGCTCCCAGCGCGCTCACCTCACGCATGACCAGGGCGCTGCTGGTGTCCACCGACACCAGCGCATCCAGCTCACGCACCAGCGCCTCTACCACCGGAGCCACCCGGTCCAGCTCCTGCTGTTCGGTGACCGGCGTGGCACCTGGGCGGGTCGACTCTCCCCCCACATCGATCATCGCCGCGCCTTCCGCCAGCATGCGCTCGGCATGGCGCAGCGCATCATCGAGGGCCACATGCTGCCCACCGTCGGAAAACGAGTCCGGGGTAACGTTCAATATGCCCATCACCCGTGGAAACGAGAGATCGAGCGAATGGCGACCACAGCGCAGGTGAAACGCATCTTCCGGGACGTGCGGAGCCGAGATAGGGTCAACGATCGGGTTCATCTTGCCGCCTGAAATCAAAAAAATTCACTGTCATTGGCCACAGGATAACAAAAAGGCGCCCCGCTGGGGCGCCTTTGCTGGTTGGCGTGATGGCCTGGCTCAAGAGCCCGCCGACCCACCCAACGGGTCCGAAGGGCGACGACGCGGCTCGTCATCGTCTTCTTCGCTATCGCCTTCCGAGGAAGCTTCAGGCTCTTCTGGTTTCACTTCCGGCTTGTCGCCACCTACCGGAGAGCCGCCACCCGAAGAGTCACCGTCACCCCAGCCTTCCGGCGGGCGAGGGTCACGCCCTTCCATGATGTCTTTCAGCTGATGCGCATCGATGGTCTCGTACTTCATCAGCGCTTCGGCCATGGCATCCAGCTTGTCGCGGTTGTCATGCAAAATCTGGCGAGCCTGTTCGTAGCACTCGTCGATGATCTTGCGCACTTCCTTATCGAGGCGCGTGGTGGTTTCGCCGGACCTCAGCTTGCCGCCACCCTGACCCGGGCCACCAAGGAACTGGTGAGACTCGTCCTCGTCGTACATGATCGGACCCATTTCGTCCGAAAGCCCCCACTTGGCCACCATGTTATGGGCCAGCTCCGTGGCGCGCTTGATGTCGTTGGAAGCACCCGTGGTGACACCGTTGGGCCCAAGCGTCATCTCTTCGGCAATACGACCACCGAACAGTGAGCAGAGCTGGCTGATGATCTGCTGGCGCGACAGGCTGTAACGATCCTCTTCCGGCAGGAACATCGTCACACCCAGAGCGCGGCCACGGGGAATAATCGTGACCTTGTAGACCGGGTCGTGCTCGGGCATGACCAGACCAATGATCGCGTGACCTGCCTCGTGGTAAGCG
This sequence comes from Halomonas sp. BC1, assembly GCF_002078135.1. Lineage (NCBI taxonomy): Bacteria > Pseudomonadati > Pseudomonadota > Gammaproteobacteria > Oceanospirillales > Halomonadaceae > Halomonas > Halomonas sp. BC1. The sequence continues at coordinate 106,854 of NZ_LFGS01000008.1, read as the reverse complement.
GTATTGAGCTTCTCTTTATCGGACATGACCATGGATTTGCGCTCGGCGCCCATCATGATCTTGTCCTTGGCCAGCTCAAGCTCTTCCATGCCCACCAGGCGCTTGTTACGACGCGCCGCAAACAGGGCAGCCTCGTTCACCAGGTTGGCCAGGTCGGCACCGGAGAAACCAGGCGTACCACGGGCAATCAGCTGCGGCTTCACGTCATCTGCCAGCGGCACCTTGCGCAGGTGAACGCCCAGAATATGCTCACGGCCACGGATATCCGGCAAGCCCACGGTTACCTGACGGTCGAAGCGGCCCGGGCGCAGCAGCGCGGGGTCGAGTACGTCCGGACGGTTGGTGGCCGCAATCACGATGATGCCTTCGTTGGCCTCGAAGCCGTCCATCTCGACCAGCAGCTGGTTCAGCGTCTGCTCGCGCTCATCGTTACCGCCACCCATGCCGGTGCCACGCGAGCGACCCACGGCATCGATCTCGTCGATGAAGATGATGCAGGGCGCCTGCTTCTTGGCCTGCTCGAACATATCGCGCACGCGGGACGCACCCACGCCCACGAACATCTCGACGAAGTCGGAACCCGAGATGGAGAAGAACGGTACCTTGGCCTCACCGGCAATGGACTTGGCCAGCAGCGTCTTACCGGTACCGGGAGGACCGACCATCAGCACACCACGGGGAATGGTGCCCCCCAGACGCTGGAATTTGCTAGGGTCGCGCAGGAAGTCGACCAGCTCTTCCACCTCTTCCTTGGCCTCGTCACAGCCCGCCACGTCAGCAAAGGTGGTCTTGATCTGGTCTTGTGAGAGCAGCTTGGCCTTCGACTTGCCGAAGCTCATCGGGCCACCCTTGCCGCCACCGGCACCGCCTTGCATCTGGCGCATGAAGAACATGAAGATCGCCAGGATCAGCAGGATCGGGAAACTGGCAATCAGCAGCCGTGTCCAGATGCTTTGCTGCTCCGGCGCCTTGCCGACCACCGTGACATTGTTGCTCAGCAGGTCGTCGATCAGCTTGGGATCTTCTGCGGCAGGGCGGATGGTCTGAAACTGCGAACCATCGGTCCGCTCACCGGTGATGGTATACCCATCGATGGTGACGCTGCGGATCTGCTGATTTTGCACCTGCTGCACAAACTGGGAGTAGTTGGTGCTTTGCGGCGCGCTTTCCGTACTGAAATTGTTGAACACTGTCAGCAGAACGGCCGCGATGACCAACCACAGAATCAGGTTCTTCGCCATATCGTTCAAGGGGCTACCCTCATTACAAGAATCCGTCAGTTAACCGTTAATACTCAGACCTTACACTAGAGTTTAACGTTCAACCATTGCCAAAGCGCATAACGCCCTGGGCCATCTGTGTCACGCTCGTCCAATGTGCATAATGTGACACACCTTACGCCTGCCTGTCTGGCAATCGTGGTGATAAATCGTCGCTATCGTGGCCATGCACGCGGTCACTTGCTAACCGCGAAAGCCTTCGGCCAGAAAATAGACTTCTCGTGAACGGGCCCGTGAAGCATCCGGCTTACGGGTCACGACGCGCTGAAAGCTGCCGCGCAGCTCCTTCAAATAGGTGTCGAAGCCCTCCCCCTGAAATACTTTGACCAGAAAACGCCCCTTGGGCGAGAGCGTTTCACGCGCCAGCTCCAGAGCAAGCTCGACAAGGTACATGGCCTGTGGCTGGTCGATGGCGGCCATCCCACTCATATTGGGGGCCATGTCGGACATAACAAGGTCTACCGGTCGATTTCCCAACCGCTCGAGAATCGCATTGAGTACACGCTCTTCGGTGAAATCGCCCTGAATGAAGTCGACCCCTGCCAGGGCGTCCATCTCCAGAATGTCGGAGGCGATCACGACACCTTCCGGGCCAACCTTTTCGGCGGCGATCTGACTCCATCCGCCGGGCGCTGCCCCCAGGTCGATCACCGTCATGCCATTGCGAAACAGCTTGTCCTTCTCATCCAGCTCCAGCAGTTTGTAGCTTGCCCGGGAGCGGTAGCCATCCTGCCAGCTCTGTTTCACGTACTGGTCGTCGAAATGTTCTTTCTTCCAGTTGTTGCTGGTTTTGCTCACTGAATGTTTACGGCTTGGAGGCTTTTGCTGCATAGGGGCATCTGACGCTGGAATAAGAGATGGGCGCATTGACGGGATTGCTTTCACTTGACGGCATTTCACCGTAAGATGGAACGTTAAGCGCTAACCGGGATACCGCAAGATACCATGAGCTTGTCACAGGCACAAAAGAAAGCATTTCGTAGCATTGGCCACCATTTGAACCCCGTGGTCACCGTTTCTGAGAACGGCGTCTCCGAAAACCTGCTCGCAGAACTCAGCCGCGCGCTCAACGACCACGAGCTGATCAAAGTGAAGCTCGCCCTGCCCGAGCGGGATGATCGCGCCGCGATGATCAACGAGCTGCTGGCTGACAGCAAGGCCGAGCTGGTGCAAACCATCGGCAAGATGGCGCTGCTGTACCGTCGCAACCCCAAGGCCAACCCCAAGCTCTCCAACGTGACCCGCTTCGAGAACCACCACGGGCGGCACTGACGCAGGAGCGTTTGGCTGAGCGGACGCTTGGCTGAACGGATCTGGCGCCCATCATAAAACAGCGCCAGACGAAAAGGCCCGATGCAGGAAACTGCACCGGGCCTTTTTCATGGCGCTAGCGGAACGTGATCAGAGGTGCTCGACACTCTCGATTTCGTACTCCACGTCGCCACCGGGGGTTTTCACCACCACCACGTCGCCCTCTTCCTTGCCGATCAGCGCGCGGGCAATGGGCGATGTCACGGAAATGCGCCCGGCCTTGATGTCCGCTTCGTCTTCACCCACGATGCGGTACGTCACGCTGGCGTCGCTGTCCAGGTTCAGCAGTGACACGGTGACGCCAAAGATCACCTTGCCGGTTTTCGGCAGCTTGGTGACGTCGATCACCTGGGCACCGGAGAGTTTGCTCTCGATTTCCTGAATACGGCCTTCGATGAAGCCTTGCTGTTCGCGCGCAGCGTGGTACTCGGCGTTCTCCTTGAGATCGCCGTGCTCACGCGCTTCGGCGATGGCGGCAATCACCTGAGGGCGAGCTTCGCTCTTCAGATGGTTGAGCTCATCGCGAAGGCTCTTCTCTCCCGCAACCGTCATCGGGACCTTGTTCATTGCGTTGCTCCTGCGTGCAGATCCTGAAGGCGCCGCACCGTAATCTCCCTACCGTACTCCAGCGCCATGCAAACAGCATTAGCGCCCGCCAAGGTGGTCGCATAGGGCACCTTGCGCGCGAGAGCAGTACGGCGAATGATCGAAGAGTCGTTGATTGCCTGACGACCTTCGGTGGTATTCACGATGTAGGCGATTTCGTCGTTCTTCAGCAGATCGACGATATGGGGACGGCCTTCATTGACTTTATTGACGTGCTCCACGGGCAGCCCGGCGGCTTCGAGGGCCGCAGCGGTACCGCGTGTTGCACATAGCGTGAAGCCCAATGTTAGCAGAGAACGAGCCACTTCGATAATCCCCTGCTTGTCCGGCTCGCGTACCGACAGGAACGCCTTGCGGTCTCCTTCCAGTGCCGGAATCGCCTCACCCGCGCCCAGCTGCGCCTTGAAGAAGGCTTCGGCGAAGGTATCGCCCGAGCCCATGACTTCACCGGTGGACTTCATTTCCGGCGAGAGGATCGGGTCCACGCCCTGGAACTTGTTGAACGGGAAAACGGCCTCCTTGACGCTATAGAAGTGCGGCACGATTTCACGCTCGAAGCCCTGTTCCACCAGAGTCTTGCCGGCCATGCAGCGGGCGGCAATCTGCGCCAGCGAGGTGCCGATGCACTTGGAAACGAAAGGCACGGTACGCGAAGCACGCGGGTTGACCTCGATCACGTAGATCTCGCCATCCTGCCAGGCCAGCTGTACGTTCATCAGGCCTTTCACGCCCAGCTCGACGGCCATTTTCTTGACCTGTGCGCGCATCTCGTCCTGCACGTCGGCGGGCAGCGAGTAGGGTGGCAGCGCACAGGCAGAGTCGCCAGAGTGAACGCCTGCCTGCTCGACGTGCTGCATGATGCCGCCGATGACCACCTGCTGACCATCGGAGACCGCGTCGATGTCTACTTCCACTGCCGCACTGAGGAAGTGATCCAGCAGCACCGGCGAGTCGTTGGAGACCTTGACCGCGTTGGTCATGTAGTTTTCGAGCTCGGAGGCGTCGTAGACGATCTCCATGGCACGGCCACCCAGCACATAGCTGGGACGCACGACCAGCGGGTAGCCGATCTTCTCGGCCCCGGTGAAGGCTTCTTCGAAGCTGCGGGCCGTGGCGTTGGGCGGCTGCTTCAGGCCGAGCTTGTCGATCATCACCTGGAAGCGCTCGCGGTCTTCGGCGCGGTCGATGGCATCCGGCGTGGTACCGATGATCGGCACGCCTGCCGCTTCCAGCTCACGAGCCAGCTTCAGCGGCGTCTGGCCGCCGAACTGGACGATGACGCCCACCGGCTTCTCCTTGTCGGCGATTTCCAGCACGTCTTCCAGCGTCACCGGCTCGAAGTAGAGGCGGTCGGAGGTGTCGTAGTCGGTGGAGACGGTTTCCGGGTTGCAGTTGACCATGATGGTTTCATAGCCGTCGTCGCGCATGGCGAAGGCGGCGTGCACGCAGCAGTAGTCGAACTCGATACCCTGGCCGATACGGTTCGGGCCACCGCCCAGCACCATGATCTTCTGGCGATCCGACACGTCCGCTTCGCACTCCTCTTCATAGGTGGAGTACATGTAGGCGGTATCGGAAGCAAACTCGGCGGCACAGGTGTCGACGCGCTTATAGACTGGGCGAATCCCTGCTGCCTGACGCGTCTTGCGGAACTCCTTCTCGGAGACGCCCAGCAGCTTCGCCAACCGCGCATCGGAGAAGCCCTTGCGCTTGAGCTGGAACAGCTCACGCGCCGAGAACTCTGCCAAGGCGCGCTTGGATACGGCGGCTTCGGTGAGAATCAGGTCTTCCATTTGCACCAGGAACCAACGGTCGATGTTGGTCAGCGCAAAGATCTCATCCACGCTCATGCCCGCCCGCATGGCGTCGGCGACGAAGAAGATGCGCTCGGCACCCGCTGCCTGCAGCTCGCCCTTGATCTGGGCCATGGCTTCGTCGGTGAACTCGGTGATGATCGGATCGAGGCCGTCGTTGCCGGTTTCCATGCCGCGCAGCGCTTTCTGCAGCGACTCCTGGAAGGTACGCCCAATGGCCATCACCTCGCCCACCGACTTCATCTGGGTGGTCAGGCGGTCGTTGGCCTGGGGGAACTTCTCGAAGGTAAAACGCGGAATCTTGGTGACCACGTAATCGATGGAGGGCTCGAACGAGGCCGGGGTCTGGCCGCCGGTGATGTCGTTCTGCAGCTCGTCCAGGGTGTAGCCCACCGCCAGCTTGGCAGCGATCTTGGCAATCGGGAAACCGGTGGCCTTGGACGCCAGCGCCGAGGAGCGCGACACCCGCGGGTTCATCTCGATCACCACCATGCGACCGGTTTTCGGGTCCATACCGAACTGCACGTTCGACCCCCCGGTTTCCACGCCGATCTCGCGCAGCACGGCCAGAGAGGCGTCGCGCATGATCTGGTACTCTTTATCGGTCAGCGTCTGGGCAGGCGCGACGGTAATCGAGTCACCGGTGTGCACGCCCATGGGGTCGAAGTTTTCGATGGCGCAGACGATGATGCAGTTGTCGTTGCGGTCACGCACCACTTCCATCTCGTACTCTTTCCAGCCCAGCAGCGACTCGTCGATGAGCAGCTCGTGGTTGTTGGAAAGCTCGAACCCACGGGTACAGATCTCTTCGAACTCTTCCTTGTTGTACGCCACGCCGCCGCCGGAGCCGCCCATGGTGTAGGAAGGACGAATGATGGTCGGAAAGCCCAGCTCCGCCTGAATCTCCCAGGCCTCGTCCATGGTGTGCGCCACTTTGGCCTTGGGGCACTCCAGGCCGATGTTCTTCATCGCCTTGTCGAACAGGTCGCGGTCTTCGGCCTTGTTGATGGCATCGGCGTTGGCACCGATCATCTCGACGCCGTACTTGGCCAGCACGCCGTGCTTGTCGAGGTCCAGCGCGCAGTTCAGCGCCGTCTGGCCGCCCATGGTGGGCAGAATCACATCCGGGCGCTCGGCTTCGATGATCTTCTCTACCGCCTGCCAGGTGATCGGCTCGATGTAGGTGGCATCGGCCATGGCCGGGTCGGTCATGATGGTGGCCGGGTTGGAGTTCACCAGAATGACCCGGTAGCCCTCCTCGCGCAGCGCTTTACAGGCTTGGGCGCCGGAGTAGTCGAATTCGCAGGCCTGGCCGATGACGATCGGACCAGCGCCAATGATGAGAATGCTGTTGATATCGGTACGCTTAGGCATAACGGTTCCCGCAAAAAGTGGTGGCGATGAGCATCGAGGCGACGTAACTGGGCAATGAGCGGCAGCGCGGCTGACTTAGCGGCGCGCCTGCATCATCGCGATGAAGCGATCGAACAACGGCGCTACATCGCGCGGGCCGGGGCTGGCTTCCGGGTGGCCCTGGAAGCTGAAGGCCGGGCGGTCGGTGCGCTCGATTCCCTGCAAGGTGCCGTCGAACAGCGAACGGTGCGTGGCGCGCACGTTGCTGGGCAGGGAGGCTTCATCGGCGGCAAAGCCATGGTTCTGGCTGGTGATCATCACCGTACCGGTGTCCAGGTCTTGAACCGGGTGGTTGGCGCCGTGGTGGCCGTGGCCCATCTTGACGGTTTTCGCGCCAGAGGCCAGCGCCAGCAGCTGGTGGCCCAGGCAGATACCAAACACCGGGGTGTCGGTTTCCAGCACTTCCTGGATCGCCTTGATGGCGTAATCGCAGGGCTCGGGGTCGCCGGGGCCGTTGGCCAGGAAGACACCGTCCGGGTTCATGGCCAGCACGTCTGCTGCAGGGGTTTGCGCAGGCACCACCGTCAAGCGGCAGCCACGGGCCGCCAGCATGCGCAGGATGTTGAATTTCACGCCGTAATCGAAGGCCACCACATGGTAGGGGCGCTCACCCTGGCTGGCATCCGCGTAACCTTCGCCCAGGGTCCACTCGCCTTCCGACCACTCATAGGCCTCCTTGCAGGAGACTTCTTTCGCCAGGTCCATGCCCTTCAGGCCCGGAAACGCCTTCGCCGCCGCCAGCGCACGCTCGACGGCATCATCACCTTCGGCCTCGGCACCTGCCAGAATCGCCCCGTTCTGGGCGCCCTTGTCACGCAGAATGCGCGTCAGGCGGCGGGTATCGATATCGGCAATGCCCAGCACGTTCTGGCTGACCAGATAATCGGAAAGGTTCTGTTCGGAACGGAAGCTGCTGGCCAGCAGGGGGAGATCACGAATCACCAGGCCCGCCGCCGCAATGGACGCGGACTCGATGTCTTCGGAATTGATGCCGGTATTGCCGATATGCGGGTAGGTCAGGGTGACGATCTGGCGGGTATAAGAGGGGTCGGTGAGAATTTCCTGATAGCCGGTCATGGCTGTATTGAACACCACCTCACCGCTCGTGATTCCCTCCGCGCCGATGGCCGTTCCATGAAACACACTGCCATCTTCCAGGGCCAATATCGCGGGTTTGCTCAATGCGGGGTTATTCAAAACACGTTCTCCCATGCTGGTGGGAGCCTGTGGGCGCAGGCTCGGCGATCCGGTTACGGCGTTTGCGTACAAACGTCGGGTCGTAAAAAAGCGGGACGAAGCCGACAATAAAAAAATCGGTTTCATCCCGCTTGTTGTTCTCTTTCCGTGGCCTTCATAACGGTGTTGGCCATGGCGCAGCATGTCGCTGACTACTTTTCCCACTTGACGACCAGTGCAACAAGCGCGGTGCTCTTTCGACAGCCTGGTGCTTGACTGCCGATATGGTGCTGCTTTTTGCAGCCACTGGGCCAAAATTTTTGGAATGTTACAGCATTTAGCGCACCAGGGCCAGCGTTTTATGCCGACCCTGGTCTAACAAAAGCCAATGGCTCAGCTCAGCGCCAGCACGTCCTGCATGTCATAACGGCCATGCGGCTGAGCGGCCACCCAGCGTGCCGCCCGCACGGCCCCTTTGGCGAAGGTCATGCGGCTGGACGCCTTGTGGGTGATTTCGATGCGCTCGCCTTCGGTGGCGAACATCACCGTGTGCTCACCGACGATATCGCCTGCCCGCACGGTAGCAAAACCGATCTCTTTATCGGTACGCGGGCCACACTGCCCCACGCGCTCGAAAACGCCGTGCTCCTTCAAGGTGCGCCCCAGGCTCTCCGCCACCACTTCGCCCATCTTGATGGCCGTTCCGGACGGCGCATCGACCTTATGGCGGTGGTGAGACTCGATCACTTCGATGTCGTAGCCTTCGTCGCCCAACGCCTTGGCCGCCGTTTCCAGCAGTTTCAGGGTCAGGTTCACGCCGACGCTCATGTTGGGTGCAAATACCATCGCTACGCGGTCGCGGTAGCTGTCCAGCTCGGCCAGCTCGTCATCGTTCATGCCGGTCGTGCCGATCACGATGCGCTTGCCGTGCTCGGCACAAAACGCCAGGTTCGCCAGCGTCACCTTGGGTGCCGTGAAGTCGATCAGCACGTCGAAGTCGTCCACGATGGCCGCCAACGAGTCCACCGCCACCACTCCCCGCTTGCCTACGCCTGCCAGCTCGCCGATATCCGCCCCTGCCAGCGAACTGCCCGGCTCGACGATTCCCCCGGCCAGTTGGGCACCGGCATCCTGTTCTATGGCGTTGACTAACGTGCGGCCCATACGGCCAGCTACGCCCACAATGGCAATTCGGGTCATGGGAACTCCTGTGCGTGTGCCGTTCGGCATCAGCGAGAAACAAAAAAGGTGGCCGCGATTATAGCAGACCACCTGACGGGATGCGGTGCTGACGGAAGCACGGCGGATGGCGCTCAGTTCTCCCAGACGATCTCCAGCGGCTCATCTTTCGCCATGCGCACCAGATGGCTTTCCACCACGCCTTCCAGCTGGTCCAGATGCTCTTCTTCGAGGGTTTCGATGGAGACGACCAGGCGCTCGGGCTCCGCGTGCATCAGGCAGGTGCCGCTGGCAAACACGATCCTGGCGTCCTGTTCACTGTGCTCCACCTCAAGCTTATGCGCCCAGTGTTTACACAGGCGGTTGATCAACCGCGCGCCGGATGGGGTGGCAATTTCTGCTCGGGATAAAGGCATGCGGCTCTCTCCAATTTAATAGAAGTGATTACCTACTAGCCTAATCCTCACAGCGAAAAGAGCCAAGCAGCGAATGAGAATTCCTTGCAACGGTGTGTTCGGCTACTCACTGCCCTTACTATCAAAAGCCGTGGTAATCTCTAACCAAGCCTAAGCAATTTTAGAGACAACAATGACAGATGAGACGCTAAAAAGCCTGACCGCCCTACGGGTAGGCCGCAGCCGAGGCCGACTAGCAGCAAATAAGCCCTGCTTACTGCTGGCGATTATTTGTGAAATCCAAAACGGGCACATTAACACGCCGACGGTTGCCATTGATGACCGGCTACTAGCGCGTTATTTCGATTTGTATGAAGCCGCCACCGGCGACCGTCAGTCGGCTAACCCTCACCTGCCACTTTGGCACCTAAAGGGCGACCAAGGCGTTTCTGGCGCACTTTGGGATCCGGTGTTTGATAGCAGCATCGCTCACGTTGCCAATAGCTTAGGCCAGCCTAAATCGCTTAAGGGCTTAAAGGCACTCTTCACACAGGCAGTGCTAGATAGCGCTCTATTTAGTGCCTTTCAGAATAAACAAATGGCTCATAACGCCAGCGCACTGATCGTGGCTCACTATTTCGCTGAAGACCCTCAGCAGCACGCGCTGAACACCTATTTAGCCAATGCACTAGAGAGCGGCGATTACGAAAAGCACCCCGATAGCTTAGTGGGCAAAGTTAAGGAGACACATCAACAGCAGGCACGCTCAGCCGCTTTTCGCACTCTGGTATTGGAAGCCTACGACTACCGCTGTGCCGCCACTCGTTTGCGCTTTATCACGCCAGACTACCGTTATCTGGTAGAAGCCGCCCACTTAATTCCTTTCTCTCCGAAAGCTACGACGACCGCCCTACAAATGGCTTAGCACTGACGCCCAATTTACACTGGGCGATGGATAACCGATTGATCGCGCCGGGGCCGGACCATAAATGGCATGTCAGCCCAACTCTTGATGACTTTATGCCAGATAACGCATGGCTTCAGCAGTTGCATGGTCAAGCGGTGGTGCTGCCCCGAGCCAAACGCTGGCAGCCCGATCAACAGGCCTTAGCGTGGCGAATGGATCACCTTTTGCGCTGAAGCAGATACAAAAACGCCCCAGCACACTGAAGTGCTGAGGCATTTTACGTAGTGACGCTATACGCCCTTACGGCTTCATCTCTTCAAAGAACTTCTTCACGCTGTCGAAGAAGCCAGTCTTCTTCGGCGAGTGGCTATGACTATTGCTGTCATCAAAGCTCTTTTGCAGCTGGCGAAGCAGGTCTTTCTGCTCGTCGTTGAGATTGACGGGCGTTTCCACCACTACCCTGCACAGCAGGTCGCCGGGGGTGCCGCCACGAACGGGCTTCACGCCTTTGCCGCGCAGGCGGAAGAGCTTGCCGGTTTGGGTTTCCGGTGGGATCTTCAGCTTCACGCGTCCATCCAGCGTCGGCACTTCCAGCTCGCCTCCCAGCGCGGCGTCCACGAAATTGATCGGCACGTCGCACTGCAGGTGTTTGCCGTCGCGGCGGAAGATATGGTGAGGTTTGATGGACACCTGTACGTACAGGTCGCCCGCTGGGCCGCCATTCACGCCGCTTTCGCCTTCGCCATTGAGGCGAATGCGATCACCGGTATCGACACCCGGCGGAATTTTCACCGAGAGAGTGCGGGTTTCGCGTACACGCCCTTCGCCATTACATTTGTGGCACGGCACTTTGATGTGCTGGCCGCTGCCATGGCACGTGGGGCAGGTCTGCTGAACCGCAAAGAAGCCCTGCTGCATGCGTACCTGGCCATGGCCGTGGCACGTGGGGCAGGTTTCCTTGGAGGAGCCTGGCTCGGCACCGCCACCGTCACAGCGGTCACATTCGATATGGCGCGGAACGCGAATATCCACCGTGGTACCGGCCACGGCGCTTTCGAGGTCCAGCTCCAGGTTGTAGCGCAGGTCGGACCCTCGCGCGGGCGCATTGGGGCCCCGCCGACGGCCACCGCCGCCCCCGAAGATGTCGCCGAACACATCGCCAAAAATGTCGCCAAAATCACCGGCTCCGCCGCCGAAGCCGCCGCCACCAAAGCCACCGCCCTGGCCATCCACACCGGCATGACCAAACTGGTCATAGGCGGCGCGCTTTTCGCCGTCGCTCAAGACTTCGTAGGCTTCAGACACCTCACGGAATTTTTCCGCTGCGGTGTTATCGTCCGGGTTTCGATCAGGGTGGAATTTTTGCGCCAGACGGCGATAGGCCTTTTTGATCTCTTTCTGATCGGCCCCTTTTTCGACACCCAGGACTTCGTAATAATCGCGCTTGGACATGGGTCCTACGCCTCCTGGTTAGCTACGCACTATTGGCGTCTCGGCCGCGGAAACAGCAACGCGGGAGTTGCCTCCCGCGTCACCGCTTTCCTTGGCAGAAAGAGGTGGGTTACTGCTTCTTCTGCTCGTCGTTGACTTCTTCGTACTCGGCGTCAACCACGTCGTCGTCCTGCTTGGCGTTGGTGCTTTCCGCGCCTTCTGCGCCCGCCTGCTGGGCAGCGTCTGCCTGCTCGGCGTACATCTTCTGCGCCAGCTGGCCGGAGGCTTCGGTCAGCGCATCCAGTTTCTTCTGGATGTTGTCCTGGTCATCGGTCTTGACCGCTTCTTCCAGTTCGGCGATGGCCGTCTCGATGGCTTGTTTCTCGTCATCGGTGGCCTTGTCACCTGCTTCCTGCACGGTCTTGCGGGTGGCGTGAATCATGCCGTCCGCCTGGTTGCGCAGTTGCACCAGCGCTTCGAACTTCCTGTCTTCGTCGGCGTGGGCTTCGGCGTCGCGAACCATCTGCTCGATCTCTTCTTCCGTCAGGCCGCTGGACGCCTTGATCACGATGGACTGCTCTTTGCCCGTCGCCTTGTCCTTGGCCGATACGTTCAGGATACCGTTGGCATCCAGATCGAAAGCCACTTCGATTTGCGGTACGCCACGCGGTGCCGGCGGAATGTCGGAGAGGTCGAAACGACCCAGCGACTTGTTCTGCGACACTTGCTTGCGCTCGCCCTGCACGACGTGAATGGTCACCGCCGTCTGGTTGTCATCCGCCGTCGAGAAGGTTTGAGTCTTCTTGGTGGGGATGGTGGTGTTCTTGTCGATCAGCGGCGTCATGACGCCACCCATGGTTTCGATACCCAGGGTCAACGGCGTGACGTCCAGCAGCAGAACGTCTTTCACGTCGCCGCCCAGTACGCCACCCTGAATTGCGGCACCTACGGCGACGGCTTCATCGGGATTGACGTCTTTACGGGCTTCTTTACCGAAGAAGTCTGCCGCTTTCTTCTGAACCATCGGCATGCGAGTCTGGCCGCCGACCAGGATCACTTCGTCGATTTCAGACGCGGACAGGCCAGCATCTTTCAGAGCCGTTTTGCATGGCTCGAGAGAGCGCTGCACCAGGTCTTCTACCAGCGACTCCAGCTTGGCACGAGTCACCTTGACGTTCAGGTGTTTCGGGCCTGTGTTGTCTGCCGTGATGTACGGCAGGTTGACGTCGGTCTGCTGAGCGCTGGAAAGCTCGATCTTGGCTTTCTCGGCGGCTTCCTTCAGGCGCTGCATGGCCAGGTTGTCGCCCGACAGATCAATGCCGCTGTCGGTTTTAAACTGGTCGACCAGGTAGTTGATCAGCGCCAGGTCGAAATCTTCACCGCCCAGGAAGGTGTCACCGTTGGTGGCCAGTACTTCGAACTGGGTTTCACCGTCAACGTCGGCGACTTCGATGATGGAGATATCGAAGGTACCGCCGCCCAGGTCGTAGACCGCGATGGTCTTGTCACCACGCGACTTGTCCATGCCGTAGGCAAGCGCTGCGGCAGTCGGCTCGTTGATGATGCGCTTGACGTCCAGACCGGCAATACGGCCCGCATCCTTGGTGGCCTGACGCTGGCTGTCGTTGAAGTAGGCCGGTACGGTGATGACCGCTTCGGTCACCGGCTCGCCGAGGTAGTCTTCGGCGGTCTTCTTCATCTTCTTCAGCACTTCGGCGCTGACCTGCGGGGGAGCCATCTTCTTGCCTTTGACTTCTACCCACGCGTCACCGTTGTCGGCTTCGGCAATCTTGTACGGCACCATCTTGATGTCTTTTTGAACGACGTCGTCCTTGAAACGACGACCGATCAGACGCTTGATGGCGTAAAGGGTGTTTTCCGGGTTGGTCACGGCCTGACGCTTGGCCGCCTGACCTACCAGGGTTTCGCCGTCATCGGTGTAGGCAATGATGGAAGGCGTGGTACGACCGCCTTCGGCGTTTTCAATGACTTTAGCGCTGTCACCATCGAGCACGGCTACACAAGAGTTTGTGGTGCCCAGGTCGATACCAATAATGCGTCCCATAGCAAAAACCTCGAATTCGGTTGAAACAAAAAACTAGTGGTTTACGCCGTCAAAACTGTTTAAGGCGTTTGCGAGCATTCTCGCGGGTTGCCCTTTATTTGGGGGCCGGCTGGCGCATTTCAAGGGCTTTTTTCTGCAATGCGTCATCGGATTAACCGGCTTTCTGGCTGACCACCACCATCGCGGGACGCACCAGACGGCCATTCAGGGAGTAGCCCTTCTGCATGACGTCCATTACCGTATTGGGCTCCAGCTCGGGATTGGGCACCATGGCCATGGCTTCATGCATCTGCGGGTCGAAGGGCTCGCCCTGGGGCTCGATGCTTTCGACGCCAAACTTGGCCAGCACGTCCAGCTGCATCTTCAGGGTCATGGAGACGCCTTCGCGATGCACGTCGGAAGCGTCTTGCTGCATGCTTTCCAGGGCTTTCTCCAGGCTGTCCACCACGGGCAGCAGCTCCTTGACGAACTTCTCCAGCGCAAACTTGCGCGCCTTCTCGGCCTCTTGCTCGGCGCGACGGCGCACGTTCTGTGCTTCAGCGGCGGCGCGCAGGGCCTGGTCCTTGGCCTGGGCCAGGCTCTGCTCCAGCTCTTCTACCCGGGCGGCCAGCACGTCGGCTTCAGGGTTACCTATGTTTGCGTCCGCCACCGGCTCGTCGTCGATCAGCCCTTCCAGCTCACCTTCTACCAGGCGCTCTTCTGCCGTTGGCTCCGTGACTTCGGCTTCCTGCTCCTGACGCGCCAGCTCTTCATCCAACGGGGTTTGCGGTTCTTTAGCCATGCCTTGCTCCTGAAATACGTAGCGGTGCCGTTGGCGGCCACCTGAGTTGATTCGCGGGATTTAGACCACGGATAAAAGCTATATGGGGGCCATCGAAGCCATCTCAAGAGGGGCATTGAAGTGAGTTATCGACTACTGTATAAAACAACAATTATTGGATAAGTATCCAGCACTCGGGATGCACCGCCTCAGGAGGCCTCATGCTGACACAGCTAGCGATCCAGGATTACGCGATTGTTGACCGCCTTGAACTCGACCTCAGCCGTGGCATGACCGCCATCACGGGGGAAACCGGGGCGGGTAAATCCATACTGCTGGGCGCGCTAGGGCTCTGCCTGGGCGAGCGCGCCGACGCAGGCAGCGTGCGCCACGGCTGCGAGCGCACCGACCTTTCCGCCCGCTTCGACATTCAACACCTGCCCGCCGCCATCGAGTGGCTGCAGGCCCGGGAACTGCCTACCGACGAGTGCCTGTTACGCCGCGTCGTTACCGCCAGCGGGCGCTCCAAAGCATGGATCAACGGCCACCCGGCCACCATTGCCGACCTGAAATCGCTGGGCGAACAGCTGATTCAAATTCATGGCCAGCACGCCCACCAGGCGCTCATGCGCGAAGAAACCCACCTGGCGCTACTGGATGACTACGCCGGGCTTCGTGAGCGCAGCCAGCAGCTGGCCGAGACTTACCGTGAATGGCGCAATGCCCGTCGTCGGTTGAAAAAGCTCAGTGAAGAGGGCAGCGAGGTAGAGGCCAAGCGCCAGCTGCTGCGCTATCAGGTGGAAGAGCTCGACCAGCTGGGCCTCGCCGAAGGCGAACTGCAAACCCTGGAAGAAGAGCAACACACGCTGGCCCACGCGGAAGAGACCCTGCGAGAAACCCAGTTTGCCGCCGACTGCTGTGAAAACGATGAGGGCGGTGCGCTGTCGTTGCTGAACCAGGCCTACGCACACTTGAGCGCCCTGCCCGGCAGCGATAAGGGCACGCTGGCCAACACCCTGGCCATGCTCAGCGATGCGCGCATTCAGGTAGAAGAAGCCGCCAGCGAGCTGCAGCGCCTGGCCAGCACCACCGAACTGGACCCCGAGCGACTGGCCTGGGTCGAGGAGCGCATGGGCGACGTGCACCGCATTGCGCGCAAGCACCATGTCGCCCCGGAAGAAATCTGCGCCCTGCATGCCCAGCTACGTCAGGAAGTGGCGCAACTGGAAGCCAGTGACGATGACCTGGAAGCCCTGAGCAGCCAGGTGGCCGACTACCGGGAGCGCTACCGCAGCAATGCCAAGCTGCTCAGTGAAGCTCGCCAAAAGGCGGCGGTGCGGCTAGGCAAGGAAGTTCAGCAGCAGCTGGCCTTTCTGGCCATGGGCAAGGCGCGTTTCGATGTCGACGTTACCCCTCGCGACACGCCCACCCCAGAAGGGCTGGATCACGTCCAGTTCCTGATCAGCGCCAACCCTGGCCAGCCTGCGCGCCCGCTGGCGAAAGTGGCATCCGGCGGTGAACTGTCGCGTATCAGTTTGGCCATTCAGGTCGTGGCGGCCTCGCACTCTACCATTCCCAGCCTGGTCTTCGATGAAGTGGACGTGGGCATTTCCGGTGCGACGGCCGAAATCGTCGGCCAGCTGCTGCGCAAGCTGGGCGAAAACGGCCAGGTGATGACCGTGACCCACCTGCCGCAGGTGGCCGCCCAGGCACATCAGCATCTGCACATCGAAAAACGCGCCAAACGCGATACCACTCTGACCCATATGGCACTGCTGGATGAGCGAGGCCGCATCAGCGAGCTGGCCCGCATGCTGGGCGGAGTCACGCTTTCCGACCAGACCCTGGCCCATGCCCGTGAGATGCTGCACGCCAGCCAGCGCCCTCCTCACTAGGCTCAACCAAACTCAACCAAACTCACGCCAAGCCTTTGCCCTTCGCCGGGTGAAGGCAGCGCCTTTCATCCACATCTTGCCTAAAAAAACGCCCCTGGGGCGCCAGACAGTCATCTCTGGCACCCCAGGGGCGTTTTCATGTAGCAGCGGACTACTTGCGGTTCGTGGGGCCACTGTCCTGGCGCGTGACGTCCGACCCACGGGGGCGTACGTACAGCACCAGAGCGTGGTCCACTAGCTCGTAGCCGTGCTCTTCGGCGATCTCTTGCTGGCGACGCTCGATGATGTCATCGACGAACTCGATGATTTCACCGCTTTCCAGACACACCATGTGGTCATGGTGGTCTTCTTGGGTCATCTCGAAGACCGCATGGCCACCGTCGAAATTGTGACGAATCACAAGGCCTGCCGACTCGAACTGAGTCAGCACGCGGTAGACGGTCGCCAGACCAACATCCTCGCCCGCATCAATCAGTGTTTTATACACTTCTTCTGCGCTAAGGTGGTGTTGGCCCGAAGCATTTTCGAGAATCTGCAGGATCTTGACGCGCGGCAGGGTCACTTTCAGCCCGGCTTTGCGTAGTTCATGGTTCTGATCGGCCATGGTTGCTCTTCGCAGTAACAGGTTAGGTCGGGTATCATCGACCGAAACCACGATAGTGAAGAACAGGCTCAAATGCAAAAATTGACTCGTATCATTACTCTTTCCGTTGCCCTGACCGTCGTTAGCGGCTGCAGTTACGTCGGCGTGTACAAGCGCGACATCCCTCAGGGCAACCTGGTCACCCAGGAGATGGTCAGCCAGCTCCAGCCGGGCATGACCCAGGAACAGGTTACCTATGTGATGGGCAGGCCGCTGCTGGAAGCGCCCTTCGATGCCCGCCAGTGGGACTATGTATACCGCCTCGATAAAGCGTACGGGGGCGTGGAACAGCGTCGCGTCACGCTCACCTTCGATAACGCTGGCCGACTGGTGAACGTCGAGCAGCAAGGCGACCTTTCTGGCGACCTGCCGGTCAGCTCTGACCGTGGCATGGGGCCTGCCGTCGAAGGCACTGACCCAATGGACAGCATGCAGCCAACCCAGCAGGCCCCCACGCCTGAGACCGCCCCCGAGCCCCAGCCAGTACCGATTGCTCAGTAACGGCTACTGGCCGCTGGCCTGACGTTTGGCCCGCTCCAGGCGGGCCGCCTTGGGGTCGATCTGCAGCGGCCGGTAGACTTCTACCCGGTCGCCTTCGCGCAGCGGCTCCTTATCGGGGTGGCGCAACGCCTTGCCGAAGATGCCCAGCGGCGCCTGCTCGAAGGTCTCGGCGGGCAGTTCCTGAAACAGGCTGGGCAGGTCGGCCATGGCAACGGCTGCTCTGGCAGTGGTGCCGCTGGGTACCTTCAGCGCGACGATACGCTGCTTGTGAGGCAGCGCGAAGGCCACCTCGACGGCAATGTCATCAACGGCCATACAGTTCGTTGGCGCGCTTGGTGAAGGCATCGACCAGTTGCCCGGCGATTTGTTGAAACAGCTTGCCAAACGCCATGCTTAGTAATCGATTGGCGAAAACGAACTCCATTTCCAGACTAACCTTGCAAGCATCATCCCCCATGGGGATAAACAGCCAGCGACCTTTGAGCTGCTTGAAGGGCCCTTTGACCAGCGAAAGCTCGATCCGCTCTGGAGCATGCAGGTCGTTGCGCGTAGTGATGGTTTGCTCGACCCCCGCCCGGCCCAGGGTCATTTCTCCGACCAGATGTAGCTCGTCTCTCTCCAGCAAACGCGCGCGGCGGCATCCCGGCAGAAACTCGGGATAGCGTTCGAAGTCATTGACCAGGTCGAACATTTGCTGGGGGGTATGGCGCACCAAAGCGGTACGATTGACGGTTGGCATTGACCTCTCCGCTGACTTCACAGTGCCCAAAGCGTATCATGGGAAATTATAGTTACAGACCTTGAATAGTATCACGCCTCCCCGCATAACGAAGGGGGTCCGCACGACAGATCAACGATGAGGTTCCATGGCCACTAAAACTAAAAAAGGTAACAGCAAGGGCCCCGGCAGCAGCGTGATTGCCCAGAACAAGAAGGCGCGATTTGAATACCATATCGACGAAACCTTCGAAGCGGGTCTGGCACTGGCAGGCTGGGAAGTCAAAAGCATGCGCGCCGGAAAAGCGCAGCTCACCGACACCTATATTGTGATTCGCAACGGCGAAGCATACCTGCTGGGCAGCCATGTGACGCCACTGAACACGGCCAGCACCCACGAAATAGCCGACCCCACCCGCACCCGAAAACTGCTGTTGCACCGTAAGGAGATCGCCAAGATCTTTTCGGTCACGCAGGACAAGGGCCACACCTGTGTACCGCTCAAGCTGTACTGGAAGCGCAACAAGGTGAAGTGCGAGCTGGCGCTGGTGACGGGCAAGAAGATCCATGACAAGCGCGCCACCGAGAAGGACCGCGACTGGAATCGCCAGAAAGGCCGAATTATGCGGGAACATAACAAGG
>NZ_LFGS01000008.1:74364-87768 GCF_002078135.1 Halomonas sp. BC1 | reverse complement strand
AATTGGACACGAGCACGTTAGAATGCAGCTCTGAACAAGGGGGCGACATGGTTTCGACGCCGGTGACAAACCCTGCGGTGCATGCCGAGAGCGTGATGTATCTCGTAAATACCACATCACGAAAAATAGTCGCAAACGACGAAAACTACGCTCAAGGCGCGCTGGCAGCTTAAACCCTGCTAGCTTCTTGTCTGGCCCCAAAGTGATGTGCCTATTCATCACGGCGGGGATATGAGCTAAAGCTGATAGGACCGCGGTTGGTGGTGTCTTCTCGCCAACCGTCAAACTTTAGAAGGCTCGCGTGGCTGAATCCTGATCGTCGGAGTCAGACACGTTAAAGCAAATGACGAAATCTAAGCATGTAGAGCCAATGGGCGCGTGCTGGCGGACGCGGGTTCAATTCCCGCCGCCTCCACCAGACACCCCTACGAATCAAGCACCCTCGGGTGCTTTTTTCGTTTCTGGGCGCGGTGAAAGCGCCCAGAAACCATGGCGTTACGACACCAGCAGCCACTCGATCAGCCGGTGGTAGACCGGGATGCCCAGCATCACGTTGAGCGGGAACGTGATGCCCAGCGAGGCCAGCATGGCGAGGCCGATGTTGGCTTCTGGGATGGCGGCCCGCATGGCGGCCGGGGCCGCGATGTACGAGGCACTGGCGGCCAGGGCCGCGAGAATCACCACCGAACCAATCGGCAGGCCGACCAGCGCTCCCACGGCAATCCCCATCAGCGACAACACCATGGGCGTGACCAGCGCAAAGGTCACCAACCGCCAGTGATGCCAAGGCATTGGACGCAGCGTTTGGGCGGCAGTCAGGCCCATTTCGAGCAGGAACAGGGCCAACACGCCCTTGAAGGCACCGGTAAACAGATTGGTGACCTCTTCGCCCTGGAAGGGGCCGTAAAGCGCACCGATGACGACACCGCCCGCCAGCAGGATGACTCCACGGTTAGTGAGCGTTTCATGCCACAGTTTGCTGGTACTTTCCTTGACGGCTGCGCCCTGGTAGCGCCGGTACAGGGCAATGGCGATCATGATGGCGGGTAGCTCCATGGCCACCAGATAGAGGGTGACCTCGCTGCCCACGGCCAACTGGCGCGCCTCCACATACGCCAGTGCCACAGCGAAGGTACCTGCGCTCACCGAACCGTAGTGGGCGGCAATGCTGGCACTGTCCGCAGGCGATAGGCGTACCAACCGCCTGAGCACGGGCATCAGCATCAAGGGAATGACCGCAGACAGCAGCGCTACGCCCATCAGTTCGGGCACCAGCCCCCAGTGCAGATTGCCATGCAGCGCCATGCCCCCCTTGAGGCCAATGGTCAGCATCAGCAACAGGCTCAGCGTGTCGTAGGTGGCCTTGGGAACCTGAAGGTCGGACTTGACCGCGCCAGCCAACAGTCCAAGTAGAAAAAACATGACCACTATATCGGGCATCGCCGCTGCTCCATCGGATGAAAGTGGCCGCATTTTGCGATGTACACGGCAAGACAACTAATCATATATTGAATGCTCGGCATAGATGATTTTCTATACCCTGATTTTGACCTTCGATTTGACCTTCGTATAAAGGCTGTCTTCGTGAATATCCGCCATTTAACCTTTCGTCTGTTGCAAGTGTATGTCGCCGTGGTGCGCCATGGCTCGATCAGCGAGGCCGCCCGGCAGCTGCACCTGACACAACCCACCGTGTCGCAGCAGTTGAAGCGGCTGAGCGAGGCCATTGGCAGCCCGCTGCTGGAGCATCACTCTCAAGGGCTGACCATGACCGCCACGGGCCAGGCGCTTTATCAGGCCAGCCGTGACGTATTGGGGCGCTTCGATGATTTCGCGGACCAGCTCAGCGATTTGCAATATGGCAGCAAGGGGCGCTTCAGCATTGCCCTGGTGAACACGGCGCAATACGTGCTGCCGCGCCTGCTGGGCCCGTTCAGCCATGCGTTTCCCGATGTGGACGTCACCGTCAATATCGGCAATCGACGGCAGGTCCTGGCCCGCTTCGAGCGGCGCGAAGACGACTTGTATATCTTCAGCCACCCCCCTGCCCTGGCCCACGCCGTAGCGGCCCGCTTCATGCGCAACCCGCTGGTGGCCATTGCCGCCGCCCATCATCCGCTGGCCAGCCAGCCAAACGTAACCATGGAGCAACTGCTCGGCGAGCGCCTGCTGCTCCGCGAGCCCGGCTCGGCATCGCGCATGCTGCTGGAAAGCTGGCTACAGGAGCATGGCCTGACCATGCGCAAGACCCTGCAAATGGCCAGTAACGAAGCCATTCGCGTGGGCGTGGCCGCCGATATGGGGGTAGCGGTACTGTCGGAGCATGTGCTGCCCAGCGAACACTCGGAACTGGCTGTGCTGTCGGTCGATGGCTTGCCCATCGAAAGCCATTGGCAGTTCATCGTGCGCAACGACCAGCGTCTACCACCCGCCGCACAGCGCTTTCTACACTATGTGCATGAGCATCTGAGCCAGTGGATCGAGCCACGCTTCGTATGCAACGAATTAGGGCTTTTACTGGAGGCCTACCCCACCTTCCCGGTGCGCGAGTGAGCCATCAAGCAAGGACGTTGCAACCCTTTTCAATCCCGCTATGTTGACAACATGAGGTCTGATACCAGGTCGGGCCATTGAACAAGGAAGCGACACCATGCTGTATGGGCTGAGCCTGCTGGCAGGGATTGGGTTACTGTTTCTGGGCGGTGAAGCGCTCATTCGTGGAGCCGTCGCCAGTGCCCAACGCATGGGAGTTTCTCCGTTATTGACCGGGCTGGTAGTGGTGGGTTTTGGTACCTCCGCGCCCGAGCTGGTGGTGTCGATGGACGCAGCGCTTCGTCAACAGCCGGATATTGCCGTGGGCAATATCGTGGGCAGCAACATCGGCAACATCTTGCTGATTCTGGGCTTGTGTGCCGCCATCTGCCCCATGACCGTACAACCATTGGCACTGCGCCGGGATGGCGTCGTCGTCGTGGCGGCCAGCGTGCTGTTCATCGTGCTCTCATGGGGGGGAGCATTGGGGGAATGGCAGGCCTTGCTGCTGCTGGCCTCATTGGCCGCTTACCTGGTGTGGGCCTATCGTACCGAGCGCAATGTGCCGCAACCTGCCGGTGAGATGCACAGCGCTGAAGCCGAAGAAGTGTCAGCGGTCCCCACGTCTACCGGCATGATCGTCACGGCGCTGGTCGTGGGGCTAGGCATGCTGATTGGTGGCTCGCAGCTGCTGCTATACGGCGCCATCGGGCTGGCGCAGGCCGTGGGTATTTCGCAAGCGGTGATTGGCTTGACCATTGTCGCGGTGGGCACCTCACTACCGGAAATGGCGGTATCGGTCATTGCAGCCCTGCGCCGCCATGCCGACGTTGCCGTTGGCAACATCCTGGGCAGCAATATCTTTAACGTGCTGGGCATACTAGGCATTTCCGCCCTGCTGCAACCCCTGCCCATCGCCGCGCGCGTCGGTCAGTTCGACCAGTGGGTCATGCTGGGTTCGGCAAGCCTGTTGCTGCTGTTCCTGTATACCGGCATGCGCCTTTCACGCGGAGAAGGGGCGGCGCTGCTGGCGGGATATGGCGCTTATATTGCCCTGAGCTTCACGGTCTTCTAACGCAACGCTTCCGGCAGCTCGATGTTGGCCTCGTCGTAGTAGCGCAGCGCACCGGGGTGCAGGTCCACCGGCAGGTGGGCCAGCAGTTCAGCGGTCACACTGCCCCACCAGGGTGATGTCTCCGTTAACGCGGCCTGCTGCTCCCAGAATGTCTTGGTCAACCGGTAGGCCACGTCTTCATCCATGTGCACCGTGGCAAGCGCGAAGACTGGCGACGACGTGGTCACTACTCGCTTGTCGATGCCTGGGTAAGTACCGCCGGGAATGATCTGGCGTACGGCCCTGTGCGCTCGACCTGCTCATCGGTAAAACTGATTATGTAGACGTGACTGGACAACCCCTGCGAACCCTTCCACTTGACATCAACGATAGGAATGCTCAGGATAAATTTTTATTTTCAATTGAACGTTCAAAAAAAATCCTTGGTAATGGTTTGGGGTGATTTTCACGCTGCCTGACACGGCTAGTGTCATGAAACCCGTGTAACCTATGTGTCATTGTCACCTTCATGAGATGGCTGCATCACAGCCCTGACACTTTATGCCCCAACTCACCTTGCACGGCGCGACTTACGATATCGATGCCATTTTGTTCGACAAGGACGGTACGCTGCTCAATTTCGGCGACCTCTGGATTGGTTGGTTCGACCAACTGGTCACGACCCTTAACCAAGGCCTTCCCAAAGCACACGCGCTATCGCACCAAGCGCTCTATCCTAGGGTCGGCATCGATCCTGAGCAGCGCCTGTGGGACCCCACCGGCCCGTTGACCATTGGCTCATTGGACGATATTGCCACCATCGTCTCGCTTAGCCTGTTCGAGTCGGGCGTCGCCTGGAACGACGCTACTCAGCTGTCCCACGATGCCATCGCCCGCCTGGCCGACACGCTGGACTGGCCCAACTGCGTGACCCCCGTAAAGGGCCTGATGAACTTCGTAGCGCAGGCCCGGCAGGCAGGCATTTCTCTGGCCGTGGTCACCTCCGATGACGCCCACAACGCGCATTTGCATTTAAAGCTGCTCTCGCTGGCCGATGCGTTCTCTGTCGTGTTGGGGCATGATCAAGTGTCGCGCGGCAAGCCCTACCCGGAGATGGCGCTACTCGCCTGCGAACAGTTGGGCACGTCGCCGCAACGTACGCTGATCATCGGCGACTCCAATGGCGACATGGCCATGGGGCAAGCCGCCGGTCTACTGGCCGGCATCGGTATCTGCGCCGCTCCTCACCTGGACGGCTCCCATCTCACCCACGCGGATCACGTGATTCGTGACTATGACGAGTTGACTATCGCACGGCCTCATCATTAATCCATCAAGGGAACACACCATGCATCCAACACTCGAGTCTCTCACCCAGCAAGCAAAACGCGGCCAGCTGTCGCGCCGCGACTTCATGCGTCGCGCCATGGCTCTGGGCATTGCCGCGCCCTTTGCTGGCTCGCTGCTCTCCAGCCAGGTATTGGCCAGCACGGGCACTCCTCAACGCGGCGGTATTCTGCGCGCCGGTATGCAAGGCGGAGAGTCGACGGACAGCCTTGACCCGGCCAGCTGGACCAGCCAGGTGCAGCACTCCTTCGGGCAGTCCTGGGGGGAAGCCTTGACCAATGTTTCACCAGAAGGCGAGCTGGTACCCCGCCTTGCGGAAAGCATTGACTCTTCCTCGGATGCCAAGACCTGGGTCTTCAAGCTGCGCCGTGGCGTGCTGTTCCACGATGGCCAGGAGATGACCGCCGACGACGTCGTGGCCACGCTGGAGCGCCATTCGGACGAGAGCTCGCAGTCGGGTGCGCTGGGCATCATGCGCGGCATCGAGTCGATTCGCGCCACGGACACCTACGAAGTCACCATCGTCACGCTGGAACCCAATGCCGACCTGCCGTTTTTGCTTTCCGATTACCACCTGATGATTCAGCCGGGTGGTGGCAAGCAGGACCCGGCCGCTGGCATCGGCACCGGCCCCTACAAAGTGGTGGAGTTCCAGCCCGGCGTGCGTCAGATCGCCGAGCGTTTCGATGGTTACTGGAACCCGGACGAGTACGGCTTCGCCGACCAGATCGAGATCACCATCATCAACGACCCGACGGCGCGCATCTCGGCGCTGCAGAGCGGTCAGGTGCACATGATCAACCGGGTCGAGCCGCGGGTGGTGGACATGGTGCAGCGCCTGCCCAACATCGTGATCAACAACACTTCCGGGCGTGCTCAGTATGTCTTCCCCATGCACTGCGACACGGCGCCGTTCGATAACAACGACCTGCGACTGGCCCTGAAGTACGCCATCAACCGCGAAGACATGGTCGAGCGTATCCTGCGCGGGTATGGCAGCGTGGGTAACGATTTCCCCATCAACGCTGCTTACCCGCTGTTTCCCGACAGCATTCCCCAACGGGAATTCGACCCCGAGCGGGCCAGCTATCACTACAAGAAATCCGGCCACGACAGCCCCATCGTGCTGCGCACCTCCGACGTGGCCTTTCCCGGTGCCGTGGATGCCGCACAGCTGTTTCAGCAGAGCTGCGCCCAGGCGGGCATCAACATGGAAGTCCGCCGCGAGCCCAGCGACGGCTACTGGTCGGAAGTGTGGAACAAGCAGCCCTTCTGCGCCTCCTACTGGAGCGGCCGCCCCACCCAGGACCAGATGTACTCCACAGCGTACATTTCCAGCGCCGACTGGAACGACACCCGCTTCTTCCGCGAGGACTTCGATGCCCTGGCCCGCGAAGCACGCGGCGAACTGGATACAGACCGCCGCAGCGAGCTGTACCACGACATGGCCATGATCGTCCGCGACGAAGGCGGATTGATTCTGCCCATGTTCAATGACTACATCGAGGCCACTCTGGACAACGTGGGCGGCTGGTCAGCCAACCCGATGGGCGAAATGATGGCAGGCTTTGCGCTTTCGAAGTGCTGGTTGACGTCATAACCCGGAAGGCTGCCATGAACTCTTTTGTCCTTAAACTGATTGCCCAGCGCTTGGCGCTGGGCCTCTTGCTCCTGCTGGCCGTGTCGGTGCTGATTTTCGCGGGCACCGAGATGCTGCCCGGCGACGTGGCCCAGTCGATTCTGGGGCAAAGCGCCACGCCCCAGGCCGTCGACAACCTGCGCAGAGAACTGGGCCTCGACCAGCCCGCCTGGTCACGCTACATCGACTGGCTGGGCGGCATTCTGCAAGGCGATCTAGGCACTGCCCTGTCCAACCGTCAGGATATCGCCCAGTCTCTTTGGGGCCGCGCAGGCAACACGCTGTTTCTAGCCTTCTGGACAGCGATCGTTGCAGTGCCGCTGGCCATCCTGCTGGGGCTGGTCGCCGTGCGCTACCAGAGCCGCTGGCCGGACCGGGTGATTTCCGGCTCCACGCTGACCGCCATTTCCCTGCCGGAATTCTTTATCGGCTACCTGCTGATCTACCTGTTCGCCGTCCAGCTCAACTGGTTTCCCAGCGTCTCCACGGTGCATGGCGGCATGAGCCTGGGGGAACGGCTGCACGCCATCGCACTGCCTGCGGCCACGTTAACACTGGTGATTCTGGCCCACATGATGCGCATGACTCGGGCCGCCATTCTCAACGTGATGCAGTCGCCCTATATCGAAACCGCCGAGCTCAAGGGGCTGGGCTCGTTTCGCATCATTGCCCGCCACGCGTTTCCCAATGCCATCGCGCCGGTGGTCAATGTGGTGATGCTGAACCTCGCCTTCCTGATCGTCGGCGTGGTGGTGGTCGAGGTGATTTTTGTCTACCCAGGCATGGGGCAGTACTTGATCGACCACGTCTCGAAGCGCGATGTCCCGGTGGTCCAGGCGGTGGGACTGATCTTTGCGGCGGTGTACATCGGACTCAATATGCTGGCCGACATCATTGCCATCCTGACCAACCCACGCCTGCGTCATCCCAAATGACCGGCTGCTTGCCAGGCCACAGTGACCAGACAGGAACGTAACACCATGTCGAAACCCTTAACGCTGCTGAAGCGCATGCCCGTGACCGCGCTGGTCGGGCTGCTGCTGACCTTCAGCTTCTTGATCATGGCGATATTCGCCCCTTGGCTGGCGCCCTACAGCATGTCCGAGAGCGTCGGCGACATGTGGATGGGCCCGTCTGCCGAGTTTTTGCTGGGCACCGACAACCTGGGCCGCGACTTACTCTCGCGGCTGATCTACGGTGCCCGTACGACCATTACCATTGCCGCCCTGGCCACGGCGCTGGCCTTTTCGATTGGCTCGGTGCTGGGCATTCTGGCGGCCGTCTATGGCGGCTGGATAGACCAGCTGATTTCCCGAGGGGTCGATATCGTGATGTCGATTCCCACACTGATCTTTGCGCTGGTGATCCTGTCGGTCATGCCCAGCACCCTTCTCATGTTGATTCTGATCATGGGGGTGCTGGACTCCACGCGCGTGTTTCGTATCTCCCGCGCCGTGGCGGTCAACATCAACGTGATGGATTACGTGGAAGCCGCACGGCTACGCGGTGAAGGCAAACGCTGGATCGTCTTTCGCGAGATTCTGCCCAATGCGCTGACGCCCCTGGTGGCCGAGCTGGGCCTGCGGTTCATTTTTGCCGTGCTGTTCTTATCGTCGCTGTCGTTTCTGGGCCTGGGGGTACAGCCTCCGGAAGCCGACTGGGGCAGCATGGTGCGCGAAAACCGACAGGGCATCGTGTTCGGCGTTCCCGCCGCCCTGATTCCCGCCGCCGCCATTGCCGTGCTGGCGATTTCGGTCAATCTGGTGGCCGACTGGATCCTGCGCCACACCACCGACCTGAAAGGAGGCCGCAGTGGCTGATACGCTGTTAACGATTCGCAACCTGACCATCGATGCCACGGCCTACCCGCCCGGCGAGCCGCCCCAGGAGATCAACATCGTCAAAGGGGTCGACCTGACGCTGGAGCGCGGCAAGGTGCTGGGACTGATCGGCGAGTCCGGGGCAGGCAAGTCGACCATCGGCCTGTCGCCGGCTGGCTATGGCCGGGGCGGCATACGCCTGGGCGGCGAAGTCTGGGTCAACGGCCGCAACATTCTCGAAGGCTCGCCCAGGGCCCTGCGCCAGCTGCGTGGCAAGGAGGTGTGCTACGTGGCCCAGTCGGCCGCCGCCGCGTTCAATCCTGCCCATACGTTGATGGAACAGGTCATCGAGACCACCCTGCTCCACGGCCTGGCCAGCCGCAAGGAGGCCGAAGCGCGCGCCGTGGAGCTGTTCCGCCAACTGGGCCTTCCTGACCCGGAAAACTTTGGCAGCCGCTACCCGCATCAGGTCTCCGGCGGCCAGCTGCAGCGGGCCATGACGGCCATGGCGCTGTGTCCCGAGCCCGACCTGATCATTTTCGATGAGCCGACCACCGCGCTGGATGTGACGACCCAGATCGACGTTCTCGCCGCCATCAAGCATGCCATCAGCAAGACGGGAGTGGGCGCGCTGTATATCACCCACGACCTGGCCGTGGTGGCGCAAGTGGCGGACGACATCATGGTGCTGCGTCACGGCGCCATGGTGGAGTACGGCCCGACGCGGCAGATCATCGAGGCCCCTCAAGAGCCCTACACCCAGGCGCTGGTCTCGGTGCGCTCCATCGATCATGCGGCCAAGACGCCGGAAGAAACGCCGGTTCTGGCCATCGAGCAGGTCAGCGCCGCCTACAGCAACAGCGCAGGCAACGTGCTTCACGAGGTCAGCATGGCGGTCAGCCCTGGCCAGACGCTGGCCATCGTCGGGGAGTCCGGGTCGGGCAAATCGACCCTGGCTCGGGTGATCACCGGCCTGCTGCCGCCCAACCAGGGGCAGGTCAGCTTCCAGTCCCGGGCCCTGCCCAACACCCTGGGCGAGCGCGGCAAGGAGACGCTGCGTGAACTGCAGATGATCTACCAGATGGCCGATGTGGCCATGAACCCACGCCACACGGTGGAAACCATCATTGGCCGACCGCTGACGTTCTATTTCGGCCTGAAAGGCAAGGCGCGACGCCAGCGGGTCGTCGAACTGCTCGACGAGATCGAGCTGGGAGAAAGCTTCATCGACCGCTACCCCGCCGAGCTGTCCGGGGGGCAGAAACAGCGGGTCTGTATTGCCCGCGCCCTGGCGGCCAAACCCAAGCTGATCATCTGCGATGAAGTGACCAGCGCCCTCGACCCCTTGGTGGCCGACGGCATTCTCAAGCTGCTGCTGCGCCTGCAGGAAAGAGAGAACGTGGCGTATCTGTTCATTACCCACGACCTGGCCACCGTAAAAGCCATCGCCGACAGTATCGCGGTGATGCACCAGGGCAAGGTCGTCCGCTACGGACAGCGTGATGAGGTGCTCGCCCCGCCCTTCGACGACTACACCCAGACGCTGCTGGCGTCGGTGCCGCAAATGAAGCTGGGCTGGCTGGAAGAGGCCATGGCTACCCGCTAACGCGGGTTGCGCCGCTCACGTTTGCCCGTGGGCGAGTGAGTGGCGCAGGCCAGTCTTTACTCATGACACTGTTATGAGTGCTTTACTATTAGCGAAACGGATAATTTCAAAAAAAAGACGTAATCGCTTACGCCCTGTCGCTTTTCATTCGGTTTTATTCCGTATTGCAATGCAATATAGCTTGTTAAACTGGCGTGGCTTATTAACCCCTTTCTTCTCATCATTATAAGGATAAACACGCCATGTTGACGTTGCATCATGACCCTGGCCAGCCCCGATGGACTCGTGGCTGGCTTTTTTTGTTAGCGGCTTTGCTGCTACTGGCAAGCCCGGCCGCCTTCGCGGTGACCGGTGAGATCGACTTGACCAGTTCTGCCATTGGCTTTTTTGCCGTAACCATCTTCGTGCTGGCCTACGCGTTGGTCATGGCCGAAGAGAAGATCCACATGCGCAAGTCCAAGCCCGTGCTGGTGGCAGCAGGGGTGATATGGGGACTCATTGGCTGGGTGTACGTCCAGAACGGCATGTCGGAAACGTCGGAGTATGCGTTTCGGGTGACGCTGTTGGAGTTCACCGAGCTAATGCTGTTCCTGCTGGTCGCCATGACCTATATCAACGCCATGGAAGAGCGCCGCGTCTTTGATGCACTGCGCTCATGGATGCTGCGTAAAGGCTTCCATTACCGCACGCTATTCTGGTTGACGGGTGGTTTAGCCTTTATACTTTCGCCTATTGCCGACAACTTGACCACGGCACTTTTGATGTGCGCCGTTATTACTAAAGTGGCAGAAGGCGATAAACGCTTTATCAATTTGGCATGTATCAATATTGTGGTGGCTGCCAATGCAGGGGGCGCTTTTAGTCCCTTCGGCGATATCACCACGCTGATGGTCTGGCAGGCGGGTCTGATCCAGTTTCAGGAGTTCTTCATCCTGTTCATTCCCTCGCTGATCAACTTCCTGGTACCGGCCGTCATCATGAGCCTGTTCATCAAGAACCAGAAGCCCAACAGCGTCTATGAGGACGTGCAGCTCAAGCGCGGTGCCCGGCGCATCATTGCGCTGTTCTTGTTCACCATTGCCACTGCCGTCGCGTGCCATACGCTGCTCCATCTGCCGCCGGTATTGGGCATGATGACGGGCCTTGGGTACCTGCAGTTCTTTGGTTACTACCTGCGCAAAAGCCTGCCTCGCTCGCTGGAGCGCAAGCGCGAGCGCTATAGCCGCATGGGCGACAACAAAAAGCTGGAGCAACTGGGCGGCGTGGTGCCCTTCGACGTCTTCAACCGTGTGGCCCGCGCCGAGTGGGATACGCTGCTGTTCTTCTACGGGGTGGTCATGTGCGTGGGCGGGCTGGGCTTCATGGGTTACCTGGGGCTGCTCTCGGACGCGCTATATACCAACTGGGACGCCACCTGGGCGAATATCACGTTAGGCGTGGTCTCGGCGGTGGTGGATAACATCCCGGTGATGTTCGCCGTACTCACCATGCAGCCGGACATGTCACACGGCCATTGGCTGCTGATGACGCTGACCGCCGGGGTCGGGGGTAGCCTGCTGTCGATTGGCTCGGCGGCGGGCGTGGCCGTCATGGGTCAGGCACGCGGCTACTATACCTTCATGGGGCACCTGCGCTGGGCGCCGGTCATCTTGCTGGGCTACATTGCCAGCATTATCGCCCACCTGTGGCTCAACGCAGGCAGCTTTTCGGTATACGGCTGAGCGCTGACGGCGGCCACCGTTCTGACAACGCCCACCCCTCCATGGGGTGGGCGTTTTGCTGTGGTGGGCGTTTCACTGGAGTAAGCGTTTTGAGACGAAGGCTTGCGCGCGCTCGGCTAATAGGACTCGAACAGATACTCGATCGGTGTAGGACGACCAAACAGGTAGCCTTGATAACGGTAGCAGCCGTGCCCTTTCAGCCAGTCCAGCTGCTCTTTTTTCTCCACACCTCCAGCGACCACGGTCAGCCCGAGGCTGACCGCCAGAAGGATCGTGGTATCGACGATGGCGGCATCGGTCTTGTCGGTCAACAGCTCACGAATGAAAGACTGATCGATCTTCAGCTCATCCAGAGGCAGACGTTTCAAGTAGCTCAGGGAGGAGTAGCCGGTGCCGAAATCATCCAGCGCAAAGCGAATCCCCTGGGCCCTCAATTTGAGCATGGTGTTGCGCACTCGCGTGGGCTCTCGCATCAGCAGGCTTTCCGTTACTTCCAGCACCTGCCGCCCCGGCGGCGCCTGGGTTTCGGCCAGCAGGGCTTCCACGTTGCGCACGAACTCCGGCTGCTGGAACTGCACCGAGCTGACGTTCACAGAGACGGTCAGCGACGCGTAGGAAGGCTGATTCGACCACTTGGCCAACTGCTCGCATGCACATCGCAAGACCCAGTAGCCAATGGGCACGATCAAGCCATTTTCTTCGGCCAGCGGAATGAACGTGCCTGGCGACACCCAGCCGCGCTGGGGGTGGTACCAGCGCAACAGCGCTTCCACGCCGGTCGTCACTCCCTGGTGATCCACCTGTACCTGATAATGCAGCGCCAGTTCCTGACGCTGCAACGCTTGGTGCAGATCGCCTTCCAGGCTCGCCCGCTCCAATACGCTGGTCTGCATGTCCACATTGAAGAAACGCAGCGTATTGCCCCCGGATGATTTAGCCTGCTGCAGCGCCATGTCGGCCTGTTGCAACACCCCGTTCATGGGGTTGCCAGCGCCATCGAAAAGGGCGATCCCCACGCTGGCCGTGATCGGCAGCGCTCGGTCATTGCGCAACTGCGAAATGGTGTCCAGCAACTGCCGAGCCACGCGCTCGACGTAGGAAGCAGCGTCATGCTGCTGCTCGCCAAGCCGATTGATCAGAATCACGAACTCATCGCTGCTGAAGCGTGCCAAGATCGCATCCTGAGTCAACCGCTGCTGCAGGTTTTCTGCCACGTTGACGAGCAGCTGGTCGCCGCTGTCGTGGCCCTGTATGTCGTTGACCAGACGGAAATTGTCGAGGTCCACGATCAGCAGGGCGCTGTAGCCCCCAGAGGTGCTGTGAGTGGCTTCGGCCAGTGATTCGAGCAGCAGGCGACGATTGGGCAAACCGGCCAAGGCATCATAAAACGCCAGATGATGGGTACGCGACTGCATCTCCAGGTAATCGGTCAGCTCGGTGGAAATACCGCACAGGCTGGGCGCTTCTCCCGGAGACATGACCAGCGGCATTTTGACCGAAAGGAAGGTACGCACCCGCTCCTCTCCCTGCAGCACGTTGTGCTCTTCGACCGTTGTTTTCTGGCCTGTGGCCAGCACCTGGCGGTCCACTTCAGCCATTTCTGCAGCGCTGGCCGCATCGAAAAAAGCATCGTCCCCCCGACCGACGATCTGCTCGACAGGCCGGTCGAACAGATGGTCGGGTAG
>NZ_LFGS01000008.1:52284-72391 GCF_002078135.1 Halomonas sp. BC1 | reverse complement strand
CACAAATCTGATGGTTGACGTAGCGATATTTGAGATCAGGTGTCTTGATATAAATATAAGCATCGACACTATCCAGAATACTGGACAGCATATGTTCGTGAGTGGTGAGCTGCTGCCGATTGAGGCTATCGCGGCGGCGCAACAGCACATTACCCGCCAGGGCGATCACCAGCACCACCAGTAACACACCGCCGAGCCACCATAGCCACCCGGGCGCCAGAGGAGCAGGCGGGCCATGCGCCCGCCAGGCACTCAGGGTCTCGTAGTACGTCGACGCCGCGTCGTTTTTCCACTCCACCAGAGTAGCGTCGATGCGCTCCAGGATATGGGCATCCAAACCAGGCGAGGCGGCATAAAAGAGCCGTGAAGGCTGGAAGATGATAGGGGTTTCACGCAGCCCGTAATCGTTGGCTCGCCAGTCGCCGAACAGATGATTGGACGCCACCAGATCGGCATCGCCCAGCGCGACTGCCTGGAAGCCCGCCGCAAAACTATCCACTGGCAGCCACATCACGTCGATATCGAAGCGCTGCGTCACGGTCATCAGGTAGCTTTGCTGGATAGAGCCCTCCACCACCGCCACACGCTGCTGCTCGAGATCCAGAATGGCCTCGACGCGGCTGTCGCTGGGTTGGTAAAGCTGTGACCAACTGTGCATGATCGGCTCGGCATGAAAGGCGAAGCGCTGGGCACGCTCTTCGCTCCACGCCAGGTCCGGCAGCAGGTCGATATCATCCTGCTCCAGCAGCGTCAGGCACTGCTGAAAATCGCACGGGACGCTTTCCAGCTGCCACTGCTCTTTCAGGGCCATTGCCGTAAGCAGCTCACCCAACACACCACGCAATTGCCCTTGGTCATCGGTGAACAGCTTAGGCGGGTTGTGATACACCCCGACACGCAGCGTTTGCGCAGCGGCTAGCGGCGATACTGCCCCGAACACCATCGTCAGCAACACAGCATGGCAAGCAGCCTGACTCGCACGCCTCCCCCTGTTGCACAGCATAATAATGGTCACTCACCGGGCATGGTCAATGGCCCTGCACGCTCCACGACCCGCTGCCAGGCCGAGTCCTGCTCAATGCGTGCCACAAAGGCAGTAATCGCCGGAAACGCATCCAGCGACTGGGTGGCGGCCACGGCCTGCATGGGAAAGCTCATTTGAATGTCCGCGCCACTCGGAAACTCGCCGGCAAAATTGCCGTGCGCCTTCAAGTGCGACTCGATCATGCCAAGATGTTGTTTCAGCTGTGGTTGCAGAAAGCGCTTGTGAACGGTGCCACTAATACCCTGGGCAATGGGTTTGACGAACCAGGGCGATTGTTTAGGAATTTGACTAAAGATCAATCCCATCACCAACAGCGGCATTAAAGAGCCTTCGGCATAATGCATCCAGTAACGATAGTTAACCCATTCGTTACTTTTATCTGGCCCCGGCTGAAAATGCCCTTCTCCGTAGCGGTTGACCAGATAATCGATGATGGCCCCCGACTCGGCCACGGTCAGTTCGCCATCGGTAATCACGGGTGACTTGCCCAATGGGTGCACTTTTTTCAGGGCATCAGGGGCTTGCTGTGTTTTGGGGTCACGCTGATAGACTTCGATGTCATACTCTAGCCCGAGAGCTTCCAATAGCCACAGAATGCGGTGAGAACGTGATTTTTCCAGGTGGTGTACGCGGATCATGACGACTCCATAAGGCGATTTGGTACGCAGCCTTCAAGCTGGTGCCAGCATCCATTGACTGCACGCGTTAGCTGAATGATTTCAGCTTAGCACTATTACAGCGTTGAACCCCATCGAGAGAGTGGCGCACTGAGAATATTATCTACGTCTTTTCGAAAAACGTCTTCTAGTGCGCTTTAAAGTATCTTTAAGTGACTGTTTTCAATTACCACAACCCGCTACAAAAGTGGCTAAAAGAGCCACTGCGTGTCACGCCCTGTACTGTTGCCACATACGGTGGAGCAAATCTTTTGGTGACCATTTACCGTGCAGCCAGGGTGCCAGTAACCGCGTTGAAAGTGGAATAAATACGAATACCATCACGGGCGTCAGCACCAGCGTACTGAGCAACACGCGCGGTATCAGCGTCCACTCGGCCAACAGGCCGCCAAACAGCCAATGAAACAGCAGTGAGACCGGAAAGAAGGCCAGCCAGACGGCAACGGCCTGCTTCCAACGCGGCGGCGCAGCACCATTGGGGGCCACGTTGAACCAGCTGTCCAGGCCGGTGGCACGGTGCTCATGGGGCGCGTCGTAGAGCCCCTTGCCACGCTGCAGCCAGGCATGGCGCGACGCGGAGTGCTCCCAGGAAGCGAGTCGCGCTGCGCTTTCGAAACGGAAAATGATCTGGTATTCGTCATCGTCCTGAGGCGGTGCCAGCACCCCTGAGCCCAGATAGCCCGGAAAGTCGGCAGCCAGCTCACGGCCTTCATTGAGCCAACGGATAAAGTCCTGATAGCGGCCATTGGCCACGCGACGCGCCACCATCAAGGTGACAGGTGAGGTAGACATGGGTGATCTCCTGATAAGTAGGCAACCACTGCCGGATAGGCGGGTTGCAGGCATTCAGGTGGGTACGCCTGAAGCACACGGCTACATTATAGAGGGAAAACCACGCGGGCACAGCTAGGCATGCGGGGCCAGGGGAACGATATCGTGGAATTTACCCTGCTCGGTAAAGAACAGCCGAAACACGCCATTCACGCCGTCGCGGCCCACCACGCGGCGCAGGGCGGTGGCCGGGAAGACCACCCAGCGACCATCCACGCTGCGCACGCGCACGTTGTCATACTGCCCTTCATAATGGGCAAGGCATTCGGCTGCCGTCAAATGGATCATTACGTCAATGGAAGGCATGGCGTTGCGTCATCGGGTAGTGTCGCTGATACTTCATCATACTGGATTCGATCTCAACATCGGTAACCGCCCATGGATCTTTCATCACTCAGCGCTTCCTATAGCGCCACGCTCTGGCCTTCACCTACCCTGCCTAACGCCAGGGTCGCTGCCGATTCTCAAGCACAGCGCGCAAACGATGCCGACGAGGAAGCTGCCAGCGATGAAACGACCCCGGCAACGGCAGGCCCCACTCGCCCAGACGGCACCCCGCTGGAACCCGAAGAGATCCAACAGCTGGAGCAGCTCAAACAGACCGACCGCGCGGTGCGCCAGCACGAAATGGCACACCAAACCGTTGGTGGGCCTTATACGGGAGGCGCCACTTACGAGTACGAAATCGGCCCTGATGGGCAGCGTTATGCGGTCGCGGGCGAAGTGTCCATCGACTATGGTCCGGTGCCGGGCGACCCCCAGGCCACCATTGAAAAAATGCAGACCGTCATCGCTGCCGCCCTTGCACCCGCCGACCCATCTCCCAAGGACCTTCAGGTGGCCGCCCAGGCACGTCAGTACCTGTTGGAAGCCCGCCTGGAAGCGGCCCGAGAGCAAAGCGAGATGAACCAGGCCCGCAGCGGCGACGGCACGGACCCGTCGGCCCCTGAGTCAGCCACTGCCGAACAGGCCGCTTGATCTCGACCACGACGTCAGTCACAGCCTCAACCACCGCCACTCCTCTTGACGCTTGGGTTCATTGCAGGCGGCTCAAGCCGTGCCAATCATCGCGTAGCGGCCACTGCTCGAGCCAGCCCGGCAACGCTTCCGGCGGCATCGGCCGAGCGATACCATAGCCTTGGGCCAGCTCGCAGCCCAGCACCATCAGCGCCCTGGCATGCTCCAGGGTTTCGACCCCTTCGGCCAGCATCGGCCGCTGGAAGCGGTTGGCCATGTAGATGACGCTTTCGACGATCGCCATGTCGTCGCGGTCCACCAGCATGTCACGCACGAAGCTTTGGTCGATCTTGATCAAGCTGACCGGCAGTTGGCGAAGATGGGTCAAGGACGAATAGCCAGTGCCAAAATCATCGATCGCAAAGCTGACCCCCAGCGCCTGACAGCGGGCCATGGTTTGCAGCGCGGCGGTCACATCGTGCATGGCCGCGCTTTCCAGTACTTCGAGCTTCAGCAGCGCAGGCGAGACTGTCGGATAGCGCGCCAACAGCGCCGCCAGGCGCTGGCTGAACTGGCTGGTCAGCAGGTGCGCAGGGCTGATGTTGACGTTGATGGGCAGGACGATGTTGGCCGTCTGCCAACTCGCCAGCTGGCGCAGCGCCTGCTCGATCACCCACTCGCCCAGGTCGATTTCCAGCGGCGTGGCGTCGATGGCGGGCAGGAACTGCCCCGGCGACAGCAGCCCGCGCTCGGGATGTTGCCAACGAATCAATGCCTCCACGCCGACGACCTGGCCACTGCGCATGTCCACCTGCGGCTGATAGTGCAGCCGCAGCTCACCGTGGTCCAGCGCATCCATAAAGCGTTGGCGCTGCTCATGACGAGCTTGTAGCAAACGGTCGTGATGGGGATCGAAAAAGTGGTGGGTGTCGCGGCCCCGCTGTTTGGCACGATACATGGCCTGGTTGGCATGACGCAGCAGCACATCCCCCTGCACATGATCGTGCGGGTAGCGCGTAATGCCGAGGCTAGCCGTCAGGTAAACCACCTGGCCTTCGACCATCAGCGGTTGGCGAATGGAGCCCAGCAGCTTCTCGAAGAAGACGTCATCGACCCCATGGTGCAGCAACAGGACGAATTCATCCCCACCAATGCGTGCCAGTACGTCATCACCAAACAGCTGGTGGCTAAGTCGCTGTGCAAACGCCGACAGCAGCGAATCCCCCACCGTCAATCCAAGGCGCTCGTTGATGGCTTGGAAGTGGTCGATATCCAGTGAGCATACCGCCAGCGTCTGCTGCTGGTTTTCCGCGTGCTGGATCGACTCCTGGATCAGTTGCGTCAACAGCTGCAGGTTGGGCAAACCGGTCAAGGCATCGAAATAGACCTCGCGGTTGAGGTGCCGAGCATGGGCAGGAATGGCCGACAAGTCTGCCAGCACCATGACATGGTGATCTACCCGCCCCTGGGTATCGCGGACGCGATTGATCGACAGCATACCGGGATAGAATTGCCCATCATGGCTGCGGTAACTGACCTGGCTTTTACTGCGATCACGTAGCTGCAGCTCTTCACGCATCAAGCTTACGCTGCGCTGGTCGTCCAGTGGCAGGATGCTGAACGCTTCCGGGGTCTTGCCGCGCACGTCTTCCAGCGCCAACCCCGTGAGCTCACTAAACGCCGGATTCACCTCTATGACCTGGTTATCGGCGTTGGTAATGATGATGGCTTCATTGGCATAGCGGAACGCCGACGCACTGGGCGAGGCAGCATCCTGAGTATCCAGGGTCGACATTGCCACACGCCACGCCGACGCCTGAGCGCCGGAAGCCATGGCGGGGTGAGGCAAAGACTGCTCCTTTGGGTCGTTCAAGGGCGGGCACATGCGTCTCTGCTCTCCTCGTCTAAACAGCGTGAATGTCATGACTTTTCGACATATTAACACCCTATTGACCGGCAGGGTGCTGGCAGCAACAGAGCTCTATCAACGCGCGCTAGAGCACAAAAAAGGGAGCCGGCGGCTCCCTGTGAAGGCATGCGTGCGGTCTTGTGATTCAGGCGTAGCGCAACGAGGGAACACGCGACGCATCGCCATCGCTCACCAAAAAGCGGCTGACCAGCACCGACATTTCTTCGGCCTGATCGTCCAGTGAGCGGCTGGCCGTGGCCACCTGCTCGACCAGCGAGGCATTCTGCTGGGTGACGTCTTCCAACTGGGCCATGGCGTGGCTGATCTGCTCGACGCCCGCCGATTGCTCATGGCTGGCCGTGGTAATCTCATCCACCAGCACGGCCACCTGCTGCACGCGCGCAGCGATCTGCTCCAGCGTCTCGCTGGTGTCTCCCACCAGACGCTCACCTTCCCCAATACGGGCCACGTTATTGTCGACCAGGCGACGAATCTGGCTGGCCTCTTCGGCACTGCGGCTGGCCAGTTTACGCACCTCGTCAGCCACCACGGCAAAGCCACGCCCATGCTCACCCGCCCGTGCCGCCTCGACCGAGGCATTGAGCGCCAGCAGGTTGGTCTGGAAGGCGATATTGTCGATGGCTGCCACCATGGAGGTCACCTGCTCATTCGCCTGGTGAATCTGCTGCATGGCCTCCCGCGCCTGCAGCGCCACCTGAGTGGCCTCCTGAGCCTGATTCGCCACCTCACCGGTCATGCGCTGGGCCTGATGAGCATTATCGGCGTTCTGACGCACGGTGGCGGTCATCTGCTCCATGCTCGACGCGGTTTCCACCAGCGAGGCAGACTGCTCTTCGGTGCGCTGAGCCAAATCCTGGTTGCCCTGGGCGATTTCGTTACTGGCCACCGAGACCGACTGCGCCGAGCGCTTCATTTCCCCGATCAGCCGTTCGGTTTGTGCAGAGGCTTCATTGATGACGGTATACAGCCGAGAGAGCTCATCGCTACCGGGCACGGGCAGTCGTTGAGTCAAGTCATCGCCGCGCTCGGCAATACTGATCAGCGCCTGCTGTAACGGTAGCGTCATGGTCCGCACGACCCATAGCGCGAGCCCGATGGCGGTGAGCGATGCCAGCACCGCCACCGTCACATACTGCCACAGCGCCTGCTGAGCCGAGCCTTTGCGCCTAGCCGTTTCCTCGACGATGGCCGCCGCCACTTGATCCTCGAGCGCCTTGAGACGACCGATCTTGACGGTTTGCCAGTCGAACCACTCTTCCGGGTTCACGTTGTAACCGCCGTTTTGCTGCAGCGCCAGTTCGCGACGGGCCAACACCCGCTCGATTTCAGGACCGCTCAGCGCAGCACTCAGGGCTTCGCGCTGGGCGTCATCCGACAGCACATAGGCACTCTCCAGAAACGCCCTTTCTTCGCCGACCAACGACAGCAAACGATGCTGCGTCGCCGGGGGCATGGCGTCTGCAGCAAAGACATTGGACAGCAGCGCACGCTCGATCCCCGCCAGGTCCTTGGCTTCCAGCAGGTTGTAATAAGCCGCTAACTGGCGGGTAATCCCGCCCTCTTCGGTCAGCTGGGCCAGTTCGCCGACCAGCGCCATCAGCGTGTTATTGAGCCCGGTGTAATGGGCCAGCGCATCGGCAGTGGCGATATCCAGTCGATCGATCTGTTGGCGCATCTGCGCTTGCTGCTGCCAGCGCTGCTCGATCTCTTCCAACTGGCGAGTGAGTCCGGCGCCCAGCAGCGTTTGGTCCAGCGCTTGGCGCTGTTCGAGGAAGGTCTCGGCGGCGCTATCGGTGCTCGGCCGCTGTTGGGCTAGCCGGTTCCCAAAGCTGGCCCCTTGGCTGCCTAAAAAGCCGGCGCTCATGCCGCGCTCCAACTGCATCTGGTGTACCCAGTGGCCCGCCTGCTGAGCCAATGCCGTGAGGGTCTGTAGGCGTTCGAGCTCATGGACGGTATTTTTGCGATCCAGCGCTCCGCTGGCACCCAGCCAGCCCAGCGCCAACAGGGGAAGCAACAGCACCAGGGCAAACTTGTAGCGCATGGGCAGTCGGTGGAGTAGCTCTTTCATGGCAGTGCTTAGCCTCGATATGTCGTTCAGGGAGGTAAGCGGCGTGTTCGATATTATTAGCGTGCACATGCACATTGTAGGTGAAACTGGCCGCATTTTACCGCGGCACTTAAACCAGGTTAAGTGCGGATGAGTAAAACACGGCGAGTGTATAGCGGCCTCAGAAGAAAACCTTGACGTACATCAGGCTCGTCAATCAAGGCGCCATTGAAGCCGCCCCCAGAAAGCGCTGCTGCCAGTAGTCGATATCCAGCGGAACGCTGACCACGGCACGGCCACTGCCCGGGGCATGGATCATCTGACGATTACCGCCATAAATGCCCACGTGGGTGGCCTTGCTGCCCTCGCCAAAGAAAAGCAGATCGCCCGGGCGGGGGGCATCGACGCGAGGCAGAGCACGGTACTGGCCGTCCGCCGTGCGGGGCACACGTAATCCGGCTGCGCGGTAGGTCATTTCGACCAGGCCAGAGCAGTCCAGACCATCCGGTGAGTTGCCGCCAAAACGGTAAGGAATGCCGATGGATTGCTGGGCGTAAGAGAGAATCAGCGCACGCTCCAGTGACATGCCCCCTTGCACGGGCGGCTTGGCGGGGGGAGCCACGTCCTTGCTGGCACAACCGGCCAGTACTAACAGCAGGGCCAGAGACAGGAGGGAATAAACGCGGGCAAACGGCATGGGGCACTCCTGAGAAGCCTCGATAGGGTGTCTCTATCATGGCCCAGGTCACGCGTGCCCGCTAGCCGCCTATACGGGAGAGCATCCGAAAGGGCTTATCAGGCAACGCATCTCAGCGCCCGATCCACTCCACGAAGGTCGTTTCGCCCAGCGCATGGCGCTCGTGACGTAGTCGACTCATGGCGGCGTAAGGCAGGTCCATCACCAGTCCGTGGGTCAGCGGCTGGGCAATCACCTGACGCAGCAGCGCGTTGCAGACGAACAGATGCGCCACCACCAGCACGTGCTTGCCCGGCGGGCGGCTCAGCAGGCGCTGCCACGCTTCACTCACCCGGGCATCCAGCGCCGCCAGGCTTTCCCCTTCCGGCGGCGCTGCCGTGGTGGGATCGTGCCAGAAGGCGTTCATCAGCGCGTGCCCCTCCTCGGCAAACACCTGGTCATGGGTCTTGCCTTCCCAGCGTCCCAGATAGAGCTCGGCCAGGTCATCGTCCACTTGCACGGGCAGGTCGAACTCCTCACCCAACCACAAGGCAAACTCATGGCAACGCACCAGGGGGGAGCTGACGATGGCATCGAACGGCGGCCTGCCATCGACCGTGTGACGCATCACGGCCGCCGTGGCCTGCTGCCAACCGGTTTCGCTGAGGGGGTGGTCGGTGCTGCCGCGCAGCATGCGGCCACCCAGTGGCTCACCGTGGCGCATCAGGTCGATGGTCATGATTTCAGCATCAGGAAAGCGCATGGTATCTCCCGGTCAGATGATGGCGTGGCGCACGCGGGCAGAGACCCACTCGGACACCAGCACGGTGGCAAAGATCAGCACGAAGATGACGCTGACCTGGTTCCAGGCCAGGCTATTGATCGAGGCGTTGAGCTGCAGCCCGATGCCGCCTGCGCCCACCAGCCCCAGCACCGTGGACTCACGAATGTTGATATCCCAGCGGTACACGCTGATACCGGCAAACGCGGGCATCACCTGGGGCAACACGCCGTAGTTCATGACCTGCAGGCGGCTGGCCCCGGTGGCGCTGATGGCCTCGACGGGCGTGGGGTGGATCTCTTCGATGGCTTCATAGAGCAGCTTGCCCACGAACCCAATGGAGCGTAGCGCAATGGCAATGATGCCCGCCAGCACGCCGGGACCGAGAATGGTCACCAGCAGCATCGCCCAGATCAGCGAGTTGATGGAGCGTGACGAAACGATGATGGTCAACGCCAGGCTGCGCACCAGCGGGTGGGGCGTCGTGTTGCGAGCCGCCAGAAAGGCCACCGGGAATGCCATGACGATGCCCAGCGCGGTGCCTAGCGTGGCGATGTTGAGGGTGTCCCACATGGGCTTCCAGAGGACGCTGGCGTACTCCCAGCGGGGCGGCATCATGCGGTTGATCAGGTCACTGCCCTGGCGGCCAGCATCCTCCACGAACACCCACATGGTGTTGTCGGAGATCACTTTCCAGCAGAGCAGGAAAAGGCAGATACCTGCCAGCCAGGCCACATACTGGAGCCACTGGGCACGGGTGGTGCGCCGCTGCCACTGCGGCACGCCTTGAGGGGAACTCGAAACAGGCATGGAAATTTCCTTTACGGGTTAAGACATCGCAGCGCTACTGGGTCCAGCGGCGCACATGGCTGGAGGCGTATTCACTCATCAGCACGATGGCAATGATGATCAGCAGGATCGCCGCCGAGGTGCCGTATTCGTAACGGCTCAGCGAGGTGTTCAGCGTGGCGCCAATGCCCCCCGCGCCGACGATGCCGATCACCGACGATTCACGGAAATTGATGTCCAGACGGTACATGGAGAGCCCGATCAAGCGCGGCATCACCTGCGGCTGCACCGCATGGTTCATGGTTTGCCACCAGCTTGCCCCCGTGGCACGCACGGCTTCGACCTGTTTCCAGTCCAGGTCCTCGATATCTTCTGCCAACAGCTTGGCCATGAAACCGATGGTGGCGAAGGCCAGCGTCAGCATGCCCGCAAACGGCCCGAAGCCGAACATCACCACGAACAGAATGGCGATGATGATCTCCTGAAACGTCCGCGAGATGGCAATGATGGCGCGGCACAGGGTATAGATGGGCAGCGGGGCAATGTTGCGTGCCGCGCCCAGGCCTACCGGGATCGCCAGCAAGACGCCGATCACGGTGGAGGTCAGCGTCATGGTCAGGCTTTCCATCAGCCCGGCGATGATGTCGTTCTGGCGACTGAGGAAATCGGGCTGCAAAAAAGCCCCTAGAAAGTTGAGCGCTCGGCCGGAGCCTTCCGCCACCCGCGCCCAGTTGACCTGCACCGACGACAGCGCCAGCACCAGATACACCACCACACCGATGGCCAGGCCCCAGCGCAGCCGTGGGTTTTCGATCAGCGGCAAACGCCGCCACTGACCCTGGCGCGCAGCTTGCTGGCGCGCCGTGGCGTCTGCCGTGCTCATAGCGCGCCTCCACTGGCGACCTGGGCGAGCGGCCGCGCGTCATGGTGTGCTTTGGCTGCCGACGTGGGCGCTGCCGATGTGGGCGCAAGGGCTACCTGCGATGGCTCATCTTCTTCGTAGGCGGGCTCGGGCGTGGTGTCCCAGTCCTCTTCCCCATAGATGGTGGTGAGGATCTCGCTGGTGAGTTCGCTGGGCTTGCCGTCGAAGACGATTTGTCCGGCACGCAGGCCCACAATGCGGTCGGCAAACTGCTGCGCCAGAGCCACGTCATGAATGTTGATGATGGCAGCCAGCTCGCGCTCGGCGCACAGCTCGCGAATCAGACGCATGATCTGGCGCGAGGTTTTGGGGTCCAGGCTGGCGGTGGGCTCATCCACCAGCAATAACTTGGGGCTTTGCAGCAGTGCGCGGGCGATGCCGACACGCTGGCGCTGGCCACCCGACAGCGCGTCGGCGCGCTTGTCGATGGCATGGGGCAAGCCCACCCGCTCCAACAGGCGAAATGCTTCAGCAACGGCTTCCTGGGGGTAGCGGCGCAAGAAGCTGCGCCAGAAGCCGACATAGCCCAGCTGGCCCGACAGCACGTTTTCCATGACGGTCAGCCGGTCGACCAGGGCATATTCCTGAAAAATCATGCCCATGGAGCGACGTGCGTGACGCAGGCGGCTGCCCGACAGCTTGGTCAGTTCGGTCTCTTCCAGGCGGATACTGCCCTGGCTGGGCTCCACCAGACGATTGACGCAGCGGATCAGGGTACTTTTGCCTGCACCCGATGGCCCAATCAGCGCCATCACTTGGCCTTTGGGCAGCGATAGGTGAATATCGGTCAGCGCGCGGTCGCCCGTCGGGTAACGCTTGCCAACGCCAGTGAGTGTCAACATGGGGAGTGCCTCGTTTGCTTGTCGCTCAAAACGCTTGTGTAGAACATCGATTCAAAGACAATTGATTCAAAAACAGCTTTTTCGAAAACAGCTGACTCGACTCCATAACGCGTCGGCCAGAAGGTTGCCCTCCTGGCCGACAGGGT
Source organism: Halomonas sp. BC1 (assembly GCF_002078135.1). NCBI lineage: Bacteria > Pseudomonadati > Pseudomonadota > Gammaproteobacteria > Oceanospirillales > Halomonadaceae > Halomonas > Halomonas sp. BC1. The sequence goes on along the minus strand of NZ_LFGS01000008.1, from coordinate 60,748 downwards.
CACGCAGCGCTGGAATCAATCGCAGTCGTAAGTGACGCCATTGGCATCGGCAATGGTGCGGATGACCGACCAGTGCTCTTCATAGCTGATGGGGATGAACTGCGCTTCGCCAGAGTTCTCGAACTCCGCCTGCAGGGCGGTGCCTTCCCAGTCGTAGCTGAAGAACGCATCCTGGATCTGCTGCTGCAGTTCGGGCGTCAGGTTGTGGGCGGTGCCGTATGCCGTGGTGGGGAAGGTTTCGGAGGTGTAGATCACCTCGTAATCACCCTCGTTGATGACACCCCGTGACAGCATGCGATGGGCAACGGAGTTGGCAATGGCCGCCGCATCGTAATCCTTGTTGATGACGCCCAGGATGGAGTTGTCGTGGGAGCCGGAGAAAGCCGTCTCGAAGTCATCACCGGCTTCCAGACCGTACTCGGAGCGCAGCAGCGCGGACGGTGCGCGGAAGCCCGAGTTGGACGTTTCGGAAGTGAAGGCCAACTGACGACCCTGCAGGTCTTCCATGCCGTCGATACCGCTACCGGGGTAGGTGATGATCTCCATTTCGTAACCGTAGCTGCCATCTTCGGCCGCCATGATGGCGAAGGGACGGAAGCCGCCACAGTTGACCGCTACCGGTACGCCACCGGTGTTGAAGCCAGCCACGTGCAGACGGCCAGCGCGCAGCGCTTCCTGCTGGGCAGCATTCGACTGCACCGGGAAGAACTGAACGCGTTTACCCGTCGCTTCGCTCAGGTGATCCAGGAAACCCGCCCATACGTCGGCGTAGACCGCCGGGTCTTCAACCGGCGTGTAAGCAAAGACCAGCGTGTCCGGATCGACCCACCGAGACTCATCGCTGGGGATATCGGCCACCATGTCGCCATCGTTGTCCACGTAGCGTGAGGAGAGGTCGGCAGCCGCATTCATCGCACTGAAAGCGAAGGCACTGGCAACGGCAGCACTGATCAGGGTGCGCGAGAGTGACACGGTAGAGAGACGAGAGGATTGCATGGATCACCTAGCGGGGTAGTAAGAGGTGGATGTATCCTGACGCCCCAGGATGACAGCGGCGGGTCTGGCGGGTGACAACTTCGTGACGTCTACATGACACCCGCGTGAACGACCTGCCGCTCTGGCGGCTCACTGCCCCACGCAACAGCCACGCCGTTCCACGAACAGGCTGTTCCCGGCAATCTTCTTCGCTTGGTGCTTGAGTTCGGAGAGCTGGCTGGCAATGTCCAAGGCCTTGCAGTGGCCCGGGTCACTGATGGGCTTGACGGCTACCGACACGCTGACGAAAGGGAAAAAGCTGACGCCTCCCTGACGGCTTTCGATGGAAAGCCCGCCTCTCTGGCAGTCCTCTTCCTCGTAGAAACTCGGGGCCATGACCTCGAAGGAGGCCAGAATCTGCTGGCACACGCTCTCCCAGTGCTCCAGCGGTAACAGCATCATGAAGTCGTCGCCACCGATATGCCCGATGAAGCCCCCCGCGCTTTCCACCTGAGCCTGCAACAGCCGCGACAGCGAGATGATCACATGGTCTCCGCGGGCATAACCGTAGGCATCGTTGAACGCCTTGAAGTTATCCAGATCCACGTAGGCAGCGGCAAAGCCATTGCCCTGGCTCAGATAGGCCGTGAGGGTTTCATTGATCAGGATGTTACCGGGCAGCCCGGTGAGTGGATTGGCATGGCGCGCCTGACGCACCTGGATGGCGGTGATCTCGCGCAGCAAATCGACGATATTGCCCATACCCAGATACTGCCCTTCGCCATCGACGATGACGAAGTCCTCCTGTTCGATGTCGCGGCTGTCGGTCAGCTGCTGGCTCAGCGTCTCCAGGGGCATGTCGGCGGCGGCCACCAGCATCTTGCGATCGGCGATGTCCAGCACGCAGCGCTTGGCGTACAGCGAATGGCTATAAGGGTTGGTGAACAGCGTCAGGAACCCGTTGCGCCGCACCACGGCAATGGGCACGCCCTGTTCGATCACGGCCACGCAGCGCAGATGCGGCGTTTCACGAAACCGTTCCGCCAATGTGGGCACTGACACACTGGGCGCCACGGCCTCCACGCTGCGCAGGATGGTATGCGCCGTACGCCCAGCGGGAGTTTTCAATTGCGTGGTGGCGGGCAGCAGCGTATTGAGCTGAACAGGCGGCTGAACGCTGGGACGTGCGAAGTAGAAACCCTGCAACAGCGCCAATCCACGGTCCAGCTCCCACAGGCACAGGTGCTCTGCCGCGGTTTCGACCCCTTCTGCGATGAGCTGGCAGTCGAGGCTTTTGGCGACGTCCAGTATCGAGCGCAGAAACTCCCGCTTGGCGGGCTCCTGATCGATGCCGGAAATGAAATGGCGGTCCAGCTTGACGAAATCCGGGCGCAGCTCCGCCCAGTGACGCAGGCTGGAGTGACCGGCCCCCAGGTCATCCAGGGCCACCTGAAACCCCATGTCGCGGTAGTGGGCCACCGCCTGGCGCATCAGGTCGTAATCGTGGATGGGCACGTGCTCGGTCAGCTCGATCACCACCCGCTCAGGCGGCAGGCCACTCTCCTGAATGAAGCCCAGCGTCAGCCCCTCGCGGAAATCACGCTCGACGATGGTCAGCGGCATGACGTTGAGGAACAGCAGCCCAGGGAGTGCGAGTTCGGCAAAACGGCGAATGGCGAGCCGTCGGCAAAGCAGGTCCAGCTCCACCAGCAGCCCGGCCTGGGTCGCCACATCGAACAGCCTTAGCGGTGAATGCAACGGAGAGGTGCTGGGGCCACGAATCAGCGCTTCGTAGCCATAAATGGCCTGCTGATTGGCATCGACAATGGGCTGAAAAAGTACGTGCAGCTCTTCTGCCGCGATAATCTGGTTAAGCCACTGAGTTTCTTGTGCGGTCATGTGCCTGCTGCCCTGTCAAACGTCAACGATCCCTATGACTTGTCAACTCCATCAGGAAGGTGCCAGGGCAGCAAGCGTGCGTCATTTACATGACATTTTCATGACGAACCATCGGTTGGCGCCTTCATGCCGGGGATGTCCGGCGGCGGAAACACCGCGTCGCCACCGCGGGCATCCAACTGACGAATATCGGTGGGACGACCGTTCTCGTCGAGACTGACCAGGCCTATCCCACTGGCATTCCACAGCCGCTCGCCAGCGCTGGCCTGCTCGGGGTCCCGGGGGTAGATGCTGAGCTTGCGCCGCTGGGTAAACCAGTTGAGCGGCGACAGCGGCGCGTATAGCCAACGATTGAGCCGGTCGAAGGTATCCAGCAGCCGCCGAGGGAAGGTGTTTTTCACGCCGCTGGAAGTGATCTGCCACAGATGCGGGGCCTGCTCCTGCCCGCGTACGACGATGTCGTAGGCAAAGGAGTAGTGCACGTCCCCCGACAGGATCACGTAGTTGCCGGGTGTCCTGGAGTGCCGCCAGATGTGCAGCAGCACGCTGGCGGCACCGCGATGGGCCATCCAGTTTTCGGCATCGACCATCAACGGCTTGCCGGCCAGGGTAAACAGCTTTTGAATGCCCTCGATCAGCTTGACCCCGAACATCGGGGCAGGCGAGACGATCACCGCGCTGGGGGTGCCCAACAGCGCCTGCTGCATCTCCATGAGCGCCTCCCAGTCCATCAGCCCGGAGGGCCGTTTGGGGTTGCGCTCACTGCGCCAGCGGCGCGTACGGGTATCGAGCACGATCAGCGCGGGGGCGCCTGGCACCTGAAACTCCCACCCTTGAAAGCGCAGAAGCCGCTCGATCACGCTGTCCTGGGCCTGGGGGTTCAAGGTGCCCGACCCATCGAACAACGTGCCGACCTGATGCAGCAGCGGGTTGAGTTTGTCCGGGGCATTGCCCCACCCTTGGCAAAGCAGGTAGGCCACCAGCGCGTTGCCAATGATGCGCCTGGAGAACGGATGCCCATAAGCACAGCGCTCCCAATCGGCGGTCAAGTTCCAGTCATCGGTGACGTCGTGATCGTCGAAGATCATCAGGCTGGGCACGTGGGCCATCAACCGCGCGCACTGGGGCAACCATGCCACGAAGGCATCGATGACCGCCTGTTCGGTACGGTACGCTTCGGCCTCCTGCTCGGCCAGCTCGGGAGGCGTGGGCGCAATGATCTGCTAGGGAGTCGGCGACCAGACCAAGCAATACATGGCCAGCATTTCGGCAAGGGTCATCAGGTGGTTCTGGGCGTGCGCCGAGGTGAACACCGGCTTTTTCACCCCGCCGAAGAAACGCTCGCGCAGGGCCGCGTTGCTGGTGACATCCGGCAGCAGCGACTCGCGATGATAATAGGTTTCGGGAGCCGCATAGAGCGCTTGGCTATCGTTCACCGTGGCGCCTTCCAACTGCTCATCGGCCAGCCCCAGCCGGGCGATGAGTGCATGCACGGCGCGCAGGGTGGAGCCTGCCACGTCATCCACGTAGACCTGGTCACCGGTCATCAATAGCCCTGGTGGCTCTGTACCTGCAGGTCGTAGGCGATGCGTGTATCGGTGGGCAGTGCCCTGGGCAAGCTCAGGTCGATGCCGTACAGGTAGGCCCGCTCGCCGATGGCCACGCATTGGTGATCCTGGCGAGACAGTGGGTAGGTTTGCTGGTCGGGGGTGTCCGGAAACAGAACCAGCTGGAGAGCCAGTGGTCGCGTAGCCACCAGCCACATCACCAGGCGTGACGGCGACAAGCGACGCAGCAGCGGCCCCACCAGTACGTCAGGCAGTGTTTCGGTGACGTCGATCATCGTTGCTCCTTCAGACCCGCGCGGCCAGCACGGGTAGTTCGATCACCACCTGCAGCCCGCCCGCTTCGGCGCGCTGCAGGCGCATCTGTCCGCCATACAGGGCCACCAGATCGGCCACGATGGCCAGCCCCAGCCCGCTCCCGGAGCGCTGCTCATCCAGCCGTTTGCCGCGCTGCACCGCCGCCTGGCACTCCTCGGCGGTCATGCCGGGGCCGTCATCGCTCACCGTGAGCCTCAATACGCCTTGCTGCGCCTGAAAGCTCACATGCACCGTCTGGCTGGCCCAGCGCAGGGCATTATCGAGTAAATTGCCCACCATCTCCTGCAGGTCCTGGTCGTCCATGTGTACTCGCATCTGGCTATCCACACGCTGCGTCAGGGTGATGTGCCGCCGCTGAGCGAGACGCGCCAGCCCGTTCATCAGCGGCGCCAGGGTAGCCTGCAGGTCAATGGCCGCGAAACGCCCGCTGTCTCCCGCCGCCGAGGCCCGGGCCAGGTGGTGACGCACCGCGTTGTCGATACGCGAAAGCTCGACGTCCCAGGTGGCTCGGCTGTCGCTGGGCAGCTGCTTCGCCAGCAGGCGCATGACGCTGAGCGGCGTCTTGAGGGCGTGGGCCAGATTACCCGCCGTATAGCGTCCGCGCTCGATCAGCCGCTGGTCGCGCGCCAATACGGCGTTCATGGAGCTGGCCAGGGTGGCCAACTCTTGCGGCAGCCGGGTATCCAGTTGCGCTGCCCGTCCCTGCTCCACGTCGCGCAGGTTGGCATTCATGCGGCGTAAAGGCGCCAACCCCCAGCGCACCTGGAGCGCCAGCACTCCCAGCAACACGGCACCAAGCCCCAGCAAGCCTAGCCACAGCAGACGCTGAAAAGCCTGAATCTCGGCCACCAGAACATCGTCCCGGGCGGCCACGCTAACGTGCAAAGGCGATTCCAGGGGGGCCAGATAGATATCCCGCTCCACCACTCTCAGCTGCTGCCCTCTTGGCCCCGGCACGGTACGCGCCGAGAGCTGTTCGCTGTGGGTCACGGGCAGCCGCTGATCCCATAGCGAGCGCGACGCTACCGTGTGCTGCTCGCTGTCGGTGATTTGCCAATACCAGCCCGAAAACACATGCTCGAAACGGGGATCGCCCAAGCCACGTTCGTAGCGCAGCTGTTCACTCAGGGGGTCGTAGGCGACCCCGGCAATGATCACGTTGAGGGTTGCTTCGAGACGCTCGTCGAACGCGCTCACTGCGGCGCTACGATAGTGATGGGCCAGCAGCCCACCCGCCACCGGCAGGGCCAATAGTACGATCAGCAGCGCTGCCAGCAGCAAGCGCAGATGAATGGAGCGGCTGGCCCAGCGTTGCCGCCAAGGCTGCCCGGCAGCGCTCATGGTGTGTCAGGCTCATCGGCCAGCAGGCGATAGCCTTGGCCGCGCAGGGTGGCAATACGCCAGGCACCCAGCTTGCGTCGCAGGCGGCTGACCTGCACGTCGATGACGTTGGAGTCGGGCTCGTGGTCACGGTCATAGACGTGCTCCGAGAGCTCACTGCGGCTTACTACCCGCGGCGCGGCATGCATGAGATAACTCAGCAGACGGGTTTCCTGGGCGGTCAGGCTGACGGGCCTGCCCACCAGGGTAACGTGCTGGGTGTGGGTGTCCAGGCTCAGCTCGCCTACCCGTAGCACCGGGTGGGCGTGGCCATGGGTGCGTCGCACCAGAGCGCGCAGCCGGAACAGCACTTCAGCGGGCTCGAAAGGCTTGGTCACGTAATCATCGGCTCCGGCGGTAAAGCCTGCGGCCTTGTCGGCCCAACGCTCACGAGCGGTCAAGATCAGCACCGGCAGGTCGATGCCATCTTCCCGCCACGAGGAGAGCCAGCGGGTGCCATCGCCATCCGGCAAGCCGATGTCCAGAATCACCGTATCGTAGGCTTCCGTACGCACCAGAAAGTCGGCTTCCTGACCATTTTCGGCTCGTTCGACGATCCAGTCACCTTCACGCAGGGCCTGGCTCAGCTCACGGGCAAGCGCCTGGTCATCCTCTACCAGCAAACACTTCATCACGCCATCCTTTCAGGGGTTACGCTGCATCTCGCGAATGCGGACACCTTCGATCTTCATCAACTGGCCGCTGTGACCATCGAATTCGAACTCGACCACCTGCCCCTGGGGCCCCAGCATCTTGATCTCATACTCCACCAGCCCGTCGTCCCGGTCGATCTCGATTTCCAGAATATCGCCAATGTAACGCTCTTCGAGCCAGTCGAGTATCGTCTCCAGCGGCACCACATCGCCGCGCCCCACTTCACCGTGCAGCGCTTGCCAGGGCTGGTCGCCAATGGCGTTACCCATCCAGGCCAGCGCCAACGCGCAGGCCATCACCCGAAGGCGGGGCCAGGTGCGTAAGGAGCGTAGGAAAGCGGTCATGGTTTTCATGATGCCAGCATGCCAAAGTCAACATGAACGGTAGATGAACGACTTTGTCAGCTTCCGGTAAGACCCCGGCTGCTATAACTGTCTCGTCGCTTCAACTGACATATCGTGAAAAAAGGAGCTTGTGATGAACGCCATGAAAAAAATGCTGATGATTCCTGCCTCTGCCCTGCTGCTGAGCGCAGCCGCCAGCACCGTGTATGCCGATACCCAACCGGTGGACCGCATCGACGACATTCTGACCTACGCCAGCGATTATGGTTTTACGCACTATGAAGAGATCAGCATCAAGAGCCGTGGACGCGCCGAAGTCGAAGGCTGGCTGGACGATGAGTGGTATGCCGATGTCGAGTTCTCGCTGGATAACGGCGATACCCTGAAGGAAGAGCGCAAGCGTCTGATCACCGGCGCTTGGGGCATGAGCGAAGACGATGTGCGCCAGGCGCTCAATATCGCCAGCCAGGAAGGCATGATGGAGTTCGAGGAGATCGAGATCGACAAGAGCGGCAGTATCGACATCGAAGGGCGCGACCAGAACGGTCGTGAGCTGGACATCAAGATGCGTCAGGGTTCGTTCCAGGTCACCGAGATCGACCGCGACTGATACGCGCAAGCCACCTTGCATGGCGGGCCCTGGTGGCCTCGACGCTGCTGGCCTTCTGGCTGCGTTGATGGCATGAGCGACGGCTGCTGGGCCACACAGCGTACGCATTACCCAGCGCCGCCCTGCCGGAAGCCTTCGATGCACTGGCGCTACAAACGGCCAGCGTGATGCCGCTGGTCGACCACTACGGGCCTCAGCAGGTGATGCTCAGCCACCCGGCTCACCCTCCGTTGCGGGTGATGATCGTGCCGGACGGCTGGCCACAGCAAATACCGCTGCCGCCTTACACCACCACCAGATTATCGCGATGAATCAGCTCGTGGGACTCCACATAGCCAAGGATGGCCTCGATCTGGTGGCTGGGCTGGCCCGCCAGCTGGCGTGCCTCATCGGCACCGTAGTTGACCAGCCCCTTGGCGACCCGTGCGCCCTGTTCGTCCACACACAGCACCATGTCGCCGCGTCTGAAGCTGCCCTGTACGTCCCGCACGCCCACGGCCAGCAGGCTGGAGCCTTTGCCGCGCAGCACGTTGACCGCACCGGCATCCAGCACCAGCGTACCGCGTACCTGTAGCTGCCCTGCCAGCCAGCGCTTGCGGGCCGCCATGGGTGCCTGGTCCGGGCGCAGCAGCGTGCCCAGCGGTTCGCCCTGCACGATACGGGTGATCACCTCGGGCTGACGGCCGCTGGCGATCACCGTTACCGCGCCGGAACGCGCC
>NZ_LFGS01000008.1:26714-51899 GCF_002078135.1 Halomonas sp. BC1 | reverse complement strand
TTGGTGCTCATGCCCCCTCGGCCCAGCGCACCGCCGCTGCCTGCCACGGCGGCCAGCCGTGGGTCATCGGCACGGCCTTCGGCTATCAATCGAGCGTCAGGATGATGGCGCGGGTCGGCATCGAACAGGCCCTCCTGATCGGTGAGCAGCAGCAGCGCATCGGCTTCGAGCAGGTTGGCCACCAGCGCGCCCAGGGTGTCGTTATCGCCAAAGCGGATCTCGTCGGTGACGACGGTATCGTTTTCGTTGATCACCGGCACCACGCGCATCTCGACCAGGGTGCGCAGCGCCGACAGCGCGTTCAGGTAGCGCTTGCGGTTGGAGAGGTCGTCGTGAGTGAGCAGAATTTGCGCGGTGAGCATGCCGTGGCGAGCAAAGTGCTGCTCGTAACACTGGGTGAGCCCGTTCTGCCCCACGGCCGCCGCCGCCTGCAGTTCATGCACGGCGCTGGGGCGTGCCTGCCACCCCAGGCGTACCATGCCTGCCGCCACGGCTCCCGAAGAGACCAGCACCACGTCGATACCCTGCTGGTGCAGGGCAGCAATTTGATCTACCCAGCCGCCAATGGCCGCTTCATCCAGCCCGCGACCATCGTTGGTGAGCAGCGCGCTGCCAATCTTGACCACTATCCGGCGGGCGCTACTCAGCGCCTCACGGCCCGGCAACTGCTCGTTGTGTTCCACGTCGCGACTCTCCCACGCCATTGCGCTCACGCGATTCATCCTGGTCGGCACGCCTGCCGTTTACGGGGCGTACTCTACTTCGACATCGTAATCATCGTCGTCGAAATCGTCATCGTCTTCTTCGTCATCGCGCTTGCGGCGACGACCAAGGCGCGCTTCGGTACGGGCCACCGACTCCTCTTCCATGCGGCGACGCATCTCCTGCTCGCGGGCATGGGCCTCTTCGTCTTCGTTTTCCAGACGCTGCTGCTCGGTGAGCCAGCGGTACGCCGCCTGCACCAGCTTGTCGGTGCCTTCGCTGCTGATCGCTGAAATACGGAACACCGGACCTTCCCAGTTCAACGCCTCGATGATCGCCTGGGCCCGCGCTTCGCGCTCCTCTTCCGGCAGCAGGTCGAACTTGTTCAGCACCAGCCAGCGGGGCCGTTCGGAGAGCGCCGGTGAGAACTGGCCCAGCTCGTGCACGATGGCCTGGGCAGCCTCGACCGGATCGGACTCGTCGAACGGCGCCACATCGACCACGTGGAACAGCAGCCGCGTCCGGGTCAGGTGCTTCAGAAAACGCAGCCCCAGGCCTGCGCCGTCGGAGGCGCCTTCGATCAGCCCCGGTACATCGGCCATCACGAAGTGCTCGTGCATGCCCAGCTTCACCACGCCCAGGTTCGGCACCAGGGTGGTGAAGGGGTAGTTGGCCACCTTCGGTTTGGCCGCCGACACCGAACGAATCAGCGTCGACTTGCCGGCATTGGGCATGCCCAGCAAGCCCACATCCGCCATCACCTTCATTTCCAGGCGCAAATTGCGGCGGTCGCCTTCGGTACCCGGCGTGGTGCGGCGCGGCGCGCGGTTGGTGGAGGATTTGAAGTGGATGTTACCCAGGCCACGACGACCACCGGCCGCCACCAGCACGACCTGCCCGATCTCGGTCACATCGGCGATCACTTCGAGGGTGTCCTCGTCGATCACGGTGGTGCCCACCGGCACCTTGACGTGCAGGTCTTCACCGGCCTTGCCGCTCATCTGGCGACCCATGCCGCCCTGGCCGTTCTCGGCCTTGTAGAAGCGCTGAAACTTGAAATCGATCAAGGTATTCAGCGCATCGTCACCAATCAGATAAACGCTGCCCCCGTGGCCACCATCACCACCGTCCGGGCCACCCTTGGGCACATATTTCTCGCGGCGAAAGCTCAGACAGCCATTGCCGCCTTTACCTGCCTCAACAATGATCGAGGCTTCATCGACGAACTGCATTGGATTCTCCCGGCCGCTTCCGCCGCCCTGACTGCATCACCCTGTTCCCGGTACGGGCAAAAGGGCTTGAAAAGACAAAAAAGCCCCGCCATGGCGGGGCTTTTCTTTCGTCATCTTCGCACTGCGCAACCTAAGTTGCTTAGGCAGAAACGATGCTGACGAATTTACGGTTTTTCGGACCTTTGGTCTCGAACTTGACGACACCGTCGTTCAGAGCGAACAGCGTGTGGTCACGGCCCAGGCCAACGCCAGTGCCGGCGTGGAAGCGCGTGCCGCGCTGACGCACGATGATGTTACCGGCGGTTGCCGCTTGGCCACCGTACAGTTTCACACCCAGGCGTTTGGATTCGGAATCGCGACCGTTACGCGTGGAGCCGGCTGCCTTTTTATGTGCCATTGCAAAATCCTCCTAAAGGGAAGTGACTGCTTACGCAGAAATTCCGGTAATTTTGACTTCAGTGAACCACTGGCGGTGGCCCTGACGCTTCATGTGGTGCTTCCGGCGGCGGAACTTGATGATGGTGACTTTGTCGCCACGGCCGTGGGAAACGATTTCGGCGGAAACCTTGGCACCGCTGATGAAAGGTGCGCCAATGTTCACGTCGTCGCCGTCTGCAACCAGCAGCACTTCATCGAATTCAATCGTTTCGCCGGTCGCGACTTCGATTTTTTCGAGCTTGAGGGTCTGACCTTCTTGAACGCGGTACTGTTTGCCACCGCTTTTGATAACTGCGTACATGTCGCTCTCCGGACTTGTCGTTAATGCCAGTTACGCCCTGCGTAACCAACGCTCATCGCCTTCCGCTCTTATCGACCTGCTGCGAGTGGCGCCTCTTTTGGCAGCCATCTGACAGGGAGCATGATGAGTGGGTCGCGGATTATAACGACTATCGCGCTTTACCACAAGGCCACCGGGGCTTGTCAATCACCCCGCCGCCCGCCCGGCGCCGCTATGCCTTGACGCCTCACAGGCAGCCCCATAGCATGACCCCCACTCTCTTACCTGCCGCGATGAACGGAACCCATGACAGCCAACGTCTCCTCAACCCCGCCTGCCAGCCCTTCGCCTTCACCGCTGCACGCCGTGGTGGCCGACGATTTTGAGGCCGTCAACCGCACCATTGTGACGCAGTTGAATTCTCGCGTGCCGCTGGTGGAAACCATCGGCCAGTACATCATCGAAAGCGGCGGCAAACGCCTGCGCCCGCTGCTGGTACTGCTGGCAGCGCGCTCGCTGGGCTACGAGGGCGACAAGCACATCACCCTCGCCACGCTGATCGAGTTCATGCACACCTCGACCCTGCTGCATGACGACGTGGTGGACGAGTCGCACATGCGCCGTGGCAAGAAAACCGCCAACGACGCCTGGGGCAATGCGCCCTCGGTGCTGGTAGGCGATTTCCTCTACTCCCGCTCGTTCCAGATGATGGTCGATGTCGGCTCCATGCGCATCATGGCGATCCTCTCCGGCGCGACCTGTGTCATCGCAGAAGGCGAAGTCCTCCAGTTGACCAACATCGGCAACCCGAGCATCTCGGAAGCCGACTACTTCGAGACCATTCAGGGCAAAACCGCCATGCTGTTCGAAGCCGCTTCCCACAGCGGCGCGGTGCTGGCCGATGCCACCCCGGAGCAGGAGCGCGCGCTGCAGTACTACGGCCGCTATCTCGGCCTGGCCTTCCAGCTCATCGACGACCTGCTGGACTACCAGGGCGACGCCGACGCCATGGGCAAGAACGTAGGCGACGATCTGGCCGAGGGCAAACCGACCCTGCCGCTGATCCACGCCATGGAGCGCGGCACCCCCGAACAGGCCAAGCTGATCCGCCAGGTGATTCGCAAAGGCGGCCTGGAGCAACTGGACGAGGTGCTGGAGATCATTCACGCCACCGGCGCTCTCACCTACACCCGCGACCGCGCCGTCGAGATGGCCGACAAGGCCCTGGCCGAGCTGAACGCGCTGCCCGAGAGCCCCTTCCGCGACAGCATGGCCCAGCTGGCCCGCCTCGCCGTGGAGCGTCAGGCCTGACCGGCGCCCGACAAGCGCAAAAGGGGCTTGAAAAAAGCCCCTGAACTACGTATGATGCGTCCCGTTGTTAAGCACGCCTTGGCAACCCTCGGAATATAGCTCAGCTTGGTAGAGCGCTGCCTTCGGGAGGCAGAGGTCGTAGGTTCGAATCCTGCTATTCCGACCAAGAATTCAACGAAAACGGCCACTTAGCTTTTATAGCAAGTGGCCGTTTTTGTTTTTGCGCCCCTCATCAGCGCCCGCCACGTTTCATGGCCATACCAGATCCACCGCGATGGGGTCGTGGTCTGACGAGCGAAACGGGCTGAGCGGGGTGTCGTCCGGCTGTTGGTCGTAGCTCAAAAAACGCGGCTCGTCGGCGTTGATGGGCCAGGTATGCACCTGCTGCACGGCCTCGGCCAGTTCAGCGCTGGCCAGGGCGTGGTCGAGATACCCGGACTCACCGCGAAACACGTAGGTGTAACGGCGCTCGGCGGGGAGATGACGCGCGATCAGGTCGGTCATGCCTGCATGTACCAAAGTGCGGATCGGGTCTTCGGCACCGTAGGCATTGAGGTCCCCCAGTAGCAGCAAACGCTCGTGGCCCGCTTCCTCGCGCAAGGTGTCCAGAAAACGCTGGGTGGCCTGCGCCTGGGCAACACGTCGTTCGTTCCAGCAGCCTTGGCCACGGTCGATATCCCCCTGCGCGGGGCAGCCAGATTTGGCCTTGAAGTGCGCGGTCACTACCCCTACCTCTGGCCCACCTCGCACACTGCGGAAGAAGCCGGCCAGCGGCGGTCGGTCGTGGGCATCGTCACGGTCGATATGCAAGGCTCCCAGGGCTTCCACTCGGTCCGGCCGATAGAGCAACGCCACCCGAATGGCGTCCGTTCCATGACGCTCGGGCTCGCCCACCGGCTGGTAGCGAATCCCCGTGCGCTGGTGCAACAGCTCGACCAGATCGGTCAGCGCGTCGGGGCGGTTCTCTATTTCGATCAGCGCCAGAATATCCGCCTCCAGCCCCGCGATGGCCGCTGCCAGCTTGCCGCGCTGGCGCTCCAGCGCGGGCGCATTGGCGGCGCCACGCTCCCCCAGGGTGATGAAGTAGTTCTCGACGTTGAAGGTAGCCACCCGCAGGGCATCACCCGGTGCTTCCAGCGGGCCGGGGCGGGGGTTGCTGTCGGTGAACGTGACCGCTTGCGTGGGGTGCAGACGGTAGTCGCCAAAGGCGTGGGTGAGCACTCCGGTCAGCCCGTCGAGGGTGCTGCCTACGCGGCGCGTCCCCTGCTCGTTCAGATAGGGCACGGGGTCGGGGTTCGTGCGGTAGCTGCCATCGTCCAGCAGCAGTGGCGCAGGCGAAGGAGCTGCCTGAGCGGCACTATGGGTCGGCCGAAAGCGTCGCTCGCTGGCCAGCCCCAGCGTGCCGTAACGGCCCAGATCATGGTTATCGGTGACCGTCAGCGGCTCGGGGAAAGTGACCAATAGCGCTTCCATGGCGTCCAGCGAGGCCGCGTCCTGGGGCCAGGATAACGCAATGGGCTCGGGCAGCTCGCCTGCGCTGTCACAGGTCACCAGCTGAGAGACGCGCTGCAGCTGGGGGTTGCCGCGAAAGCTTCCTGTACGCGCCTGTAGCTGCAGATGCTGGCCCGCCACTACCTGCGCAGCCTTGTGCTCGTCCAGCTCCGGCGCATACACGAATATGCCTACCGGGCCCTGCTCGGTGGTTTGCTGCAGGTAGAACCCGCTGAGGCGCTCGCGCCCCAGAAACTCCCCGGTCACGACGCCATCAATGGTCACGCGTTGGCCTTCGGCGAGGGCAGGCTGCTCGCCAATACCTTTGATATGCGCCAGGTCCGTGGAGGACTCCGCAGGGCAGCTGGCCATGGCAGGCAGCGCCAGCGGCAGCACGAGCCACACGATGCCGTGGGTCGCTCGCCGAAGGGACCTGTGCAGCTGGCCTGCGCGTTGCAGGTTGGCCAGCGCGTCGATGAATCTCATGCGACTACCGCTCCTCTTGAAAGGTTATTCAGCCTGGCATGCTCAGCAGGCCCACCACCCCGACCAGCTTGGGGATGATCATGATCTTCAGCGCCTTGACCAGATACCCCCAATCGATATTGCTTTGCACCGCGGCTCCATGGCCCGCCTGCCGCACCTGCCGGTGCCCGTTCCAGGCAATCCAGCTGGAGAAGATCAGCAGATGAATGGCAATGATGGGCAGAAAGACCAGCGGCTCGTTGCTGACCAGCAGCAAAAACGGCAGCGCCAGAACGGCGCCGCCAAAGCCCAAACTGGTGCGCACGAAGCCACTCCAGGCAAAGATCAGCCCAATGAGTACGTACTGGTACCAGAGTAGATCGGCCATGGTGCAATGCGGTCCTTGTGGTTATGGGTTAGGGGACGTGACTCAGCGTCAAGGGGTATCCAACTGCCACCAGCGTGGCAGCAGCGCCCGTATACGCGCCTGGGAAAAGCGGTCATCCATTAATACCACAACCCCACGGTCCTCGGGGCCACGGATCACCCGGCCCGCCGCCTGTACGACCTTGACCATGCCCGGCACACGGTAGGTATAGTCGTCTCCACGCCCAAAGCGCGCCTGTAGCCGAGCCTTCAGCGCTTCGTTGAAGTCGTTGAAGGGCGGCAAGCCCAGCGTGGCCACAAAGGCACCGATCAACCGCTCGCCGGGCAGGTCGATCCCCTCCGCGAAAGCGCCCCCCAGCACTGCAAAACCGATGCCGCAGCCGCCGGGCGTAAAACGTGCCAGAAAAGCGTCGCGCTCGGCCTCCTGCATGCTGCGCGTCTGGGCAAACACGGGAATGTCCGGGTGGGCCTGGGCAAACGCAGCCAGCACCTGTTCCAGGTAGGCAAAGCTGCTGAAGAACGCCAGGTAATGCCCCGGGTGGCGCTGGTACTGCGCCGCCAGGGTAGCCACGATGGGCGCCACCGAGGCCCCGCGGTGATGGTAACGGGTGGAGATATCCGTGCGCAGCTGCACTTCCAGCTGCTGCGCCACGAAGGGAGACGCCACCTCGCGCCAGACGCTGTGCTCCGGCAGCCCCAGCAGGTCACGATAGTAGTGAAAGGGCGACAGCGTGGCGGAGAACAGCACCGCGCAGTGGGCACGCTTGAAGCGCGGGCCAAGAAAATCCGCCGGGATCACGTTACGCAGGCCGAGGACGGCACTGCCCTTCCCCGCGACGTCCAGGTCGCACAGCGAATGATCGCCAAACTGCTCTGCCAGGCGGCAGAACGCCAGCGCCTCGAACAGCAGCTCCTGAAGCGCCTGGCTCGCCCCGTCGGGATGCTCCACCAGATAATCCGTGATCGCCCCGGCCAAGGTATGCAGTGCACCCAACAATTTGGTGGGTAGCGTATCCAGCAGGTGATAACGACGCTCCGGCGCCTGGTCTGCTACCGCCTTGTTGAGGGCCTGCCACTGCCTGCCAACGCGCGCCAAGGGCTTGGCCAGCGCCGGTGGGGAGTGACGCCGCAGGTAGCTCAGACGCTGCTGGGAGAGCGCAGCGCTGTACATGCCACGGGCACGCTCGACCAAATTATGGGCTTCATCCACCAGCAGGCCCACCCGCCAGTCGTTGGCCTGGGCCAGCCCGTGCAAAAGCGCGTGGCTATCGAACCAGTGATTGACATCCCCCACGGCCACATCGGCCCAGCGGGCCAACTCCTGGCCCAGATAGTAAGGGCACACCTGATGCGCCAGCGCCACCTCGCGCAGAGCCTCGCGGTCCAGCCAGCCATGTTCCACCGCCGCCTGACGGGCCGCGGGCAGGCGGTCGTAAAAGCCTTTTGCCAGCGGGCAGGCATCGCCCTGGCACGCCGTACCGGGGTACTCGCAGGCCTTGTCACGCGCCACCAGCTCCAGCACCCGCAGCGGCTGTGCGGGGGCCTGCAAACGGGTGAGGGCATCCAGCGCCAGGCGGCGGCCGGGGGTTTTCATGGTCAGAAAGGCGATGCGGTCGAGCCGCTGGCGGGGCATCGCGGAGAGCATGGGAAACAGCGTGCCCAGGGTCTTGCCGATACCGGTGGGCGCCTGGGCCAGCAGGCAGCGGCCGGTGCTGGCCGCCTTGAAGACATCCTCGGCCAGTGCCCGCTGGCCGGGGCGGAAATCCGCATGGGGAAAGCTCAGCGTGGCGAGCCATGCATCGCGGCGCTCGCGGTGGGCCGCCTCCTGGTCGGCCCAGGCCAGGAAGCGCTGGCACTGGTGGGCAAAAAACGTTTCCAGCTCATCGGCGCGGGCCTCGCAGGTCAGCCGGGTTTCCTGACCGCTGGCAATCTCCAGGTACACCAGCGCCAGCGTGATATGCGCAAGGCCCCGCTCGGCACAGAGCAGCGCGCCGTACACTTTCACCTGCGCCCAGTGCAGCGCCCTTTGGTTATCCGCCATGCGCGCCAGGCTACCGCGATGGGTCTTGACCTCTTCGACACAGTTGCCCGCCACATCGAAACCATCGGCGCGGCCAGACACGCGCAGCCCCTGATACTCACCGGAGAGCGGCAGTTCGGCGAGATAACCGGGGATCTTTTCCCGCCGCCTGGCCACCAGAGCGTGCCCCTCGATGCCCTCCTGAGCACTGGGTGCGGGCGTAAAGCGGTGGTCCAGGTCACCCTGGCGGGCGGTGAAGTCACACAGGGTACGCACCGCCACGCGATAGCGGCTCATGGGTGGGGCTGCCAGCGCACGTGGCAAACCTCGACGGGCATCTCCTGGCGGCAGAAGAAGTCGATCCAGCGGCGCTGGTTATCCTGCAGGCGGTCCCCCGGCCCTTTGACCTCGATCATCCGATAGCGCGGCTCGCCATCTGCTGCTTCCGGCATCAGCTGAATGAGGTCCGGCAGGCCTGCGCGATTGTGCTTGAGATCCCCCAGCAGGCGGGTAAAACAGCCGCGCAGGTGCGCGGCGGGCAGGCAGTCAAGCGCCATGGTGACCAGCGGTTCGCTCAGCACTCCCCAATGCACGAAGGGGGAAGCAAGCCCCTGCTTGTCCTGCCAGGTAGCCAGAATCGTCGCGCGGTAGCGGCCATCCTCCAGCTGCGCCAGGCAGGCGTCGATCTCTGCCTGGCGCTGGCCCACGAAGTCTTCGCGGTAGAGGTCCGCAGGCCCGCTGTGGAACGGGTGAAAGAACGCTCCTGGCAGCGGCTTGAAAATGACTGGCCAGAGCAGCAGGCCGAACAGCCCCGTGATCAGGCAGTTTTCCACATAGAAGACCGGCGCACGGGCGGTGGATAAGTGCTCGGCAACGGCGCGCTCCACCGGCTGAGGCCCGGGCAGCGCCAGCACGTAAGTGGGGGCATCGACGGCTTTCGCGGCCGATGGGGCGGGCAAATTCAACTTGCGCGTCAGGCGTGGCAGCAGGCGTCCCAGCGCCTGGGCTTCGCTCTCGCCTGCCTGATCGAGCGACGCCTCGGCAAGCGCGTAAGCCTCCTGATAGCAGCCCAGGCGCTCCAGCACTCGCATTCGACGGATGCGCGCTTCGCTGTTGCTGGACTCGGCATATAGCGCCAGGGCCAGGGCCGCCTCACCGCTGCGCTCTGCCGTGTGCCCCAGGGTCAGCAGCAGCCGCGAGCGGCGGGCGTCCAGCCAGCGGTTGCCGAAGGCAGCGGGCACGTCAGTGGCGAGCACTCCCGGCGCCTCGCCGCTCTCCAGGCGCTCGCGCAGGCGGTGCAGCGTGAGATAGGTATCGACCTCTTCGCGGCGCTGAAATGCACGCGAATCCGAAGAGAGCGGAAGCTGTTCGAAACGCTGCAAGCCAAGCTCGGTGAGCACGAATTCGGCCCAGTCCTGGCGCAGGTTGCCAAAGAACATCAGCCGCAGGCGGTCGCATAGCGCCATGATGTCGAGGCGCACGATGTTCGTGGTGGCCTCTGGCCACCACTGCTGCAGCGGGCGCGCCTCGGTAAGCCTTGGTGTCAGTGCCGCCTGAAGTTCGCGTTTGGTCGCCCTGGGGGCGATGCCCAGCTCAAGGATCATCGGTTGCAGGGCGTCGCGCAGCTCGCTGAGGCGCAGCAGCCGAAATAGCGCCTCGATGCTCAACGGCGGTGTCTCGTCGACCCACCCTTGGGCCAGTAGCGGGGCCAGTGCCTGCTGGGTGTCGCCAATCTCGGGATAGCTGAGCTTATCGATGCGGAACAGCTCGCCTTTGCGCATCACCATGCGTACCAGCAGCGCTTGAGCAGCCCGCGGCAGCCGTGACCATTGCTGGAGGGCGTGATGCTCCTCGGCACTCAGCAAATCGCCGTGACGCGACTGCACCCAATCGACCACGAAGCGGAAATTCGCCAGGTAGTAAAAAGGGTCATCGAGGGAGGCGGTGGCCGAAACGGCATGAGCACTGTTCATGCATCCATTGTAACAGCGCTGGATGGCGTGGGTTAACCCACTCGGTGTTGATAAAGCGCGTCTAGCGCGTCGTCCACGAAGGGATCTTCCAAGGAAGCATCATCCTCGGAAGGGGCGGCAGACTCGCTACCGGCTTGGGCATCACGGGGCTGACCCGCGAGAGGTGCGGTGCTGGTAACGTGCGAGGAGGGCGGCTTGCGACCGCCCACCAGCACGTACCATTCCGCTTCGCTGAGGTAGTGCTGGCACCAGCGGCTCAAGCCGTCGGCGACGGCGTCGCGAGTGCGTTCACCGCTGCGAAACGAGGTGGCCAAATAAATGAGGTCCTGACGCGCAATGCGTGCACGGGCATTGCCGCCATGCACTTGGGAGAGCGGGCAGCGTCGGTCATAGGCCGCGTTGGTGAGGGCATTCAGCCAACGCTCCACTTCATGTGCCTGTATTCCGCCGTAGACTGCCACGACACGCTCCCGCCATCATTGATAGGCTAAAAAGGCATAAGACTGCCCGAATTTGGTGCCGTTGTCATCTCGCACCCGCACCAAAGCCCTGCAAGACATTCACCACATTGACACCGATATCCCCCACTGCATAGCCCCCTTCCAGTAAAAAGACGCAGGGCAAGCCACACTGGGCCAGCCGCTGGCCAAGGGCCGTAAAGTCGGCGTGCTGGAAGGTAAAAGCGCTGATCGGGTCGCCTTCGAAGATGTCCACGCCCAGCGACACCACCACCAGCTCACACTCGGCCTGGGCAATCCGGGTCAAGGCATCGTCCAACGCCGCCATCCACCGCGCCACCGACGTACCGGGCGGCAGCGGGTAGTTCAGCGTGTAGCCCTCTCCCTTACCCTCCCCCGTTTCGTCGGCATAGCCGGAAAAGTAGGGAAAGGTCACGTCGGGGTCGCCATGCAGGGAAGCGAACAGCACATCGTTACGCTGGTAGAAAATCTGCTGGGTACCGTTGCCGTGATGAAAGTCCACGTCCAGCACGGCCACGCGATGCATGCCGCTGGCCAGGGCCCGCTGGGCAGCAATGGCGGCATTGTTGAAGAAGCAGTAGCCACCGAACTGATCGAAGGCTGCATGATGGCCAGGCGGGCGGCACAGCCCAAAGCTGGGCTCGCCGGTGGCCAGCGTATGCTCCACGGCAGCCAGCGCAGTGTCCTTGCTGGCCATGGCCGCCGCAAACGTCCCCTCGCTGATCGAGGTTTCGGCGGCCAGTGCATAGTAGCCCAGCTGGCCGCTCACCGAGCGCGGTATGCGGTCGCCGCGCAGGGTCCGCGCTGGCCAGATATTGGGAATGGCCTCGCCCTCATGACCGGCGGCCTGCCATGCCTGCCAGCAGCCTTCCAGGAACGCCACGTAGTCTGCATCGTGCACCGCCAGCACGGGGTCGAGCCCATAGGCCTGCGGCGCCTGCACCTCGATATTGGCCTGCGCCAGCGCCGCCAGCACGAGATCCATGCGCGCCGGGCATTCGAAGGGGCTGACCAGCGTGCCATCGTGCAGTTCACTGCGCGCCTGACGCAGACGACTATCCTCGGAAAAAAACGTACGCATGAAGGCTCCTGTTGCCATGGTGTGTTTACTCGCGTTCCGGGTGCCACCCTTCGACCGGCCATTGGCGGGCCCAGTGGCGCTTTTGATCCGGGGTGCGCTGTTTCAAGCGGTACTCGGCCTGGCTGGCCGTGGCGCGATCAGGAAACGGCTGCGCCCCCAAGAGCGCCGTGGGCGGGTGCGCACGGGTATAGCGCGCGCCCTTGCCGGTTCGGTGGGCCTGGTAGCGCTTCGTCAAATCATTGGTGATACCCACATAGGTGCCTCGCCGACACTCCAGCAGATACAGGTACCAGGTCGTGGTGGATAACGCCATGTTTTCTCGTCAATCAGGGGTAGTCGAAGCCGTGAACGCCGCCATGATGTTTTCGAGCTCCGCCAGCGGCATGGGTTTGGCCAGCCCGAAGCCCTGGAACATGTCACAGCGGTAAGTCATCAAACGTTGGTGCTGGGCGTCATTCTCGACCCCTTCGGCCACCACGCCAAGCCCCAAATGGTGGGCCATGGAAATGATGCCCTGCACGATGGCGGCATCGTCATCGCTGTGAATCAGCTCGTTGATGAAGCTGCGATCGATCTTGATGGTGCTGATGGGCAGGTGTTTCAGATAGCTCAAGCTCGAGTAGCCGGTGCCGAAGTCATCAATGGCGACGCTCACCTGCATGCTGCGCAGCGCATGCAGAATACCAATTGCCGCCTCGGTGTTGTTCATCAGGATGCCTTCGGTCAGTTCCAGCGTCAGCTGCTCGGCAGGAAGACCGGTCGACGAGAGCGTCTGGCGCAGCGTCGCCAGAAAGCTTGCGCGATGAAACTGCAAAGGCGAGAGATTGACCGCCACCTTCAGGCTTCCCAACCCCTTTTGCTGCAGGCTCAGCATGTCGCTACAGGCACGCTGCAGGACCCACTCGCTGATGGGCATGATCTGCCCCGTTGCTTCGGCCAGCGGAATGAAACGTGCAGGAGAGATATAGCCTTTCACAGGGTGCTGCCAGCGCACCAGCGCCTCGACACTGACGATATTACCCGAACGGTCGAACAGCGGCTGATAATGCAGCTCCAGACACTCATGCTCGATGGCTTCCTGCAAGTCGTTGCGCAGGATGACGCGCTCGCTGGCCAGCTCGTTGATGTCGTTACTGAACCAGGCATACGCATTGCGCCCTTGCTGCTTGGCCTTGTACATCGCCATGTCTGCCTGCTGAATCAAGCTTTGTGGCTGGGGTGTGGTCGGCCCACTGATGGCGATGCCGACACTGGCCGTCAGGTACAGCTCGTGGCCATCGATGCAGTAAGGGCGAGCCAGGGCGGGCAACAGGCGCTCGACGATGTCGATCACCTGCTTTTCGTCACTGACCGACGAAATCAGCAGCACGAACTCGTCACCGCCCAAGCGGGCCACCGTATCTTCCTGGCGCAGCGCCGCCTCCAGCCGCTGGCCTACTTCGATCAATACCTGATCTCCCACGGCATGGCCCAGGCTGTCGTTGATCGGCTTGAAATCGTCCAGATCCACGAACAGCACGCTGATGGCGTGCCCCCCCAACTGTGCCTGGGCAAACTGTGCCTGCAGGGCTTCTTCGAAATGCATGCGGTTAGGCAGGCGAGTCAGATCGTCATGGGTGGCATGATAGGCCAGGCGAGCTTCGTAGGCCTTGTGCTTGGAAATATCGTGCTGAACGCCGACGAAATGGGTCACCCCGCCATCCTGGCCACGCACCGGCGCGATGTAGAGATCGTTCCAGAACGGCGTGCCATCCTTGCGATAATTACACAGCGTGACGTGGGTCTCATGCTGATGCTGAATACCGTGGCGCAGCCTCTCCACCATATCCGGGTCGCTCTCCGGCCCTTGCAGAAAACGACAGTTCCGACCAATGACGTCTTCCAGCGAGTAGCCGGTCATCACGCTAAATGCACGGTTGGCGTAGATGATCGGCAAATCCGGTGCGCGGGCATCGGCAATCAGCACGCCGTTCACACTGGCTTCCACGCTGCGCTCCAGAATGCGCAGACGAGTCTGCTGGGCGCGGCTTGCGGTGACGTCCTGTGCAATGCCGTACACTCCGTCGACTCGACCATTGACCGTGATCGGAATACCGATCACATCCAGCAAGCGCTGCTGGCCATCACGGTGGCGCAGCGAGACTTCGAAGCGCGCGATTTCACCGCCCAGCACCTGCTGAAACTGTTGCGCCACATGCGTGACGTCGTCAGGGTCGATAACGTTGGCAAAGTGACGCTGCATGACCTCTTCCCGAGGAATGCCGGTCACACGCCCGCAGGTTGCATTCGCTTCGATGAAACGCCCTTCGGGATCCACGGCAAAAATGGCGTCGGGGTGGTGCGCAAACAGCGAACGATAGCGCTGCTCGCTGTCGGCCAGGGAGTGGCGCGCTTCGGCCAGCTCTTTGGCCCGGGTGACGCTCGCGCCCACCAACCCCACGCTGAACGCCAGCAGCCAGCTCATCACCAGCCCACCCAGCGTGACGCTCAGCGGCATCACGCCCAACAGTGCCCAGTTGTAGTGTTGGCCGGGATAGGCGCTCAGCATGAGGTTGATCCCCCCCGGCAACCCCATATGCCGAGATGCCAGCATCAGTGTGGAGGCTTCGCCATCATCGACCGTGAACCCGGAAGGGTGCAGCCGCACCAGACGGTGCTGAAGGCGGCTGACATCCACATGAAACGGCCCAAGTGCCAGGCGCAATTCATTACTCAGCAGCTCGCCCAGGTTGAACGAAGCCAGCAACCGTTGTGCACTATCCGGGATGGGGATCAACATGATCACGTTATTAGGCTGGAGGCTGTCCGGTATCAAGAGGCGCGGACGATCGAACGGAATATCGGCCCATGCCTGGACAGACGGAGTGCTCAGTTGCTCCAGCAGCCAGATATCGCTGGTGTGCCTGCGTCCCTGCGACCATGACAGCACTCCCGACGCATCCATCAGTGCAATCGCATGCAGGCTGAGTGTGTCACGAAAATAGTTCTGGGCGTCGCGGGTCAACAACACGTCACGCGGTTGGCCCTCTACCGTTGCCAGGCGTTCGGCCATACGGTGCATCAACTGCAGTCTTTCCGTCATCACCTGCTCGGCATTGAGCTGCACGCTATCCAGCAGATAACCCGCCTGCTGCTCGATGGAAGAGCGTTGATGCATGCTCAGCAGCAACCACGCCAGACTACTGGCCAACACCCCTGCCAACCCGACCACCACGGTCAAGCGGCCCGGGCTGAGCCGCTCATGACGCTGCCGCCAGCCGGCCACCAACAGCGCAACCGCCAATAGCACGATGAACACTAGTACCGCCAGAGGCGAGAAGGTGAATAGCGTCGCCTGGTTTGCCTGAGGACGCCATAGCTGGAGAACCACCACGCCGCCAAATAGCAGCAAACCTATGCCTGTCGCGCGCCACCAGCGCTGTCTTGCTACCCCTTCGACCCCGCGCCATAGGCAGACATTGACCACCAGCAACACTGCCGCCGCCAAACTGGTCATGCGCGGTTGCCCAGTGACCCACGATTCGCTGACGCCCTGCGCCATCAGGTTGTGCAGCAAGGTATACAGCAGCAGCGCCGTCAAGCCCCCGGCACTTGCCAGCCTCACCACGCGCCACTGGCACAGCGTGGCCAGCAGGCTGACGCCGATCAGCAGCGTCGCCAGCGCGGCATCCGGCACCAGCATCGGGCCGAATACCACTTGTGGCAGCACCAGCCCCACCAACAGGCTGGTCGCTCCCATGCACAGGAGTGTCGCCGAGACCAGCAGCAGTAGCGTCTCGGCGGCTAAATCACGAGTATTCAAGGGCATGGGACGTGGAGGCTCCGGTCGATGGTCTGGCTAGCGCTCGAACGCTAACCGCTGGGTCAGGCTTTCCAACTGTTGATACTGCTCATCCAGATACTGGCCATAGGCCTCCAGCGGGCGAAAGTCCACCAGAGAGCCGTGGGTGTCCATCAAGCGACGTGCCAAGTCAGGCGCTTCCAGCGCCTGACGGAAGGCGGTGGCAATGCTGGCCAGCCGTTCAGGAGGCGTGTTCAAGGGAGCAAGCAAACCGCGGTCCGTGGTATTGACCAGCGTGATGCCCTGCTCCAGAAGCGTCGGCACGGACGGTAGCGCCGCAAGACGCTGCTCGCTGGCAGCGCCCAGAGGCACCAGGGCACCCGACGCAAACAGGGTGCCTGCAGACGGCAGGTTGAGCATGGCAAAATCAAGCTCTCTGCCTAACAAGGCCACGACCTGGGCACCGGTATCAGGATACTGGACGAACTGTACATCGCTGGCATCGATACCGGCCTGCGCGAAGAAGTGTAGCCAAAAAAAGTGGTCCGTTGAGTTGGGAATCACCCCGAACAGCAGCTTGCCCGGCTGTTCGCGCACCTTTTCGGCAATCTGAGAAGCACTGCTGACCGAGTGACCTGCATAGGTGGCCGGAATATTCACGGTGCGGGTCAGCAGGGCAATGGGGGCGAATGCCTCATGCGAAAAGTTGGCAAGCCCCGACAGGTAGGCGAGGTCGATGGTTTGATGGCTGCCCAGCACAGTGTAGCCATCGGGCGGGGCTTCCTTGACGAACTGCGCCCCCAGAGTGGCCCCGCTGCCGGGCATGTTCACGACGACGATGGGGGCCTGTAGCGCGACCCGGGCACGCTCGGCAATGGCTCTGAACAAGACGTCCGTTGCGCCGCCTTCCCCGTAGGGCACCACTAACGTCACTTCGCTATCGGGAAAGGGCTCGCCTGCTGACTGCCCATGGGCAGAGGCGCCCACAAAAAGGCTTAGCCACCCCAACAGCACGATGGCCCCCCAGCCGCTCGATGAAGACCATAAGCCACGCTGCCGTCGTCGTTCGGTTTGCTTCGCGTTCATCGGGGGTGCCTCATGCTACTTAGTCTTATAGCTGGCAACATACCTTGAATTTGCGTCCGCTTCCACAAGGGCAGGCATCGTTACGGCCCGGCTTCAGGAGGATCACGGCGGGCTTTCCGTCGACGTACCACCACCGCTGCTCTTCCCATACGAACCGCGAGGCTTCTTCCAGCACATGCCAACGGCCTGATTCCCTGAACGTTGCCTTGAAGTGCACGTGCCCTTCATCGCGGGAAGGCTGCGGTGCCGACACGATGACAAGCGACTGCCACTGCGTCGTGGGGTCGGGTGGCAGTGTGGCTGGGCGCGTGGTGGCGTGCCAGGTGGCCAGCAAATAGTCACGCTCATTCAACGCAAAGGCGGTGTATCGTGAACGCATCAGGGCTTCCGGGGTTTCTGGAATGGCCTGGCCCTGATGAAACGGCTGGCAGCAGGCTGCCAGTGGCAACGTGCTGCCACAGGGGCAACTTTCCGGCATGGGGTGGGTCATAACGGTGACTCTAGCTTGTGCAATGAATAACGGCTGTCGACGTTTCGGAAATAGGGCCCGAGTCAGGTATAGTAGCAGAGCAAGATCTTCAGACAGACGGAGTACGACAACACGATCGATCATTCTTTCCAAACGCAGTGGAGGTTCTCCTATGAAGGTTTACAGACCGGAATGGCAGTGCACGTTTAGCGTAAACGAAGGCGCAGAAGAATCAGCAAACTGGAAAGAGCGAATCGCGTGGCGGCTTAGACAAATCGCCGACCGACTAGAAGGCGGTGGCCGTACGGTAAAAATCGACTACAACGTCTCTCCGCACGTAAGCCGAGACGAAGTTGATACCTGTTTGGGGAAAGGGTTTGAGGTGACTCAGCGGCTGCTGACCCAACTTGCCCGCCAACAGGCCTGCGAAGATGTGATGCGCCACGTGAAAGCAGAGCTTTACGAAGAGCAACATCAGCATTAATTGCAATAAGCACCATAGAAACGTTTCAGAAAAACACCCGCCCGTTTAACCATTGGCGGGTGTTTTTTATTGTGCGCGATTTATACTACGGGTTCATTAGCAGCCATCATCCCGAATAGGGTGTTTCTAACGCCTGTCCTAATCGCTGCATAAACGCCGTGCATTCATGCAGCTGGGCCGTCTCAATATACTCATCGGGTTGATGCGCCTGAGCGATGCTGCCAGGGCCAAGAATGATTGTCTGCAAGCCCTGACCTTGGAACTGCCCCGCTTCCGTGGCGTAAGCCACCGCATGATTGCAACACCCTGCTGGTAAATGGTCTTTGGCTAAGCGAAGCACCTGGTCATTTTCGCGGTCGGCCAAGCCCGGCACCGTCACGTTTAACGGCACCGTGGTCATTTCTACTGTTTTGCCTTTGGCCTGTAATTCAGCGGTTAGCTGCTCGCAGTACGCCTCGAAGCGGGCGTAGATCTCATCAAAGGTGTCGGTGGGTAGGTGGCGAATCTCCCACTCGAACTGGCACTCCCGCGCCATAATATTGATCGCCGTACCGCCCTTTATTTTACCTACATGCAGGCTGGTATGAGGCACATTAAAGGCCTCGTCGACGCGGCCCTCTTCCACCAACGCCGCCATGGTATCTTCAATAAACGTGACCAGCCTTGCCGCAACGTGGATAGCTGAGGTGCCCTGGTTCACTTGGCTACTGTGAGCCTCTTGCCCAATCACGGTGGTACGCAAGTTAGTTGCGCCTTTTTGAGCGACCACCGGCTGCATGTTGGTAGGTTCACCAACAATCACATGGGCAGTGGTGGAGTAGTGCGCGTAGAAGCGTTTAATAAGACTAGGCGCGCCCACACACCCGATCTCTTCATCGTATGAAAACCCGAAATAGATGGGCTGCTTAAGCGATGCATTGACCCAGGCAGGCACCATGGCCAACGCGCAGGCAATAAAGCCTTTCATATCACAGGTGCCACGCCCGTAAAGTCGGCCATCACCGCCATCGCGTAGGGTAAACGGATCGCTCGTCCACGGCTGGCCTGCCACCGGCACCACATCGGTATGCCCTGAAAGCATCACCCCACCAGGCGCATCAGGGCCTACGCGGGCAATCAGGTTGGCTTTGGTGCCACACGGGCTCATCACCCGCTCTGAAGCCACACCATAATCAGCTAGATAGTGCTCAACGAATTCAATTAGGGCCAAATTAGATTCACTGGAAGTGGTATCGAACGATACTAGCTTCGCCAGTAACGTAGTCGCGTCAGTCATACTGCTCTCGTTAGTTAGGCTCTTCATATCACCCTATCACCGCCTCTCTCCTTTTCCTACTAAGCAGACCGACGGACAACGAAACGTTGACTGTCACGTCGAGTTCATCGTGCATTCATGAAAACGTCACCTACACTTTCTACTGTTCAGTGCACTCAAAAACTTAATAAACGTACTGCGCACGACCCACAAGGAGCCGTTATGTCACGTTTCACGTTGCACGCGCTTGCCCTCGGTGTGGCTACCGCCACGTTCAGCCTTTCTGCTCACTCAGCAACCAACGTTAACTGGTGGCACGCCATGGGCGGCCAACTGGGTGAAATTCTTGAGCAGATGACCGAAGAGTTTAACGCCTCACAGGAAGACTACCGCGTGACACCCAGCTACCGCGGCAACTATACCGAAACGATGACCGGTGCCATTGCAGCCTTCCGCGCCGGTGAGCAGCCGCATATTTTGCAAGTGTTTGAAGTCGGCACCGGCACCATGATGAATGCAGCTGGCGCTATTTACCCTGTTTATCAACTTATGGAAGAACACGGTCGTGCGTTTGATCGCGAGGACTTCCTACCCGCCGTGGTTGGTTACTACACCGATGCCAACGGCAATCTACTATCGTTTCCGTTCAACTCCTCAACGCCTATTATGTATTACAACCGCGATGTGTTTGAGGAAGCAGGGTTAGACCCAGAGCAGCCACCGCAAACCTGGGAAGAAATGGCTGAGTACGCAACTCAAATGACTGAGGCAGGCGCGGCTCGATGTGGTTTTACTTCCTCATGGCCAAGCTGGGTGATGCTGGAAAACTTCTCGGCCATGCATAACCTACCCTTGGGCACACTGGAGAATGGCTTCGGGGGCCTAGAAACCGAACTGAACTTCAACAACGAACACGTAGCCCGCCACTGGGATAATCTAAAAGCGTGGCAAGAAGAGGGCCTATATCGTTGGGGTGGCCCTGGCCCTGGTGATGATGCGTTACCAATGTTCTATTCTGGAGATTGCGCCATTTTCTTCGGCTCTTCTGCTTCGCGGGCAAATATTGCCGCTAACGCAGACTTTGAGGTTGGCTTTGGTATGCTGCCCTACTACGCTGACGTAGACGGCGCGCCGCAGAACTCGATTATTGGTGGCGCGACCCTGTGGGCACTGCAAGGCCACAGCGATGAAGAGTACGAGGCCGTTGCCGCCTTCTTCGAGTATCTCTCACAACCCGAGGTGCAAGCTGAGTGGCACCAAAAGACCGGCTACCTGCCCATTACCCAGGCGGCCTGGGACCTAAGCGCAGAGCAGGGTTATTACGACGAAAACCCAGGTGCTGATACCTCCATCAAGCAAATGACGCTAAACGAGCCAACCGAAAACTCGAAGGGTCTGCGCTTTGGTAACTTCGTACAGATTCGCGACATCATTTCTGAAGAGATGGAAGCCGTGATGAGTGGCCGCAAGGATGGGCAGAAAGCATCTGACGATGCTGTCCGTCGAGGCAACAACTTATTGCGCGATTTCGAAGCCGCTAACCAATAAACCAAAAAACCTTTCGCCGTCTACTGATCGGTAGGCGGCGCATTCGTTTGTTGTAAGGTGAGCTTCAATGCAGACCAAACGCATGACCTTCCCAGGGCGTTTTTTGCCCTATGCCCTGTTGGCTCCCCAGGTCATTATTACGCTGATCTTCTTTATTTGGCCGGCCGGCAAAGCAATGTACCAGTCATTGCTTCGCGAGGATGCCTTCGGCCTGCGTACGACTTTTGTTGGGTTGGAAAACTTTGCCCGACTGTTCCGTGATGGGGACTATCTCAACTCGCTATCGGTGACTGCTGTCTTCGCCGTAGGTACTACGCTGATTTCTATGTCAGTGGCGCTGCTGTTGGCCAGCACCGTTAACCGTATGATTCGCTCACGCAGCACTTACACCACGCTACTGGTATGGCCCTACGCCATCGCCCCCGCCATTGCCGGGGTATTGTGGTGGTTTATCTTTAATCCCTCCATTGGCATCGTGCCCTATCTGCTGGATATGGTCGGCTACAACTGGAACCATCGAACCTCGGGAAATGATGCAATGCTACTGGTGGTATTAGCGGCTGCCTGGAAACAGATCTCCTACAACTTCTTGTTTTTTTTAGCCGGTATGCAATCTATTCCTCAGTCACTTATCGAAGCGGCGGCCATTGACGGCGCTAGCCCAATGAAACGCTTCTGGACCATTGTGTTCCCGCTACTAACGCCCACCACCTTCTTCCTAATGGTCGTCAACGTGGTCTACGCCATGTTCGACACCTTCGGTATTATCCACGCCACAACCCAAGGCGGCCCATCACAAGCCACCAACACTCTGGTCTATAAGGTTTATGCCGACGGTTTTATTGGCCTGAACCTAGGCTCTTCAGCCGCTCAGTCGGTCATTTTGATGGTCATTGTGATTCTGCTCACCGTGGTGCAGTTCCGCTTTATTGAACGACGAGTAAATTACTAATGCCGATTTTCCAGACACTTACTAACCAGAGAGCCTTGTGATGGTTGAAAACCGCCCCTGGGCCAATGTGTTTGCCCATACCATCCTAATCATTGGCGTCGCGCTAGTGGTTTTCCCGGTATACATCGCAATTGTCGCCTCGACTCATGGGCCGGGAGAGTTTTTGCGCGGCACACTGCCCCTATTACCAGGCCCACATGCCATCGATAACTACAAAGCCATGTGGAATACAGGCCTTTCTCGGGCTGGCGCACCACCGGCTGGGCAGATGCTGTGGAACAGTTTTGTCATGGCGATGGCAATTACCATAGGCAAACTGTCAATTTCGCTGCTATCAGCGTTTGCGATTGTTTACTTCCGCTTCCGCTTCCGGATGTTCTTTTTTTGGATCATTTTTATCACCCTGATGCTACCGGTGGAGGTGCGTATTATTCCCACCTTTCAAGTCGTGGCAGACCTGAAGATGCTCAACAGCTTCGCGGGACTTTCAATACCACTGATTGCGTCGGCAACGGCGACGTTCCTATTTCGTCAGTTCTTTATGACGGTACCGGAAGAGATGTTAGAGGCGGCACGGGTGGATGGCGCAGGCCCGCTGAAGTTTTTTAAAGACATCTTAATGCCACTTTCCATTACCAATATCGCGGCGCTATTTGTGATCATGTTTATCTACGGCTGGAACCAATATCTCTGGCCACTACTGATCACCACTGACCCCGACTACTACACCATTGTGATGGGCATCCAACGCATGACCACCGCCGCCGATGGCGACCCCCAGTGGCATTTGGTAATGGCTGCTGTCGTGATGGCGGCCCTGCCACCGGTGCTGGTGATCCTGTTTATGCAACGCCTGTTCGTGAAAGGCCTGACCGAGACGGAGAAGTAACCATGGCCAGCATTACCCTGGAAGGGCTGAAGAAAACCTACGCCGGTAACGTGGCAGCCGTCAAAGGCATCGACCTGCACATCGAAGATGGTGAGTTCGTGGTACTGGTGGGGCCTTCCGGCTGCGGTAAATCGACCCTGCTGCGCATGGTGGCCGGGCTGGAAAGCATTACCGAAGGCACGTTGAAGATCGGCGAGCGGGTGGTCAACCGGCTGGAGCCAGCCGAACGGGACATCGCCATGGTGTTCCAGAACTATGCGCTCTACCCTCACATGACGGTGTACAACAACCTGGCCTACGGCCTGAAAAACCGTGGCTTCAAGAAGCAGGACATCGACCAGCGCGTGCGCGCCGCCGCCAAAATGCTGGAAATCGAGGAGTACCTGGAGCGCAAACCGCGCAAGCTTTCAGGTGGCCAGCGCCAGCGCGTGGCCATGGGACGCGCGCTGGTACGCGAGCCCTCGGCCTTCCTGTTCGACGAGCCGCTCTCCAACCTGGATGCCAAGCTGAGGGTGCAGATGCGCGTCGAGATCAAGCAGTTGCAGCGTCGCCTGAAGACCACCAGCCTGTACGTCACCCACGACCAGCTCGAAGCGATGACCCTGGGCGACCGCCTGGTGGTGCTGAACGCAGGCAATATCGAGCAGGTAGGCACGCCCATGGAGATCTACACGCGGCCTGCCACGCTGTTCGTGGCCCAGTTCATCGGCTCCCCTGCCATGAACATCCTGCCGCAGGCCTATCTGGCCCCCCAGGATCATCAAGGGATATTGAGCCAGCTGCCGGAAGGCACGGACACTCTGGGTATTCGCCCGGATGACATGCTGCTGACACCGCCTGCCGAGCCGCATATCGCCCTACGAGCCACGCTGATGCTATACGAAGCAGCCGGGGCCGAAAGCCACCTGTACGTGCATCTGGCCGACCGCCAACAGCCTACGGTACTGAAAACCGCAGGCCAGCCTCCCGTTCAGGAGGGCGAGACGCTCAACCTGTACGTCACCGCCGGTGCCCTGCACCCGTTCAATGCCACCACGGGGCAGCGCACCGGCTGAGCCTACCGCTTGCCCAGGGCGATGAAGTGACTATTCGTCCTGGGCAATATCGACAATACGACCTTGAGGCTGGTAAAACACCTCGCCATGGGACACCACGTGATCGCGCAACATTTCCCAATCGGTATGGCCCACGATGGTATAGCGCCCATCTTCATGGGCAGCGCCCAGCGCCGTGTGGCCATCGCCACCTGCCGCGGTGAAGTTGTTGGTGGCCACGGTATAGGTCTTGTCCGGATCGATCGCCTGCATGGCGCCTTCACGGTTCACCTCCAGGCTGATGAGACGCTCGCCTGCGGGCTGACGGCTGTCGTAGGTGAGCCGCGTGCCTTCCGACACCTGCAGGAAGCCGCCGCTTTCGTCCGGCGCATTGGTCAGCGCAATTTCGAAGGTTTCCAGCAGCTCGGCACCAGTGACTTCCAGCAGCGTCAACCGGTTACCGAACGGCTGCACGGCGATCAGGTCGCCGACGGTGATATCCCCTTGGGGCAGCGCCTCACGAATACCGCCGCTGTTCTGTAGCGCCATGAGGGTGTCCGGTACCACCTTGCGCGCTGCATGGAGCTGACCGTCGGCAATCAGGTTGCCCAGCGCCGTCTCGTTGGCGCGTACGCTCAGCGCATCGCCCTGGCCATGACGAGGGTTGGGCAGCGCCAGAATCGCCTTCGCACCTACCTGTTCGTCACGCAGTGCCTCGATGGCCGCGGTATACGGTGCTAAAAGCTCCAGCGCAGCCGCATCCGGCGTGCGCTCGTCAACGGCCAGCAGCTCACCGCTGACCTCCTGCACCACGCCATCGGCATCGAAGGTCACCTGCATGACTCCCAGGTGCTGACCATACTCACCCGCTTGCCCTACCACGGTGGGTGCTGCCCAGTGCTCGGTCAGCAGCGCAGGCGGTGCGACCCGCGTATGGCTATGCCCCCCGATGATGACGTCGATCCCCTCGACCTGCTCTGCCAGCAGCAGGTCGTTACCGACGCGGGGGTCGCTGTCGTAGCCCAGATGCGTGAGCGCGATGATCTTGTTGACTCCCTGCGCTTCGAGCGCCTCGACCATCGCTTCGGCCGCCTGACGATACTCACCAATGGTGACCAGGCCCGGGCTGGAGATGGCGTCGCTATCCTGGGTGCTCAATCCGAAGATCCCGATACGCTCACCCTGATGTTCGAGGATCATGCCGTCATAGAGATACCCCGCCTGGGGGTCGGCCGTGATGCTCTCCCCGAGGCGCTCGGCAAACTCGGGAGACGCCGAAAAGTCCAGGTTGGCGCCCAGAATGGGGAAGTCTGCCCCTGCAAAGAACGCCGCCAACGCCTGATGACCGGTCTCAGGGTCACCCAGGTCGAACTCATGATTCCCCGGCACGAACGCGTCGTAGCCCATCAGGTTCATGAAGGTCAGTGCGTCCTGGCCCTGAAACTCGTTGAAGTAGAGCGTCCCAGAGAAGACATCCCCCGCATCCAGCAGCAACCCCTCGCCATAGGTCTCCCGGGCCTCGTTCAAGGTGGCCACCAGGGCCGGGTAAGCATCCGTGCGGCCATGCAGGTCGTTGGTGTGATAGATCGTCAGGGTAAAGGTATCGTCGGCCATCACGGCTGATGCCGAGATCATGAGTGCAATGCCCAAGGGCAGCTTACTGTACTGACAGCGCATGGCTAACCTCATTAAAAGTGATTTTCTATATGACTAGTAGCTCATCTATCGTTTGATATTGAATCATTTTATGAGCAAATGAAAATAACATTTCCCTGCCCCACCCAATATTCTGGCCAACCTCTCTCGGCACTTCTGAAAACGCTTAAGG
>NZ_LFGS01000008.1:23465-25814 GCF_002078135.1 Halomonas sp. BC1 | reverse complement strand
TTAAGCCGAGCCGGAAAACTGGTCTATCACACGACAACCGAGACAGTGACCACGGAAACGGTCATAGAAGCGTTTAACCAGTTTGTGATCCAGAAGGAACCAGACACCTTCGCCGTTGTGGTGCTCGACAATGCCAGCATGCATCGCTCCAAGGCCTTTAGGCGCAAGAGGGTGGAGTGGATGTCGCAACGTGTGCATCTGATCTATCTGTCTGCCTACTCACCAGAGCTGAATCTGATAGAGATTCTGTGGCGGCAGATGAAGTACACCTGGCTGCCCTTGAGTGCCTATCTCTCGTTTGAACGTCTACGTGAAGAGGTACACCGCTTACTCAGTGGTTACGGAACTGATCACGCGATTAATTTTGAATAGGCACTTACATGTCATTCTTCTTAAAGTTTTAATTTTTTATAAACAAAACCAAGAAAGCAAAATAAATAAAAATGACCCAAATAATTAACAATGACTTGTTATTTAGAGAGCATCGCCATAAGTTGCTAAAACCTCTTTATCCTTTGACAGGCTGGTCACCGGCCAGGACTGTCATCGCTTGTTCACTTGGCTGTCGCCTCGGTGTCACTGTTGAGCCTCACCATGGTGGCTAAACGTGATAAAGGGATGAATCGCTCATGCGACTCTGTATCGTCAGCGAAACATGGTCACCGGAAATCAACGGCGTCGCGCACACGCTGAACCGGCTGTGTCGTGAACTGCTGTTGCTGGGTATCACAGTGGACGTGATACGCCCGGCGCCGCGTCAACCCGGCAGCGCTGCGTGCGCTACTCAGGAACTTCAGGTCAAGCGGTTTGCGCTGCCTAACTATACCGACGTTCAGGTAGGCTTTGCCCGCCCCGGGAAGCTTCAGCGCTTTTGGCAGCAATACCGCCCGGATGTCGTGTATCTGGCGACCCAGGGCCCGCTGGGCTGGGCAGCCCGCCAGGCAGCCCAGCGCCTGGACCTGCCGCTGGTGGCCGGTTGGCATACCAACTTCGACCATTACTGCCAGGATTATGGGGTTGCCTGGCTGAGCAAAGCGACACGACGCTATTTGCGCTATTTTCATAACGGCTGCGCGCTCACCCTGGTGCCTACCCAGCAGCAAGCCGTGGCGCTGCGCCAGGATGGCATCAAAGACGTACAGGTGCTGTCCCGGGGCATCGACGGCGAACGCTTTTCGCCCGCCCACCGCGACCTCGCGCTGCGTCAGCAGTGGGGCGTCAGCGAGCATCAACCGGTAGCCCTGTACGTAGGGCGCCTGGCACCCGAGAAGAACCTGTCGCTCCTGCAGGAAACGCTGCAAGCCATGCGCAGCGCTCGCCCCGATATGGCGCAGGTCATCGTCGGCGATGGCCCGGCCCGCAGCCAGCTGCAAAAAGCCTTGCCCGAGGCCCACTTCACCGGTTTCGTAGACAAGCATTCGCTGGCTCGCCACTACGCCAGCGCCGACATGTTCGTGTTTCCCTCGCTGTCTGAAACCTGGGGCAACGTGGTGACCGAAGCCATGGCCAGCGGCCTGGCAGTCGTGGCGTTTCGCCACGCGGCCAGCGCAGCACTGATTCACAGCGGCCATAACGGCATTACCGTGGCGACCGACGATGCGCTGGGCTTTCAACACGCAGCGGTCACGCTGTGTCAGCACCCTGCCGATTACGCACGACTAGGAAGAGTCGCCCGCCTGCGCGCGCTGGAACAGAGCTGGACGGGCATTGCCGAGCAATTTCTACGTTACCTGCACCATGCCCAGGAGGCCCGCCATGCGAGCTCGCCCGCTTGTCGTATTCGATCGTCTTGACCTGTTGGAGTGGCGCTTTTGCCAGCGTGTGACGCATCTCTCGCTCTACCGCCCCTGGCGTCTGACGCTCCAGACGGCCAGCAAACTGGGTGATTGGCCCGTTTGGGTACTACTGATTGCAGCTCAGCCCTGGCTGCAAGCGGACGGCCTCTGGCGCATGTGGCAATACTCACTGATCGCGCTACTGGCGATCCTGGTCTATAAACTGGTGAAAACCCGGCTGTGTCGTGAGCGTCCCTTCATCACCTACCTGGGGGGCGTCCACTGTTGTGAACCCGCCCGAGACCGCTACAGCTTTCCCAGTGGCCATACCATGCATGCCGTGATGTTCAGCGTGCTGGTGGCTAGCCATACCCCCTGGCTGTTACCCATTGTGTTACCGCTTGCCTTGATCATCGCGATCTCGCGGGTGGGGCTGGGCCTGCACTATGTCAGTGACGTGCTGGCCGGGGCCGCCATGGGCTATGGATTTGCGCTATTGGGACTCTACTGGATGGGCTAGGCCCTTTTCGAATACCTGAACGCCATAGCGCTTTCATTTGATTGGCACTACGTT
>NZ_LFGS01000008.1:7319-22324 GCF_002078135.1 Halomonas sp. BC1 | reverse complement strand
ACTCATTACCCTTTTCGAATCATCAAGGAGCGATGAGATGACCATGACCGTTGGTGAACTGTTTATCGCGCTGGTGCTCATTGCGCTGGTGCTGCTGGTCAGTAACGCGCTGCGCCTTTGGCTGCCCTGGCTGCGCCGCCTGTTTCTCCCCAGCTCGGTGATTGGCGGGCTGCTCTTGCTGCTGCTCGGCCCCGATGTCATCGGGCGCTTCATGCCCACGCTGTTCGAAGATAGCCCCGGCTTGTTCCCCGCTTACGTCCAGGAGAGCTGGTCGGCGCTGCCCGGGCTGCTGATCAACGTCGTCTTTGCTGCCCTTTTCATTGGCAAGGCCATCCCTGGGCTGCGCACCATCTGGCTACGCGCAGGGCCCCAGGTCGTGGTGGGTCAGACCATGGCCTGGGGCCAGTATGTGGTCGGGCTAAGCCTTTCCCTGCTGGTGCTGGTACCGCTTTTCAACATGAACCCTATGGTAGGGGCGCTGATTGAAATCGGTTTCGAAGGGGGGCACGGCACCGCCGCGGGCATGGCCGACACTTTCGCCGATCTCGGTTTTGAGGAAGGCGCCGACCTGGCGCTTGGCTTGGCCACCGTCGGCATCGTTTCGGGGGTGTTGATCGGTACGGTGATGATCAACATCGCGGCACGCAGAGGCGTGGTCAAGCCCACCCGTGAAGAAGACCAGCCGGATGAAAGCCTGCGTGAAGACGAACGCCCCTCTACAGAGGAGTTCAGCGAATTCAAGAAGGATCTGGCACAAGAGGCAGGCACCACCGACCCATTGAGCCTGCATATCGGGCTGGTGGGTATCGCCATCGTGATTGGCTGGCTGCTGCTGACAGGCCTGCAGTGGGTAGAGCAGATGACCTGGGCACGCGACGGCGGGCTGGAAATACTCGCCCACGTGCCGCTGTTTCCCATTGCCATGATTGGCGGGGTGATCGTACAGCTGTGTGTCATGCGCTTTGGGCTGGAACGGCACGTATCCACCCGCACCATGTCACGTATTGCAGGCACCGCGCTGGATTTCACCATTGTGGCCGCCCTCGCAACGCTTTCGCTGACCACGCTGGGTGATTACCTCATCCCGTTCCTGCTGCTGGCACTGGCCGGGATTGCCTGGGGCTTGTTCGTGCTGATCGTGATCGCCCCTCGCGTGATCCCCGAGAACTGGTTCGAACGCGGTATTGGTGACTTCGGCCAATCCATGGGGGTCACCGTCACGGGGCTGTTGCTGATGCGCATGGCAGACCCCAAGAACAAGTCCGGCGCACTGGAGAGTTTTGGCTACAAACAGCTGATGTTCGAACCCGTGGTGGGGGGCGGCCTGTTCACCGCCGCCGCGTTACCGCTGATTGCCCAGTTTGGCGCACCCGCCGTGCTGGGATTGACCGCCATACTGACCGTCGGTTGGCTGGCATTCGGATTGCTCTACTTTGGCAGGATGGTGCCCGACCGTGGCAAGGGTCGATGGCAAGGCAAGTAAACGTCAGATAGCAAAACGCCCGCAGCTGCGGGCGTTTTGTATTGGATGGCTTACATAGGATGGCTTACATATCGGGCGGCATGTCGTCACGCTCTTCCAGCCCCCCGGAAAATGACGTCTTGAACGCCATATACAGGCCCACCCCCGAAAACCCCAGGAAGAGCACGAACATGCATAACATCAATACCATCGCCATAACGCGTGTCCCTGTCAGTGTGCGGCCGTTGCGTTGACGTCTTCTCACCGCTGAAAGTTGGTCTACACGACAGGATAGACCAAAACACTGCGCCCATCTGTACCATTACTGTACAGACGCAGGGATGGATTTGTAAAATTATCTAAAATCAGTTACTTGAGAAAACAAAAATAACGCAAAAAAACCATCCCACGCACGCGAGATGGCTGTTTTGCATCGCTGCCAATCCTTGGCTTTGATGGCCAGCACATCCAAGTGCTGACAAGAGTGGGCAGGCTCGATGTCCCTACACGTCCTTGATGCTTTCTGGGCGTCCTGCCCTCCTTGACTGCCTGTTAGCCTGCCCACGCTGTTAATGAAGAAAGGTCACTTCCTGTGAGCCCGAGGCAGTTTATGCTACTAACATGATATTGCACAAGGCGGACCAATACTTGCCATAAAATTAAAAAATATAACAAAAACAATATCTTGAGAAAAACAACAGGAGTATCACCTATGCCAACACAGTGTTCTGAGCCGCCCAAATCTGTATAAAAGTGACACATGCGACAAATGCGTATAGCGCATTTTTAGCCTGCCACCGCCGTTTGTGTCACCCAGGCATCACGACCAGTGGCGGGCCTCCCCGTTAACGCTTATGTTATACATCGAATGCCCCACTCTCGGGGATGGGCCCCACTGAGGACACTCTCATGAAACGCTCCATGCTGCTTGGCATACTTTTGATGTCGACCCTGCTGGTCATCAGCGGATGTAATACGGTTCGCGGCATGGGCCAGGATATCGAGCGGGGTGGTGCTGCCATTCAGCGCTCGGCGGAGTAACCCCATGATGATGACGGTCTTTCTTTCCCACGGCCTGGAGAGCGGCCCCGGCGCCTTGAAGATACAGGCGCTAAAAGGCGTCGCAGAGCATGTAGATGACTGTGAGCCCGTGGTCATGGATTATCGCGGCATGAGCGAGCCTGCAGCCCGTTTGGCTCATTTACGTGAGACGTTGAATGTTCGAGGCGATGCCCCATCCCGATGCATTCTGGCGGGGTCTAGCCTGGGCGGATGGATCAGTGCGGCACTGAGTGCCGAAACGCCCGTACTCGGCTGCTTCTTGTTGGCTCCCGCGCTCGGCATGCCCCGCTACCCGGAAACCTCACCCATCATTCAGGCCCAACACACCCATATCATTCACGGTTGGCAGGATGACGTAGTGCTGCCAGGCCCGGTCATCGAGCACGCCCAGCGCCAGCGGCTCTCGCTGCGCATGGTGGATGACGACCATCGGCTACACAGCAGCCTGGAGGTCATCCTGGCGGATTTCACACGATTTTTGGCCACCTGTGCCAGCTGATGCTCGCACACGCCAGGATTGGCTTGCCAAAACCTCGACATGGGCACCATAAACCTATACAAATGATATACACACAATAAGAGGTAGCTCATGTTTGGACTTTTCAAGCGCGACCCCAAAAAGAAACTGCAGCAGGACTACGAACGCAAACTCACCGAGGCCATGCAAGCGTCTCGCAATGGCGATATGCGCGACAATGCGACCCTGACCGCCGAAGCCGAAGCGCTGTTGCAGGAAATCAACCGTTTGAAGGACGAAGGCCGCTAGCCCATGGGCCGTTTGCCAAGAGGCGTGTGCCGCCTGATGCTGGCCCTAGGCATGGTGTCACAGGCACAGGCACAGGCAACAGAAACGTGCCAGCTTCAGGGGCGCTGGTGGCAATCGGGTCAGGCCGTGACTGCCGATGCGGTGCTCAACCTGGCAGCGCAACGGCCAGTGGTGCTGCTAGGGGAACGGCACGACGCCATGGAACACCACCGCTGGCAATTGCATACCCTGGCAGGCCTGTACGCCCATGAGAGCGATATGGTGATTGGCCTGGAGATGTTGCCCAGAGAAGCGCAGCCGGTACTGGAAGGCTGGGTCGCGGGGGAGCTTTCCGAAGACGCGTTTCTGGAGCAGAGCGACTGGCAGGAAGCCTGGGGGTTCGATCCTGAGCTTTACTGGCCCATCCTTCACTTTGCGCGCTTGAACCGCATTCCACTGAAGGCACTCAACATCACTCCCGCCCTACGCCAGCGAATGGCCAGCGAAGAGGTCGACCATATTCCCGCGGAACAGCGCCACGGTATTCCTGCCCCGCGGCCTGCCAATGACGCCTACCGGACGTATCTGGAGGAAGTCTTCGACCAGCATGCCATGGGGCAGGAAAATCCCAACATGCTGGAACGGTTCATTCAAGCTCAGCTCAGCTGGGACGTTGCCATGGCGCAGGGGCTAGCGGACGCCACACAAGGGAGTGCCCTGACCGTGGGGCTGATGGGTCTTGGGCATGTGGTGCATGGCCATGGCGTAGCGCACCAGTTGGAAGGGCTGGGCATTCAGGACACGTTCAGTCTCTTGCCTTGGGAACTTGAGGAGTGCGTGCTTCCCGACCCGGCCTTGAGCGATGCCATCTTCATATTACCCACCCCAATGCCAGACGCGTCATCCTGAACAAGCGGTCAATATCACTTATGTGTCGTTCATGGCGTATGGGCTCGCCAAGCGCGGCGCCAAAGACCCGGATAGCTTCGGCAAGGGCAACCCCAATGGCATTGCCGCCGCCGAGGCTGCCGATAACGCCGTCATTCCCGCCAGCTATATTCCGCTGTTCGGGCTGGGTATTCCCGGCAGCGTGTCGGCGGCACTGCTGGTGGGTGCTTTCATGATCCACGGTATTCAGGTCGGCCCGCTGATGCTGCGCGACCATCCACAAATGCTGTTCACCATCTTTGCAGGCATGGTGGTCGCTAGCCTGATCATGCTGGCCGTAGGCTGGTACGGGCTACGTATCTTTGCCCGCGTCACGGATGTGCCGCAGAACATCGTCATTCCCGTGGTGATCTTTCTCTGCCTGGCCGGCATTCAGGTACAGGGCTACGGCACTTTTGGCCTGCTGACCGTGTTTGGCTTCGCGATCTTCGGCTATTTCCTGAAGAAGCATGACTACTCCTTCGTAACCTTTCTGGTCGCTTTCATCGTCACGCCCATGCTGGAGATGAACCTGCGCCAGTCAGTCATTCTTTCCGGGGGCGACATCGGCATTCTCATGCAGCGCCCCATTGCACTGACGTTTGTGGTCGCCACTGGCCTGCTGGTACTGCACCTACTGTGGAGCAGTTATCGCCAGTACCGGCAGCGTCGGCAACACGGCTAAACCGAGCAACCTTCACTACCAAGAAAAAACCATCGAGGAAACCACCATGAAAAAGCATCTTCTGACCACCGCCATCGTTTCGGCAGCGCTGACCCTGGCCGCTGGCACCGCCCAGGCCAATGACTTCCCCAGCAAGCCGCTGACCATGGTCGTCGGCTTTGGCGCAGGCGGCAGCACCGACATTCAAGCCCGCGTGCTGGCCAACGTACTGGAAGAAGAGCTGGGCCAGCCGGTGAACGTGGTCAACCAGCCGGGCGCGGGCGGTGGCGTGGCCTTGACTCGCCTGGCCAACAATAACGACGAAGGCTACACCTTTGCCTTTGGCACCTCCATGACCATCACCTACGGCCCGCTGGCCACGGAAACCGCCTACCAACTGGACGACTTCCGCTACGTGGCGGGCGTGACGCTGGGCCAGTCGGCTATCGTGACCGGCGAGAATCGCCCCTTTGGTGACAGCTGGGAGTCGCTGGTGGAGTATGCCCGCGAAAACCCCGGCACCAGCTACGCCACGCAGACCGCTCTGGATCGCATGATCATCGAGTACATTGCCCAGCAGGAAGGTCTTGACCTGCGCATCGTGCCCACGGCAGGCGGCGCTGGCATGGCACCGCTGATTCTCTCTGGCGACGTGGACTTCGCCTATAGCGGCGGCACCCACTCCGGCTACGCAGAAACGGGTGAAATGCCGGTACTGCTGAGCCTGGCAGAAGACCGTCTGGTAGCCTTCCCGGATGCGCC
Source organism: Halomonas sp. BC1 (assembly GCF_002078135.1). NCBI lineage: Bacteria > Pseudomonadati > Pseudomonadota > Gammaproteobacteria > Oceanospirillales > Halomonadaceae > Halomonas > Halomonas sp. BC1. The sequence goes on along the minus strand of NZ_LFGS01000008.1, from coordinate 16,702 downwards.
CAGCCTGCAAGAAGCCGGTTATGACATCAACCCGGCAGAAATTCGCGTGGTCATGGTGCCCAACAATACGCCGGATGCCCACGTCGAGCGCCTGGCAGAAGCACTGGAAGCCGCCACTCAGGATGAGCGCTTCATCGAGATCACCGAAGAGCGCATCCTGATGCCGGTGGTGTACCTGTCGGAAGACGAAGTCACCCAGACCCTCACCGAGCAGACCGAAAGCTACAAGGCGCTGATCGAAGAGCTGGGCGGCGTACCAGGTGCAGACGACTAAGCTGCCCCGCATGCCGTGAACAGGATGGATCGGGTAGGGGCCGGGGTCACCCCCGGCGCCCTCCCACACCACCGTACGTACGGTTCCGTATACGGCGGTTCATGAAGAACGGTTAAGCCCTCTTACCGTATCCAGTACCGAGATCAGGCCCAGCCCGTCGAACCGCTTCCGCGGCAGGGCCTGATTCATGTGCGAGGCACCCGCATTCCACCAGGCTCCTCGCCCATTCCCCGCTGATTTCCAGGCACGGTATGCGTCCAGGCCTAGCGCCAGAAGCTTCCGGCGCCGGGTCGTCGGGCGCTTCCACTGCCGCCAGATCACACAGCGTAATCGGCGACGTGTCCATTGATCCAGCGCTTCCAGCGGGCGTTTCACGTCGACGAGGCTAAAGTAGCTGGCCCAGCCTCGCAGGACTGGCACCAGTTCTTCGATGACGCGTCGGATATTGCGCCCTCTGCCGCGTTTGAGGATCTCACGGACACGCTGCATCAGGCGCTGCAGGCTGGTCTTGGCGATGGTCAGCCGCGGCAACTTGTGCCGGGTCAGCGTGTAGCCCAGACACCCCCGGTTCCAGGGTCGGTCCACCGCACTCTTGTCGCGATTGACCGTCAGCCTGAGTGAGCTCTCGAGAAAATCACTCAGGCTGGCCATGACGCGCTCACCCGCCCGCCGACTCCTGACATACACCTGCATGTCGTCGGCGTAGCGGCAGAAGCGGTGGCCCCGGCGTTCCAGTTCCTTGTCCACGTCATCCAGCAGGATATTGGCCAGTAGCGGACTCAGTGGACCGCCCTGAGGTGTGCCCTGCCGGCGTGGCGCGACCAGGCCGTCCTGGAACATCCCGGCTTCCAGATAGCGGCGGATCAGGCGTAGCACCCGCTTGTCGCGGACGCGGCGCGCAACCCGGGCCATCAGCAGGTCGTGATTCACCCGGTCGAAGAAGGCTTCCAGGTCGAGGTCGACCGCCCAGCGGCGGCCGGCGGTGACATGGGCCTTCATCGCCGAGACGGCCTGCTGGGCACTGCGCCCAGGGCGGTAGCCGTAGCTCGATGCGGAGAAATCCGGATCGAAAATCGGCGTCAGCACCTGAAGCAGCGCCTGCTGGATCAGCCGGTCGGTGACCGTGGGAATGCCGAGCTGTCGCGTTCCGCCCTTGGGCTTGGGAATCTCGACGGCTCGGATCGGGCTGGGGTGGTACTCACCGGCCAACAGCCGCTCGCGCAGCGTCGGCCAGTGCTGTTTCAGGTGGTCCGCCAGCTGCTGCACCGTCATACCGTCGGCACCCGGCGCGCCCTTGTTGGCGACCACCCTGCGGTAAGCCCGCGCCATGTTGGCCTTCTCTACCACGGCCTCCATGAGCGGGGCGAGCTCCGCTTTCGTCCACGATGACGACGCCGGGACCGTCTCGACGCCCCCCGGCCGGGACGCGGGGTACTGCCCCTGCCCCTCTGGGTGGGTGGCGGTATCCGCGTCAGTTTCGGTCTTCATGATCGATCCTCGAGACATCATCGCCTACTCGCGGTTCTTCATGTTCGGCCCTTGGTGCCGGGGTGAATCGGCACTTACTATGGCCTCTGCTGACGTCTGATGGCCCATCCCGCCGCCTCTCGGCGCCGGTAGCACTGTGGCAGACCATCAGACCTCCCAGGGTAAGACGCGCGACCTTCCTCCCATACACCCGCCGCATCTACTGCCGCCCCTTCCGGATAGCTATTGGGCTTCGAGTTTCTTGGCCCTCTCGCCCAGGTGGCGACAGCCTCGTATGCGATTTCTGTTCGTCGGGCCGGGAGTTTGCCTCCAACTTCCTTCAGATTCCGTCTCGCGACGGACACCCTTGCTGTTCGGCTAACGGTTCCCGCTATCAGGGTCCGTAGGGGACTTTCACCCCCAAGTCATTCCGAGGCACCACCCTCGGAAACAGCGCCCGTCGGGCGCTGCGCGCCATGCCTGGCGCACCATGAAAAAGCCCGCTGACCGTGTCAGCGGGCTTTTTAGTGGTTCCGGGCCAGCATCGCCGAGCCGACGGCGATTGCCAACAGGGCTACTCGTCGGCTAGCGCGGGCAACAGCGTCTTGAGCTTGCGTGTCAGGGTATTGCGCCCCCAGCCCAGCAGCTCGGCCGCTTCCCCCTTGCGCCCCCCGGTATGCTTCAGGGCGGTTTCGATCAGAATGCGTTCGAAATCCGGCACCGCCTCTTCCAGCAGGTGCGTATGCCCTTCGGCCAGGGCGTGGTCGGCCCAATCCCGGAAGGCCGAGCGCCAATCACCGTAAGCGCCTCCTTCTGGCGCGCTGACCGAGCGCAGCTCGGGAGGCAGGTCCTCGATCAGGATCTCCCTCCCCGATGCCATCACGGTGAGCCAACGGCAGATATTTTCCAGCTGGCGAACGTTGCCCGGCCACGGCAGCCGCGTCAGGTGAGCTTCTGCCTCGGGCGTCAGCACCTTGATATCGGTGGATAGCTCCTTGGCCGCCTCCGCCAGGAAGTGACGCGTCAAGCGGGGGATGTCTTCACGGCGCTCGGCCAGACGCGGCAGGTGCACCCGAATCACGTTCAGGCGGTGGAACAGATCCTCACGAAAACGCCCTTCATCCACCAGAGACTCCAGGTTCTGGTGGGTAGCGGCAATGATGCGCACATCCACCTTGACCGGCGTATGGCCGCCGACCCGGTAAAACTCGCCATCGGCCAGCACCCGCAGCAGGCGCGTTTGCGTCTCGGCGGGCATGTCGCCAATTTCATCCAGAAACAGCGTACCGCCGTTGGCCTGCTCGAAACGCCCCTGGCGCTGCTGGGCGGCACCGGTAAAGGCGCCTTTCTCATGGCCAAACAGTTCCGACTCGATCAGGTCACGAGGAATTGCCGCCATATTGAGGGCAATGAACGGCTTGCCGGAGCGCGGGCTGTGCTGATGCAGCGCCTGGGCCACCCGCTCTTTACCGGTGCCCGACTCCCCGTTGATCAATACCGTAATATGGGAGTGCGACAAGCGGCCAATGGCGCGAAACACCTCCTGCATGGCAGGCGCTTCGCCGATGATCTCGGCGCTCAGCCCTTCCGGTACGCTGACCGGCCGCTGGCGCTCGCGGGCATGGGCCACCGCGCGCCGCACCAGCGCCAGCGCTTCGTCGACATCAAAGGGCTTGGGCAGGTACTCGAAAGCGCCCCCCTGATAAGAGGCCACCGCGCTATCCAGGTCCGAGTGGGCGGTCATGACAATGACCGGCAGATCGGGGTGAGCCGCACGCACGCGAGACATCAGGTCGAGGCCGTCGATTCCCGGCATGCGAATATCGGTGACCAGCACATCTGGTGGATTTTCCAGCAGCCGAGCCAGCGCCGTATCCGCCCGCTCGATACACTCTACATCCAGGTCGGGTTGCGCTAGCGCGCGCTCCAGCACCCAGCGGATAGCGCGGTCATCATCGACGATAACCACCCGTGCAACATCGGTACGTGTCGCCTCAGTCATGACGCATCTCCGGTAAATTAATAACCAATGGAATCAGTAAACGAAATTCGGTGTGTCCGGGTCGGGAATCGCATTCGATCAATCCTTGATGTTGGTGCAAAATTGACTGAGCAATCGATAGTCCCAGGCCACTGCCTTCCGCGCGGCCTGACACCATGGGGTAAAAAAGCGTTTCACGTAACGCATCGGGAATGCCGGGGCCGTTATCGATGACACCCACCTCGCTGACCAGCCGATGGCGCTCGGCCCCCAGGGTGAACTGGCGGCGGGCACGGGTGCGCAGGGTCAGCGTGGGGGACGGCGTGTCGGCTTCGCTCATGGCCTGTACCGCGTTGCGGGCCACGTTCAACACGGCCTGAATCATCTGCGACTCGTCGCCAGAGAGGTCGGGCAAGCTGGGGTCGTAATCGCGATGAACGGTGACCTGCGGATGCTCGGCCAACAGCAGCGCACGCACGCGCTCCAGCACTTTGTGAATGTTCACCGGCTCATGCTTGATGATGCGGTTGGGACCCAGCATGGAGTCCACCAGATCGCGCAAACGGTCCACTTCCTCGACGATGATGTGGGTAAACTCTCGCAAGGCCGGGTCGTCCAGATCGCGCTCCAGCAGCTGCGCCGCGCCGCGGATACCGCCCAAGGGGTTTTTCACCTCATGGGCCAGCCCACGTGCTAGCACTTTGATGGTCTCCTGGCGAGTGGTCAGCGCTTCTTCCCGGGAAATCTGCATCAGCCGGTCCCGGGGCTCCACCTCCAGCAGCAGCTCGTCGGCGGACAGCGGCGTCACGGTGTAATCCACCGTCAAGGGTTCACTGTTGAGCGGCGTAATACGCGCTTCGCGTTGGGTGTAAGGGTGAAACGCATCGCGTGCCTTGGCCAGCACGTCATCGATACTCTCATCGCCGCCCAGCAGGGTGTCCAGACTGATGCCTTGTACCCGACTGAAGCTCACCGCCAGCAGCGCCTCGGCGGCCGGATTCATCCAGCGAACCCGAAGTTCGCCGTCCAGCAGCAGTACCGCCGTGGTGAGGTGTTCCAATAAGCGCTGATACATGGCGTGTCCTGAAGCGTCGCTAACCGTTGCGTTAGAGATTTAGCTGAGGAAGTGCAAAAAGCGCGCCAGGTTACCCAAAACGGCGCCATGCACGGCTTAGGGGCAGCCTACCGATACCGCTCGGGCGTTTATAGCGCAAGGGACGGAAGATTTAGCCAATTCAATGCACCATTATAGTGCACACACTTACTCGGCGATAAAAAACCCCGCCGAGGCGGGGTTTTGGCTCGTCACACCGCAAGGGTGATCTTGGCAGTCATGCCATCAGCTTAGCAGCTGTAGTACATGTCGAACTCGATCGGGTGAGTCGTCATGCGGATACGCTCGACGTCTTCCATTTTCAGTTCGATGTAAGCGTCGATCATCTCGTCGGTGAATACACCGCCTTCGGTCAGGAACGCACGGTCAGCATCGAGTGCTTCCAAGGCCTGATCGAGGCTGTGAGCCACGGTGGGAACCGACTTGCCCTCTTCCGGCGGCAGGTCATACAGGTTCTTGTCCATGGCATCGCCAGGATGGATCTTGTTCTTGATACCGTCGATACCCGCCATCAGCATGGCAGAGAACGCCAGGTAGGGGTTCGCCGTCGGATCAGGGAAACGTGCTTCGACACGCTTGCCTTTCGGGCTGGCAGTGTACGGAATACGGATGGAAGCAGAACGGTTACGGGCGCTGTAGGCCAGCATGACCGGCGCTTCGAAGCCAGGTACCAGACGCTTGTACGAGTTGGTAGAAGCGTTGGTGAAGGCGTTCAGAGCACGGGCGTGCTTGATGATACCGCCGATGTAGTACAGAGCCATTTCAGACAGGCCAGCGTACTCATCGCCCGCGAACTGGTTCTGACCATCTTTCCAGAACGACTGGTGTACGTGCATACCAGAACCGTTGTCGCCTACCAGCGGCTTCGGCATGAAGGTAGCGGTCTTGCCGTAAGCGTGCGCCACGTTGTGGATCACGTACTTCATTTCCTGAACTTCGTCAGCTTTCTTCACCAGCGTGTTGAACTTCACGCCGATTTCGTTCTGACCAGCGTTGGCCACTTCGTGGTGGTGTACTTCGACGGTCTGGCCAATCGCTTCCAGGGTGTTACACATGGCACCACGGATATCGTGGAAGCTGTCGACCGGCGGAACCGGGAAGTAGCCACCCTTGACGCGCGGACGGTGACCCAGGTTGCCTGTCTCGACCTTGCTGTCGGTGGCCCAGGCGCCTTCGTCGGAAGTGATCTTGTACATGGAGCCCTGAATGTCAGACTTCCAGTGCACTTCGTCGAAGATGAAGAATTCAGGCTCAGGACCAAAGAACGCAGTGTCGCCCAGGCCAGTAGACTGCAGGTAGGCTTCAGCGCGCTTGGCGATGGAGCGCGGGTCGCGGTCGTAGCCCTGCATGGTGGCAGGCTCGATGATGTCGCAACGCAGAATCAGGGTGGCGTCTTCGGTGAAGGGGTCCAGGAAGCCGGTGCCGTCTTCCGGGCGCAGGATCATGTCAGACTCGTTGATGCCCTTCCAGCCATTGATGGAAGAACCATCGAACATTTGGCCGTTTTCAAAAAACTCTTCGTTCACGTCACGCGCAGGCACGGTCACGTGCTGCTCTTTACCGCGAGTGTCGGTGAAACGCAGGTCTACCCACTTAACATCGTGTTCTTCGATTAGCGCAAGAGTCTTGGCTGACATAGTGTCCTCCGGTATGAGCGTGGCTTAAAGCTTGAAACAGTAAGCTATCGATAAAAGTGTTATTCAACAAATCGTCTACGTACCCTGGCACGTGGCGCGTTTGTCTTTTTTGTTCGCTTTACGTTTGTTTGACCATGGATAACAAATCGCCCAGCGATCATTTCAGACCGGCTATCGTTGTAGCACGCCGAGAGGCTTCTGCCTATGACCTGCTAACGACTGACAGACGGCCCATGAAACTGTTCACAAAACTGCCTACGAAGCTGTCACAAAATATAAGCACGTAGCATGCCAACTTTGCACCAATATGGCTTTCAAAAAATAACAGCATGATTCAAAAAGCAAAAATCATTATTCCTGATGCCTCTTGATGTCGCATTGGCTCGTCATGTCATCACATGGAGCACTGCACTCACCCAATATGCACCAAAAAAATACGCAAAAAACAGTCTTTGCACAAAATCAGTGCACTAGCCAGACGGTCTATTTTTATGCGCTTCTCGATCATTCCACTTGCTACGAAAAGAAACCAACACCTACAATAAATTACAAAGAGGTGAGTCATTACCACATAAGGAAGCCACTGACATGGGTACGGTTTGCTTTATCGTCGATGCTTCCGTGGCGGGAGCTTGGCTTCCTCGCCACCTGCGATCCATTCGTCAATCTGGCCTGGCCGAGCACCTCGTACCCGTGATCGTGACTGCCGCGTTTCTGGATGAGCGCTTCACAACCCTGGAGCAGCGCTTCCACGCTCACTGTCTCGTGACACCCGACAAAAAGCTGGGCGCACGCCTGAATCAGGCAGCATATGTCAGCCAGGCCGAATGGCTGCTGGTGGCCATGCATAAGCAAGTCTTGCCTTCACAGCTATGGCCCCTGCTGTACCCCGAGCTGGATACGCAAACGCTGGATGCGCTGATCATCAGCGCGATGACGCCTCGGTTACCAGAACGCCTCTGGCAGCAGTTACGTGGCCCTAACGCCACATTGCCCCCTTACATGGCCATCAGCCGAACCTGGCTGGAACGCCTGGGAGGCTTCGACCCCGAGCTGGAGGTCACGGCAATGACCGACCTGCTCCAGCGCCTGCATGCCTGCCCTACCCGCCTGAAGACCCTCAGCGGGCAAGCACTGGGGTTGCCGCGAGGCTCGCCACTGAGCGCGTTGAAAGCACGCTTTTCTACCGAAACGCCCCCACACTGATCGTCACCCTCATCCCTTCATCACTCTTCAATGCATTCCCCAATCCACAAGGCATACTGAACGGCCCCAGCGAGGATTACCTATCGCCAACCTCACACTTTCAGGCGTTTGCCAAACAGCATGGCACCCCAGGTAGTGGTGTTCACCGCCTTGTTCAACAACACCGAGCCCACGCTGGCTGGATAACCATCATCTGATCACTCGAAAAATGTGTGAAAAGAAAACTTTTCTCAGCGTTTACCTTATCTACATGAGCATCAACTCTGTGGTTATAAAACATGTTCAACCAAATTAGATTGATTCTATTATGGCCCTACGGCGCTACCTGCATTGGAACATTAAGAGGAACTTGCTGACCGATAAATTATTTTTGTGACATATTACAATTAGACTTTTTTAAGAAAATATATACTTTTCGATCTAGAAACTTATTATCCTTTACTACGCGGATGGTAATAAGTAACTGGCCAGGCAACACAACATATTATTCATTTTTTTCAACCCTCTAAAGCATGTCATTTTCTATAAGCTCTTACGACTCTTACAGAATCAGGAAGAGCCATATTTAACAGTCTTAGAGTTTGAACCTGATGAATGGAAACATTCTCCCCCACCTTAACTTCTACAAAATTAAAGCCATTGTCATTATAAACAAAAAGATCTGGCCACCCTTTCCTCATAATACACGGATTAGAAACATATGTGGTTAGAAGCCTTCTACATCCTTCATAACCGATTAAATTATATATATTGTATGCTTGGATACTAGAACAGGTACCCCCAGAATACCAAAGATTATTTTCATTCATAAGAGAATCAACTCTATGCCTGAAAAAATCATATGTTAGCTCGTTATTTGCATAATCAACAAAGACATTAGAAATGATAGATGCCTTTTTATAACTATGGACTTCACCATCAATAACCTTGCGATCTATATTTTTTATGTCCTCTTTATTTTCAACAATTCTACGAAAAAATCGCGAAATTTCTTGATAAGAAAAAGTAAGGTATTCTAAAAAAATCCTTGGGAAATCATTTTCTATGAACAAAAAATTACCGCCATCCTTGGTTAAAAAATTTCCAGCTGAAATCTCATTTCCATTAATAAATTTATCATAGTAAATAGTTTCCAAAGTAATTTCTGCAGCGCTGCACCTTTTAAAAATATCTTCTTGATTGGCAGCAAGCACAGTCTTGCCTAAAAAACTGACACTTAAGTCGTCATTTAATAAATCATAGTCGACCAGCTGAGCTATTTTGCGACCTATCTTTCTACCATTACAGTAATGGAAAAAAGCATTTTTGAGCTCTTCAGGTATTAATTGAATCGAAATCCCTACGCTGTTTAATATTGGTAAGGATGAGAAATCCTCATCAAACTGCATATTAAAAAAATATTGCTTCTTCGTAAGCGGATGGTGAATTTTAGGTAGCTCACTCCTCCATCTATTAATTTTTCTCGCACTAAGAACTTCATAATCTTTTATATTTGTATACCTTATTGCAGTTTTTTTATCACCTACTTTATCGGCCAATCTGACAACTTTATATTTAAACCAAATTGATTTGGGCATGCCATTAACATCCTTCAAATTATATTTTCAAGGGTTCATCATCCTCGATTGCACAGCTACTGGGCGCTCATAATTAATTACTAAATACCACATTGACTCATAACTTCCAACTCGCCACAACCTAAGG
>NZ_LFGS01000008.1:3438-6401 GCF_002078135.1 Halomonas sp. BC1 | reverse complement strand
TAACGTCAGATATTTATTTTTTCATAGTTAAAAGACTTTTTATTAACATAATATATCATACAATAATTAACTTGTTATAGCAGTAATTTTGATCCCCTCTAATTAGTCAATTCAATTTAAACACCACTTTTTTCAATTATTACAAGACATCCTTGAAAGAATGTTTTATGAAAATAGAGTTTATTATAAGCAATTAGCCATGCAAATTAAACATAATAGAATCCTGAAGCCACTCGCTAAAATTCAGTGACGCAATTAAACAAGACAAATTTTCTTAAGGTATCTAAAACAGCTCTCTACAGCATTTTATTTATATAACTTTAGCTTAGAAAATGCGACTCCTAAGATACATCTCACTTTGCGAAACATCATACATTAAATCATAACCATCATGTTAATAAAGTGGATTTTCGTTGTCATATCATTTATCAACTACCAATGTTGATAAGACCCAACGCCGAAGGGTAGATATAATGAAGTTCAAGGCTCAGCCTTCTATCTTAGAAGACAGACTAAATACCTTTGGCCAATCCTGAGAATAAAATACCAAACGGATTTTCTCGTTAATCCTTTGCAATTTTATCCTATCGCATGAATTATCGGATCTCTAATCCCCCTTTTACCAACACTTACGACAGCACGGGATGGTAGACATCGAATCAATCATTTAGATAGTTCACTCCATTTTCACGTCGCCTGGGTTATAAGAAATAAAGAATGACTCGATCAAATTCTCACTATTCTTGTAAGCACTCATGCGGTATTGAGGCCACCCTGCAGGGGCCTACCCAAGGCCTGAATTGGCGAATAGCTCTTTTCAATCCTAAAACTATGTACCCATGCGCATAAATACATAGTTCCATGCATAGAAAAAAATCTTTCAAAACAAATAATTACGATTTAATCGTTGCTACTATGTATTTTAAGGGGGCAAGTACTGGGCGGCAGCGAACTGCTCCCTTTGCTCATGCTCGCTACCGGTGTTTTTCTGAGCTGCCTGGGCGGCAGCGAACTGTGGCAAACGAGTATATCCCACGGCGCGACGGTTTCTGAGCTGCCTGGGCGGCAGCGAACTGATGAACGTGCACCACCTGCACGCTGGTTATTTTCTGAGCTGCCTGGGCGGCAGCGAACATAAGCGACTTGAGGCGTTGACGCGCCTGTGTTTTCTGAGCTGCCTGGGCGGCAGCGAACTACTGGCACACAGGGCACTTGGGCTGCTGATATTTCTGAGCTGCCTGGGCGGCAGCGAACTACTGGCACACAGGGCACTTGGGCTGCTGATATTTCTGAGCTGCCTGGGCGGCAGCGAACCCTGAAGCAGCATCGCGGCGGCTTGGCGCTTATTTCTGAGCTGCCTGGGCGGCAGCGAACGCATTGAGGATGGCAATCTGAAACGGCAGCGTTTTCTGAGCTGCCTGGGCGGCAGCGAACGGCCCCTTTTTTTGCCTGAAATTTGGCTCTTTTTCTGAGCTGCCTGGGCGGCAGCGAACTGAGCCCTTGGGCGAGACCGCCCCTCCTCAGTTTTCTGAGCTGCCTGGGCGGCAGCGAACTGGCAGCGCCCTGCCCTCGCTGTCGGCATCCATTTCTGAGCTGCCTGGGCGGCAGCGAACCCATTAGGCCATTTTTTCCTTGTGGTGGAGCATTTCTGAGCTGCCTGGGCGGCAGCGAACTTTATGTTGGCGTTGTTATTGCTCAGCGCATATTTCTGAGCTGCCTGGGCGGCAGCGAACTGATTGGCGTTGCATTGCGTGCTACCGGTAGTTTTCTGAGCTGCCTGGGCGGCAGCGAACGAGCTGCGCGAGGAGCTGCACGATGTCAAGCATTTCTGAGCTGCCTGGGCGGCAGCGAACCAGCCGCGCGCATCTGAGTCGGGGTTAGGCCATTTCTGAGCTGCCTGGGCGGCAGCGAACCCGATGCCGCCAGTGTTGTGGGACTGATTCAGTTTCTGAGCTGCCTGGGCGGCAGCGAACGCGGCTCTCGCAGTGCCAGTGCAGGTTAATGATTTCTGAGCTGCCTGGGCGGCAGCGAACCAAGTGCGGGTTTTTTTATGCCCGCAATTTGAGTTTCTGAGCTGCCTGGGCGGCAGCGAACGCCCAGAATTATAAAGCTGGCTTGATCATCACTTTCTGAGCTGCCTGGGCGGCAGCGAACTCCGCCATCGCTCAGTCATGGGGGCCGTGGGTTTTCTGAGCTGCCTGGGCGGCAGCGAACAATCGTAGCCGCCAGAGCGCCGCGGGCACCATTTTCTGAGCTGCCTGGGCGGCAGCGAACGCAAGAACAGCACGTTCCAAGTTTCTTTTAGTTTTCTGAGCTGCCTGGGCGGCAACGAACTCGTTTGCGCTGGTTTTGATGCGGAGGTATTTTTTCTGAGCTGCCTGGGCGGCAGCGAACCTAGATACGGCATGGCAGCGCCTGATAAAGCTTTTCTGAGCTGCCTGGGCGGCAGCGAACAACTACGAAAGCTCCAACGATGCCTACGTGGTTTTCTGAGCTGCCTGGGCGGCAGCGAACTTCCGCCTCAGCGACCATTTGCGCGGCGTCCTTTTCTGAGCTGCCTGGGCGGCAGCGAACATCGCGCTGCCATGGTGCGGTGTTGCCCGGTATTTCTGAGCTGCCTGGGCGGCAGCGAACCGCATCCAGCGCAGCGTCCAGCGTGTCTTTAATTTCTGAGCTGCCTGGGCGGCAGCGAACTCGGCGGCCCAGATGGCGGCCTCGGTGCAGTATTTCTGAGCTGCCTGGGCGGCAGCGAACAAGCGCAAAGCCGAGACGTTCAAGGTATTCACTTTCTGAGCTGCCTGGGCGGCAGCGAACCCAGTAAAACCACCCATTGCAGCAAGGCTCATTTTCTGAGCTGCCTGGGCGGCAGCGAACTCGATCAACGCCCTGGGCGTCGCCCAAGCCGATTTCTGAGCTGCCTGGGCGGCAGCGAACGAGGGGCTCCCTCTGTTTGTGGCACTGGA
>NZ_LFGS01000008.1:0-2797 GCF_002078135.1 Halomonas sp. BC1 | reverse complement strand
GGCGCCCGATGAGTATGAGCGTCGGTTGGCAATTTCTGAGCTGCCTGGGCGGCAGCGAACTCGCCACGCCCTCGGTCCCGGGCTACGCCCCGTTTCTGAGCTGCCTGGGCGGCAGCGAACAGTGCCATCGCTGGTCACGAACGTGCCGGGAATTTCTGAGCTGCCTGGGCGGCAGCGAACAGCCAGCCAGTGGGGAGCCGAAGGGGTGGAATTTTCTGAGCTGCCTGGGCGGCAGCGAACGTACAGGCTGCCGAAAAAGCGGGCATCGATCATTTCTGAGCTGCCTGGGCGGCAGCGAACTACGGCCCTGAGTCGCTCCCCTGGTGGGGGCATTTCTGAGCTGCCTGGGCGGCAGCGAACACGATGACGATTGGCAGCGCGCTATAGTGGTTTTTCTGAGCTGCCTGGGCGGCAGCGAACCACCATCGACCGAATCACTGCCAAAACATCTTTTTCTGAGCTGCCTGGGCGGCAGCGAACACTATCAAGCCATACGCCGCCAATGGCGCGTTTTTCTGAGCTGCCTGGGCGGCAGCGAACCATTAATACCTTCATGCTGAAGCTCTGGCATATTTCTGAGCTGCCTGGGCGGCAGCGAACGTTCAGCAGCGCCTGCCAGTTGTTGGGGTCTCTTTCTGAGCTGCCTGGGCGGCAGCGAACTGAGTGGCGTGTTTGGTGCACTATTATTTCTATTTCTGAGCTGCCTGGGCGGCAGCGAACTTGCTCTTGCGTCTCGCAGTAGAAGCGCTGCATTTCTGAGCTGCCTGGGCGGCAGCGAACTTCAGCAGTTCTTCCAGCGCCTCCAGGGCGCGTTTCTGAGCTGCCTGGGCGGCAGCGAACTCGAACGCTTCTACGCTGAATGTTTCGGTGAATTTCTGAGCTGCCTGGGCGGCAGCGAACATGGACTGCAACCAGGTGGAGCTGGGCGCGCTTTTCTGAGCTGCCTGGGCGGCAGCGAACGAAAGCGGCAAGTATTCTCAGGTCGTCACCCTTTTCTGAGCTGCCTGGGCGGCAGCGAACGCTGTCTGGAATGGCCTGCAGCAGGCGGCGCATTTCTGAGCTGCCTGGGCGGCAGCGAACATCTCCGTGGGTTGCGGTTTCCGGTCGTTGCTTTTCTGAGCTGCCTGGGCGGCAGCGAACCAGAACATAGGCCACCAGCCGTTCAGCCCGACTTTCTGAGCTGCCTGGGCGGCAGCGAACGAGATCGTCGAGGCCCGCGAACGCGCCGACGTTTTCTGAGCTGCCTGGGCGGCAGCGAACTCAAGGCCTTTTCGGCTGTCATGTAATACCCTTTTCTGAGCTGCCTGGGCGGCAGCGAACTAGTGAAGTTTCGCGATGGTTCCACTGGTTACTTTCTGAGCTGCCTGGGCGGCAGCGAACACTAGCTGGTCTATTCACACCATGGGGTGTTTTTTCTGAGCTGCCTGGGCGGCAGCGAACTCATGGAAATTTACACCTTGCATCATCATCCTTTTCTGAGCTGCCTGGGCGGCAGCGAACGGGACGTGGGTAGAGATCATTCCGGTAAGCGATTTCTGAGCTGCCTGGGCGGCAGCGAACCATGTTGATGGTCACGCCGCCAGTTTGAGCCATTTCTGAGCTGCCTGGGCGGCAGCGAACATGAGGCTATTGGCAGTGGTGGCGGTGGCGTTTTTCTGAGCTGCCTGGGCGGCAGCGAACCATGTACATCAGGCCGCCAGCGCCTACTAGGATTTCTGAGCTGCCTGGGCGGCAGCGAACAGGATGTGTTGCCGTTGTTGAGGGCGTATCGTTTTCTGAGCTGCCTGGGCGGCAGCGAACGGTTGATTTTATCAAACCCCTCATCTTCTTCTTTTCTGAGCTGCCTGGGCGGCAGCGAACACGAGCGCCATCGTGGCTGACATTGTTAATCATTTCTGAGCTGCCTGGGCGGCAGCGAACATGGCAGGGAAGCGGTGCTGCGCTATGCCGAGTTTCTGAGCTGCCTGGGCGGCAGCGAACGGATTAGCCGCAAAGCGCGGGATTGATCGGTTTTTCTGAGCTGCCTGGGCGGCAGCGAACTGTCGGTTAGCATGTGGTCGGGCACTGTGTATTTTCTGAGCTGCCTGGGCGGCAGCGAACGTCTAAGTGCTGAACCAGCGGTATATCCGTAGTTTCTGAGCTGCCTGGGCGGCAGCGAACCGTCACAGGCGTGGTGAAGCCAATGAGGGATATTTCTGAGCTGCCTGGGCGGCAGCGAACGCAGTGTCGCGCCACAGCCGGATGCGCCACTCTTTCTGAGCTGCCTGGGCGGCAGCGAACCTTGAAACGCACCGATTCCAACAGCGCCTTGATTTCTGAGCTGCCTGGGCGGCAGCGAACCTTAGGCCATATCAGCAAGCAGCTTTTGAGGCTTTCTGAGCTGCCTGGGCGGCAGCGAACACGGCGGCGCTGCCTACCTGGATGGAATCATTTTTCTGAGCTGCCTGGGCGGCAGCGAACTTCCTAGCCCAGGCTGGCTTTGACGTCAATCATTTCTGAGCTGCCTGGGCGGCAGCGAACAGCTCCGAAGCGCTGGGGTACATGGGCTACATTTTCTGAGCTGCCTGGGCGGCAGCGAACCCAGCGCCGCCGATATTGCCTCCAACGTGCTGTTTCTGAGCTGCCTGGGCGGCAGCGAACGCGGTCAATGTCGCCATCTGCAAACGCCAGAATTTCTGAGCTGCCTGGGCGGCAGCGAACAGCAATAACGCGGTTGCGTGGCATGTTTTCGCTTTCTGAGCTGCCTGGGCGGCAGCGAACGGCTTGCTGCCGTTGGCACTCTGGTGGCACTATTTCT
>NZ_LFGS01000007.1:144012-148989 GCF_002078135.1 Halomonas sp. BC1 | reverse complement strand
ACGCTAAAGTTCCAAATTGGCAAATTTCATCAATGAAGCAGCTTGCCGCTCTTATTAAATGGCGGCCAGGTTTCTTGCAGATTATCGTAAAGCATTTTAGCATCTCGTCTTCATTGATTTTTATTGACTTAAGATTGGCAGAATGGTCTTTTTCCACCACGCAAAAATGGGGCAATATTGTAACTCCATTAGAGCCCTCTATGTAATGCTTTATCATTTCAATGCTATCTAGCTCGAATCTAATATTTAGTTCTATTCCAAGCCCTTTTGTTGCGACTTCAATTATCTGACGTGTTAAGAATTTATGGTTTAATATTGTTATCTCATGGCCTTCAAGCTCGCTTAAGCCAATTGCCTTTTTTGTAGCCAGCGGGTGACTTTTTGGTGCAACAACGGATAGTCTAGTATCAAAGTATTTTATGGCCTCAATATCACTTGGGATTTTTGTGTCCATTACAATCCCAAAGTCAATTTCGCCAGATCGAATGGTGTCATAAACAGAGTCACTCCCTAGTATTTTACCACTAAATCTTACATTTTCATGAGAGTTTTTAAATTCCTTGATGCGGGGAAAAAGCAACTCTTTAGTGACACCTTCAATTGTGGCATAATGAATAGTTCCAGAAAGTGTTCCATTCATTTCGTCAATTCTTGATCTTGCAATTTCTATTTCTCTAATTGTTTTTTCCATATGGTGCGCTAATATTTTTCCTTCCTCTGTAAGCTGTATTCCTGATGCTAGCCTGTCAATTAGTTTCGCCTTGAAGTTATGCTCTAGACAGGATATCTGTCTGCTAATCGCAGAGGGGCTAATATGAAGAATATCGGCTGCTTTTCGGACTGATCCGACTTTGGATACTGTTAAAAAATATTTGTATGTAGTTATGTGCATTTTTTTCGGTTCTTCGTCACTTTATGTGGATTTGGCCTGGTCGAACAGGCGGCCCACCGGGCTACCAATCAGGTAGATCATGGCGATGAAGTTGGCCTTGTTCCGGTAACCCCGTGCGCGTGACCGAGCCGCCTGAAACAGACCGTTCATGCCTTCCAGTCGTGCGTTCGTCAGTCCCGAAATCCAACGCCTGACCACCGCATCGGCGTGACGCTCCAACGTCGCCAGGGCTTTTGCCATCGGCTTCAGCAATGGCTTCTCCGAGACTGCCACCTTCATGACCTTGAGGTAGTTCGTGATGCGCCATCGAGCCGCGCGTGGCGTCGGCGCCTTCTGGATCCAGCTCAGCTTCTCCTTGATCACTCAGGAATCGGACGTGGCGCTCTGATCGGCGAGCAGTTCCTGGAGCGCCGCCAGTTGCTTAGGTGTCAGATTCTCGTTTTCCAGGCTCTTCAGAGTACAAAATTCCACATATCTCCGCGATTATTTTTCGGGGGGGATTACCGGGTGTCCATGCCCTCGATGGCCAACGGCCCGAGGTCGGACAGGCGGAAATGGGCGGAGCGCACTCCCTTCCCCTGCTTGCCCAGCGGGTCGACGGGCTCATGGATGATCTCGATGGGGGCGTGGTGTGGCATGGATAGACGTTCTGCGCAGCCTCCAGGGAGGGTGAAGGGGCGCTTACGCGCTTTGGGTAGACTTATCGCCCCATGGCGCGCTCATGGCTACGCTGGGAGCGCTCCCTGTTCGCTGGTTGCTGGTGATGCTCGATGCCTTTCTGTCCCTGGCTATCGCCCGGCACTACCTTGTCATGCTCGGGCTGCTTGACCTCTTTGCCATGCTGGCAAAGCTGCTTGAGCTCCAGGGCCGTACTCTTGTCGGTGCTGCGGCGGATGGCATCAGGCAGCGACTTGGTGCTGTCGGTATACACCTGGGCCTCATGCCGGGCGCGGGACATGGCCACGTAATAGACCTCCTTGACCGTGGCGTGCGATTTGGAATCGAGGTTGGCAAACACCCGGTCAGCGGTAAGCCCCTGCGAACTGTGAACGGTGGTGGCATAACCGTAGGTCATGGGGAGCGGCTGCTTGTTGTCCAGCTTCACCACCTTGCCCTGGCCGTTCTCGATCAGGACGCTCTCGGGCTGCACTGCCTTGACGCGGTAGCGCTCATGGGTGCCAAGGTCACGCTCGGCCACATTGCGGCTGATTCGCACATGATCGCCGGGAGACAACTCGGCCTTTTCCACCGCATAGACCGATAGCTTGGTGCAACGCGCAGGCGAAAAACTCATGACCTCGCCATTCTCCGCCTTGACCGTCAGGCGGTTGCCGGGGCCGGTGTCCATGACGCGGTACAGCTCCCCGCGCTTGAGGCCCACGGCATAGTCGCGCTCTGGCACGATCACCGCGCCTTTCTCGTAGTAGCGGCTGTGCTTACGTTCCTCCTGGGTATTGAGGAGCCGAGTGCGCTAATCGTGCATGCTCGGATCTGTGGGGGGGCCGGGTCGAGCAATCGCCCAGTCTACCCGACTAACTCTTGAGGGTGTGCGCTTTATGGCAACAGACCGTTCTGATTTTTCTATTTTTATTAACGCTTTCTACCGACTACTCTCAGAATGATCTTTGTTAAATTCACATCCACTTGATGAAGGATTAATAATGAGTACAAAAAGTAAAAGGAAGCTATTGTGGTCAGTTGTGTTGGCTGCGCTATTGGTAACATGGCTTCCATATTTTGGAATTTTTAATTCAGCTTCCATGGTGATGGGATTGCCACAGCCTTTGGCTGTGATGATTGCATCCAACGTAGTGCTTACGATTTGCGTCATTCTTACTTATCCCCTTTATTTTAAGCCTTTTATTAGAAAGCTTGAAGAAAAGCCTCTGCATGAGGAGGGGGTGAAATGAATAATGCACTGACGGCTGCAATATTGGTCGCGTTTATTTTGGCTTTCATACTGGTGTCATATCTTTCTAAAAGGAGCCCGCAGAAATCTTACGGAAGTTCGTCAGAAAACTTTATCATTGGTGGTCGTGGAATAGGGACGATAGTTCTGGTTTTGTCGATGGGAGCTACGTATTTTTCAACCTGGACTCTTTTAGGTGCATTCGGCGCATATTATAGATCTGGAGTTTGGTTTGCGGGTTTTGCTGTTTGGACAATTTTTCATGCGATTTTCATATGGTTGTTCGGGGCTAGGATTTGGTTGGCAGGGAAAAAATATGGGTTTATAACTCCGGGTCAAATGATTAATCATTATTACAAGAGCAACAGGCTTAGAATTTCAGTTGCTTTAGTCGGAATAGCTGCTTTAGTACCTGTAATGCTTATACAGGTTATCGGTGGGGCTAGAGCACTTGAAACCCTTACAGATGGTGCAATTCCATACATTGTTGGAGTCACCGTTACATCGGTGATGGTGGGCGTTATTGTTCTGTGGGCTGGCTTTAAAGGTACTGCATGGACCGACTCTTTCATGGGTGTGTTTTTTGCATCTATTTTGATATTTACAGCATTGTACGTATTAAATATTTCTGGTGGAACTGAGTTGTTTAATCAGGTATCACAGTATAAGCCTGAACTTAACGTGGTTTCAGGAAACCCTCTTGGAATGTTGGAGCTGTGGCTTGGGCTGGGATTTGGTGCTTGGGTCCTTCCCCATATGTGGCAAAAGTTTTATTCTGCTTCATCAGCTAAAGTTCTTGGAAAAGTGGCTATGGCCACACCTTTCTGGAATTCATGGATGATGGCTATTATTCCCCTTGTGGTTGGTATGGCGGCAGTTATTCCTGGAGTTGCTCCTGGCGTAAATATGGACAATAGCGATACGATCCTTCCGCAAATATTCAATTTTCATTTTCCTGTTTTGGGCGCTTTTGTTGTGGCAGGTATTCTTGCAGCAGCAATTTCCACTATTAATAGCCAGCTTCTTTCCTCAGCGAGCCTAGTTGCTGAAGATATTGTAGATACTTTGACAAAGGAGGATATGACAAGTAAGAGGGTCACTTGGGTTACAAGAGTTGTAGTCCTATCTCTTACGGTAATAATATTTGTGCTTGCAATGCTTCCAAGCGGTGCAGGGTTTTTGGTTCCAATTGCTTCTTTAGGGTTCGGTCTTGGTCTTCAGCTTGTGCCTTCGGCTTTAGGCATGCTGTATTTTAAATCGGTCACGGAAGCAGGAGCGTTTCTTGGCTTGGTTCTAGGGGTTGTTGTTATGGCTCTCATAGCAATTACCCAAATAGACATTCCTGTTGGACCAGGCATTGCGGGAATTATGGTCAATATAATTGTAACGGTCGCTGTAAGCAAAGTAACCAGAAAGGTTCCTGAGTCTTCAGTGAAAGATTTCCATGATATGTTCAACGAATATATGAGAGATAACGCTGAGCAAGTGGTTTATTCAGACGAGAAAAAGGCTTGAGGTTTTTATGAAAGATAAATTGAAAGCTGCAGTAGTGCAAGATTCTAGTATCCCTTTTGATGCTGAAAAAACAGCCAGAAAAGCTTGTCGCCTAATCGAAGAAGCAGCGAGTAATGGAGCTGAGTTGGTGGTGTTTCCGGAGGCATTTTTAGGCACCTACCCCAAAGGCCTAACCTTTGACTCACCAGTCGGAAAACGACACCCTGAAGGGAGGAGGGACTACCTTAAGTATTATGATGGCGCAGTTGAAATTGATGGGGCTGAGATAGACGATATTGTCTCTACTGCAAGGGAAAACAATATCTTTGTGGTGATGGGAATCATTGAGAAGGGTGGAAGTACTCTTTATTGTACTGTGGTTTTCATCGACCCGGAGAGTGGGGTTGTTGGTAAGAGGCGAAAGCTTATGCCAACGGGATCCGAGAGACTTGTTTGGGGTTTTGGTGACGGATCAACGCTAGATGTAGTTGAGAGTGATCTAGGTGCAATAGGTGCGGTAATATGTTGGGAAAATTATATGCCATCCTTGCGCGCTGCTATGTATGGCCAGGGTGTTGAAATATACTGCGCTCCTACTGCTGATGATAGGGATACCTGGGTATCTACAATGCAACATATAGCTATGGAAGGTCGGTGCTTTGTTCTTAGCTCCTGTCAATTT
>NZ_LFGS01000007.1:141159-142129 GCF_002078135.1 Halomonas sp. BC1 | reverse complement strand
GTCGCCGCCAGGCACGACAGCGTCAGACCGAGAGCTTTCTCCGCAGGCAGCCCCGTGCCTGTGCCATTGCCTTTCGGGGGAGAAAGGCGGGCCTCTCAGGTTCCTGGGAACCCCCTGTGTGCACCTGCCCTGCTCTCTGACACCGGAGATCCCTCGCCGCCAAGCCGGCTCGGCGGGTTGGTGTTGCCTTCCATTACGGGCAGAGAAGTAGTGGACGATGATAAGCAGCAGCGTACTACAGCGCCTCCACGTCAAACGCTACGATTTGCCGTGGAGCGCTGGAAAACTCTACGCCTACTAAGTGAATAGGCTTGCCGCTAGCACGATACTTGTCGGCATAGCCCTTGGTTTTGATCTGCTCAATCGCTTTGCCTTTAGGCAGTTGTTCAACCACCTTGAACTCAAACAGGTAAACATGCCCGTTAAAGTCGATGCTCATATCCACTTTGCCGTGGTGGCTGGCGTCTTCCACCGTCACATTCACACCCAGCGCGGCGAAGTGGCTGTAAAACACGCTGGCGTAATGGCCTTCGTATTGGGCAATGGGGTTGTTGCGGTACCAGTCGTGTGGCAAGCCGGCATAAAGCGCTTTGAGGTGGGTTTCCAGGCCTTGGAGGTCGTGCGCTTGCAAGTTACGGAACAGCGTAAGCCGCTCCCGAGGGGGGGCTTGCACACCCAGCACAGGTAAAAGCGCTTGGTTAAGGCTGGCTTCCACCTCAAGGTTGGGGTAGCCCAAGGTGTAGAGCCAATAACCGGTCATTGGCTCCTCGACAGCATGCGCGGTCAGGTAGCCCGTTTGGAACAAGAGCGCTTCGGTGGCGATATGGTCGACATCAAAGCGGCCTAACAATTCGGCTTCTGTTTGCAGTTGGCTCAAGGCAGGAGTGAACACACCGCGTTTTTTTAGCAGTTCTACTAAAAACGTAGGGGTAGCGCTTTCAAACCAGTAAGGGGTGAATTTCCGCTCTTC
>NZ_LFGS01000007.1:139999-140527 GCF_002078135.1 Halomonas sp. BC1 | reverse complement strand
CAAGAGCAATACATCAAACGGGTTGTAAACGCTGGGCACGTCTTGCCCGCCCCAGCGATAGCCGTTGTACCAGCGGCGAATCTCGTCACGGTCAAGCCCAGGCAGTTCAGGCGCAAACACCGTGTCCACATCGTGGTCGGTATAGCCACAGATAGCGGCATAGTCAGATGAGAGTGTGATGTCGCGCAGATTGTTCAGCCCTGAAAACAGGCTGACTTTGCTGAACTTGGAAACGCCGGTCAGTAGTACAAAGTGCAGGTGGGGGTCGGCATCTTTCAGCACGCTATAGAGGTTTTTCAGACCTTCGCGCAGTTCGCGCGCCCTATCGCTATCGGGAATATTATCAAGGATGGGTTTATCGTACTCGTCGATCAGCACTACTACGCGTTGACCGTGAACACGATGCGCTTGCTCAATCAAGCTAGCAAAGTCGTCCGCAATACGCTTAGGAGGCGTCGACGTAATCTGCAGACGTGCACGCTGCTGCTGCAACTGATATCGAATGTTCGCATCTAGCAGCCTGTCGGT
>NZ_LFGS01000007.1:108153-138213 GCF_002078135.1 Halomonas sp. BC1 | reverse complement strand
AACTGTGTTTTTTTGCATAGGTACTGCTGGCGTTCTACGCGTAGCCGAATCAATTAAAGGAGTCCGTAGTGCGCGGTGACCAGAGGTCAAATTTGGTAGA
The DNA here is from genome assembly GCF_002078135.1 of Halomonas sp. BC1. Lineage (NCBI taxonomy): Bacteria > Pseudomonadati > Pseudomonadota > Gammaproteobacteria > Oceanospirillales > Halomonadaceae > Halomonas > Halomonas sp. BC1. Next base: position 138,113 of record NZ_LFGS01000007.1, on the reverse strand, counting down.
AAACAGGACACAGAAAAGTCACGGTGTGTGCCAACGTTTTGACAATGAAGGGCACAGAATGGCGTTAATGGGTGTGATAGAGAAGATTTGAAATGCATTGGCATGTTAATTAACTTGTTGTTTTAAATATTGTTTATTGGTTTTTTGACGGTAGGGAAGGGCGATGCTTGTGCGGCTTAAACCGGCCTCCGAAGCCGAAGGTCGCAGGTTCAATTCCTGCCATCTCACAGTAGTCTTCGATGATCAAAACGTCCCTGGTTGGCGCCTCAGAGTTGATATCCCGCAAGGCCATCTATTCTACGGACAATACCCGGCGCCAGGAAAATTGATCGCACTAATCGATGGGTCTATACCGAGCGAGGTGATAAACGATTATCTGGATGCTGATCCTGAGGCTGATGAAGAAAATCTGATCGCTGACGCACGAGAGCACTATAGAGACATCGGTATCGGTGATGTTTTTCTCTATGGCCAAGCTCCAGAGCGACAGGAGCCAAGCCCATATTTATTGGAGGCATGCTACGAGGCTGTTAAGGCCTCAGTAGAAAATCAGTGCGGTATCACTTTGGAGGTGAGTGGGTAAGCCCAAAGTAGTGAATGCCTGTTTTATAGGGAACATGAAAAGGAGGCAGCCCCTTTCTGCATATAGAAAAATTTACACAATTTCTTTACGCGAAACCGCCCCGCCAGGGTCTCCTGGTAGGGCCGGAACCTGTCAACCTGATTTGGACACATCGTTAAAAATTAATGTCGATTTCGTCGCGGTACTGGGCTGAGCTCTGGCGGGTGACACCGTAAGGTGACCTGTCCGCCGGGTCGGCTTACCCTTGATCTTCTTTGTCGTAATGAATGATCGAGAGCAGCTTGATGGGAACTTCTATCAGCTGTTCGGGCCCGTGCGGCACAGCAGCATCAAAGGCCAGGCTGTCGCCGGCGTTCATGGTATAGAAATGCTCCCCGTGCCGGTAAACGAGCTTGCCTTCGAGCAGGTAGATAAATTCGTGCCCGGCATGGCAGAAGTTGGGAAAGACTTCGCTGGCATCGTCCATGGTGATCAAAAACGGTTCGTATCGCTTATTTGGTCCCTGGCGGTAACTCAATAACTGATAGGTGTGGCCAACTTCCGTACCAGTGCGCACAACTTCCATGCCTTCGCCAGCCTTGACGTGCTGGGCACCACGCCCTCCAAGATCAAAATCGCTGAAAAGTTTGGATATCGGCAGGTCAATGGCATTGCAGAGGCGGCTCAGCGTGTCCAGACTAGTGGATACTTGGGCATTTTCCACTTTACTGATCATGCCCTGACTAAGCTCTGCGATACGAGCGACGTCTGATATTTTGTATCCCTGCGAAATCCGTTTACGCTTCAGTGCCCTGGCGATGTGCTGTTCCAGACTTAGGCGCGTGTCCTGTTTATCAGTGGTGATCTTTTCGCTCATGAGTGCCTTCGCTTATGATTTTGGTGTTCATGACGCCTGTTGATATTGAAACCATTATGTTGCCGCCCTCGGGGGCAGGAGTGCCAGCCACCCGAGGTGATATAAAAGTTAGACAATATTGACATGAAAGCATAAGCGCAAAAGTAAAGCTATTTGCGACCTCCCCGGCGGTCGATAGGCATGGCCCATCGGCGCGTTAGCACCGTCCTATACTACCCAGTTCAAAAGAGATACGTTCAGCCGTGGCCTGTAATTGCTCCTTGAGTTCGTGGATATGGGCATCGCTGTCCAGCATGGCGTCGGGGCCTGAGATGTTGATCGCCGCGACAATCCGCCCCTGATAATCTTTTAGCCCGGTGGCGATGGCCGTGGCGTGGTCGGAGCGATGCATTACCCAGCCTGCGTCACGGTCATTGGCAATCGTGTGTTTAAGCTCTGGCAAGGTGCGCGGCGCGGGGGCAGGATAGCCGTCCAGGCGCACGTGGTGATAAAGCGCGTCGAGCTCGGTTTCGTCCAGAGCGGTGAGGAGAATGCGACCCATGGCGCAACTGTGGCAAGCGATGCGGGTGCCTACCGGGATGTTCACCGACAGCCGCTGAGACGCAAACGAGCGGTAGATATACACAGTATCTTGGCCTTCACGCACACTGAGGTGGCAGGACATTGATACGCGGTTGCGCAGTGCATTCAAATGCGGCATGACGATATCGACAATATCGCGGCTGGCCAGATAGCTGAAACCGTGGGAAATCACCTGGGGGCCAAGCTGATAGGTATTCTTGGCCACTTTATCGAGATAGTGCATCTCGGTCAGTGTGGTCACAATACGATAGATCGACGAGGTGCTGACCTCTAGCGCATCAGCAAAATCCTGAGTCGTCAGAATACGCTGTTGGCTGTTGAACAACTCGAGGATTCTGAGACCCCGGTAAAGCGCGGGAACCGTATAATCGTTGTCTTTAGTGGATGGTTTCGCCATACGTGTTAAGGCCTTGCTGAAAGGGATCGATGTTTAACGGCCCCGGTGTTAACCACCGTCGGGCCGTTAAGGTGCATTATCCGTCAAGATACCTTGTTCATAAATGCCTTGATGCTCAATGGCTTTCCGCCAAATTCCTGCATGGCATCCAGCAGCACCGGCCAGAAATAGCTGGCCGAGGCGCTATCAACCAGCAGATACAGGCAGGTAAGCTCCGTTTGGCTGGCGTTGATGACGATGGCATTCGCCCGAGCCACAGAGGTCTGTGCGACCTGGCCGGGGGCAAAGGCAGCAGGGCTCAGGTCAACCCCACACAATTTGGCCATGACGTTGCTCGCATGGGTGCCCGTCAGGGCCAGCCAGGCATGGGTATCCTGGCGAGGCAGCAGGTAAACGCCCGCCTGAGCGGGTGGCCAGGTAGCTTCCTGCTGGCTGATCCGCTGCTCCTGAGCGTTGAGACTGCCAAGCAGCAGATACTCGCTGGCAGAAAGTCTCGCGACCAGGCTGCCATCCGGCTGGCGAGTTGCCTGGTTCGGCACATCAGGCAGCTGATAACCATGTTCGTCGAGAAAGCTGGCAGCATGGCTGCCGCGCACGCCAAGGCGGGCCAGCGCCGATACATCCACCAGTGCACAATGCGCCGCCGAGGTGAAGTCAGCGTCAAGGCTTGTGTTGTCCCCACCATCAATGGCATAGCCATTCAGCGCCTGCCATCCCTCGGCACGGGAAGCGTCCGCCTGATGAAGGTGATAAAGCGGCGTACGTTTGGGAGTGAGCGTGTCTTTGAGGGTCGCCATGAATTACATCTCCTGTCGACTGTTGTTGGCATCGTAGAAAGGTAGCTTGACGACCTCGGCGCTGACTTCTGCTCCCCCTTCGACCCGAATCGTGATCTGGCTGCCGGGGGGGGCCTTGTCCGCCCCGGCATAAGCCAGGCCGATAATGGCGTTCTGAGTGGTGGAGTATTCACAGGACGTCACGTTACCGGTGATATCCGTACCGTCGAGCACTAGATGCCCTTCCATCGGTTTGGCACTGCCAGCGGGTAGCTGAAAGCCGACAAGGCGCCGTTTGGCGGGCTGTTCGTCAAGGATGTCCACCGCACGGCGGCCGACGAAAAACGGCTTTGTACGGTTAACCGCCCAGCTCATGCCAATCTCGCCAGGGTGGCTCATGCCGTCGGTATCCTGGCCGATGATGACATGGCCTTTTTCAAGGCGTAGCAGGCGCTGTGCCTCAACACCGAAGGGGCGAATGCCAAAAGCCTTGCCGGCTTCCATCAGCAGATCCCAGAGATATTCGCCATAGCGCGCTGGCACGTGTAGCTCATAACTTAGCTCACCCACAAACCCTGTACGCATAAGGCGAGCTGGCGCATCGCCGGCATAGCCTTCGCGCAACTCCAGGTAGGGAAGCGCCTGGGCGGAAAGGTCGACGCCCGTGCACACGGTTTCAAGTACTTGACGTGATAAGGGGCCAGCAATATTTACCGCCGCAAAGGCAGACGTGACATTAGCGATATCCACGTCCAGGCGCCACTGAGCATTCCACTGCAGCATACTTTGAAACACGCGGCCGACACCGCTGGTAGTGGCGGTCACATAAAAGTGATCGTCAGCCAGGCGGCAGGAAACCCCGTCATCAATGACCACCCCCTGTTCGTTGGTCATGGCCGCGTAGCGCGTGCGGCCAACCGGCTGCTTGAGGAAGCCGAAGGTGAAGATGCGGTTGATAAATTCTGCTGCGTCTGGGCCGCGTATTTCAAGGCCACCCAGGGTCGAGACATCAATCAGGCCAACGTGCTCGCGGACGTGCCGGGCTTCTTCCTGCATCGAGTGGTGGCGGTCAAGGCGGCCGTCGGCACTGGGATAATAGGCCGGGCGCTGCCAGTCGCCGGCAGGCATCATGACGGCACCCAGTTCAAGGTGACGCTGTTGCATGGTGGTCACCCGGAAAGGGTCGAAGCTGCGTCCGGCAAGGTGCGCCAGGGTTTCGGCGGTAAACGGCGGGCGTGCGGTGGTCACCCCGGTTTCACTGACTGAACGCTGGGTAGCATCAGCCACCAGGCGGGCAGTGGGCAGCGCAGAGTGGCGGCCTTGCGACGGCCCCATGCCAACGGTGGAGAAGCGCTTGACCAGCTGGACATCGCGGTAACCGTGGCGGGTGGCGTTGATGATATCGCGGATCTGAAGGTCTTCGTCAAAATCGACGAATTCCTTGCCTTTGGGGTGAGCGAAAATGGGCCACGGGAAGTTCACTTGCCTGGGCGCTTCGGTCACAGGGTCGGCTTTCGGTGCGGATAACCCCAGATTAGCCAGTGCCTGGCTGGCGGCAAAGATACCGTCCTGCAGCACCTGCTCAAGGTCGTGCAAACCATTGACCGAGCCTGCTACATGCAGGTGTTCGGGCAGGTTGGAAAGCGAAAACTCGGCGACATCGTCGTTGTAGGTCAGCTTGCCGCCAGCCTGGCACAACAGCTGGTAGACAGGCATATAGCCTGCGCTCATGCACAGCAGGTCGCATTCCAGAGTCACGCTTTCTTTGTCCACTTCACCGCGTTGGGTAATACGCCGGATATCGACCCCGTTAACGCGGTGCATTGTCTTGTCGCACAGCGCTTCGAAAACGGTATGCTCAAGATGCAGGGTGATACCGCGCTGCTTGATGGCCTGGCTTAGCTGGCTGTCGGTTGGCCCCGCGCGCATATCCACCAGGGCCGCTACATCCACGCCCTGTTCGTGCAGGTCGAGGGCGGTCAGATAACCGTCATCATTGCCGGTTAACACAACGGCCCGCTTGCCTGGGCGCACCGCGTAATGGCGCATCAGGCGTTGGACGGCGCTGGCCAGCATGATACCCGGCAGGTCGTTGTTGCGGAAGATGACCGGCTGGTCAAAGGCCCCGGCGGTGACGATGCATTCCTTGGCGCGCACCTTGTACATCCGCTTGTCCTGGATGACCGGCAAATAGTTGTCAGTGAACCAGCCGTTACAGATGGCGTTGCACAGCACATGGATATTGGCGTGTGCTTCCACGGCCGGCACCAGTTCATCACGCAATGCCGTGGCACGCACCCCCTGTTCATCAAAGCGGGCGTAGGTCAGCGCGCCGCCCAGCAAGGGTTCCTGCTCAACCAGCAGTACCTGGGCGCCGCCTTCTGCAGCCGTCAAGGCAGCCTTAAGCCCGGCGGGGCCACTGCCCACCACCACAACGTCTTTGAACAGGTAGGCTTTGTCGTGATAATCGCCCTTCGCCTTGAGGTCAAAGTGACCCAGCCCGGCTTTCTTGCGAATCAGGGACTCCCAGTATTTCCAGGCACCTTTAGGCTTATAGAAAGAACGGTAATAAAAGCCCACCGGCATGAATTTCGAGAACTTACCCAGCTTCATGTCGCTGTCGTGGTCAAGGCTGCCGCTGTAGTTCTGGCCTGTAACGTTCAAACCCTCGTAGGCAAGGCAGGTATCTGCCAGTACGTTCGGTTCATCGGGCAGCTGCACCAGCGTATTAGCATCTTGCCCGGCCATGGTGAGCGGGCCGCGCGGGCGGTGGTACTTGAACGAGCGGGACAGCAGATAACGGCCATCAGCCGCCAGCGCACTGGCAATCGAGTCTCCGCAAAAACCCTGATGGGTCTGCCCTTCAAACGTCATGCTGATAGGCTGTTGACGGTCGATATAGAGCCCCATGGGAGCGGGAAGGCGGTTATCCATCGTCTGTGTATTGCCTGATGGTTGGGTGCGGTTCATTTGCGTGTCTCCTCAGAGGAAAACTCGACACGTTCCTGGAAAACTTCCTTGGGATCGAACGTACGCAGTATTTCATCGGTAACAGTATGGCGTTCAGCAAGGAACCAGTAGCTGGAGGCGGCATGCATCCACCATTCGGTAATAACGCCTGCTGTGTTGTCGCTATAAAACACATAGTGGGCCCATTCCCGGTCGCTGCATTGACCGGGCATCGGTTTGAGTTCTCCGCCATAGATGAACTCACTGATATTGCGTAGCCCGTTGAGCGGGCAGTTCATGACTTTCATTGAGCGTGCCTTCACATAGTCGCTGAGACGGTGGCTGACATAAGCGGCTGACGTTAATGACTGGCCGCTGTCGCGCCCATTTCATTGACTTGCTGGAAATTGGCAAAACGTTCCAGGCGGAATGGCTGAATCAGCGCCGGCACTTTTCCGCCGTTGGCTACCAGCTCTGCCATGGTCTTGCCGCAGATGGGCGTTGACTTGAAGCCCCAGGTGCCCCAGCCAGCATCCAGGTAGTAATTCTCAACCGGGCTTTCCCCCATGATGGGGCTGTAATCCGGGGTCATGTCGGTAATCCCGCCCCATTGGCGCATCAGCTTGGCCTTGGCCAGAAACGGGAACATCTCGATGCCACTGGCAATCAGGCTTTCCTTCATTTCCAGCGTAGAGCGCGTGTTGTAAAGCGGGTAGGGATCGGAGCCGCCCCCGAACACTACTTCGCCACGGCTGGTTTGCTGAACGTAGCAATGCAGGGCGGAAGAGCTGACCAGCGGGCTCAGGAATGGCTTGACCGGCTGGGTGACCATCGCCTGCAGCGGGTAGCTGATAATCGGAAGGCGGAAGCCGGCTTTTTTGGCCAGGATCGAGCTGTGCCCGGCAACCGCTTGCACGGCGCAACCGCACTGGATAGTGCCGCGATTGGTCTTCACCCCGGTAATGCGCCCGCCTTCAATGATCAGCTCCTGCACTTCAGTGAGCTGATGGATTTCAACGCCGCGCTTGGCGGCTTCCTTGGCATAGCCCCAGGCCACGGCATCATGGCGCGCTGTGGCGCCGTCGCGGTGCCACAAACCGGCCAGAACCGGCAAGTGCCCCGGGTCGAGGTTAAGCGTTGGCACCAACTCACTGATCTGCTGACGGTCGATCATTTCGGTGCGTCCGCCGAAATGTTTGTTAACCTCTGCGCGTTGGCGGAAGGCACGTACCGTGGCATCGGTATGTGCCAGGGTTAACTGACCGCGCTCGGAATACATGATATTGAAGTCAAATTCGTTCGAGAGGTTCTGGAACAGCTTGACCGACTCGCTATAGAACCTGACCCCTTCCGAGGTCAGGTAGTTAGAGCGGATAACGGCGGTATTGCGCGCCGTGTTGCCGCCCCCCAGGTAAGCCTTTTCAAGCACGGCTACCTTGGTGATGTTGTGGTATTTGGCCAGATAATAGGCAATGGCCAGCCCGTGGCCACCGCCACCGATGATCACCACATCGTAGGAGGGCTTGAGCTCTTTGGGGGGAGGCAAGTCCACATCGACGGGATACTCCGAGGACAAACCGTATTTCAATAATCCAAAAGGCATGACAACGCCCTCCTGTGGTAGATCAGATAAGTGCTGGCTGAGCCGCTTTGTGGTGTTGCTGAAGCCGGGTGGCGACCACCGTGTTCTGCATCAGGTAAGCGATGGTCATCGGGCCGACGCCGCCGGGTACCGGGGTGATTGCACTGGCCACCTGGCTGACGCTGGCAAAATCCACATCCCCGACAAGACGCGTCTTTGGCTCGCCATTGGCTGACTCTTCGATGCGGTTAATACCCACATCAATCACCACCGCACCGGGCTTGAGCCAGTCGGCATTGATCATCTTCGGGCGACCGACCGCGGCAATGACAATATCCGCCTGGCGCGCGATGGCTTCGGCGTTAACGCTGCGTGAGTGGAGCACCGTGACCGAGCAGTTGGCCTGAAGCAGCAGGGCGGCCATGGGCTTGCCGACGATGTTGGAGCGCCCGACGACCACGGCATGTTTACCGCTCAGGTCGCCGCAGGTTTCCTGCAGAAGACGCAGGCAGCCGGTAGGCGTGCAGGGTGTCAGCACGTCAGCGCCCTGTGCCAGCCCTCCCACGTTTTCACGATGAAACCCGTCGACGTCCTTGAGCGGTGAAATCGCCTGAATCACGGCGTCCTCGCTGATGTTGTCGGGAAGCGGCAGCTGCACCAGAATGCCGTTGACCTCAGGGTCCTGGTTCAGCTTGTCGATCAGTGCCAGCAGCTCGGCCTGGGTCAAGGAGGTGTCGAAGCGATACTCAAGCGAACGGATCCCGACCGCTTCAGCCTTACGGATCTTGTTGCGCACATATACCTGGCTGGCGGCATCTTCACCGATCAACACCACAGCAAGCCCTGGTGTGGTGCCTTCCGCTTCCAGTTGCGCCACGCTGTCGGCGACTTCAACCAGTACCCGCTCGGCCCAGGCTTTGCCGTCAATCAAGGCGGCAGATGTTTGTGTCGTGAGGGTCATTGGAAAATCACCGTTTTGTTCTGATCAAGGAAGATGCGGTGCTCCAGGTGATACTTGACCGCACGGGAAAGCGCGATGGTTTCCGTGTTACGTCCCACGGCGACCAGGTCTTCAGGGCGATAGGTATGGTTAACGCGCTGAACTTCCTGATCGATAATCGGGCCTTCATCAAGGTCAGAGGTCACGTAGTGCGCGGTGGCACCAATCAGTTTGACGCCTCGCGTATGTGCCTGATGATAAGGCTTGGCCCCCTTGAACCCCGGTAAGAAGGAGTGGTGAATATTGATGGCGCGCCCGGACAGTTGGCGGCACAGGTTGTCAGACAGAATCTGCATATAACGTGCCAGCACGACAAGCTCGGTACCGGTCTCTTCGACGATATCCATCAGCGCGGCTTCCTGCTTGGCCTTGGTCTCTTTAGTGACCGGCAGGTAAACAAAGCGGATGCCTTCGCGCTCGGCCATGGGGCGAAGGTCGCGATGGTTCGAGACGATGGCGGTGATTTCCATGTCTAGCTCACCTTGCGCCTGGCGATACATCAAATCGCTCAGGCAGTGATCGAACTTGCTGACCATCAGCAAAACGCGCATGGGTTTGGAACTGCTGTAAATCTGCCACTCCATCTCAAAGTCCTTGGCGATGGCGGCAAATTCATCACGCAATGTCTCGATATCCCCACTCACGCCTTCATTGAAGCGAAACTTGGCACGCAGAAAGAAGTTTTGCAGCTCTTCATCATCGTATTGGGCCAGTTCACTGATATAGCAGTCATGCTCGCTCAAAAACGAGGTCACCGCCGAAATGATGCCGGAGGTAGCCGGGCAAGAAACGCGGATGATGTAACTGTCACAAGAATCCTTCATTTTTTTCCTATATAAATTTAAAATTTTAAATATAAATAAAAAATAAGAAATTTATCGATTTAAAGCCAAATATATCTCTATGTAATAGATTGACTTCATATTTGGCTTTTGTCGATATGGATTTTCCTTTTTATTGATCGTTTCATCTAGCCTTTGGCAATGCGCTTTTGTTTGTCAGGGTCATCAAAAGGCAAGCTATGGCTGCTGGCAGTGGCTTGCAGGCTGCCACGTATTTCCAACGGCACACCGTGCTCGGCATAAGGAACATCAAGGCGCGCCAGTGCCATGGAGCGGCCACTAAGCCTTGAAAACATGCCTTCGGTAACAATGCCGACCTGCTTGTTATCTGCCCAGAGGGTGTCCCCAGCGCTTGCCGCCTCCTCGCTGTCAATCAATACACCAAAGATCTTGAAGCGCTCCTTGCCCTTGAGGCGGAAGTGTTCGCCTGCCCCCCGGAACTCGGTCTTGTCCTTGGATACGGTGAAGTCCAGCCCCAGCTCCCATAGCGTGTCGCCGGCGGGCTGGTCGGGGAAGGGGTATGTCTCGGAGTTATCAACGGGATAGAACAGCAGGTTACTTTCCACGCGTAGCCAATCGAGTGTCTCGAAACCGCATGGCACGATGCCCATGGGGGCACCCTTGTCGAGGATTTCGTCCCACACAGAGGGAGCATCCTTGGCCTTGCAAAAAATCTCATAGCCGCGCTCACCGGTATAGCCGGTGCGTGAAATCATCACATCAAAGCCAAACAGGCGGGTCTGCAAATGGTGGAAGTAACGCAGGTCGCGAATACTCTCAACATGCTTTTCAAGAAAGTCGACGGCCAATGGCCCTTGCAGTGACAAGTCGTGAAGATCATCGTCAAACATCAGGCTGACGTTACGACCCAAGGCACCTAGAGTGAGCATTTCCTGGCCCAGACCGGTGCCATGCACCACCAAGTACGCATTCGGCGCCAGGCAGTAGACAATGCAATCATCCACGAACTTGCCAGCCTCGTTGAGCATGGTGGCATAGACAGATTTTCCCGGGTAAAGCTTTGACATATCCCGCGTGGTGGCATGGTCTAGCAGCACTTTGGCATGCGGGCCAACGCAATGGATCTTTTTCAGACCAGAGACATCCATCAAGCCTGCTTGGGTGCGAATGGCGGCGTGGTGATCGGCGGTATCCGCTCCCGCGTAACGAAACGCAGTCCCCATGCCGTTCCAGTCTTCCAGTGTCGCACCGAGTGCATGGTGGCGTTCGGCAAGGGCAGAAGTACGCCATAACGTTGTCATATCAATTCTCCTTCCAGTCGGTTAGGGCAGGTTTTCCAAAAGAAACCAGAAGTGGCTGTCGCCCTTTATGGATTCTTTAAAAGAAATTATATTTCCTTGCAGTGAAGCAATAAGCTTGCCATGACGTGTCAGTGCATACAGAAAATGCATGAGACACAGGTTTATTTCATATAAAAAACAGTTACTTATTTTTTGAATTTTTAGGTCGATATATTCGCCATATTTTCCTCCAGGTTTTTATATGCGTGTCATTTGTTCTTTATGGGTGCGCTTTTTGGCAAATTTGCACCGTTATGGCGCGGTCAAGGCACAGAAACCAATAGGAGAAAAGATGGGAAATGCTTTCTTGAAATCCTGAATTAAATATTTATTTCATTTAAATCAGTGTTTTGTAGGTATTTGAGGAGGTTTTTTAACGGTCGACGAGACATTCTGGCATGCTATGTGCCTTTCTTTTTGGGAAATATAGTTTCTTGAAAAGAATTTTTAAGAGGGTTGAGTATGTCTCCAGAAGCTGCTGTTGAGTTGATCAAAGAGCATGACATCCGTTATCTGCTGGCCCAGTTCGTGGATATACACGGTGCGGCCAAAACCAAGTCAGTGCCGGCTAACTGCCTGATGGATGTCGTTGAGAAAGGCGCGGGGTTCGCTGGCTTTGCGGTGTCGGGCCTTGGCATGCAGCCCCATGGGCCGGATTTTATGGCCAAAGGTGATTTGAACTCGTTGTCGTTGGTGCCGTGGCAGAAACACTACGCTCGCATGGCGTGCTGCGGTTACGTCAATGATGCCCCGCACGCGCTGGACAGCCGCGTTGTCATGATGCGTCAGTTAGAGCGGCTAAACGAGCTGGGCTGGACGTTGAACACCGGCCTGGAGCCTGAGTTTTCCTTGTTCAAGCGGGGAGCGTCCGGTGAGCTGTTGCCGGTTGATGAGAGCGATACGCTGGCCAAGCCCTGCTACGACTATAAAGGCTTGTCGCGCTCACGCGAGTTTCTGGAAAGGTTGGTCGAAGCGCTTCAGGCGGTGGACTTTGATATCTACCAAATTGATCACGAAGATGCCAACGGCCAGTTCGAGATCAATTACACCTTCAGTGACGCCCTGACCTCTGCTGACCGCTTTACCTTTGTGCGCATGGCTGCCGGTGAAATCGCCAACGAGCTTGGCATGGTGTGTTCCTTTATGCCCAAGCCGCATGCTGATCGGCCTGGCAACGGCATGCATATCCATCTTTCCATTGCTGATAAAGACGGCAATAACGTCTTTGGCGATGACAGCGACCCCCAGCATCTTGGCCTGTCGACGACGGCTTACCATTTTCTGGGCGGGTTACTTCATCACGCCCCGGCGCTATGTGCCTTTGCTGCCCCAACGGTGAATTCCTACAAACGCCTGGTGGCCGGCGGTTCGGCGAGCGGGGCGACCTGGGCACCGGTATTCATTGCCTATGGTGATAACAACCGTTCGGCCATGGTGCGCGTGCCTTATGGCCGTCTTGAATTCCGTCTCCCCGATGCTGGCTGCAACCCTTATCTGGTTCACGCCGCCCTGATTGCGGCGGGAATGGATGGCATCGAGCGCAAGCTGGACCCCGGCAAGGCGCAAAACATCAACCTTTACGAGCTCACGCCAGAGCAGTGCCAAGCGCAAGGCATCGAGATTCTGCCGCAGTCGCTTAAAGAGGCGATTGATGCCCTGGAAGCGGATACCCATCTGCGCGATGGCATGGGCGCCGAGATCGTTGGCGAGTTTATCAAGGTCAAGCGTGAGGAGTGGAAAGAGTACAGCCGCCAGGTATGTGAATGGGAAGTTCAGCGCTATGTAGAGTTTTTCTAACGTCATTTTATTTTTTCATAAGTTCCTTTGCGTGCTTAGGCGCCCATGACGCCTCAGCGTGAATCTATCGAGGTAATGCTATGTGTGGAATTGTCGGGCTTTATCTGAAAAACCCGCAGCTGGAAAGCCGCTTGGGTGAGCTGTTTGAGCCGATGCTTATTGCCATGACAGACCGTGGGCCGGACAGTGCCGGTTTTGCGGTGTATGGCGACGAATATGATGATGGCGTCAAGCTGACCCTGCAATGTGATAATGCCGATTACGATTGGCAGGCGTTCGCCGACAGGCTGCAAACCGCCTTCGGCAGCCTGGCGTCATGGTTTCAGAATGCCAACGTGGGGGTGTTCAAGATAGCCGAAGAAGAAAGCCGCGTGCTGGGTTGGCTGGCGGATCATGCGGCTGACCTTCGCGTGATGAGTGCCGGAAAAAGCATCGAGATTCTCAAAGGTGTCGGCTTGCCCGGTGAAGTGGCAACCCGTTACAAACTGAGCAACATGCGCGGCAGCCACGCGATCGGGCATACCCGCATGGCTACCGAAAGTGCCGTCACGCTGCAGGGCAGCCATCCTTTTTCAACCGGGCTGGATCTGTGTCTGGTGCATAACGGCTCCCTGTCCAACCACAATCGCCTGCGCGACAAGCTCAAGCGTCAGGGCATTGTTTTCCAGACCGATAACGACTCTGAAGTTGCCGCTGGCTATTTGACCTGGCGGATGGCCAAGGGTGAATCCCTTAATCAGGCCCTGACCGGAGCGCTCAAAGACCTGGACGGTTTCTTCACGTTCACGATCGGCACACGGGATGGATTTGCGGTCGTGCGCGACCCGATTTCCTGTAAACCCGCCGTTATTGCTGAAACCGATGACTACGTGGCAATGGCATCCGAGTACCGCGCCCTGGCTGACCTTCCGGGTATCAAGGAGGCAACTGTCTGGGAGCCGGAGCCGGCAAAAATCTATGTATGGGAACGTGACGGTATAAAGGTGGAGGCTGCCTAAATGATGAAACATTACGACCTTGCGAGTTCCAGTCTGCGAGAACTCAACCAGGCACTGCATGATCCGCAAATGACCGCCAGCGAGCGTGAGTGGCGTGTCAGTAATTCCAACGGGGCGCACAATATTGCCTGCGGGCTCAATGAACAGATCAGCGTCGAAATTGATGGGCATGCCGGCTATTACTGCGCGGGCATGAATCAGAAAGCGCATGTCACCGTGAACGGAAATGTCGGGGTTGGCGTGGCCGAGAACATGATGTCGGGCAAGGTGCATGTCAAAGGCGATGCGTCCCAGTCGGCGGGTGCTACCGCTCACGGTGGCCTGTTGGTCATTGAAGGCAATGCCTCGGCGCGCTGCGGTATTTCCATGAAAGGGGTGGATATCGTGGTCAAGGGTAATATCGGCCCGATGAGCGCTTTCATGGGGCAGGCCGGCAGGCTGGTGGTGTGCGGCGATGCCGGTGAGGCGCTGGGCGACTCGCTCTACGAAGTGCACATCTATGTAAAAGGGGAAGTGGCGTCTCTGGGGGCGGATTGCGTCGCCAAGGAAATGCGTCAGGAGCACCTGGACGAGCTGGCAGATTTACTCAAACAGGCAGGTAGCGACGAAAACCCTGGCGACTTTACGCGCTATGGATCAGCGCGCCAGCTCTACCACTTCAAAGTCACCAATGCCTCGGCCTACTGATCTGGAGCCTGACATGACAGATAACACGATTAATCCGGCACTGAGAGAGTCCGCTACCTTTGGTCGAGATGTCATCGCCGAAATTCAGCGTGCCGCCGAAACAGGCATCTACGACATTCGCGGTTGGGGTGCCAAGCGCAAGGTGCCAAATTTTGATGATCTTTTGTTTCTCGGTGCGAGCATGTCGCGCTACCCGCTTGAAGGCTATCGGGAAAAATGCGACACCGAGGTGGTATTAGGCACCCGCTACGCCAAAAAACCGATGGTGATTGATACCCCGGTGACCATTGCCGGTATGAGCTTTGGTGCCTTGTCAGCACAAGCCAAGGAAGCGCTGGGGCGCGGAGCATCGGAAGTCGGCACATCGACGACCACAGGTGATGGCGGCATGACCGCAGAAGAACGCGGTCAGTCATCCAAACTGGTCTATCAGTACCTGCCGTCACGCTATGGTATGAACCCGGATGATTTACGCAAAGCCGATGCCATCGAGGTGGTCTTAGGGCAGGGCGCCAAGCCGGGTGGCGGCGGGATGCTGCTGGGCCAGAAAATTTCGGATCGTGTCGCCCACATGCGCACGCTGCCCAAAGGTATTGATCAGCGTAGCGCCTGCCGCCACCCGGACTGGACGGGGCCCGACGACCTGGCCATCAAGATTGCCGAATTGCGTGAAATTACCGACTGGCAGGTGCCCATCTTTATCAAGATTGGCGCGACGCGCACGTATTACGACGTCAAGCTGGCGGTGAAAGCCGGCGCGGATGTTGTGGTGCTGGATGGTATGCAGGGCGGCACGGCAGCCACTCAGGATGTGTTTATCGAGCATGTCGGTATTCCCACCCTGGCGGCGATTCCTCAAGCCACACAGGCCCTGCAGGAAATGGGCGTTCACCGTGAGGTGCAGTTGATCGTCTCGGGCGGGATCCGTAACGGTGCTGACGTTGCCAAAGCCATTGCCCTGGGTGCGGATGCCGTGGCCATTGGTACGGCTGCCCTCATCGCCTTGGGGGATAACCATCCACGTTTTGAAGAAGAGTACCGCAAGCTGGGTTCAGCGTCTGGCTATTACGATGACTTCCAGGAAGGAAAATGCCCAGCGGGGATCTCGACGCAGGACCCAGAGCTGAGCCAACGCCTTGACCCGGTGGAAGGTGGCAGGCGGCTGGCCAACTACTTGCGTGTGCTGACCCTGGAAGCGCAGACGTTGGCCCGAGCCTGCGGGAAATCCCACCTGCATAACCTGGAACCGGAAGATCTGGTGGCCTTGAATATCGAAGCGGCTGCCATGGCGCGAGTGCCCCTGGCGGGTACCACCTGGGTGCCTGGTCAAACGTTTTAGGCTGGCATTGGAAGGTCAATCTGCTATCTGGTGACAGGTAGCTGCCTGCATCATTAAACGCTATCCCGAAGGCTGGATACCCCTTCCAGGCTTCGGGTTTTTTTATGCTCTTCAGCAACACCTATCAAGCCTTCGATGCGGTAGCGTCAAGTGCTGTTAAACAGAAATGCCAAGCAGGGTTTTAAAAAACAACTTTTTAATTGTTGTGCAGGATATCGCTTAAAAAGAGCGCGCGCCCAGTGTGTTTAGTTGGCGTGATGAGTGGTTTCTTTAGTGTATATATAAAAAGAAATATTCACTATTTAATTTTTATCCAGATAAAGGTCAGCGGATGCACTAATACAGGCTTTTTAAAGCGTCATCTGCACTATTACAGCGCGGCCTCTTTTTGTTCTTTTTTTATAAACCTATGAAATTAAGATTATTTTTTTTTTTGGCATGAAACGTGCTTTATCTACAGTAAATAAAATATCACCACAAGAACTAAATGGAGCGGCTTAAGTATCGCTGGTGATATTTAGGTTTCATATATAAAACCTTGATGTCTTTCGATTCCGTCTCTGTCGTGCTGGCATCCATTAACCGGGTATTTATCAAGGGGAAAAAGTCAATGCAGCATAACGCTCTTCCTGATGATGACAGGATAAAAAGCAGGCCGATATATGTAACGCCTGAGCATCCCGCAACAGCTAACTACTATGTGTGTGTGGCTGAGCCAGACGCGGTAAATCTCATCATGAAACATGTGGCGCCGATTGATAAACACCGGACGCCGTTTCATTTCATTATCTGTGCTGATCGCGCTGACGCGCCCCCGGCGGGGTTGCCGTCTGAGTGGCAGAACGTGCCACTGCAATGCTGCGACCGTGACGCACTTTCCACCACGCTGGCGACCCAGCTGGAAACATTGACCCAAGGTTGCCATGTGATTGTGGCGGGCAGCGAAGCGTTTTTATGGGATGTACATACCCTGGCCCTGGCACACGGGCTGCTCGACGCTGAAATCACCTTGCTGCCTTCAGCAGATAACGCCCGACGCGTGTTTTGCACGCACTGCCGTTTTATGAGCGAGCCTGTCACGGCGTCACCCACCCGCTGCCAGGGGTGTGGGCTCACGTTGGAAGTTCGCGATCATTTTTCACGTCGCCTGGGGGCCTATATGGGCGTGCGGATAGATGCCGAGGTGCCCGGTGAGGTTCCCCGCGAGGAGGTGTTTGACTCATGAGTGACCTGATTCCGGTACGTGTCGCCGAGATCGAGCAGATCAGCTCGATTATCAAACAGTTTACGTTTGTTGCTGATGAAAAGCCCCTGCCGCCGTTTTCTGCCGGTAGTCACGTGGTGGTGCAGATGGAAGGTGAGGGGAAGCGTTTCCGCAATGCGTATTCCTTGATCAGCAACCCGGCTGACAGCAGTCATTATCGCATCGCGGTGCGGTTGCAGGAGCGCTCCCGAGGAGGCTCTCAGTTCATGCATGGTGAGTTTCGCCCAGGGGACAGGCTGTTTATTTCTCCGCCCGCCAACATGTTTCTACCGGATTGGCAGGCGCGGCACCACATATTGATTGCCGGTGGCATCGGAATAACGCCGTTTCTTTCTTACGGCTATGAGCTGGAACAACGTCAGGCCTCCTTTGAAGTGCACTACGTGTATCGCAATGCCGAAACAGGGGCCTTTCGTGAGGCCTTGACGGAGCGTTTTGGCAACAGGCTTTACTGCTATTCCGGCGAACGTCCCGACTTTTACACTCTGCTCGGACACCAGCCGCTTGGCACCCACGTCTATGTTTGCGGCCCGGAGGCGATGATTCAGGACGTCAAAGCCACAGCGAGTGCGCTGGGCTGGTCACCTCAGCGGGTTCATTACGAAGCCTTCACGGCTCCTCAGCCAGGTAAGCCTTTTGTAGCCAGGCTTTCACGCTCGCAGCAGGACGTCGCCGTCGCGGGGGATACGCCTCTGCTTGACGCTCTGGAAGCCCATGGCCTTGAGATACCCAATATGTGTCGTGGCGGTGTATGCGGCCAATGTAAAACCTCGGTGGTGGACGGTGACATCGAGCATCGGGATGCGTTTCTCGATGATCAAGAGAAAGCCAGCCAGCGCTGCATCATGCCTTGCGTGTCACGTTCAGCGAGCGACTACCTGGTGCTGGATCTATAAATCAAGGGGGAAAACACCATGCAACTTGCACCGCGAGATACCCAGGCCTTCCGAGGCCAGTTTACCTACCGCAATAGTCCCGAGGCCGTGAGACGCTTTCCCTTCCCGTTTCCGGAAGATGATTATATGTACTCAGTCAATACTGAGCCGCATACGCTGCCGGGCCCCAAGGGCAGTGTTTACGAACATATGCTCGATATCGATGAACATTATCTGTGTGAAACAGCAGAAAGGGCGATGGTGCTGGAAGAGGACCCCGCTCGCTGCCTTGCCATGCCCCACATGGAACAGGCGTGCTGGGACCTGCTTGAATTTGTCATGACCCACTATGCCCAGGATTATCCCGAACATTTTTCCTTCACCCAACAGGGCGATCAATGCGAGTGGATTAATCGCCCCCTCGGCATTCATCAGACCTTTGTGATGGGCGACGCAAGCACTTTGCCCATGCCGCCGATGGAGTTTATCGGACGCCAGATGCAGGGGGATTTTGCGTTACTGGATCAACGTGATGCAGACCTCTTCATGGACGCAGGCGTAATCACATCACCGGCTGACTGGTCGCTGGCCTTTGATGCCGGAATGAGTTTCAAACAGTGGCATGGCCCTGTGCCGCTGGCTCATGAGATGGGTATTTTTGATCGGGTCCTTAAATATCTGTGCGCCATTCAGGTGGGCAGCCCGATTCGTCGTTTGAACTGGACGATGACGATCCACCCACGCATGGACAGTTCCCCTGAAACCTATCACCAATGGGGGGCAGACCGAACCACGATTACCCCCGAGAACGTAGGCAGGGATGTCTTTCTGCGTGTCGAGTTACAGACACTGGTACGTATGCCCCGAAGCCATGCGCTGTTCTTTGGCATCCGCACTTATCTGATCAGCATGGACGACCTCACAACCAATAAGGCCTGGGCCAAGCGGCTGCATCGCGTGCTGGCCAATCTGCCCGAGGCACTGGTGGATTACAAAGGGATGACACGCTACCGCGACACTGTCGTGGAGTGGTTAAGCGAATACGACCACGAACTCCAACCACAAACCTGAAACCTGCTAGCCGAGAGGACACTCATGAACGAGATAACGCTAGAGCTGAGTTATGCGCTCGATACCTTCTATTTTCTAGTCTGTACCGCCTTTGTCATGTTCATGGCCTGTGGTTTTGCCATGCTTGAATCAGGGTTGGTCCGGTCAAAGAACACGGTCGAGATACTGACCAAAAACGCGATGCTGTACTCCGTTGCGTGCCTGGTTTATCTGGTGGTTGGCTACAACCTGATGTATCCCGCCAACCCAGTCAGCAGCTTTATTCCCGGGTTGGATTTCATGCTGGGCAGTGATAACAGCATGGCCGATATTTCGGCGGGAGAAGGCTCACCTTATTACTCTTCCATGGCTGACTTTATTTTCCAGGCGGTATTTGCCGCTGCCACCATGTCGATTGTTTCCGGGGCAATTGCCGAGCGTATGAAACTGTGGCCTTTCCTGGTGTTTGCGGTCTTCATGGTCGGAGTGATTTACCCCGTGAACGGGTTCTGGAAATGGGGCGGTGGCTTCCTGGATGAAATGGGCTTCCAAGATTTTGCCGGCTCCGTTGTGGTGCACATGGCAGGCGGTGCCGCAGCACTGGCCGCTGTATTGATGGTTGGCGCACGTAAAGGCCGTTTCGGTCCCAATGGTGAGGTACGGGCCATTCCGGGCGCCAATCTGCCGATTGCCATGCTTGGCATGTTTATTCTCTGGATGGGCTGGTTCGGGTTCAATGGCGGCTCGATGCTGAAAATTGCCAGCCTGGATGATGCCAATGCAGTGGCACGTATTTTCGTCAATACCAATACCGCCGCAGCCTCGGGCATGGTAGCGGCCGCTCTGCTGTACCGTGCCTTGTTCGGCAAGACCGATATGACGATGGTCATGAACGGCGCATTGGCCGGGTTGGTGTCCATTACGGCTGAGCCGCTTCTGCCCGGGCCGGGAATGGCCATGCTGGTCGGTGCGATCGGTGGTGTGGTGGTCGTGCTCTCTGTGCTCGGGCTGGACCGCCTCAGGATCGACGACCCCGTGGGTGCCATTTCGGTACATGGCAGTGCGGGTATCTGGGGGATTGTCGCCGTTGTATTCACTAACCCTGACGCCACGCTAGGCATCCAGCTGCTCGGCACCGTGATTATTTTCGCTTGGATGTTCGGTGCCAGTCTGGTGGTGCTTTTCATTATACGTGCCGTAATGGGGCTGCGTGTCAGCGAGCAGGACGAGTTTGAGGGCATGGATGCCCACGAATGCGGTATGCACGCCTACCCTGAGTTCGTTTCGGCCAATACATCGGACATGGATGGCACCCCCCTGCGGAGCAGTGCAGCGGCCGACGGCCTGCTGGCCAGCCGGAAACCTGTTCAACGTTAAATGATTCTCCGAGGCCAAGGCCCATTAGATAAACACGGGTCTTGGCTTTTCGTGAACTGATGATGAAAACCTAGAGGCCATACCATGCATATGATCGCAGCTATTATTCAACCCCATAGGCTTGAAGATGTCAGAGAAGCGTTATCTGATATCAATGTTCAAGGACTCACTGTGACTGAGGTTAAAGGGTTTGGAAGGCAGAAGGGGCATACCGAGCTTTACAGGGGGGCGGAGTACACTGTGGACTTTGTGAACAAGATGAAAGTCGAAGTGGGAGCCTGTGATTCCCAGGTCGACACAGTGATCGAAGCGATTAAAACAGCCGCATACTCTGGTCGTATTGGAGATGGGAAAATATTCGTCTATCCACTTTCCAATGTTATACGCATACGCAGTGGTGAAACTGACGAGGCGGCGTTATAGCTCCTTTTTAGCGAGGCTTGCGTTTTCTGCTTATTCCAACAGAAATCCGCGTACAAAACAGTGGGGTCGCCCGTCGGCACCGCTGTTTTTGCTCGAAAATCTACGGATTATCTCGAGGGTGCTCTGCCCCGACATGCCTACGAAAGGTGAAACGAAGTGACTGACAGTATGGCTCCGCAGCAACCAACCCATTTCCCGCCCTTTCGTGGTAAAGCCCGCGGCAAGCCACGCGGACGCTCACTTGCCCCGGACGCCCTGGATGCCTTGCGTCAACTGCTCGGTGATGAACGCGAGCAGCCGCAGCGGCGCCAACGTGATCTGTTGATCGAACATCTGCACGCGATTCAGGATGCCCTTGGCCACTTGCCGCTGACCCATCTACGCGCCCTGGCCGCTTACATGAACCTGCCCATGGCTGAGGTGTACGAAACCGCCACCTTCTACGCCCACTTTGATGTCATCCACGACGATCAATCGCCGCCTCCAGCGCTGACGCTGCGGGTATGTGATTCCCTGTCCTGCCAGCTGGCCGGTGCTGACGCTCTGCGCAATGCACTTGCGGTAGGCACCGACCCCGCCGAGGTGCGCGTGTTGCGCGCCCCCTGCATGGGCCGCTGTGATACGGCGCCTGTGGTGGAAGTGGGTCATTACCATCTGGGCCATGCCAGTGTTGAGCGCGTTCAGGCGGCCATCGCTGCCGATCACATTCACCCTGAACCCTTGGACTGGCCACGCCTTGACGCGTATCGGCAAACCGGTGGTTACGCCCTGCTCAGCGCCTGCCGGGCGGGGGAGGTGAGTGTTGAAAGCCTGATGGACACCCTGGAAAAGGCCAACCTGCGCGGGCTGGGGGGCGCGGGTTTCCCGACCTTTAAAAAATGGTTTTTCGTCCGCGCCGAGGCCGGGCCGCGCTACTGCGCCATCAACGCCGATGAAGGCGAGCCGGGCACCTTCAAGGATCGTTATTACCTGGAGCGCGCGCCCCATCAATTTCTCGAAGGCGCCTTGATCAGCGCCTGGGCCGTGGAAGCAGACGCCCTGTACATCTACTTGCGTGATGAATACCCGGCGCTGCATACGGTGTTGCATCAGGCCATTGCGGAGCTGGAAGCCGCCGGGCTGGTGGCACCGGGCTATATTGTGGTGCGCCGTGGCGCGGGGGCGTATATCTGCGGGGAAGAATCGGCGATGATCGAATCGCTGGAAGGTAAACCCGGCAAACCGCGCCATCGCCCACCGTTTGTGGCCCAGCGTGGATTATTTGACCGCCCGACTCTGGTCAATAACGTCGAAACCGTCTATTGGATTCCGGCCATTTATGCCCAGGGCGCCGACTGGTTTGCCAGTCAAGGCCGCCATGGTCGCAGTGGCCTGCGCAGCTTTTCGGTCTCTGGCCGGGTGAAAAACCCGGGTGTACATCTGGCCCCGGCGGGTATCACCCTTAACGAGCTGATCAACGAATATGCCGGTGGCATGCAGGACGGCCATCAGCTTGCCGGCTACCTGCCCGGTGGCGCCTCGGGCGGCATTCTGCCCGCCAGCAAGGCCGATATCCCACTGGATTTCGACACCCTGCAGGAGCACGGCTGCTTTATCGGCTCGGCGGCGGTAGTGGTGTTTTCCGATCACGATAACCTGCGTAATGTAGCGACCAATCTGCTGGGCTTTTTCGCCGATGAATCCTGTGGCCAGTGTACGCCCTGTCGCGTGGGTACCGAGAAAATGCTCACCCTGCTGGAACGCAGCACCTGGGATGTCGACACGCTGGAGCGGCTTTCCCAGGTGATGATGGATGCGTCCATCTGCGGCCTGGGGCAAGCCGCCCCCAATCCAGTGCTGGGCCTGCTGCGCGATTTCCGCACTGAGCTTGCCGCCCAGAACGTCATTTTCAAAGGGTAAGGAGAACCTTATGAACCAAGAGACCTTTACCCTCACGCTGGATGGCGCAGCCGTGACGGCTTACCCCGGCGACACCCTCTGGCAGGTCGCCAAGCGCGCCGGAGAAACCATTCCGCACCTGTGCTTCAAGGATGCCGAGGGCTACCGTGCCGACGGCAACTGCCGCGCCTGCATGGTCGAAGTGCAAGGCGAACGCGCCCTGGTCGCCAGCTGCCTGCGTGAGGCCAAGCCTGGCATGGTGGTGCATAGTGCCACCTCTGAACGCTCGCGGGTGGCCCGCGAAGGCGTGCTGGAAATGCTCGCCGTGGACCAGCCGCCCCGCGAGCAGAGTCCGGACGCCTCCAGCCATTTCTGGGCCATGGCCGATCAGCTGGCGATTGATGTCGGTGAGGTAAGTGAGCGCTTACCCAAGCGCAGCGAGCGAACTACGCCCACCGTGCACCATGTGGCCGAGCGCGAAAGTGCCGTCGTCAAAGACCGCTCGCACAGTGCCATGGCGGTCAACCTCGATGCCTGCATTGAATGCAACCTGTGCGTACGCGCCTGCCGCGAAGTGCAGGTCAACGACGTCATTGGTCTGGCCCATCGTGGCAGTGCCTCAAAAATTGTTTTCGACTTTGATGACCCCATGGGCGACAGCACCTGTGTGGCCTGTGGCGAATGCGTGCAGGCCTGCCCCACCGGGGCCCTGATGCCCGCCACCCTGGTTGACGAACACGGCGTGGGGGACAGTGTCGCGACTGATAAACAGGTCGACTCTGTCTGCCCCTATTGCGGCGTCGGCTGCCAGCTGACCTACCACCTCAAGAACGACGAGATTGTCTATGTGGAAGGCCGCAACGGGCCGTCCAACCATAATCGTCTGTGCGTGAAGGGTCGCTTCGGGTTTGACTACCCGCGCCATCCGTCACGCCTGACTACCCCGTTGATCCGCCGTGAGGGTGTGGCCAAGGGGCTTGATCCAGACTTCGACCCCGCCCAGCCGCTGACTCACTTCCGTGAGGCCAGCTGGGAAGAAGCGCTGGAATTTGCCGCCACCGGCCTGATCACGCTGAAAGCGGAACAGGGGCCGCAAGCGCTGGCGGGCTTTGGTAGCGCCAAATGTTCCAACGAAGAAGCCTGGCTGTTCCAGAAGCTGATCCGCACTGGCTTTGGCACCAATAACGTCGACCACTGCACTCGGTTGTGTCACGCCAGTTCGGTCGCCGCCCTGATGGAATGCCTGGGCTCTGGCGCGGTGACCGCGTCCTTTATGCAGGCCGCCAACGCCGATGTGGTGATTCTCACCGGCTGCAACCCGGCGGTAAACCATCCGGTCGCGGCCACCTTTTTCAAACAGGTCGCCAAGCGCGGCACCCAGTTCATCATCATCGACCCCCGTGGTCAGGCGCTGGACGCCTACGCCCACCTGAGCGTGCGCTTTAAACCCGGTGCTGACGTGGCGCTGTTCAATGCGCTACTCAATGTCATCGTCACGGAAGGCCTCTATGACGAGACCTACATTGCCGAGCATACCGAAGGCTTCGACGCCCTCAAAGCGCATGTGGTCGATATGACCCCAGAGGCCATGAGCGCCCAGTGTGGCGTAGAGGCTGAGACCATTCGCGAGGTAGCGCGCCTGTATGCCAATGCCGAGCGTGCGATGATCTTCTGGGGCATGGGCATCTCTCAGCATACCCACGGCACCGATAACGCCCGCTGCTTGATCTCACTGGCCCTGGCCTGTGGCCATACTGGCCGTCCCGGCACCGGCCTGCACCCGCTGCGTGGCCAGAACAACGTTCAGGGCGCCTCGGACGCGGGTATGATCCCCATGGTGATGCCCGACTACCAGCCGGTCGGCGATGATCAGCTGCGCTCCGCCTTTGAGGAACTGTGGAATACGCCGCTGGATAATCAGCCCGGCCTGACCGTGGTCGAGATCATGGATGCCATTCATGCAGGCACCATTCGCGGCATGTACATCCTGGGTGAAAACCCGGCCATGTCTGACCCCGATCTCACCCACGCCCGTGAGGCGCTCGGCAAGCTGGAGCATCTGGTGGTGCAGGACCTGTTCGTGACCGAAACCGCCCAGTTCGCCGATGTGATTCTGCCTGCCTCGGCCTGGCCCGAGAAAGACGGCAGCGTGACCAACACCAACCGTCAGGTGCAGCTGGGCCGTGCGGCCATGCCGCTGCCCGGCGATGCCCGCCCGGACTGGTGGATCATCCAGCAGCTGGCCAACCGCTTCGGCCTGGGCTGGCACTACCAGCACCCTAGCGAGGTGTTTGCGGAAATGAAGCAGGGCATGGCCTCGCTGGATCATATCAGCTGGGAACGCCTGGAGCGCGAACAGTCGGTGACCTACCCCTGCCCGAGTGACGACGCCCCCGGCCAGGACGTCGTCTTTGGCGATGCCTTCCCCCGCGAAGGGGGCAAGGCCAAGTTCGCCGCCACCCGGCCCATTCCGCCGGATGAACCGGTGGATGACGACTACCCAACGGTGCTCACCACCGGCCGCCAGCTGGAGCATTGGCATACCGGCTCGATGACTCGGCGTGCCAAGGTGCTGGATGAGCTGGAACCGGAAGCTGTGGCCAGTCTCTCCATCAATGAAATGCAGCGGCTGAAGTTGGCGCCGGGAGACCGCCTGACCATCACCACCCGGCGAGGCCGTATCACACTGGCCGCACGGGTTGACCCCGGCATGCCGGATGGCATGGTATTTATCCCCTTCGCCTATGCAGAAGCGGCCGCCAACCTGCTGACCAACCCCGCGCTGGACCCGGACGGCAAGATCCCCGAGTTCAAATACGCCGCCTGCCGCCTGGCCGCCGTCGAAAAAGAGGAGGTCACCTCATGATGATCACTGAGCTGGTGGATGGCGAAGATTTTCGCCAGCGCCTGGTCAGTATTGGGCTGGTGCCGCCGGTGGACGCCAGCCCCGCTGACTTAGCCGAAATCGCTGCCTGCGTCTACAAGGCGAACGGCCTGGCCGAGCTGCCGGAAACCGTTGCGGATCTGCTGCGCTATAAGGAGGTCATGCTGCCGGAAGTGCTTGAGGCCATTGAGACAAGCCTCTCGCCGGTGCTTGAAGACGAGATAAAAGGAAAAGCCTGAAGGGTAGGGTGAACGTTGAGAGCAAACAGGCAGGCGCGAGAGCCAAGTTAATAAAGACAGACAGTTCGTCAGACTTCCGGCAGCTGCCCCATGGGCCATCTGCCGGTTGCTTTTATACGCTTACTGTCAGGTTTCCATTGCATCTGCTTGGGCGGTGGTGGCATCGTCATGCGTGGCCAGATAGGCCTCCAATGAGTCGTCCATCGCGTGTAACCAGGGCGTGTGGTGGGAAGGTGCCATGGTGCCTGTCATCAAGGAGCGGTAGGAGTGGTTACGGAAGGCCATGATGTCATCATGCTTGTGATGCTCCCATTCCAGAAACGTCTTGTTAACGCCGTCAATGTCAAAGCTGGGATAGTCGGTTTCATCAATCAGGGACTTCACGTAATCCCCCTGGAAAACAATCATGTCTTCATCGCTTTCCAGTGTTTCCTCGCGTGCTCGCCAAGCGGCACTATCGCTGCGCATTTCATTTTGGCTTGGCAGCGGAATACGCCCAAGAATGATGTCGCGTACGTACCAGGCCTGTGCATCAAACATATTAAAGGTATAAAACTGATCTTGCATGCCTAGGTAGAACAGCTTGGGGTTGTGCTCCCAGGCAACGCCTTTGTAAAGATCCAGCGGCCACATACGATTGCTGGTTTTCAAGCGCAGTGACTCTTCAAGGAAGGGGAAGTGGTGCAAGTAACCGGTACACAGGATAATAGCGTCGATAGGTTTTGAGGTGCCGTCCGCAAAGTATGCTCTATCGCGATCTACTCGCAATAGTAGTGGTTTTTCTTCCCAGTTATCAGGCCACTTGAAGCCCATAGGTCGAGAGCGGTAACTGGTGGTGATCGTTCGAGCACCATATTTGTAGCACTGAGAGCCAATATCTTCGGCAGAATAGCTACTGCCCACCAGTAACAGATCCTTGTCTTTGAACTCCAACGCATCGCGAAAATCATGGGCATGGAGAATGCGTCCGCCAAAATTTTCGAAACCTTCGAATTCCGGCACGTTAGGGGTAGAGAAATGCCCGGAAGCGACGATGACATGATCGAATGTCTCAGTGCTGAGCGTATCCGTGGTGTGGTCGTGGGCAATGACGGTAAAAGTCCCGTTGGCCTCGTCGTAGCTGATGTGGCGCACTGGACAATTGAAGCGGATGAACTTACGAACACCGGCTTTCTCAACGCGGCCTTTTATATAATCCCAGAGCACAGCCCGTGGCGGATAAGAGGCAATAGGACGACCAAAATGCTCTTCAAAAGAGTAGTCGGCGAACTCCAGGCATTCTTTCGGCCCGTTGGACCAAAGGTATCGGTACATACTGCCGTGAACCGGCTCACCGTTTTCATCAAGGCCGGTGCGCCAAGTGTAGTTCCAAAGCCCACCCCAGTCAGACTGTTTCTCAAAACAGACCAGCTCCTGTGGCTCTCCGCCCTTTTCATGTGCCGATTGAAAGGCTCTAAGCTGTGCCAGACCGCTTGGGCCGGCGCCGATGATTGCGATACGCTTTTTCATAGCTAGTTTCCTGTACGTGTCCTGACAGATTTGAACGAAATGTCGTGATAGGAGGCGAGAAAACCTCTCGCTCGCTCACTACCAACCTAGTGGATCGGCACAGACAACAAAATTACTCAGAGAGGGTAGTCAAAAAGAGTTATCTATCGGTATGAGAGGTCGATGGGTCGGCGTCAAAGGCGATGATAACGCCTTCGACGCCAAGCACAGCGGCGTTATGTGAGTAAACGCCATGTCCCTTTTCGTTCACACGAAGCAGATGTCCATCGGCGCACTGAATACGATAATCCAGCTCAAAGCTGCGGTGTTCACGCAAGGCATCCTGAACTTCTTCCCAGACCTGGTCGGCATCCTGGGGGTGGATCATGTCTCCGTAGCTGATCAGGGAATGGTTAAGCAGCGTTTCGGCCGTGTAGCCGGTCAATCCGTAGCAACCGTCACTGACGTATTCCATGGTCCAGCGGCGATTGTTACGGGCTCGATAAACCATCACAGGAAGTCCATTCACCAGTTGCGACAGGCTGCGATGGCTAGCAGAGAGAACCTGATTACGTTGTACCTGAGGCGTAATATCACAGAGGGATAAGCTGGCAGGCCAGGCAGAGCCAACCCCGAGGGGTTGGGCGCGTAACTCACACCAGCGTAGCTCATGGCCGGCCCCCATCACTCTCAACCATAACGGTGCGGGACTTTCCTGACGATTTACCTGACAGCACACCTGTTGCCAGACATCTCGGTCAGCAGGGTGAACATACTCCAGCAGGTGGGACGGTGTAGCCTCACTGTCGGCGTCAATCAAATGCTGCCAGCTACGGTTGGCAAACAAGATTTCACTGTTGTCATTTACGATCAGTACGGCTTCGTTCAGGCTATCCAGCAAGCTTGAACAAGGCGGTGTGTTGGGGGGACGCTTCCTGAAGGTGAATGGCATCAAAAGGCACATCATGGCGCATCCTCATCAGGTAAAGGGTGCGTGTGTACCCAGGCGGCCAGTTCGAGACGCGAGTTGACATTGAGCTTACGTAGCAGGTTTTTGACATACACTTTGACGGTGCTGTCACTGATGCCCAGTTCACGGGCAATCAGCTTGTTGCTAAGCCCTTTGGTAATCCACATCAAGGTATGGCGTTCGCGCTCGGTCAAGCCTTCCGCCCAGCTTGAGGAAGCGGGCATGTCATCCATAATATCCAGGCGATCGGCACGCAAGTGCTGCGCCAGCATCATGACAACATCATCATTGAGCGCTATCTTGCCATGCAGGAGAGCATCAAGACGCTCGAGAATGATATCCGGATCGGTATCTTTGAGCAGGTAGCCATCAGCGCCAAGCTGAATGGCTTTCAGTAAGTCATGGCTGTCGTCTGACGCGGTCAGCATTACGACCCAGGTATCTTCACACCTGGCCTTGATCTGCTCCAGCAGAGATAAGCCGCTGGTGCCCGGCATTTGCAGATCGATCAGTAACAGCTCAGGATCCAGGCGCTCCAGGTTCTGGAGGAGCTCTTCAGCATTGCCGAACTCTTCCAACATATCAAAGCGCTGACTTTCGCTGAGCAGTTGTGCAACACCACGTCGAAATAAAGGATGGTCATCGACTAAAACAACTCGTGTAGGGTTCATCGCATTTCTCTATCTGTCATCCGTAACGATCAATTCGACACGGGTACCGCCACTGGATAGTGATCCTACGTGCAGGTGGCCACCTATCTTTTGGGCACGCTCGTGCATGATGCCCAGCCCGAAACTGCCGCTGCCAGCATCTTCCGAAATGATGCCCTGTCCATTGTCATCGACACGCACCAGCAACTCCCCTTTAACCTGCGGGAAAAGCTGAATACGAACATGCGAGGCGTGAGAATGACGCACGCTGTTGCTGAGAGCTTCGCGCACAATCAGAAGCACCTGAATGGCGGTCTGTCTGGATAAGCCTTCTGGTTGGGCTCGATTGTCCAGTTCGAATACCAGCCCTGAAAGCTGCTCGAATTCCTCTACTGTGCGTACTAGCCCCAAGTGGAGTGAATCATCCTCCAGAGTGAGCCTGGCGGTGGTGATCAATTCGCGGGTTTGGCGGTAGGTTCGCTGGGTTTGCAGGTGGATATCGCTGGCCAGCGTCTCAAGTTCCGGCGCAAGCTGTCGGCAAGCCTTCTCCAGGCGCGAGGTGCGCAGCCGCAAATACCCCAGCTCTTGGGCAATGGTGTCGTGTAAGCCGGCGGCATAGTCGCGACGCTCTTCTTCTACCGCCTGTTCGAGGTGCTGATGGTGCGCCAGGCAAATCTTTAAGCCTTCCATGAAGGCTCTGCGTAACGGCTCGAAAAACGGGTTCTGCGGCCATCCGCCTGGTAGCAATAACCAAGCCTCCGCCTTTTTATCCAGCGTAAGCTGCTGTGCGTATAGGGGGTGGGGCCAGCATGGAAGCTGACGCTGTGAGGGTATTTCCCTGCTCCCATTGACGAGGTCGTCTGTACGTCGATAGCGCGTGGTTAACGCCGCTTCCATAGCGGTGGCCTGATCTACTGTCAGGGTAATGCCGGAAGGCGTCACCAGGGTCAGCGAGTGGGCCTGCGACATTCGCAAGGCGAGGCATAAACAGGAACCTTCGATAGCGGTGTAGGTGGCTGGAAGCTGACGTTGCAACCAGGTAAGAACCGTCGGTAAGTCAACCGCCAGGTGGTGGCATGCGGCGAGGCGCAAGGTAAGCCCGTTGAGTACCTGGTCGCTTATGAGCGGTTCCGGCTGAGACGTTTTTTCAGGTTGAATTACCCGACGTTGAAG
>NZ_LFGS01000007.1:101938-106924 GCF_002078135.1 Halomonas sp. BC1 | reverse complement strand
ACGTTCAATCCAGCCACTGAGACTGATAGCCATACCTCCTCCCATCACCGACGTTCATGCCTTACGCGCGTTAGCCCTGTTACTAGCAGGTTTCATGCCAGTACAGGCTGGTTACTCCTTCGTGATTACCCCCCATGGCCGATTGTGCAGCTTCCTACTGCGAGTAAAGTATTTTTATCAGAAAGAAAATTGTTGGCGCATCACGGTTCTCCGGTGGGGGCGGGCACGCCACCTGCACCATAAAGGGAGCATCAGACGACCGCGACGCACCTTTATAGCCCCAGGCTGAACAAAACCGGAACGGACAACACGAGGTTACACTATGGGTAGTTGGCATCACTCTAAGCAGCAGGCGCTGGAAACGCCTTGCCGGCGCTATCGTATCGCTGGCCAGCATGCCCTGCGTTTACCGCTATTACCGGGGGAGCGTTTGAGCATCACGTCGCCAGATGGGGAGCAGGGCTGCGATTTGTTGGCGCTTGACCAGGATAACCAAGCCGTGACGGCTTCCATGGGGATAGCGCTGCAGCCGTCCGCCGCGCTGACACAGCGCCAGCTTGAACAGGGTAATGCGGCTGCCAAGCGGTTGAAAGCCCGGTTCGATTCTTGGCAGATTGATACTGAACTGCTGTCACAGGGAGGTCATATTCCCGGGCGGCAGTTGCCTCTTGAACTCAGCTGCCCTCTGGATAGCGCGCCGCTAACGTTGGTGCTGGTGGCCCCCGGCAACGACATGGCTGTCTCCGAGCAGTCACCCGCCACGGAACTGGACGTGATTCACTGGCACTTGCCTGAGCATTTACCGATTCTGCCAGCGCCTTTAGCCGAGCCTATTAACGACATCCACATTCCGCATAGCAGTGCGCGTACCTATCAGGTTCGTGCAGGTGAGTGGATTCAGATCATCGATGTGTCAGGCAAGCAGTGTTCGGACTTTATTGCCTTTGATAAAGATGCCCTGGACCTGGGCGAGACGGTGACCCTGGACGCGGCGGCAACACGCACGCTGGCCAATTGCGCGATGCCGCAGCCCGGCCTGTTTTCGCGCTTTGCCGATCAACGTCTTCAGCCCATGCTTGAAGTGGTGCAGGACACAGTCGGGCGGCATGACAGTTTTATGCTGGCATGTACGCCAAAATTCTACGAAGACAGCGGCTATTTTGGCCATATCAGTTGTACCGAGAATTTTAACCGTGAACTGGCGGTCTTTAACATCGCCCCTCGCGCTGGCTGGCCAGCCATCAATTTCTTTTTCAATACGCACGTTGAACCCTGCGGCACGCTATCGGCAGATGAGCCCTGGTCGCGAGCTGGCGACTATGTCCTGCTGCGCGCGAAGCGCGATCTGGTGTGTGCGTCGTCCGCGTGTCCGGACGACATTGACCCCGCTAACGGATGGACGCCCACCGATATACAGGTACGCATCTACTCAGCCGAACATGAATTTCCGCGTTCAATTGCTAACCGGACTACCCCGGAGGAACTGCCCCGCATGACACTGCAAACCGCCTTTCACCGTCGGACATCGGCCCTGACCCAGCGCTTCATTGAATATCGCGGCTACTGGCTACCCAGCGAGTTTGAAGGCTGGGGGCGGCGTGCCGAATACCTTGCCTGCCGTGAACGGGTTGCGGTCATGGACCTGACACCCTTGCGCAAGTTTGAAGTGGTGGGGCCGGATGCTGAACGCCTGCTGCAATACGCCTTGACCCGGAATGTGCGGCGTTTATCCGTTGGCGAAGTCGCTTACTCAGCCGCCTGCAATGAAACCGGCGGCATGCTCGACGATGGCACGCTTTTTCGGATGGGCGAACAGGCGTTCCGGTGGATCTGCGGCGACCCGTATAGTGGTATCTGGCTGCGTGAGCTAGCTAGCCGCCAGGGTTATAAGGTCAGTATTCGTGAGTCCACCCAGCAACTGCACAACCTGGCGATCCAGGGGCCGTTCAGCCGTGAGCTGCTCAGCCAGCTTGTGTGGAACGCTGAAACCCAGACGAGCGTCGCGCAGTTAAGCTGGTTCCATTTTATGATTGGCCGGTTGGGCGGGCCGGAGGGCATTCCTCTTATGGTCTCGCGTACCGGCTACACCGGCGAGCTGGGGTTTGAAGTCTGGTGCCACCCTGACCATGGCGAACGTCTTTGGGATACCATCTGGGAGGCGGGGCAAGCGTTCGGCTTAGCGCCCTTAGGGCTGGATGCACTGGATATGCTGCGCATCGAAGCGGGGCTGATTTTTGCTGACCATGAATTCTGCCCGGAAACCAATCCGTTTGAAGCGGGTATTGGTTTCACCGTGCCAATGAAAACCAAGGAAGACGACTTTGTTGGCCGGGAGGCGATGGCACGGCAGGCACCGGAAAGTCGCCACAAGTTAATGGGACTGATCATTCATAGTACGGAACTGGTGGATCATGGGGATCAGATCTTTCATGGACGCTTTCCGGTGGGGCAGGTGACCAGTGCTACCCAATCACCGCTGCTTAAGCAATCGATAGCCCTTTGTCGTCTGGCACCCGAGTTTGCAAGCCCTGGTACCCAGCTAGAAGTGGGTCGCCTTGATGGGCACCAGAAACGCCTGCCGGCGGAAGTGGTTGCCTTGCCGTTTTATGACAAGGAGCGTACTCGCGTGCGTAGTTAATTTAATTCCATCAAGCCAGTGATTAGAACGCACTGGCTTGGTGAAGGTCAGCACTGTCACAGTGCATGTAAAAGAATGAGTGCCCCCCGTTTTTAATGGTAATTCGACCAATCAGAAGAGTGGGTTTTGCTAGTAAAAAGGAAGTGTTGATTTGCCAGGGTAATGTTCAGTGACGTTTTGTTTTCGCGATATTTTAGACAATAAAGCATCGTTTGATGGGCTGGATAAGATGTTTTTCTGCGCTGATGGAGTTTTGGCATGCATGTTGCTCTATTTAACTTAAGGCGTTTAAAAAGGCTGCTGTTAATGTTGGGATGAGCGTTGGCTAGTAGCCGTTTTAATGCTGTTTATAAAGGTAAGTGTTAAAGAATCATCGTCATTGAATGCAACAGAAAATGGTTTATTACTACGAAAACTCTCTGGTTAAAACAGCCAGGTGATTTCACCGTCACGCTTTACACATAGGGGAACAACATGACGACCGATGAACTAAAAGGCATCTTCGAGATGCATCAGGCAATGAACATAGAGGTGTTTTACTGGTGGTGTATTGCCATTATGTTCCTGATTCACGCAGGTTTCCTGTCTTACGAAATTGGTGCCTCGCGCACCAAGAATGCGCTGGCATCAGGGATGAAAAACATCCTTACGCTGGCGTCAGTGATTCCGGCCTTCTATTTTGTGGGCTGGTGGATTTACAACGCTTTTCCCAATGGCCTGATTCCCATTGATGCCTCGGCGGCGCTTCCCTGGAGCGCCAGTATGCGCCCTGATGTCAACGATATGGGCACAGGGATATTCTTCGCGGCGTTCGCTCTTTTTGGGGCGACTACAGGCTCTATCCTTTCTGGAGCCGTCATCGAACGAATTCGTTTGAGTGCCTTCCTGACACTTGCCGTCATATTGGGGGGTGGCGTATGGATACTGGCCGGGTCCTGGGGCTGGCACCCAAGCGGCTGGCTACTCACCCAGTTTGGCTATCATGATGTTGGGGCAGCAGGGGTCGTCCATGCGGTTGCCGGGTTCTTTGCCCTAGGAGTATTGATGAACCTGGGCGCCAGAATTGGCAAGTTTAAAAACGGTAAGCCCCAGGCAATCCCACCGCACAACATGCCAATGTCGTTGCTTGGGCTGATGATGATCATTGTCGGTTTCTTCGGTTTTCTCGGCGGCTGCATCATCTTCAATACCGGCGATATTGGCTGGACGACCATTTATGGAACCCAGACCAACCTGTCGGCTTTTGCCTTCAACACTGTCATGGGTTTTGCAGGCGGTGTTATCGGAGCCTACCTGATATCAAGAGACCCCTTCTGGACCATGTCAGGTGGCTTGGGCGGTATCATCACCGTGGCAGCCGGTCTGGATCTTTACTATCCCGGCCTGGCGTTTGCGCTGGCGGCCAGCGGTGGTGCGTTAATGGCCAAAGTGGGCAACTTCCTTGAACAGCGCGGCCTGGATGACTCTGTGGGCGCCTTTGCGGTTCATGGTTTCTGCGGTTTTTACGGCGTCGTGCTGGTGGGTATCTTCGCGGCAGGGTTTGCCAATGCAGAAGGGATGCCGGATATTTCTTTCACCGGCCAGTTGGTAGGCGCTGTGGTTATGGCGTTAACCGGCTTTATCCCAGGTTGGGGAATCTCTTACGCATTGAAAAAGTTCAACCTACTGCGTGTACCACCACATGTTGAAGTACTAGGGCTTGACCTGGTGGAAATATCGGCGAGGCCCTATCCTGAAACCGAGTCTCCACAAGGTCATTCGCCTCAGGGCGTTCATGGTGGATTAAACAAAGCGTTCCCCATGGCGAAAAGGCAGGATATTAGTTAATCGCGATAACTCTGCATCTTACCTCGAGCATGCGCTAAATAATGATCATGTAAAAAAGTAGTTGCCAGACATATCCTAAGAAACGTTGAGGAGACAACAATGGAAACCAGTACCGATTTGCAAAGTGCCATTAATTACCTGTTCTTTTCCAGTCATCCCGCTATTATCTCGGCGAGTTTGATCGTTGGCGTAGGTTTATGCCTTTTATTAACGGTCAGTATTATAAAGCACGAAAATGCGGCATTTAAAAAACATGAGTCCACTCAGCAATAATGCATTATTGCGATAAACATCGGTGCATGGTCATTAACCCGCCTTATTCACGAGGGCGCTGATTGAGCGGTCTGAAGGTACTGGCTGTTGGCATTGCTTATCAGGATTCGCATCTTCAGCGCGAGTGGCTGTTGAGTAATGCCAGAACGCAGCCCTTTTCCTACTTACTTATAGCTCTTTGGAATCAATTGCGGCCGTCCAAGCAGACGTGATCGCCGACCCCTGCTCCAGTCGCTCGCTTTCTGATG
>NZ_LFGS01000007.1:90427-101408 GCF_002078135.1 Halomonas sp. BC1 | reverse complement strand
TCCACTCGCGAGGCTGCTCGGGTGGCCGGCCGGGTGGCCGCTTCAGGAGCGGTGCTGCCAGCTTCTGTAGACCGGTGTGACTGCGCAACCGGCCCAGGTATTCGATCTCCCGATCCTCCAGGGCCTCCAGCGTCGCGTTATCGGTAAAACCGGCGTCGATGCGCACACGAACCTGTGCCCCGGTGCTCTCGTTGAGTCGTCGTACCAGATGCGGGATCCAGGTGTCGGCGTTCTCTGCCGGGCCAGCGTTACCCTCTCGCAGTAGCCCGCCGACCATATCGCCGGTTTCGGCTAGCGAGGCGACCAGCGGTGAGTAGATCCGCGCACCGTAAAGGCCATGATACGCCGAGCCGCCCTGATGTCCGTGGACCTCGATTGGCAGGCCGTCGATGTCCAGGGTCAGCTGCCTGGGGCGCTCGCCGTTCTTCAGCGACGTCAGCCGCCAGACCACCAGCCGCAGCAGGCCTTCGTGCACGGCATCGATGTTGTCGTTGCGGCCGAGGCAGGTCAGCAGCCGCGACAGCGTGGCTTGAGACGGCCGGTCCTGCGCCAATGGCGTCGTCCCGCGCGCGTCGCTACAGGCCAACTGCCAGAGCGGGTCACGGCGCAGCGTGTCGGTATCGCTGAGATCGATCCAGCCCATCGCGCGCTGCAGCACCAGGGTGCGTAGCTGACTGGCCAGGGAGTGGCGGATACGCAGCGGGTGACGCGGATCGACCAGGTTGTCTTCGAGCGCCTCAATCACGCCGCTGTTGTCGAGGGCTTCACGCAACAGCAGAGCGCCGCTGTCGCTGGTGGTGCGCTGGCCGCTCAGCTCGACACGGACAGAGCCGTTGCACGAGGGCGTCCAGGTGGATAGGCTTTCACCCATGGCGAGTGGTCCTCTTGAATCGTGTTCTGGCAGGAACATCCTGATTCTACAAGAGAAAACCACTCGCCATCTTCGTTTTCAGGTGAGTCTCGTGAATAAGCCGGGTTAAAGGAAATACTGATTCGGTCCGACAAGAGCCGGATGTTGGAAGGGTTCGTCATTGAAGCGGTCTTCAATGACTATCTGGACAGGTTGATGACCCAGCAGGTGCACGTGTTGCCCGTGTCTCTGGTCAGAACACTGACCATCAAGCGACGGCTCCGCACCCGCTACGTCAACGCGTGGTGGCTATGGGATCACTCGGGGGCTGGCGAGGCCGCCGCTGACCTGAGTCGCCACCTGCTCCCTGCGTCGGGCAAGGATGAGTTTCTATTCGATTGCTATTACGACGAGAGCGCCAGAGACTTCTTCATCAAGGAGTGGCAGGGCAGGACGCATATTCCGATTCAATCGTTCATGTTGAAAAGTCGTGGATATGACTCCCCCCGTTTCAGAATGCCAACCAGCGCGGTCATTGACGAACACCGCTCGCAACAAGCTTTTTGGTCAGGCATTTTTAGTCATTACAGTCGCGATATTTTTAAACATGTCGTCCTGCATCGACTGTTTAAAAATTGCGCGATACAGCCTTTTTTCGATGGCGTTTGGGATATCGACAGTGTGGCGCGACTGCCCAATGGGACGCTCATGCAGTTGGAGGTAAAACACAAGTTTCCCTACGTCGAGCGAGGTCGTGGCGGCCTCTTCTTTGGGATTAATAATGGCCAGTTACAGGTCATGCAGGACTTGGCGCGTAAAGGGATCAAGACGCTGCACATGATCATGGTCAAACCGATCTGGGACAAACAGCGCGGAACGGGCTACCTGCTTAACCGCATCGGTGAGCGTAAGCGCGTGTTGCTGTTGGCGAAACTGCTGGACACGCCCACCTTGCGCCAGATACGTGAGCGTCCATCATGGCAGACGGGGGCTGAGCAGTCGTTTACCGGCACGGACCGCCAGAAGGCTCGCTATGTGAATGCCGCCGAGTTCCAGCTGCTGGGAACCCTGGATGATGCGGTCGATGACGTCGCCAAAAACATTCGCCTTGCGGCGATGGGGGAGCTTGACCAGCCAGTGACGGAGCAGATGTTGTACGACAGCCGAATTCATCCGTAAACGCTTCGCGGAGCTCGTTTTTTGGGATACAATCGTGCGCCATTGTCACAGATTTGACCCAGAGGTTTGCATGTCTCACCTTATCGATGTCCAAACAGGTGCAAGTTCTGGCGTGGTTGCCAGCCTGCCGAGCGCCTCTCAGTCGCCTTACGAGGCGCTCAGCGAGCGAGCACTGCTGGATAAGCTTCTGGAGATTTATGATCAGGGCGCCATCGCCGAGGCGCTCGCCATGGCTGACAAGGGGAGCTGGTGTCGCGAGACCATCAACCGCTGGGCCAAGGGTAAGGCGGAGCCGAAAGTGACGCGTGCAGCTTATCAGCAAATGGTGTCCATGTTGCCTGCTCCCCGGCCCAGTGACCTTCAGCCATCCTTTCGGTTTATCGACCTGTTCGCCGGGATCGGTGGCATACGCAAGGGGTTCGAGGCGATTGGAGGCGAGTGCGTCTTTACCTCGGAGTGGAATAAATATGCCGTTCGTACCTACAAGGCCAATCACTTTTGTGACCCGCGCAAGCACCGGTTCAATGAGGACATTCGTGAAGTCACGCTGAGCGGCGACCTGAGCATCGACGAAGAGACAGCGTACAGGCACATCGATCGGCAGATTCCCAATCACGACGTACTGCTGGCGGGCTTTCCATGTCAGCCGTTTTCGTTGGCCGGTGTGTCGAAGAAAAACTCCCTTGGTCGAAAGCACGGTTTCGAGTGTGATGCGCAGGGAACGCTGTTCTTCGATGTGGCGCGTATTCTGGCCGCCAAGAAGCCCGCCGCTTTCCTGCTGGAGAACGTCAAGAACCTCAAGAGCCATGACAAAGGCAAAACGTTCAGGATCATCTGTGAGACCCTGGATGAGCTAGGCTATGACGTGGCGGATGTGAATTCGCCCAAAGGGCAGGACCCCAAGGTCATCGACGCGCGGCACTTTCTGCCGCAGCATCGCGAACGCATCGTTCTGGTGGGGTTCCGTCGAGATCTGGGTGTTCATGAAGGGTTTACCCTGAGGGATATCCATAAAATGTACCCAAAGGAGCGCCCAGCCTTTGGTGACCTGCTGGACCCGGAGGTCGACGACAAGTACATCCTGACGCCGAAGTTATGGGAGTACTTGTACAAGTACGCCCAGAAGCATCGTGCAAAAGGCAACGGTTTCGGTTTTGGCTTGACGCGGCCCAACGATGTCGCCCGTACGCTCTCTGCCCGTTATCACAAGGACGGTTCGGAGATTCTGGTGGATCGAGGCTTCGATGACGCCATGGACTTCTATAGTGACCATAATCAGAAGCATCGGCCCAGACGACTGACCCCCCAGGAGTGCGCCAGGTTGATGGGCTTTGACCAGCCGGGAGAAAGCCGTTTCGTCATCCCGGTGTCCGATACGCAGGCATACCGTCAGTTTGGCAACTCGGTAGTGGTGCCTGTGTTCGAAGCCGTGGCAAGGTTGATGGAGCCGCGGATACTGGCTGCCGCCGCCAAGTCGGTAGCCCTTCAAGCGGATGACGACCCGCAACAGTACGAGATGCCCCTTGCGCTGTGATTGCCTGGCCGAAACGATCGGTGCCGGGGGTTGGTTGAGCGGGCCATCGTCTTTTGCAGTGGTTCTATCCTTCAGATGAAAGGGCGAGTACCTTGGCTGATATTGTCGATCGCTTTACTCGATCACGCATGATGGCTTCCATTCAGGGTAAGAACACGGCTCCAGAGCGGTTTGTCCAGGCCGCTCTGGAGCAGCGTCATATCGGCTTTGACGTTCATTCGACTGAGCTTCCCGGCAAGCCCGACATCACCATCCCGCTTTATCAGGTCGCCATCTTCGTCAACGGGTGCTTCTGGCATTGGCATGAAGGATGTTTCTATGCCACCACCCCATCGAGCCGCAAGCAGTTTTGGCAAACCAAACTCGCTGAGAATGTGCGTAGAGATGCGCGTAAACGGGCTGAGCTGGAGGCCATAGGGTGGCGGGTCGTGGTGGTGTGGGAGTGTGGGGTGAAACACGCGCCTGAGCAGTTTGATGAGGTCATTGATACGATTGAGGGCGAAATTTTTTTACCGGAGTGGCCGGAAAAGCCGCCTAGGGTAAGACGCCAATG
Organism: Halomonas sp. BC1; assembly: GCF_002078135.1. Classification (NCBI taxonomy): domain Bacteria; kingdom Pseudomonadati; phylum Pseudomonadota; class Gammaproteobacteria; order Oceanospirillales; family Halomonadaceae; genus Halomonas; species Halomonas sp. BC1. The sequence continues at coordinate 97,292 of NZ_LFGS01000007.1, read as the reverse complement.
ACCCTGGCTCGCCACGCGGTTCGTACAGTGCGTTGGTCAGCTCGCGGGCAAAGCGCTGGGCGGAGGGCGGAGGGCAGGCAGTGGGTCAACGGTCACCAAGGGGGCGTCGGAATTGCCTGCAGCGCCTTGTGATTGGCGAAGGTGGGCGATGCCCAGCCAAGTCATATACCTGCGTGTGGCGTGATATGGCGTGATATCAGATGGTGCACCGCAGGAGGGCTGGCGCATGAGGCAATGAGCTAATGGGCTAAATGACCTGAAAAATGCGCTGTGATGGTGCTAAAAAGCGCCGATAGATTTAACGCCGAGTCTGCACGATAGCATGCTCGCTCATGCTGTCAATGATATTGATTATTGTTCATTTTTTGGGGAGGGAGATGCTGGGGCCTGTGGAAAGGCACCCAGCGTTGTTTCAGCCTGGCTTGCCTGGGGTGGGTTTGTCTTGCTCGGCAGGCTCTGCGGTGGCTGGTGGTACTTCGGCTTCCATGGGCGTGGCCTGTGCGGCGCTGGCTGCTTCCACCGTGGCTTCCAGGCTGGCTACCTGACGCTCCAGCGCCTCGACGCGCGCGCGCGTGCGCTGCAGTACATCCATCAAGATATCAAAGTCTTCCCGTGATACCAGCTCCAGGCGGTCGAAGGCTCCCCGCACCACTTGCTGCACGCCTTTCTGAATGTCTTCCGGGGCCTGGGAAGCGTTCTGTAAACGGTCGCCTATCTGCTGGGCTAAACGGCTGATGCGATCCTGGGGCGTCATGGCTCTCTCCTTAAACGGTGGCGCATAAATGTGGATAGCTTACCTGTAAGGATACGCAACCCTTTGGCAATCCGCATGCCCCGCGTGCGTTTTCTCCTTCAATGCGCTCATGCATCAAAAAGAAGCATTGAGCTTTTGGTGATGTGCTTTTTTAGTGCAGTGACGGGTGAAAGGAGGTGGATAGTCGCTCTGCTGATGCCCGTGAAACGTGTTTTTTAATGTTTAAGGGCATGAATTTAAATAAGAAAAAAACCAGTGGCACGGTATGAGCATTAGTAGGGCAAGCACTAAATTCGGGCGGCCACGCCGCTCTCCACCGAGTGGGACTGAACCAGCAGGGGAGATCCGGGATGAAACTCATCACCGCTATCATCAAGCCTTTCAAGCTTGACGACGTTCGTGAAGCACTCGCCGACAACGGCGTGCAGGGGATTACGGTTACCGAGGTCAAGGGATTTGGTCGCCAGAAAGGCCACACCGAGCTGTATCGCGGTGCCGAGTACGTAGTGGACTTTCTGCCCAAGGTGAAAGTGGAAGTGGCCGTGGACGATGCGCGTCTGGAGAGCGTGCTGGATGCCATCTGCAGCGCTGCCAACAGCGGCAAGATCGGTGACGGCAAGGTATTCGTGACGCCGCTGGAAGATGTCATTCGTATTCGTACCGGAGAGCGCGGCGCCGACGCGGTATAGGCCAGCCTACACAACGACGACCCACCAATAACTTCTCTTGGATCACGGGGAACACCTGATGAACGAGCTTACAGAATTGAGCTACGCGCTCGATACGTTTTACTTCCTGATTTGCGGCGTACTGGTCATGTGGATGGCCGCCGGCTTCTCGATGCTCGAGGCCGGTATGGTGCGTTCCAAGAACACCGCTGAAATTCTGACCAAGAACATTGCGCTGTTTGCCATTGCCTGCACCATGTACCTGCTGGTGGGCTACTACATCATGTACTCCAGCGGCGAAGGCGGTTTCCTGCCCAGCCTTGGCTTCCTGATCGGTGCCGAGAACAGCGTCGATGCGGTGCTGGCCGGTGGTGAGGATGCCCCTTACTACTCCATGCGTTCGGACTTCTTCTTCCAGGTCGTATTCGTCGCAACGGCAATGTCGATCGTGTCGGGTGCCGTGGCCGAGCGTATGAAGCTGTGGGCCTTCCTGGCCTTCGCGGTGGTCATGACCGCCTTCATCTACCCGGTGTCTGGCTACTGGACCTGGGGCGGTGGCTGGCTGGATGGCGTTGGCTACTCTGACTATGCGGGCTCGGGTATCGTCCACATGGCCGGTGCAGCAGCAGCGTTGGCGGGTGTTCTGGTCCTGGGCCCCCGTAAGGGCAAGTACGGCAAGGACGGTTCTATCCACGCGATTCCGGGCGCCAACATGCCGCTGGCCACGCTGGGTACCTTCATCCTGTGGATGGGCTGGTTCGGCTTCAACGGTGGTTCCGAGCTGAAAATGTCGGATGCCGTGTCGGCCAACAACGTTGCTCAAGTGTTCGTGAATACCAATGCGGCGGCGGCGGGTGGCGTGATTGCAGCCCTGGTGCTGGCCAAACTGTGGTTCCGCAAGGCGGACCTGACCATGGCACTGAACGGTGCGCTGGCAGGCCTGGTCGCCATTACCGCCGACCCGCTGTCGCCTTCCGCGCTGGGTGCCGCCGTGATTGGTGCCATCGGTGGTCTGATCGTGGTTGCTGCCATCGTCACGCTGGACAAGCTGAAGCTGGATGACCCTGTGGGTGCTATCTCGGTTCACGGTGTCGTGGGTATCTGGGGTGTGCTGGCCGTGCCGCTGAACAATGGCGATGCGTCCTTCGGTGCACAGCTGATCGGTATCGTGGGCATCTTCGGCTGGGTATTCCTGGCGAGCCTGGTGGTGTGGCTGGTGCTGAAAGCGGTCATGGGTATCCGTGTCAGCGAAGAAGAAGAGTACGAAGGCGTCGATATCGCAGAGTGTGGCCTGGAAGCCTACCCCGAGTTTGGCGTCAAGAAATAAGCGCCGTGCCATAGCAAGCGGCACTGCTACTCAAGGCCTCCCCGATGGGAGGCCTTTTGCCGTATGTAGCGGCGCATATACGTGCCAGGCACAAGGGCTTTTTATTCTCGGGGCTGGCGGGTGTATGCTAAGTGCAACGGGCGTGAGGAGGGTCAACGTCGCGCCGCCTTGTATCCGGTCAAGACAACCGTTGCATAACCAGAGGATGTGGTCATGAAATTAATCTCAGCCATTATCAAGCCGTTCAAGCTTGATGACGTACGCGAGTCGCTTTCCGATATCGGCGTGCAGGGTATTACGGTGACGGAAGTGAAAGGCTTTGGTCGCCAGAAAGGCCACACAGAGCTGTATCGTGGGGCGGAATACGTGGTGGATTTCCTGCCCAAGGTTAAGCTGGAAGTAGCCGTGGACGATGATATGGCCGAACAGGTCATCGATGCGATCACCCAAGTGGCCAATACGGGCAAGATCGGCGATGGCAAGATCTTCGTGATGCCGTTGGAGCAGGTGATTCGTATCCGTACCGGCGAAACCGGCAAAGACGCGGTTTAATTTTGTGAATGGTGAAGTGTAAGGCGTAAGTCGCACAAAGCCCCTGTGGATAACGTCCACAGGGGCTTTGTGCATAAGATGAGGGGGTGTCAAAGGCTACGATCTATTCTTCACCCTTCACCCTTCACCCTTCACCGTTAGACTTACTTCTCTACGAAGGCGCGTTCGATGACGTAGTCGCCTGGTTCGCCCATGCGCGGGGAGATGTTCAGGCCTAGCTCATCCAGCAGCGCGCTGGTGTCGTCCAGCATGGCGGGGCTACCGCAGATCATGGCGCGGTCCTGGCGCGGGTCGATGGGCGGCAGGCCGGTGTCGGCAAACAGCTTGCCGCTGCGAATGTGGTCGGTCAGGCGGCCCATGGTGTGGAACTCTTCACGGGTGACCGTGGGGTAGTACACCAGCTTTTCGGCGACTTCTTCACCCAGGTACTCGTGGGCGGGCAATTCCTTGGTGATGAAGTCGGCGTAGGCCAGCTCGGAGACTTCACGCACGCCGTGAATGAGTACGACCTTCTCGAAACGCTCGTAGACTTCCGGGTCCTGGATCAGGCTCATGAACGGCGCTAGGCCCGTGCCGGTGGAGAGCATGTACAGGTTACGTCCGGGCAGCAGGTCGTCGCATACCAGCGTGCCGGTCGGCTTGCGGCTGACCATGATCTGGTCGCCCACCTTCAGGTGCTGCAAACGTGAGGTCAGCGGGCCATCGGGCACTTTGATACTGAAGAACTCGAGATGATCTTCGTAGTTCGGGCTGGCGATGGAGTAGGCGCGCATCAGAGGTTTGCCCGCCACTTCCAGGCCGATCATCACGAATTGGCCGTTCTTGAAGCGCAGGCTGCGCTCACGTGTCGTGCGGAAGCTGAACAGCGTGTCGTTCCAGTGGTGAACGCTTAGCACTTCTTCCAGGGCAAACTTGCTCATGCTGACTCCTTTGTGGCTGCGTGTGTGGCTGCGTGGCCTAAGCCTTGCTCGCCATATTCTAAAAAAGAATAAAAAATAGCTTTATAGGATGCGCTCATTCTAGATAAAGGGTGGTATATCTGTTAAGCAAATTATCTTGATAACGTATATCTTTAAAATCGATATAGCTTTCGTTGAGCAGCACTTTTTCTGGAGGAGCCTGGTCATGCATTACACGTTGCGTCAGCTGGAAGTCTTCGTCGCCGTTGCCCAGCACGAAAGCGTTTCCCAGGCGGCGAGGGCGCTGGCCATGTCCCAGTCGGCGACCAGTACGGCGCTGGCCGAGTTGGAACGCCAGTTCGACTGCCAGCTATTGGACCGCATGGGTAAACGTCTGAAACTCAACGCGTTGGGGTTCCAGCTGCTCCCCAAGGCGGTGGCGCTGCTGGACCGAGCCGAAGAGGTGGAGGAGCTGCTGCGCGGCCAGCAGGGGGTGGGCGCTCTGGACGTGGGTGCCACCCTGACCATCGGCAACTATCTGGCCACACTGTTGATCAGTGATTTCATGCAGCGTTACCCCGGTAGCCGCGTGCGGCTGGCGGTGCGCAATACGCGGCATATCATCGAGGGGGTGCGCCAGCATTCGCTGGACCTGGGGCTGATCGAAGGGCAGTGCGATGACGACATGATCATCAGCCAGCCCTGGGTAGAAGACGAGCTGTGCGTGTTCTGCTCGCCTCGGCACCCACTGGCCGGGCGTGCTCATCTGGAGCTGGATCAGCTGCTGCGGGAAGACTGGATCATGCGCGAGGAGGGCTCCGGCACCCGCATGACGCTGGAGCATGCGGCGCGCCATCGGCGCAGCCGCTTCAATACGCTGCTGGAACTGGAGCACACCGAAGGGATCAAGCGGGCGGTGGAGTCAGGTCTGGGGATCGGCTGCGTCTCTCGGCTGGCGCTACGAGACGCTTTCCGGCGGGGTAGCCTGGTGCCGCTACCCACGCCGGAGCTGGACCTGAAGCGTCAGTTCACCTTCATCTGGCATCGCCACAAGTATCTGACCACCGGCGTGCGCGAGTTTTTGCGCCTCTGCCGCGAAATGACCGCCGGTGCCCAGCGCAGCGACGACATCCCGCTGCCGCCCATTCCTTGAATGTTCGTCATGGGTGTCAGTAATCGCGCAGCGTGGGTGACCCCAAGGCAAGCGCGCTGGCTCCGGATAGCTTGAAGCTGCTGATGGTGCCGGTCAGGTGGTTTGCCTGCTCCTTGAGGTGCTCGGCGGCGGTGGTGGACTCTTCCACCATGGCAGCGTTTTCCTGGGTCATCCGGTCCAGCTCGGCCACGGCGATGTTGACCTGCTTGATGCCATCACTCTGTTCGCTGGTGGCGGCGTTGATCTCTTCGAGTACGTCGGTGACACGGGTAATGTGCTCGACGATATCGTGCATGGTGCTGCCAGCCTCGCGCACCAGCGAGGTGCCGTTATTGACCCGGGACTGGGAGTCTTCGATCAGCTTCTGAATGTCGCTGGCAGCGTCGCTGCTGCGGCCAGCCAGTTTACGCACTTCGTCGGCTACCACGGCAAAGCCGCGGCCATGCTCGCCCGCTCTGGCGGCTTCTACCGAGGCGTTGAGCGCCAGCAGGTTGGTCTGGAAGGCAATGCTGTTCATCAGCGTGACGATCTCGCCAATCTTGTTGGAGGCCTGGGAGATGTCTTCCATGGTCGTCACCACGTTCGAGACCACCTGACCGCCGTTTTTCGCTACTTCAGAAGCGGCATGAGAGAGCTGGTTGGCCTCCTGGGCCGACGCGGCGGTGTGGGCGACGGTGCTGGTGATCTGCTCCACCGACGCAGACGTCTGCTGCAGGCTGGAAGCCGCATTGTCGGTGCGGCGCGACAGGTCCTGCCCGCCCATGGCAATCTCGTTGGCGGCGTGGTGCACGGCTTCGCTGCTGGTACGTACTTCGATCAGCACTTCTTCCATTTTGCCCACGAAGCGGTTGAAAGCGCGGGCGATCTGAGTGACCTCGTCGTTACCCTCTTCCGGTAAGCGCTGCGTCAGGTCGCCTTCGCCGGAGGCAATGTTATCCATGGCGTTACGCACACCCAGCAGGCGACGCAGCAGCAGCGAGAGCAGCAGGCCGAACACCACGGCGGTGATGGCGGCGACGATCAGCAGGGTGATGATGGACGTGGCAGCAATGGCGCGCAGCCCGGCCGTGGCTTCTGCTTCGTCCAGCGCGACCACCAACTGCCAGCCGCTATTGCCGCCCACTTGGCTGCCCATGAGCAGCTTGCTGCTTTCCTGCAGGGCCATGGGCTGGGGCGTGTCGGACTGGATAATGCGCGTGAGCTCCTGAGGGTTCAAGTTCGCACTCAGGGCGGTCGAAGGCTCCAGGGTCAGGGCGGCGTCCGGGTGGGCAACCAAGGTGCCATCCTGAGTGGTCAAAAAAGCGAAGCTTGAAGGCGTGGGGGAAATATTACCCACGATATCGATGACGTCCGCTATGGTAATGTCTGCCCCAATGACGGCCATCAGCTCGCCATTACGGTAAAAGGGGCGGGCGAACGTGATGATCAATCCGCCGGTTTGCGCATCGACATAGGGCGCGGTAACGACCGTGTCCGCTGCGCTAACGGCTGCCTGATACCAAGGCCGTCCTC
>NZ_LFGS01000007.1:83023-89505 GCF_002078135.1 Halomonas sp. BC1 | reverse complement strand
GGATCGTAATCACTAGGTGGCTGCCAGCCGTCTGAAAAAATGGCGTTTGATGTGTGTGGATAAGCGAGGTATGCCGTCATGAAGTCGCCAGAATCGGCCAACTGGCGCAACGCCGACAGCGGCTCTTCGCCGCCTGCAGTGTGCTCCATGCTTGCCATCATGGTGTAGCGTGCATTGAACCACTCATCGATAGCCTGTGTGTTTCCATTCACAACAGCGCTGAGGTTGCGGCTGATCTGTTCGCTATTATGGTGTTTAACGGTGGAATAGCTGGCGATGCCATTGATCACCAGGGCAACAACGATGGCAGTCAACGCCGCTAAGAGTATTCGAAAGCGTAGGGTAGCGAACATGGTCACTCTCTTGATCGTCAGGGTAAATGACGATTATCGGCGAGAGTGACCACTTCTTTAGGCGTATAGCCGTTTATTCATGGATCAGCGCAAATCGCTGACGGCTTCCTGAATATCCGACAGCGAGGCTTTGCTGAGGTCCTTGGAGAGGGTATGGATTACCAGTTTCTGGGTGGGGTTGTCGAGCTTTTCCCGCAGCAGCCCGAGAAACTTGGGGGGGGCCACCATGATCAGCTTCTCCATGCGGTTATCGACGCGGGCAGTATAGAGCCGTTGGGCGACCTCCTTGGCAAACAGCTCGTTTTCATGCCGGGAAGCGGCGCCCTCTTCACCTGACGAGCGTGACGTGGTGGACGTGGACTCATGCACGTCGGCCCCTCGGCGGTCGGTGATCAGGTCGCCTTCATGCAGCCTTCCTGCCGCATGCACCATGCTCTCCTGCTCGGCGAGTTCCAGGGCGTCACGGGTAAAGATTCTGGCGCGTGCCGCATCGGCTACCACGATATAGGTGGTCATCGTCATACGTCCTCCATGTCGTTGATTGCCCTTTAACCATGGCAAGCGTTTGGGGTTAGGTCAAACGTTTGCCTAGTGGCTTTACCACGCTGGTGATGGCTTCACCGATCAGCATCAGCACGATAATGGCGAGCCCCCAGCGTTTCGCTAATGGACATTTGAAGACGCAGATGTTTATTTTTCGAAAACGAGCATTCTCAATCCAGGGTTTGTTACAAAGATATGTCAAACACTTTCCTGACCCCCTCCTACCATTGGCGCAACCGTTATCTGCTGATGCGCCATGGCCACAGCCAGGCCAACGCACAGGGGCGAATCATCAGCACCCCCGAGCGCGGAATAGACGCCTATGGATTGTCGCCCGAAGGCGAACGGCAGTTGGACGATGCACTGGTGGACTGGCGTTGGCCGGTGCCCACCCAGGTGGTGCATTCGGACTTTTTACGCACGACTCGAACTGCCGCCCGAGTGGCCAGCGCCTTCGGGTTGGGCATGGCCATCGACGAGCGCTTGCGAGAACGCCATTTTGGCGAGCTGGAAGGCCAGGCAGATAGCCATTACCCCGAGGTGTGGGCGCAGGATGCCCAGAGTGCCGCGCATCGGCAGTGGCAGGTAGAGCCGCTCACCAGTGTGGCAGCGCGCATGTGCGCGGCGCTGGAAGCACTGGAGCTGCGCTGGCAAGGGGAAACGGTGCTGGTGGTGAGCCATGGCGACCCGCTGCAGATCCTGCTCACGGCGCTGGCAGGCAAGCCATTGACCCAGCACCGTGAGCAGCTCGCGCTGGCCCCGGCCAGCATCACGCTGGTAGGCGGTTAGGCGCCTTCCCTGGGGGGAATCCAGGCAATCATGTCGACTTCCACGTCGGCACCGCCTGCCAGGCCGGTGACGCCGATGCAGGTACGGGTGGGGAGCGGTTTCTCGAAGTAGCTGGCGTAGACCTGGTTCACTTCATCGAAGTGGCCCATGTTGGTAATGAAAACCCGTGACTGCACCACGTACTCGAAGCTGCTGCCCACCTCTTCCAGCACGATGGCCAGGTTCTGCATGACCCGGTGGGTTTGTTCGGTAAAGGTGCCCAGCAGCATTTCGTTGGTTTCCGGCACGGTCGGCATCTGGCCGGTGATGAACACCAGGTCGCCCACGCGGCAGGCGTGAGAGAACGGCGCAATGGGCTGTGGGGCGCGGTCGATGAACAGTTTTTCCATGATGACTCTCTGGTGTGATGTGGGGTATTCAGAAGGGCCATGAAAATGGGCCTCAGCTGAGGCCCACGTTACGCATTATGACGCGCTGGCAGTCGAATCAATGCCCCAGAATCTGGCTCAGGAAGAGCTGGGTGCGCTCGGACTGCGGGTTGTTGAAGAACGGCTCTGGAGCATTTTCTTCGATGATCTGCCCTTGGTCCATGAAGATCACGCGGTCGGCCACGGTCTTGGCGAAGCCCATTTCATGGGTCACGCAGAGCATGGTCATGCCCTCTTCGGCCAGTTCGATCATGACGTCCAGTACTTCCTTGATCATTTCCGGGTCTAGGGCCGAGGTCGGCTCATCGAACAGCATGACGTCCGGGTGCATGCACAGCGAGCGGGCAATGGCGACCCGCTGCTGCTGACCACCGGACAGCTGGCCGGGATATTTTTTGGCCTGCTCGGCGATGCGAACCCGCTGCAGGTAGCGCATGGCCTGCTCTTCGGCCTCTTTGCGCGGCTTTTTCTGTACCCACATGGGGGCGATACAGCAGTTCTCCAGCACGGTGAGGTGAGGAAACAGGTTGAAGTGCTGGAACACCATGCCAACGCTGCGGCGAATCTGCTCGATACGCTTCACGTCCTGGGTCAGCGGCACGCCACCGACCACGATCTCGCCCTTTTGATGCTCTTCCAAGTGGTTGATGCAGCGAATCATGGTGGACTTGCCCGAGCCGGACGGCCCGCAAATGACGATCCTTTCGCCGCGCTTCACTTCCAGATAGATGTCGCGCAGCACGTGAAAATCGCCGTACCACTTGTTGACGCCGCGCATTTCGACCATCAGATCCGAAGTACCGGTGCCAGGGTTATGGGAAGCTGCTTGTGTCATGTCACTATCCTGCTAAAAAATCGTTGATAAAAGCGGCGTTAACGCCTGTGGCCGGTGTGGAGCCTGCGTTCCAGATACTGGCTGTAGCGCGACATGCTGAAACAGAATATCCAGAACATGAAGGCCGCAAAGACATAGCCTTCCAGCGAGAAGCCCAGCCAGCGCGAGTCGGCCAGTGCCGCTTGCACGATCCCCAGCAGATCGAATAGCCCGATGATCATGACCAGGGTCGTGTCCTTGAACAACGAAATGAACGTGTTCACGATACCAGGAATCATCATTTTCAGAGCCTGGGGCAGTACGATCAGACCCATGCGTTTCCAGTAGGTCATGCCGAGGGCGGCGGCGGCCTCTTCCTGGCCTTTGGGAATGGCCTGCAAACCACCGCGAATGACTTCGGCCATGTAGGCGCTCTGGAACAGCGTCAGGCCGATCAAGGCGCGTACCAGACGGTCCACGCTGACCCCGGTAGGCATGAACAGCGGCAGCATCACCGAGGCCATGAACAGCACCGTGATCAGCGGTACGCCACGCCAGAACTCGATAAAGACGACGCAGAAGCTCTTGACGATGGGCATATTGGAACGCCGCCCCAGGGCCAGCACGATACCGATCGGCAGCGCACCTACCATGCCCACGGTGGCCAGCAGCAGGGTCAGCATCAGGCCGCCCCAGCGATGGGTCGGTACACGCGGCAGGTCGAAATAGCCGCCATGCAGCAGCACGTAGGCGATCACGGGGAAGCCGACCAGCGCAAACACGGCCACCCAGCGCTTGAAGGGCAGGCGTGGAATCGCCAGCCAGGCAATCAGGGTGAAGAACCCGGCAAAGACGATATTGGCACGCCAGATTTCCGAGCGCGGGTACAGGCCGTAGATGAACTGGGTGAAGCGTGCGTTGATGAACACCCAGCAGGCACCCTCTCGGGAGCAGTCTTCGCGGGAGGTGCCTACCCAATCGGCGTTGATGAACGCCCATTGCACCGTCGGTACCACGAGCAGGTAGAGAATATACAGGCCGATCAGGGTAAAGATCGTGTTGATCGGACCGTTGAACAGGTGGCTGCGTAGCCATGCCACAGGGCCCACGGAACTGCTGGGCGCCGGCTTTGGCTCGATCATCGTTCGGTTGTGAATCATGGGAATGTCCTCGCCAACGGCCTAGCGTTCAACCAGCGCCACACGGGCGTTGAACCAGTTCATGAACATGGAGACCAGCAGACTGATGGTCAGATAAACCGCCATGGTCATGGCAATGACCTCGATGGCTTGGCCTGTCTGGTTCAGCGTGGTGCCCGCAAAGACCGAAACGAGGTCCGGGTAGCCAATGGCGGTGGCCAGCGACGAGTTCTTGATCAGGTTGAGGTACTGGCTGGTGAGCGGGGGAATGATGACCCGCAGTGCCTGCGGAATGACCACCAGACGCAGCACCAGGTTACGCGGCAGGCTCAGCGCTTGTGCGGCCTCGGTTTGGCCATGGGAAATGGCTTGAATGCCGGAGCGCACGATTTCGGCAATGAACGCCGCCGTATAAATCGAAAGCGCGAACCACAGCGCCAGGAACTCGGGAATGACGGTGACACCGCCGCGGAAGTTGAAACCGCGCAGCTCGGGGACATCCCAGGTGATCGGCACACCGGTGGCAAACATCACCAGCAGGGGCAGGCCGAAAATCATCGCGAAGGAGATCCAGTAGGCTGGCAGGCGCTGCCCCGTGGCCTCCTGACGGCGCTTGTTCCAGATCACCAGTGCAATGCTGGCGATGATCGCCGCAATGAAGGTGACCGGAATCAGCCCGAACCCGGACTCGAATAACGGCCCGGGAAGATACAGACCGCGCACGTTGAGAAAGATGACCTCACCGAGAGCCAGGCTGTCACGGGCGCTGGGCAGCGTACGCAATACGGCAAAGTACCAGAAGAAAATCTGCAGCAGCAGCGGGATGTTACGGAAGGTTTCGATATACGCCGTGGCCAGTCGTGCGATCAGCCAGTTGGGCGACAAACGGGCAATCCCGACGATGAAACCGATGATGGTGGCGGCAATGACCCCCAGTGCGCCCACCAGCAGAGTATTCAGCAGGCCCACGAAGAAGGTGCGGCCATAGGTGCTTTGGGAGGAGTAGTCGATCAGACTCTGAACGATCCCGAAGCCTGCGGTGTTGTTAAGAAAACCGAACCCGGTAGTGATCCCGCGAGAGGACAGGTTGTCTTGAACATTACCGACGATATAGAACAGAAACGCAATAACGGCAGCAATGAGTAAAAACTGAAAGATCAGCGCACGCTTTGCGCGGTCTCGCCAGAACGGAGGCTTTTGGCCAACGGGGCGAGCGTTAGGTCTTACGGACATGGATGGCGTCTCCGCTACACGGAAGGTCAATCAAATGGCCCGCCGATCCCCTTGAGTGATGCTGGCAAGGGACGGCGGGCCGGGGTCAAGCGAGACGCTTAGCGAATCGGCGGTGCGTACTGGAAGCCACCCTGGTTCCACAGAGCGTTGACACCCCGTTCGATTTCCAGCGGTGAATCCATGCCGACGTTACGTTCGAAGCTTTCTGCGTAGTTACCTACCTGGCTCAGGATGTTGTAGGCCCACTCGGCATCCAGACCCATGCCTTCACCGTAGTTGCCGTCCTGACCCAGCAGGCGAGCCACGTCCGGGTTATCGGAATCGCGCATTTCTTCGGCGTTTTCGCTGGTCACGCCGTACTCTTCACCGTTGATCATGGCGAACAGAGACCACTTGACGATGTTGAACCACAGGTCGTCACCCTGACGTACCACGGGGCCCAGCGGCTCCTTGGAGATGACGTCGGGCAGGATCATGGCAGCAGACGGGTCGTCCAGCTGAATACGCAGTGCGGCCAGCTGAGAGGTGTCAGAGGTCAGAACGTCACAGCGTCCCGCCTGGAAGCCACCCACGGTTTGCTCGGAGGTATCGAAAACGATGGGATCGAATTCCATGCCGTTGGCGCGGAAGTAGTCAGCCAGGTTCAGCTCGGTGGTGGTGCCGGACTGGATACAGATCGCAGCGCCATCCAGCTCGGAGGCGTTGGAGATGCCCAGGTCGGTAGAGACCATGAAGCCTTGGCCGTCGTAGAAGTTCACGCCGGTGAAGTTGAGACCCAGCGTGGTATCGCGGGTGGTGGTCCAGGTGGTGTTACGGGACAGAACATCGACTTCGCCAGACTGCAGTGCGGTAAAGCGCTCGACGGCGTTCAGGGAGATATAGTTAACGGCGTCGGCATCGCCCAGTACGGCGGCAGCGACGGCACGACATACGTCAACATCAAGACCTTGCCATTCGCCGCTATCGTCCGGCGCGGAAAAACCTGGCAAGCCATCACTAACGCCACACTGTACGGCACCGCGAGAGCGCGTTTCTTCTAATGTGTTCGCCTGCGCGGTAGCGATACCGGCCAGCGTAATTGCACCCGCAGAGGCAAGCAGTACCAGGTGTTTCTTGTTAACCATGTGCGTTCCCCTTCCTCGATTTAATGATGTTATGCATGTCGATGCATGCCTAAAAGCTA
>NZ_LFGS01000007.1:77025-82191 GCF_002078135.1 Halomonas sp. BC1 | reverse complement strand
AGCAAGGAAGGTGCCAAAAAAGATATGTCGGCAAATTCAGCGGTTTTCAACGTAAAATCAGCGAATTTATCGAAAGTATTGGTGCAAAAAAGAGTGCCAGCGGCTACGCGATGCTCTTTTTTGGTGCGTAGCCGCTGGCGCGGGGAGAAAACTACTGATGTTCGCCGATCAGCGAATAGGCGGCGCGTACTGAATGCCACCGTCTTTCCATAGCCCGTTGAGGCCTCTGGCAATGTTGAAGTCCGACCCTGTGCCGACATTGCGGTCATAAACGTCCGCGTAATTACCTACCTGCTTGACGATCTGGTAGGCCCAGTCGGCGCTGATGCCCATGGGGCTGCCGAAATCGCCATCCTGGCCCAGCAGGCGCTGTACGTCAGGGTCGTCGCTGTCGAGCTGCTCGTCCACGTTCGCCTGGGTGACTTCCAGCTCTTCGGCATTGAGCATGGCAAACAGCGTCCATTTGACGATATTGAACCACTGGTCGTCGCCCTGGCGCACGGCCGGGCCCAGCGGCTCCTTGGAGATGATCTCGGGCAGCACCACGGCCATGTCGGGGTCGGCCAGCTGCATCCGCTGGGCATAGAGCTGCGAGGCATCGGAGCTCAGCACGTCGCAGCGGCCTACTTCGAACCCGGCAATCGACTGCTCGGGAGAGTCGAAGACCACGGCATCATAGGTCATGCCGTGAACCCTGAAGTAATCGGACAGGTTCAGTTCGCTGGTGGTGCCCGATTGGGTGCATACCGCGGCGCCGTCCAGCTCCTTGGCACTCTGTACGTTCAGGTCGCTGGCGACCATGAAGGCCTGGCCGTCGTAATAGCTGACGCCGGTAAAGTGCATGCCCAGCGTGGTATCGCGGCTGGAGGTCCAGGTGGTGGTGCGCGACAGCACGTCCACTTCACCGGACTGAAGGGCCGTGAAGCGCTCCACGGAGTCCAGCGGCACGAAGTCCACCTTGTTGGCATCGCCTAGCGCGGCGGCGGCAATGGCGCGGCAGATGTCGGTATCCAAGCCCCGGTACTGGTCGTCGTCATCCAGTGACGAGAAACCGGGCTGGGCGGCATTCACGCCGCAACGCAGGCTATCGCGATTCTGGACGGTGTCCAGCGTGCTGGCCATGGCGATGGCCGGTGCCAACAGGCTGGCCCCTACTCCCAACCAACGAACACTCTTCATGTGTGATTCCTTGACGTCGAAGCGCGCCGATCTGCGCGCATAAAAAAGCCGAGCAGCGCCCGGCTCTTCCACTAACGATGCCCGCTCTCACGCAAAGGCTTTGCGCATGAAGGGGGGCAGCGCCAGGGCTCCACGATGGGCCTCTGCTGTGTAGTACTGTAGCGGCATTTCGTGGCTGGCGGCAGCTTCTTCGCGGAAGCTTTCAACGCTGGTGCCCTTACCTGCCAACGTCACGCTCCACCAGCCAGAGGGGTAGACCGGTTGGGGGAAGGGCAAGGTGGCCACGCTGTCGAAGCCCGCTTCGCGCATGTCGTTGCGCAGTTCGCGAATGATCGAACCGCTATGGTAAAGCGGCGACTCGCTCTGCTGCACCATCACTCCGCCACTTTTCAGAATACGGTGGCAGCGTTTCAGGAAGTCGGTCTTGAACAGGCCTTCGGCCGGGCCGACCGGGTCGGTGGAGTCGATGATCAGCAGGTCGATGCTCTCGTCGGCCGCGTCGTCCACCCACTTCACGCCGTCGGCAAACAGCAGCTCGGCGCGGGGGTCGCCGTTGGCTTCCACGAGTTCGGGGAAAAAGCGCTCGGCGGCCTTGGTGACTTCCTCGTCGATATCGATCTGGGTGACCTTCTCGACGCCCGGATGGCGCAGCACTTCTTTCAAGGTGCCGCAGTCGCCGCCACCAATGATGACCACGCGCTTGGGGTCCTGATGGGTGAACAGCGCCGGGTGGGCGATCATTTCGTGATACAGGAAGTTGTCGCGATCGGTCAGCATCACGCAGCCATCCAGCACCATCAGGTTGCCGTAGGTCTCTGTGGCGTACACTTCCAGGTGCTGGTAAGGGCTCTGCACATCCAGCAGCTTTTCGGTCACTTTCAGCGAGAAAGCGCTGCCGTGGCTATCAAAGACTTCGGTAAACCACTGGTCGTCGCGTAGGTCGCTCATTGCTTGGCTCCTGGGCATGAGTCGTTCGATTGAGTCGGAATGCCCTGATGGTACTGCGGGCTCAAGTCGTGCAGCGCCTCCATGAAGGCGGTGACGTGATCAGGGTTGGTGAACTGGCTGATGCCATGGCCCAGGTTGAAAACGTGGCCAGGGCCGTGGCCGTAGCTCTCCAGTACGCGAGCCACTTCCGCACGAATGGCCGAAGGGCGCGCAAACAGCACGTTGGGGTCCAGGTTACCCTGCAGGGCCACCTTATGGCCCACGCGAGCGCGGGCGTCGGACAGCTCGGTGGACCAGTCGATGCCCAATGCGTCGGCACCGGCGCAGGCAATGTGCTCCAGCCACTGGCCACCGTTCTTGGTGAACAGAATCACCGGTACGCGACGGCCATCGTGCTCGCGGATTAGCCCGGAGACGATCTGCTCCATGTAGCGCAGCGAGAACTCCAGGTAGGCCGGTGTGGACAGCGCGCCGCCCCAGGTATCGAAAATCTGTACCGCTTGAGCGCCTGCGCGAATCTGAGCGTTCAGGTAGTCGGTGACCGCTTGCGCCAGGGTGTCCAGCAACTGGTGCATGGTGTCGGGCGTGTCGTACAGCATGGTCTTCAGGTGACGGAAGTCCTTGCTGGAGCCGCCTTCGACCATGTAGGTAGCCAGTGTCCAGGGGCTGCCGGAAAAGCCGATCAGCGGCATACGGCCGTTGAGCTCACGGCGAATCGTGGAGACCGCCCGCATCACGTAGTCCAGGTCGCGCTCGGCATTGGGCACGGTGAGCGCGGCGACTTCTTCGGCGGTGCGTACGGTCTTCTTGAATTTGGGGCCTTCGCCGGTTTCGAAGTACAGGCCCAGCCCCATGGCATCGGGGATGGTCAAAATGTCCGAGAACAGAATGGCGGCGTCGAGCGGGTAACGCTCCAGCGGCTGCAGGGTGACTTCACAGGCCAGGTCATGATTACGGCACAGGTCCATGAAGCTGCCCGCATCGGCGCGGCTGGCGCGGTACTCGGGCAGGTAACGGCCCGCTTGACGCATCATCCACACCGGAGTGCGGTCGACAGGTTGGCGCACCAGCGCGCGAAGAAAACGGTCGTTCTGCAAAGGTGTGGTGGTCATAAACACTTGCTCTTGGAAAATTTGCCCGCATTGTAAGGGAGTCAGCCCATCCGACGATAGGAATTGTACGTGAAGTTGGGCAGCGGTGGCGCCTGTTGGCTGGCCAACATCGTCGCACCCCGGCCAATCCGTGAGGCTTGCGCCACTTCCTGTTAGACTATGCGCCCACTTGCCAACACTGATGTGGATAACTGGCCTGGTTCATCTGTGAGGTAATCCGTGACCATTCGCTTCATCGCCGCTTCCCGGCTGCCCACCCCCTGGGCCACGTTCACCATGCATGGCTTCGAAGACGATGCCACGGGGAAAGACCATATTGCGCTCACCCTGGGCGATGTGAGCGATGGCGCGCCGGTGCTGGGGCGGGTGCACTCCGAGTGCCTGACGGGCGATGCGCTGTTTTCCATGCGCTGCGACTGTGGCTACCAGCTGCAGGAAGCCCTCAAGCGCATTGCCAGCGAAGGTCGCGGGGTGCTGCTCTACCTGCGTCAGGAGGGGCGCGGTATTGGCCTGCTCAACAAGATTCGCGCCTACCACTTGCAGGACCAGGGGGCGGATACCGTGGAGGCCAACGAGCAGCTCGGCTTCGGTGCCGACATGCGCCGTTATGATCTCTGCGTGCCGATGCTCGAGCACCTGGGCGTCTCCGCCCTCAAGCTGATGACCAACAACCCCCGCAAGGTCGATGCGCTCACCCGCGATGGGGTCAACGTGGTGGAGCGTCAGCCCATCACCACCGGCCTCAACCCGCATAACGAGCAGTACCTGGCCACCAAGGCGGGCAAGCTGGGCCACATGATGGCGCTGGATGACTTCACCCAGGCCAGCGATGTGGATATCGAGCGCAAGGGGTGATAAGAGTGGGGCGTCGGATGTTGGGAGCGCCCCAGTATGAAGACTGTACGAAAAGAATCGTATGTCGGCGTGAATGAACCGCCGCTTGAAGAGCAGGGGGAGTTCAGCCCCCTCGAAGAGTGGCTGCACAGCGTTACCCATGGCATTGGTGCGGTACTCAGCTTGGTGGGTATGGTCATATTGCTGGTGGCGACCAGCGTAGCTGCTCACGTGGATGCCTGGAAAGTGGTGAGTCTGAGTCTTTACGGCACAACGCTGCTACTGCTTTACACTGCCTCGACCCTTTACCACGGCATTTCTCATCGCCGCTGGAAGCAGCGTTTTCAACTGCTTGACCATTGTGCGATTTACCTCCTTATCGCAGGCACCTACACCCCCTTTCTACTTTGCCGTTTATAGCACCGTATTGCCCCACGCTTCGACGGCGTAGTGGTTATTGACTGGCAGCACGGCTGCCCAGGGGCTCAGCAGGCCTGACGCAAGCGGCCATGATCCGGCTGTTGAAGAGCGGTGAAGACGATCCCCCTGGATGCAGCAGGTGCGGCACTGATGGCTTGCATCCGGGAGGGACAGTTAGCAGATAAGACTTTTCGCACAAATCCCAAGCCGAAAACTCAAGCTTCAAAATATTAAGCCTAAAGTAGTATTAGGGATGGCTCTTGTCCGGGATGTAGGTAATGCTGTGTGGCCTGAACGATCACGGCGGGTTGGCATAGCGATGCCTATCGCCACACCCGTAACGACATTCAACAAGATTTTTCCAACAAGAGGATTGTCATGAGCACTGTTAACAACGCCCACGACACGACCATGCCGTCGGTGCTGGGCAAAAAAGACAGTACTGATGAGATGGTGCAGCGCATAGGCCACTTGACGCGACTGCTGCGGGACAGCATGAAAGAGCTGGGCCTGGATCAGCAGATCACCCAGGCGGTGCAAGCGATACCGGATGCCAATGACCGTCTAAACTATGTCGCCTCCATGACGGAGCAGGCCGCAGAGCGGGCATTGAATGCCGTTGAGCGTGCACAGCCGTTACAAGACGGTCTTGAGGAAGAGGGCGCCGCACTTA
>NZ_LFGS01000007.1:71011-76211 GCF_002078135.1 Halomonas sp. BC1 | reverse complement strand
TTACCGGAACGAAGCCAACTTCATTGCCATGATCTACCTGATTGGCAGCTCGGTGGGCCGCCTGTTCGATCAGGCCAAATCCACGTGAAGTGACGAAGAACCGATTAAATCCGGGTCAAGCAGTGAAAGGCCATGGCAGCGGCGGAAGTGCGGTTTTCAACACCCAATTTACGGAATATCTGCTCCAGATGCTTGTTGACCGTGCGTGGGCTTAAGTCGAGTATCTGGCCAATTTCACGGTTGGTTTTGCCTTGGGCAATCCATAACAGTACCTGCGACTCTCGGGTGGTCAGGCGTAGCTGTACCTGTAGTAACTGACTCTCTCCTTCACCGTCGTTGTTCAGTAGGCGAAACAGGTACTCCTGATGCTCGGTTGTGCCCAAGTAACGCAGCCGGAACTCGCCAGTAGCGAGGTGTAGAGAGAGTTGGCTTCCTGGTTCTGGTGAGCGGGAAAGCCAGTTTTGTATCTGTTGGGTTGCCGCGCTACGCATTTCCTGGGGTGGCCCCACTGCTTCCAGGTACTGGCTGACTTGAGGTGTTGACCACAGCCAATGACCACTTAGGTTGGTAGCAAATACCGATTGGCCTAATTTATCCAGGGCGGAGTGCGCGCTTTGTGTCATTCGTGCGTTAGCAAGGTGCACCCGAATACGGGCTACCAACTCATCGGTACGTATCGGTTTGGTTACGTAATCGACCCCTCCTGCTTCCAGGCCGTGTACAACATCTTCGGCATCAGTCAGGCCGGTCATGAAGATGACTGGAATCGTTGCGAGTGCTGGTTGCTGTTTGAGCAGGCGACAGGTATCAAAGCCATTCAACTCCGGCATCAGTGCGTCCAGAAGAATCAGGTCAGGTGTCATTTTTTCAGCAATCTCAATGGCCTGCTGGCCGTCGAGTGCTAGCAGGGCATTCATCCCTGCTTGATCCAGCGCATGGTGCACCATACCAAGGGACTCAGGAGAATCATCCACCACCAGAATAAGGTCTTTGCGTTGCAGAAGTGTCATGGTGCTGCCTCTAGAAGTTGGACCACACGTTTGAAATCCAGGTGTTTCAATAGGCTGTTGAGCTGCAAAGCGAGCGCGGGTGCTATCGAACCCTGTTCAGTTGCCATAGATAAGCGGCTCTGTAATCCAGACAAGTGGCCTATTTCTGCCAGGGCTATCAGTTCGTCTCGTAGTCCCTCAGGCAGTCGGCAGGCGGAAGTGGCAATGCGCTCTTGTTGTTCATTGGCAGTGCACCATGACAGCTGTAATTGAGTAGCCAGCATATCGAGTAGTACGGAGTACTTGAAGGGCTTGACCAGGTAGTCGTTGTGTGGGGCGTTTGAGTGATGTATGAGGCTGTTTTCACGGGCATTTGCCGATAGCATGACGATCGGGCCTGTATAGTGCTGTAAGCGTAATTGATGTGCTGTTTCCCATCCGTCCAGCGTTGGCATGGATACATCGAGAAGAACGAGAGCAGGAGGGCTCTGCTGCACCAGGTGCAGGGTCGTTTCTCCATCGGGGGCTTCCATAATCTGAAATCCTAGCGGCGATAGCATGTCGCTGATCAAGCCCCGGTGTGAGGGGTCATCATCGGTCACCAACAGTCGGAGCCTGGGGCCGCGGTAGCCGATGACAGGGTGATGGGGACGCTGTTTGGGGGGCACTTCCGGCAGGGCACTCGATAGCATCAGGCTGAGGCGGAACTCACTACCTACCTGGGGTTTACTGGTGACCTGGAGATCCCCACCCATGATTTCAGTGAGTAGCTTGGTGATCGTTAATCCAAGGCCTGTGCCGTGAACGGCAGGTACGCCAGGTTTGCGAACGCGCTCGAACGGTCGGAATATACGGGTAATATCGGTCTCATCAATGCCGACGCCAGTATCACTGATAGTGAACTCTGCCACTTGGTTGCGATAGCGTACGTTGAGCGTAACCTGCCCCTGGTTTGTGAACTTGATGGCGTTGGAGAGCAGGTTGATCAGGATTTGGCGCAAGCGTTTTTCGTCAGTATGTACCCACTCGGGTATGTGCCCTCGATCATGGAAAACAAACTGAATGCCTTTCTCTTCTGCCTGAAGCTGAAACATGGATACCAGCTCTTCAATCAGTACCCGTAAGCGTATTCGGTTACGATACAGCTCCAGTCGACCAGCCTCGATTTTGGATATTTCCAATAGCCCTTCGATAAGGTCGGAAAGATGCTCGGTACTCCGGCGAATGGTGGAAACAGACTCACGCCGTTCTACGGGAATGAGTGGATCCTTCTCTAATAGTTGGGCATAACCGAAGGCAGCATTGAGAGGAGAGCGCAGTTCGTGGCTTAAGCCCGTTAAGTAACGACTCTTGGCCTGGTTAGCTGCTTCGGCTAACTCCTTGGCCTGCTGCAGTTCGCGGTCAGTTTTTTCATGAGCCTCTATCTCAGCGAGCAGCATGCGGGTTTGGCGATGCGACTCCTCCTGAGCGACGACGCGGCTTTCATGTGCCAGAACGAACAGCCAGGAAATCACACCACTGATAATCACCAGAATTGCAAAAATTTGTGCCAGGGTGGCAGCGATCAGTTTGTGAGTGGCATCACTGACATCGGGGAGTTGATAGTAAACCAGTGTCAAAAAACCAGCAATAATCAGACTTACCAGCAGCAATAAGGCAAGAAAGTGGCCGAGGCGTGTGTTAAGGGGGGGAAGGATGCGCTTCAATGGACTGCTTTCCAGCCATATTCCTAATTGCTGTGGAAAGGACGAGTTGGTTTTGCAAGCATCATTACAGCGTGCATCCAAAGAGCAACAGAGAGAGCAGATGGCGCCATTATAAGCTGGGCAGAAGGCCATATCCTCGATATCGAACTGATGTTCGCAAATGATGCAGGCTTTGCCCGTTAGCGTTTGGTTTGACTCGGGGGTGCGAGCGATGTAATAGCGCCCCTTGGTCAATAGGGCAATACTGGGTGAGACGATAAAGGCTACCAACAGAGCCAGGAAGGAAGCCAGCGCTGCTACTGTCTCACCCCATAACCCGGCACTTGCAGCCAGAGCAACGATGGTAGCGATAATGACAGCACCAAATCCCACTGGATTGATGTCATACAGATAAGCACGCTTAAACTCAATATATCGAGGGCTTAAGCCCAGGGGCTTGTTAACGACCAGATCTGCGACCAGGGCACCGATCCAGGCCATGGCAATCATTGAGTAATGGGAAAGAATGACCTCAAATGCCCGGTAGATACCAATTTCCATCAGTACGAGAGCAATCATGACATTGAAAACCAGCCAGACAACGCGCCCAGGGTGGCTATGGGTCAGGCGGGAGAAGAAGTTTGACCATGCAATAGAGCCTGCATAAGCATTGGTGACGTTGATTTTGAGCTGCGAGAGAATGACGAAGATACCTGCCAGGGCCATCAGTGTCGCTGGGTGGCTGGTGATATAACTGAAGGCGACCATATACATATGCATCGGTTCTTGGGAAAGCTCTGCCGATAGTCCATGCTCAAGGGCCAGGACTGCCAGAAAGGAGCCGAGCAGTATTTTTATCGCGCCTACCACGATCCAGCCAGGGCCGCCGGATAACATGGCCAACCACCACTTGATCCGTTCTTTGGGTTTTGGTTCGGGAAGAAAACGCAGGTAATCCACCTGCTCACCGATTTGGGCAATAAGCGCAAACATGATGGTTGCTGCTGCGCCAAATAACAATATATCAAAACTGTTGTCCCCTTGGATTGGAGTGTTGAAATCCAACCAGCGAGGCAAGGAGTGGGGATCCTGCAGCAGAATAAAGATAAAGGGGGCCAGTTGCAGTAAGACCCATATGGGTTGCGTCCAGGTCTGGAAGCGGCTGATATAGGTAAAGCCATGGGTCACGATAGGAATCACGATCACGGAACTGATCAGATAACCCAAGGTAAGCGGAATGCCAAACAGAATGTCCAGCGCCATGGCCATGATGGCCGCTTCCAGCGCGAAGAAAATGAAGGTGAAGGTAGCATAGATCAGGGAGGTCAGCGTTGATCCAAGGTAACCGAAACCAGCGCCACGGGTTAACAGGTCAATGTCGACACTATACCGGGCAGCATAATAGCTGATGGGTATGCCCAGCAGAAACGTTACCAGACTGACGGTCAGGATGGCGGTGAGGGCGTTGGTAATACCATAATTGAGGGTGATGGTGGCACCAAGCACCTCAAGTGCCAGGAAGGAGATGGTCCCCAGAGCCGTTAGTGCGACCCGATGATAGCTCCAGCGGCGAGCCGACTTTCCTGTATAACGTAACGCAAAATCTTCCAGTGTTTGGTTGGCAACCCACTGATTGTAATCACGTCGAACAGGAAAAATACGTTGTTTGGTCGTTGTCATGTCTGGCCTTGTACGGGCGTTGACAGGTAAGGCTTCTCTTGCCTTATTATTAACCCGGCAATAAAATAGCTATGATGCGGCGTATTGGATTGACGGGGCTTTGAAGTATTTCGCGACTCGCATCGGGAGCTTCTGAAGCTTCCGCAGGTGAGACATCGCCTTCCTCTTCAGCTGGTCTCTGCTGTGTGCCGGAGTACCGCTATGTACGTCGGCTTTGAGGTCGCAGTTCAGAGTTCAGATACTCATCTGGGTTCAACTCCGGCGAGTAGGGTGGAAGGTAGAACACCTCAATCTCATCCCGATGCTCTGCCAGCCAGGCCTTGACGATCTTGGCGTGATGGACCTTGAGGTTGTCCAGGATCAGGAAGACCTTCCGCTTGGCATCACGAATCAAGCGCTTCATGAAGTCGATCAGAATTTTCGCATTCATGGTGCCGTCAAAAAACCGGAACCGTACCTTGCCCTGGTTGGTGACGGCGGAAATGAGGTTGATCGTCGCCCTTCTCGCATTGAGCCGGAGGACGGGTGTGACGCCTTGAGGTGAGTAGCCACGCACATGCTGGCTATCGCTACGTAACCCGGTCTCATCGCCCCAGTAAATCTCGGCATCTTCGGCCTTGGCACGGTCATGAATGGTTGGATAGTCCTCCTCCAGCCAACGCTTCACTTCGGCTGGACGCTGCTCGTAGGCCTGCTTCTTGGGCTTCTGAACGGTGAACCCCCAGCGTTTCAGATATTCGCCGATGGTGCGAATGGGCACCCACTTCCCGGTTTCCAGCTTGATCAACTCCTGGACGGCCTTGCGCGTCCACAGGGCATACTGCAGCTTCAGCTGGTCAGGTGTCC
>NZ_LFGS01000007.1:56467-70705 GCF_002078135.1 Halomonas sp. BC1 | reverse complement strand
TAGCAAAAATATTAAGCTGTGTCGCTGACCATTGCTATGGGGTAAATGACGTAGGCGGTTGGTGTATTCCCCGCATAGTGCGATGACATTATGCGCGCCAATACTGTTGGTGTGGAATCAATACAGATTCCGAATTATCGCTAACTCGGGGAATCACCATCATGTTTACGCAACGTTCTGAGACTGCACGTACACGGCATTTGCCGCTACGCCGCCGCCTGCTGGCAGGGCTGGTCGCGTTGCCCCTGGCAGTGGCCATATCATCCACGACAGCTTGGGGTAATCCACCTACGAGTGAAGTGAATACTACTGGTCTCGCTGTGACGGATGATACGGTTCAGGTCGGTATTCTGCACTCGCTAACAGGCACTATGGCAATCAGCGAAACTGGCTCGGTTGAAGCAGAGCGGCTGGCGATTGAACAGATTAACGCCCAGGGTGGCATACTGGGGCGGCAAATTGAATATATCATTGAAGATGGTGCCAGTGACTGGCCTACCTTTGCTGACCGCACGCGCAAGCTGCTCACACAGGATAATGTAGCCGCTATCTTTGGCGCCTGGACATCCGCCTCCCGTAAAGCCATGTTGCCGATTCTTGAGCGAGAAAATGGCCTTCTCTACTACCCCACTTTTTATGAGGGACTGGAAGAGTCCCCCAATGTTATTTATACCGGACAGGAAGCGACCCAGCAGATACTTTCAAGTATTGACTGGGCCTGGAACGAGCTGGGTGCGCGTAGCTTCTATCTGATTGGCTCCGACTATATCTGGCCACGTACCTCAATGAAGATTGCCCGGATACATATCGAAGATGTACTGGGAGGGGAGGTATTGGGGGAGGACTACGCGCCGCTGGAACATACCTCGTTTGGTTCCAATATCAATCGTATTCGCTTGCGTAATCCTGATGTGATTTTTGCCGCTGTCGTCGGTGGCAGTAATGTCGCCTGGTTCCGGCAATTGAATGCTGCTGGTGTCAATGGTGATAACCAGACATTGCTGACTATCTCAGTGACTGAAGATGAAGTATTGGGTATTGGTGGCGAGAATGTCGATGGCTTCTACTCGGCGATGAAGTACTTCCAGAGCCTGGATAACGATAACAATGCTGCGTTTGTTGAGGCGTTTCAGGAGCGCTGGGGTGCAGATAGTGTTATCGGTGACGTGACACAAGCGGCTTATCTGGGGCCGTGGCTGTGGAAGGCGGCAGTAGAGAAAGCGGGTACTTTTGATATTGATGCTGTGTCAGCTGCCATGGCGGATATTGAGTTAACCACTGCGCCTGAAGGTTATGTCAAGGTGCATCCCAATCGCCACCTGTGGAGCAAAACACGGATAGGTCGCTGGAATGAGACCGGGCAAGCCGATGTTGTCTGGGAGTCGGAACTGATCGAACCCAACCCTTTCCCCGAGGGATACCAGTAATCAATAACCAGTCTGCGGTAGCCCAGGCTGCCGCAGAGTCACTGTTATTTGTTTGATATCAATTGGGGGATTCCATCATGGATGGATTCACAACGCAGGAACTGATGGCCATCCTGGCCATGCAGGGATTCGCTGGGGTCAGTTTCTTCAGTGTTCTGCTACTGATGGCCTTGGGGCTGGCAATTATTTACGGTCAGATGCGTGTCATTAATATGGCGCATGGCGAGTTCATGGTCATAGGTGCTTATGCCACTTATCTCTGTTCAGTCACGCTGGGACAATTGCCCGGTATGACTGACTACTATTTGTTTCTTGCTCTCCCGGTTGCGTTTGCCAGTGCCTTTGTCGTGGGCTATCTGGTGGAGTGGGTGCTGATACGCCACCTGTATCATCGGCCCCTCGATACATTATTAGCAACGTGGGGCCTGGCCCTGATCATGCAGCAGGGCTTCCGCTCAGCATTCGGAGCTCGGGAGGTCAGTGTCATCGTACCTGGCTGGTTACGTGGCTCCTATCAACCCACTATGATGATTGATATACCTCTAAATGGTATAGCGATTCTCGTCTTGACGCTATTTGTGACCCTGGGAGTGTGGTGGCTGCTATTCCGCTCTCGTTGGGGGTTACGTGTCCGCTGTACGACTGCCAACCGTGAAATGAGTGGTGCCATTGGCATCAATACCAAACGTGTTGACCGCATGACGTTTGCCTTGGGGTGCGGCATTGCCGGTATCGCGGGGGCGGCGTTTACCACTATTTCTTCTACCGGGCCAACCAGTGGCTCGCTGTATATCGTCGATACCTTCCTGGTTGTTGTGTTTGGCGGAGCCGGTAGCCTGCTGGGAACCATTGCCTCTGCGTTCTCTATCGCTCAAGCCCAGTCGGTGATGGAGTTCTTTATGGGAGGCTCTATGGCCAAAGTCCTCACTCTGCTCACTGTTATAGCCATTTTGCTGATACGTCCAGAAGGTTTGGTCGCCAGCAAGGTGCGTCGTTAAGGAGATGTCGCATGTCTTTGATCAACCGCTTATTTGCAGGGCGTCATGCGAGTTTGGGGGGCATCGCCTTACTGGCGTTAATCCTGATGGTCGTAATGCCGATGATATTGGATCTTTACCGCCTGAATCTGGCGGGACGCTATCTCACCTATGCGTTTGTGGCTCTGGGGCTGGTGCTATGTTGGGGGTACGGAGGAATCCTTAGCCTTGGACAGGGGATTTTTTTTGGTGTCGGCGGCTATGCCATGGCGATGTTTCTGAAACTTGAAGCCTCCGACCCGCACAGTACCCGTATCCAGACGACACCTGGTATCCCTGATTTCATGGACTGGAACCGGCTTACCGAGCTGCCTTGGTTCTGGGTACCCTTTGAAAGTCTGACGTTGACGGTATTGGCCGTGTTGACACTGCCAGCGGCGTTCGCCTTTGTCATCGGCTATGCCATGTTCAAGCGTCGGGTGAGTGGTGTCTACTTCGCCATCATCACCCAGGCATTGGCAGTGGTGTTGACCATTCTGATCGTAGGGCAGCAGGGCTATACCGGCGGGATCAATGGTATCACCGACTTGCGTACCCTGAAGGGCTGGGATATTCGCGATGATAGCTCACAGTACCTGCTGTACTACCTCAATGCCGTACTACTGATCGCTTGTGTGCTCATTGGTCGCTGGGTACTGGGCAGTAAATATGGCCGTATTCTGACGGCATTGCGTGATCGGGAGGATCGGGTACGTTTCTCTGGCTACGATGTGGCCAATTTCAAGATATTTATCTTTTGCCTGGCAGCCTTCATGTCGGGTATCGGTGGGGCGATGTTTACCCTGCAGGTGGGTTTCATGTCGCCCTCCTTTGTCGGCATCGTTCCCTCCATTGAGTTTGTCATCTTCGCGGCTGTTGGTGGGCGGTTATCGCTGCTGGGAGGCGTGTATGGTGCTCTGCTGGTCAGTTATGCGAAGACTCTTTTTGCGGAAGCATATCCTCAACTTTGGCAAGTGATGATCGGTGCTGTCTTCATTCTGGTGGTGCTGCTGCTTCCGTACGGATTGGCAAGCCTGGTAGACCGTTACCGCTCTGCACTTGGGTCGCGTCTGCCATGGATGCAGAAGCGCACCCGACATCCGCCTGCCACGGAGAATCGCTCATGAGTTCAAATACTAACTTTTTACTCGCTATTGAGGAGCTTACCGTATCGTTTGACGGCTTCAAGGCGATTGAAGGACTGAACTTCTACATGGATGAGAGTGAGCTGCGTGTTGTGATCGGTCCCAACGGGGCTGGTAAGACAACGTTGCTTGATCTGATTTGTGGCAAGACCAAAGCCACTGCTGGTTCCATCAAGTTCCGTGGTAAAGAGCTGACGCAATTACGGGAGCATCGCATCGTCTGGGAGGGTGTCGGGCGCAAATTTCAGAACCCCTCTATTTACGAAGGGTTGAGCGTGTTTGAAAACCTGGAAGTTTCCTATCCGCAGGGGAGAAGTGTATTTGGTGCGCTGGCTTTCAAACGTGATGAGCAGGTGATACAGCACATTCATAACATTGCCCGGGAAATTCAACTGGAAGACCAGTTGGATATGGAAGCTGGTCTGCTTAGTCATGGACAGAAGCAGTGGCTGGAGATTGGCATGTTACTGATTCAGGAACCAGAGCTACTGATGCTTGATGAGCCTGTTGCCGGCATGAGTGCCAGTGAACGTCAGGAAACAGCCCGGCTACTCAAACGTATTGCCCAGGGACGCTCGGTAATCGTTATTGAACACGATATGGAGTTTGTGGCAGCGCTGGGCGGCAAAGTAACTGTTTTGCACCAGGGCAAGATATTGGCAGAAGGAGATATTGAAACCGTCAAACAGAACAAGAACGTCATTGACGTCTATCTGGGACACTGAGAAAGGAGGGTAACAGTATGCTCGAAGTTAGCAGCCTGCAAGTGAGTTATGGCCAGAGTCAGGTTATCCGCGACATGAATTTAAATATGGGGAAAGAGGAGTCGCTTGCCGTGATGGGGCGTAATGGAATGGGCAAGACCACCTTGTTCAAGGCCCTGATCGGTATTTTGCCCAGTGAAGGAAAGGTCGTGCTTGATGGTCAGGATATTTCCAACATGTCTTCGCATCAGCGGGTAGCCTCCGGGATGGCGTATGTCCCCCAGGGACGGATGATCTTCTCCAACCTGAGTGTGCAGGAAAATATCGAAGCGGGGCTGGAGACGGCCAGTGTAAAGAGAGTGCCGAGCGAAATATTCGATCTGTTTCCGGTCCTGCATGACATGCGTAACCGCAAGGGGGGGAATCTGTCAGGAGGCCAGCAGCAACAGTTAGCTATTGCCCGCGCTCTGGTATCCGAGCCGAAAGTACTGCTGCTTGATGAACCGACCGAAGGTATTCAGCCCTCCATCATCAAGGAGATTGCCGCCACCCTGAATGAGATCCGGGCGATGAAAAAAATCGCTATTTTGGTTTCGGAGCAAGTGCTGAGTTTCACCATAGAAATGTCGGATCGTCTGGTGGTGGTTGAGAAAGGCAGGATTGTGCATGAGGAGCAGAGTGGAACGGCTGATCAAGCCAAGATAGCCAGCTTTCTAGCCGTTTAGTGGTGCCAGTGTCGCCTTGTCATTGTGCCAAGGCAGTCCATTAATATCGAAGAGGAAACTCTTATGCGTCATGGTGATATTTCCAGTAGCCCAGATACCGTTGGTGTAGCAGTCGTCAACTATAAAATGCCGCGTCTGCATACACGGGCAGAAGTGCTAGAAAATGCCCACAAGATTGCTGACATGATCAAAGGCATGAAAATGGGGCTGCCAGGGATGGACCTAGTGGTATTCCCCGAATATAGCACTATGGGGATTATGTACGACAATGACGAAATGATGGAGACGGCCGCGACGATTCCTGGGGATGAAACGGCGATTTTCTCTGCCGCCTGTCGCGAAGCAGATACCTGGGGCGTCTTTTCGCTGACGGGTGAACGCCATGAGGAGCATCCTCATAAAGCCCCCTACAACACCCTGATACTGATTGATAATCACGGGGAGATAGTACAGAAATACCGTAAGTGTATTCCCTGGTGCCCTATCGAAGGGTGGTATCCAGGAGATACAACCTATGTCACAGAGGGCCCCAAAGGGCTCAAAATCAGTTTGATCATTTGTGATGATGGCAACTATCCGGAAATCTGGCGAGATTGCGCCATGAAAGGCGCTGAGCTGATTGTACGTTGTCAGGGGTATATGTACCCGGCCAAGGAGCAGCAGGTGATGATGGCCAAAACCATGGCGTGGGCCAATAACTGCTATGTGGCCGTTGCCAATGCCACAGGGTTTGATGGTGTCTATTCCTACTTTGGGCACTCCGCCGTTATCGGCTTTGATGGGCGTACGCTGGGTGAGTGTGGAGAGGAGGATATGGGGGTGCAATACGCCCAGTTATCGATCAGTCAAATCCGCGATGCCCGTGCCAATGACCAATCCCAGAATCATCTGTTCAAGCTGCTGCACCGGGGCTACACCGGTATGTACAACTCTGGTGATGGTGACAAGGGCGTTGCTGATTGCCCATTCGACTTTTATCGCACTTGGGTGATGGATGCCGAGAAGGCCCGTGAGCAGGTCGAAGCCATGACCCGTCGCACCATCGGGGTTGCCGAGTGCCCCGTTGGCGAATTGCCTGTAGATGGAAAAGAGAAAACGGCGGGGAACTGATGCCTTTTATCAATGAGCAATTGGCAGCCAATCAGGAAACAGCGGACCGCCAGCGTTGGTCCGCTACCCCCTCTCGCATGAGCCGTTTTGTGTTTGATCCGGTAGCAGTGATGGCGCTTTTGCGGAGTCGGATTGTTGGTCAGGATCATGTGTTGGACAGACTCGATAACGTGCTACAGATACTTAAGGCTGATGTTGTCGCAGATGATAGGCCATTATCGGTCCAACTGTTTGTCGGGCCAACGGGGGTGGGGAAAACAGAGACGGTACGGCTGTTGGCACAAGCCATTCATGGTAGCGCCGATGCGGTTTGCCGTATTGATATGAGTACCCTTGCGCAGGAGCACTATGCAGCTTCGCTGACGGGTGCTCCGCCTGGATATGTAGGCAGTAAGGAGGGCCAGACGCTATTTGACGTGGATGCCATTCAGGGGAGTTTCAGCAAGCCCGGTCTCGTGCTGTTTGATGAACTGGAAAAGGCCAGTCCTGAGGTAGTGAGGGCGTTGCTCAACGTGCTGGAGAGAGGTCGCTTGCGGCTCAGTGCTGGCAATCGGGAGATAGATTTCCGCAATAGCCTGATCTTCATGACCAGTAATGCGGGGGCTGCGCAGGTATCTGCATTGAGGCATCAGCAGCAGAAAAGTTGGTGGCGTTGGGGAAGTGGGCAGCGCCAAATTACTGACACAGTGGAACAGGCATTGGCTCAACACTTTGACCCGGAATTTCTGAACCGCATCGATAACATCATCACTTTCAATCCCCTGGACAGGAATCTGAACGAACAGTTGCTGGATATTGAACTGGATCGGCTTACGCGGAAATTGCAGAAACGCAAGGCGGTGCTGACTGTGGATGAAGCAGCCAAACGACACCTCTGTCGGCCACTGGATGCACGCTACGGAGCCAGAGAAATGGCACGGCGAGTCCGCAACGAGCTGCTACCTCCGCTGGCCAGGGGCATGCTGGATTCCCCCCAAGCAGATACCTTTGGAGCAAAAATGGACAATGGATTGCTGATTGTCACCCCAGTCTGAAGACATATGCCAGATACCACACGCTTGATGCTCGTCATCAGGCGTTTTTGTTTTCATGCAATCGCAAATTGTAACCCGAGGTGACGATTGCGCTCCCGCTCTTCTGGGTTACTGATAGCGCCCTTCCTACGTCAAATGACGTAAGAAGGGGGTGCTATTCACGAATGGTCTTACCTGGCGGTTTCAACAATAGTGGCTTTGTGATCTTCGCTTGACCCCAATCACTCGCTGAGGAGTTACTATCATGGCTGAGACGCTGATCAGGATTGACCTAAACCAGTCACCCTACGAAAACGAGAACATTCATAACCGCTGGCATCCGGACATTCCCATGGCGAAAATGGTGAAGCCGGGGGATGACTTTATTCTGGAGTGTCACGATTGGACCGGTGGTCAGATCAAGAACAATGATAGCGCCGATGATGTGCGAGACGTGGACCTTACCCAAGTGCATTTCCTCACTGGCCCGGTCGGGGTAGAAGGGGCAGAGCCTGGAGATCTGCTGGTGGTGGATATTCTCGATATTGGCACCTTCAAAGAGAGTCAGTGGGGTTTTAACGGTTTCTTCTCCAAGCAAAATGGTGGCGGCTTTCTCACCGAACATTTCCCGGAAGCCCAGAAATCGATTTGGGACTTCAATGGTATGTTCACTAAATCCCGCCATATTCCCAATGTGGAATTTGCTGGCATGATCCATCCGGGGTTAATTGGTTGCCTGCCGTCCAAAGAGATGCTGAATGAGTGGAACCGCCGTGAGCAAGAGCTCTACGATACGGATCCCGAGCGTGTTCCGGGGTTGGCTAATCTGCCCTATGCTGACACTGCCCACATGGGCAAACTCACAGGTGATGCCAAGTCCCAGGCAGCGGCAGAAGGTGCTCGTACTGTCCCGCCCCGTGAGCATGGCGGTAATTGTGATATCAAGGATCTCTCCAGAGGCTCCCAGGTATATTTCCCGGTGTATGTGAAAGACGCGGGCTTGTCCGTGGGCGATCTGCACTTCAGTCAGGGGGATGGGGAAATTACCTTTTGTGGTGCGATCGAAATGGCCGGCTGGATCCACCTGCGGGTCAATATCATCAAAGGCGGCATGGAGAAGTACGGAATCAAAAACCCGATCTTCAAACCTAGTCCCATTGCGCCGAAGTATGATGACTATCTGATCTTCGAAGGCATTTCCGTGGATGAGGAAGGCAAGCAGCACTACCTTGATGTGCATATTGCCTATCGTCAGGCAGTGCTTAACGCGATTGAGTACCTTAAGAAGTTTGGTTATACCGGTGCTCAGGCATACTCATTGCTGGGATGTGCCCCAGTACAGGGGCATATCAGCGGTGTTGTGGATGTGCCCAATGCGTGTGCCACCCTATGGCTACCAACGGACATCTTCGACTTCGATATAAAACCCAATGCGGAAGGGCCGACGACTAAAGTGGTTCCTGGTAGTGATTTACCGCTCTCCAAGGAGAAGTGACCAGGGGCGTTGAAGTGGTCGGCAAATATAAACGACTACCAAACCAGGTGTCATTAAATTAAGAGTGACGGTGCCGAGAGCCCGTTATGGCGTTATCTCGGTACCGCTTGCCAGGAGAAATACGATGCCATTGTATGACTTCAAGTGCCCCAGGCATGGATTGTTTCATGAACTCGTACCCATCCGGGCGTCTGGAGATGCCCATGCCTGTCCGGAGTGTGGGGAGCTGTCGCCAAGGGTGTTACTAATACCGCCGCAGTTACTGATGATGGATCCTGCCCGACGTAATGCGATGGCGCGTAATGAGAAGGCGGCACATGAGCCGCGCCACGGTAATCGGGCGAGTGAACGGGAGAGTGGCTGTTGCCACCAGCATCGCCATAAGCCACAAGTATTTTACACCGCTGATGGTAATAAAATGTTTCCGTCAGCACGACCGTGGATGATAAGCCACTGATTGCTTGCGCCATGTGATGGCTGGTCAGACTGGCTATAACCCGAAAGCAGGTGAACGGCAGGCGTTGGGTCAGCAGCAGAGTGCTATCATGAGCCTCTACGATAGTCTACATGATAGCGGTCAATGCTGGAGGAGCCTCATGTCTGAGCACGAACACGAACCCACTATCCACGAGTACCATAACCCGGCGGGAGGCTGGGGGGCGCTCAAGGCGGTTGGCAAGCACTTGCTGCATAGCCGTGCACCGGCTCTCAATGCGGGTTGACGCGACTGCTGCGGGACAGCATGAAAGAGCTGGGCCTGGATCAGCAGATCACCCAGGCGGCGCAAGCGATACCGGATGCCAATGACCGTCTAAACTATGTCGCCTCCATGACGGAGCAGGCCGCAGAGCGGGCATTGAATGCCGTTGAGCGTGCTCAGCCGTTACAAGACGGTCTTGAGGAAGAGGGCGCCGCACTTAATGAGCGCTGGCAGTTAGCGGCAGCGAAGCTGGCGACGATAGAGGGTGATCCCAGCCTCCTCGAAGACACTCAGGACTTTTTGAACAACAAACTTCCCAGCGCAACGGGGGCGACGCAAAAAGAGCTGCTTGAAATCATGATGGCTCAGGACTTCCAGGATCTCACCGGTCAGGTGATCAAGAAAATGATGGAGGTCATCAAGCTCATCGAAGAGCAGCTTGTTCAGGTGCTTGTCGATAGTGTGCCCCATATCACCGATGGCGTTAAGGTGGAAGATAGCCGAGATGAGCATGCCAAGCTGCGGAACGGACCACAGGTGAACCAAAATAAGGCAGATGTGGTAGCAGGGCAGGATCAAGTAGACGATCTGCTGGATGAGTTGGGCTTTTAGACCAAGCCAGCGACATCGAGCCAAAACCATTGCCATGCGTTGCCAGCAACGGTTTTGAAAGCGTTTAGCGATGGATCAATGCTTTGCTGCGGCCTGCTCCTTCTCCGCAGCACGGGCCAGCGCCGGGCGGTTGGCATGGCGGGCGCGGTAGGCCACCAGCGGTTCCGGCAGGCGGTGTTTCATGCTCGCTGCCCAGCTCAAGGTGTGGGTCAGGAAGAGGTCGGCCAGTGTGAAGGTATCGCCCACCAGCGTCTCCTGGCCGTGGTAGCGGCGCTCCAGGGCGGTCAGGGCGCGCTGAAATTCCCAGGCGGCGGTGGGCAGTACGGAGGGCACGCGCTTGTCCTGAGGCAGGGCGAACTTGTGCTTGGCCTGCAGCCACAGCGGCTGCTCGATCTCGGTGACGATGAAGCTTAGCCACTGATCTACCTGGGCGCGTTCCTCTACGCTGTGTGGCAGCAGTTGGCCTTCGCCATACCGTTCGGCGAGATAGCGGCAGATGGGCGCGGATTCGAACAGCGTCAGTTCGCCGTCTTCCAGCACGGGTACCTTGCCATCCGGGTGGCGGGCGAGATGCTCGGCGCTTTGCCCCGCGCCCTGGTCCAGGGCTACGTGGTGGCACTGGTACGCCAGGCCCAGCTCTTCCAGCGTCCAAGCAGCGCGTAGCGAGCGGGAGTTGGGAAAGCTGTATAGCGTGATCATTTGGCGGCTCCAGGCAGTACCGTGAAGTTTTCACTGTAGCGACTCCCTGGAACCCTGTCACGAGCTACTGGCCCCGCGCCGCGCGGATGCGCTCGTAGGCATTGCCAATCTCGCTGGTGCGGGCCTGCGCCACCTCGCGCATGCTCTCCGGAAGCCCCTTGCCCGCCAGCTTGTCCGGGTGATTCTGGCTCATCAGGCGACGATACGCTTTCTTGATCTCGGCATCGCTGGCGTCTTCGGCCACGCCCAGTACGCGATAGGCATCCTTCAGAGCTTCCTCGCTGGCGCCTTGAGAGTTGGCCGTCGCGCCATGCAGCATGGCTTCGATCTGCTGTACTTCGGCCTCGCTGCAGCCAACGCCCCGCGCCACGCGCAGAATCATCTCATGCTCGGCGGGGTGCAGGACCCCATCGGCGGCAATCGCGCTGAGCTGAACCTGCAAAAATACCTGGCGCAAAATGGGCTGACGCTGGGTCAGGCGATTGACCTTGGCCAACTCGGCCTCCAGATCGAAGTCGTCGGCACGGCCCCGTTCGAAGGCGGCCCGCGCCTTGGCGCGGTGCTCGCCCTGCAAACGCATCTGATCGAACAGCTTTTCGGCCACGCCCAGCTCACCTGGCGTGACCTTGCCATCGGCCTGGCAAAGGCAGCCCATCACCGAAAAGATCGACTCCAGGAAGCCTTCCTGCAAGCGCGTGCGGGCGGCATTCAAACGGCGCCCCAGCTGGCGTGCCAACCACCAGCCCAGACCCGCCCCCACCAGCAGGCCCACGGGGCCGCCGCTGGCAAGGCCGATCAAACCAAACAGAATCATCAAAAAAAGCATAACGGTCTCAACAAGTTAGTCAGAAGGCTCAAGGCGACGGCAGGCGCGAACGAATGGCCGCTTCGATGCCGGCGGCATCCAGGCCGCAGTCGCGCAGCAGCTCGGCGGGGGTGCCGTGCTCGACGAAGCTGTCCGGCAAGCCCAGGTTCAGGACTTCGACCTGAACGCCTTCGCTGTGGAGCAGCTCATTCACCGCGCTGCCCGCGCCGCCCGCAATCACGTTCTCCTCCAGCGTGACCAGCAGCTCGTGCTCGTCGGCGGCGTGCAGCACGGCGTCGCGATCCAGCGGCTTGATGGAGCGCATGTTGATATGCGTTGCATTGAGCTTCTCGGCCACCTCGGCGGCGGCACCATTGATGCTGCCAAAGGCCAGCAGA
This sequence comes from Halomonas sp. BC1, assembly GCF_002078135.1. Lineage (NCBI taxonomy): Bacteria > Pseudomonadati > Pseudomonadota > Gammaproteobacteria > Oceanospirillales > Halomonadaceae > Halomonas > Halomonas sp. BC1. The sequence goes on along the minus strand of NZ_LFGS01000007.1, from coordinate 58,856 downwards.
GCGATGCGCATGCCGTCGCTGGTGCTGGTGCGACGAACCTCGGCCTGGCCAATCGCCATGGGCTCCAGATGGTCTGGAATGGCCACGCCGGGGCCGGTGCCACGGGGGTAGCGAACGGCGGCCGGGCCCGGGTGGTGGTAGGCGGCGCTGAGCATGGCGCGGCACTCTGCTTCATCGGCGGGGGCCAGAATCACCATGCCGGGCACGCAGCGCAGGAACGACAGGTCCATGCTGCCGTGGTGCGTCGGGCCGTCTTCTCCCACCAGGCCTGCTCGGTCGATGGCGAAGGTGACATCCAGGTCCTGCACGGCCACGTCGTGGATCAACTGGTCGTAGCCACGCTGCAGAAAGGTCGAGTAGATGGCGACGACGGGCTTCATGCCCTCGCAGGCCATGCCTGCGGCCAGGGTGACCGCGTGCTGTTCGGCAATCGCCACGTCGAAATAGCGTTCGGGGTAGGTCTGCGCGAAGCGAATAAGATCCGAGCCTTCGCCCATGGCGGGAGTGATGCCCATCAGGCGCGGGTCGGCGGCGGCCATGTCGCACAGCCAGTCACCAAACACATTGCAGTACTTCTTCTTGGGCGCAGCGGGAGGCTTCACCGGGGGCGCGCTGGACGCGGGCACTTTTTCTAGCTTGGTGATAGCGTGGTAGCCAATCTGGTCGGCCTCTGCCGGCAGGAATCCTTTACCCTTGACCGTCTTGATATGCAGAAACTGGGGGCCTTTCTGGTCACGCAGGTTGCGTAGGGTCTGGGTCAGCGCGTCCAGGTCGTGGCCGTCGATGGGGCCCACGTAGTGAAAGCCCATCTCTTCGAAGAGCGTTGCGGAGCTCACCATGCCCTTCATGTGCTCTTCAGTGCGCTTGGCAAACTCCAGCGCGCCGGGCAGATGCGAGAGCACTTTCTTGCCCTCTTCGCGCATTTTCAGGTAAGGCTTGCTGGAGAGCATCCGCGCCAGATAGGTGGCGATACCGCCGACGTTCTCGGAGATCGACATCTCGTTGTCGTTCAGCACCACCAGCATGTTGGCGTTGACGTGCCCCGCGTGGGCCAGCGCTTCGAAGGCCATGCCCGCGGTGAGCGCGCCATCGCCGATGATGGCACACACGCGGCGCGGGTCGTTTTGTGCCTGGGCGGCCAGGGCCATGCCGAGCGCCGCCGAGATCGAGGTGCTGGAGTGGCCAACGCCGAAGGTGTCGTACTCGGATTCGGCGCGGCGGGGGAACGCGGCCAGGCCGCCGTGCTGGCGGATGCCGAGCATGGCTTCACGGCGGCCGGTGAGAATCTTGTGGGGGTAGGCCTGGTGGCCTACGTCCCATACCAGGCGGTCTCTGGGGGTGTGAAAGGCGTGGTGCAGGGCCACGCTGAGTTCCACCACGCCGAGCCCTGCGCCAAAGTGGCCGCCGGTGACACCGACGCTATACAGCAGATAGGCGCGCAGCTCGTCGGCCAGCTGCGCCAGCTGGCCAGGACTCATGGCCCGCAGGGCCGCGGGGTGGTCAAAGGAGTCGAGCAGCGGCGTCGCCGGGCGCTCGCGGGGTATCTCGTCGAACAGCTTCATAGGCGGCATGTTTTCATGGGTATGTTGTGAAAGGCATCGTTAGTGGTCGCGCTCGATCATGTAATGGGCAAGATCGGCCAGGGGCGCGGCGGGCTCGCCAAGCGGGGCGAGCGCGGCAATGGCCTCGTCGATCAATGCGTTCGCTTTTTGCTGGGCGCCCGCCAGCCCGAGCAGGCTGGGATACGTGGGCTTGGCGCGGGCAGCATCGGCACCGGAGGTTTTGCCCAGCGTGGCGGTGTCTCCGGTGACGTCGAGAATGTCGTCGTGAATCTGGAAGGCTAGACCAATGGCCCGCGCATAGCGAATCAGTGCCGCCAGGCGTGGGTCGTCGGCCTCGACGGCGATCAGCCCACCCATCCGGACCGCCGCCACGATCAGCGCGCCGGTCTTGTGGGCGTGCATGTGAGCCAGTGCCTCGACATCGGGATGGCCACCCACGGCTGCCAGGTCCAGCGCCTGGCCTGCCACCATGCCATCGCGGCCAGCGGCCACCGCCAGGGTAGATACCAGTGCAGCCAGGCGCGGGTGCGGGCGGCTGGCCATGACTTCAAAGGCCAGCGCCTGCAGGGCGTCGCCTGCCAGAATGGCCGTGGCTTCGTCGTAGGCCTTGTGCACCGTGGGCTGGCCACGACGCAGGTCGTCGTCATCCATGGCGGGCAGGTCGTCGTGGATCAACGAGTAGGCGTGGATCAGCTCGATGGCCGCCGCGGGGGCGTCCAGGGCGTCGTCTTCTGCTCCCAGGGAGCGCCCCGCCAGATAGACCAGCAGCGGGCGCAGGCGCTTGCCGCCCACCAGCAGGCCGTGGCGCATGGCTGCTTCCAGGCGCG
>NZ_LFGS01000007.1:0-56160 GCF_002078135.1 Halomonas sp. BC1 | reverse complement strand
GCATGGCTGCTTCCAGGCGCGCCTCGACGGCGGGCCGAGACTCGAACAGCGCCGCCAGGGTGGCATCGACGCGGGCGTTGCTGGCGCGGCGCAGCGTGACCAGCGGTGTGTCGTGGGCCGTTACCATGGGGGCGTTTCCTCGCTGTCGTCGTGTCCCTGAGCAGCTGACGGCTCTGGTGCAGCATGGAAGGGAGCCACGTCCAGCTTGCCTTCGGCGGCTTCGCTGAGCGCGCGCACTTTCAGCTCGGCACTGTCGAGGCGCTGCTGGGCATCGCGGGTGAGCCGCACGCCCTGCTCGAAGGCGGTCAGGGCATCTTCCAGTGAGAGTTCGCCTGACTCCAGGCGTTCCACGATGGTTTCAAGCTCGGTCACCGTGGCAGCAAAATCTTGGGGAGGGGTGCTCATGGTCAATGCCTACCGTTTGTCGTGGGCCCAGTGCTCGGTGCGGGCGGCGAAAGTGGCCGGATGCCAGTCAAATAAACGCACAGTATACACCGAGGCAAGGGGGTGGCGTCTGCCTCCCGCTGGCGGGATTCCTCGACGTGTGCCGGGTTCATCTTCAAAACGCAGACTTTTCATCATCCGGGAGCGCTAAGAAAGGCGGGGGCTGTGCTACCATACGGGCCTTCCGTGAACCGATACACGGCGCCTGCCGCCGACCATAGAGGTTGATTCAGCCATGGCCAAAACGTCCCTGGAAAAGAGCAAGATCAAGATCCTGCTACTCGAGGGCGTCCACCAAAGCGCGGTGGACAATTTTCACAACGCGGGTTACGAAAACATCGAGTCTCTCTCTACATCGCTGGATGAAGAGGCACTGATCGAGAAGATCCGTGATGTTCACTTCCTCGGCATTCGCTCCCGGACGCAGTTGACGGAGCGCGTGTTCGATGCCGCCGAGAAACTGGTCAGCGTGGGCTGTTTCTGTATCGGGACCAATCAGGTCGACCTGGATGCGGCGCTCAAGCGCGGTATCGCGGTCTTCAATGCGCCGTATTCCAACACTCGCTCGGTGGCCGAGCTGGTGCTGGCGGAAGCCATCATGCTGCTACGCGGCATTCCCGAGAAAAACGCGCTGGCGCACCAAGGGGGCTGGTTGAAATCAGCCAAGAACTCCCATGAGGCGCGCGGCAAGACGCTAGGTATCGTGGGCTATGGCAGCATTGGTGCTCAGCTGTCGGTGCTGGCGGAGTCACTGGGCTTCAACGTGATCTACTACGATGTGATCACCAAGCTGGGTATGGGCAACGCCAGCCAGGTCGCCAGCCTGGAGGAGTTGCTGGGTCGTTCGGACGTGGTCAGCCTGCACGTGCCGGACCTGCCCTCTACCCGCTGGATGATGGGGGCGAAGGAAATCGCCGCCATGAAGGATGGCGCGATCCTGATCAACGCCGCCCGTGGCAGCGTGGTCGAGATCGAAGCGCTGGCCGACGCCGTGAAGGCTGGCAAGCTGAACGGTGCCGCCATCGACGTCTTCCCGGTCGAGCCGAAGGGCAACGATGAAGAGTTCCAGAGCCCGCTGCGTGGCCTGCACAACGTGATCCTGACGCCGCATATCGGCGGCTCGACGCTGGAAGCGCAGGAGAACATCGGTATCGAAGTATCCGAGAAGCTGATCACCTACTCGGATAACGGCACCACGGTGACGTCGGTCAACTTCCCCGAAGTGGCGCTGCCTGCCCACCCGGACAAGCACCGCCTGCTGCACATCCACGACAACGTGCCCGGTGTGCTGTCGCAGATCAACCGCGTGCTGTCGGAAAACGGCATCAATATCTCCGGTCAGTACCTGCAGACCAACGACAAGGTTGGCTACGTGGTCATCGACGTCGACAAGGCCTACGGCCCGCAGGCGCTGGAGGCATTGAAGCAGGTAGAGCACACGCTGAAGATTCGCGTTCTCTACTCGGCGCAGAACAGCTGATATTACCGACCCGCGCAGCGTCATAAAACGGCCCGAAAGGGCCGTTTTGCGTATCAGGCCAGGTCGAACAGCAGGACTTCACTGGCCTCGCTGCCTGCCACTGCAAAGTCCTCGCCTGGGTTGAAAGCCACCGCGTCGCCGGTGCGCAGGGTTTCTCCGTTCACCTCGATGGCCCCTTTCACCACATGCAGCCAGGCATAACGGGAGGGCGGCGCCGCCAGCTGATCACCCGCGCTCACCAGGCTGGCGTACAGATTGACGTCCTGATTGACGCTCACTGATCCTTCTCGGCCGCTCTGCGACGCGACCAGGCGCCATTGGCCTTGGCGTTCGGCCGTGGGGAATGCCTTCTGCTCGTAGCTGGGCGCGATGCCCCGCTGGGCTGGCTGGATCCATATCTGTAAAAAGTGCAGGCCGTTTTGCTGGGAGTGGTTGAACTCGCTATGCACTACCCCTGTGCCCGCTGACATGCGCTGTACGTCGCCGGGGCGCATGACCTCGCCGTTGCCCATGTTGTCCTTGTGCTCCATCTCACCTTCGAGCACGTAGGAGATGATCTCCATATCCCGGTGGGGGTGGGCGCCAAAGCCGTGGCCCGGGGCGACCCGGTCTTCGTTGATCACCCGCAGGGCGCGAAAGCCCATGTGCTCCGGGTCCATGTAATTGGCAAACGAAAAGGTGTGGTACGAGCGCAGCCAGCCGTGGTCTGCATAGCCGCGCTCGTTGGAACGACGAATCTTCATGAACGGTACCTCGTTATTCAGTCAGGTTGTTGCCTACTCTATGTTGCCTACTATACGTTCGAGAGCGCCCTGCGTGGGGTGAAGCTTTCTCAATGATGGCGTTGAAATAATCGACGATTGAGGGCCGTCAGGAGGGTGGCTGGCAGGCGCGTGCAGATGCACGCGCGGCGCGCTTTTTGCTATCATGCGCGGGTTTATTCACCCGGTCCGCCCTTTACGAGGGCGACTACCAGGAGCACTGCATGACGACCCCTACTTCCACACCGCCCATCGTGGTGGCGGCGCTGTACAAATTTGTCACTCTGAACGACTTCGAAGCGCTGCGCGAGCCGCTGCACCAGACTATGCTGGCCAACGGCGTCAAAGGCACGCTGCTGTTGGCCGAAGAGGGCATCAACGGCACCGTGGCAGGCAGCCGTGAAGGCATCGATGCGCTGCTGGCCTGGCTGACCGCCGACCCGCGCCTGGCCGATATCGACCATAAAGAGTCGTTCTGCGACGAGCCGCCGTTCTACCGCACCAAGGTGAAGCTGAAAAAGGAGATCGTGACGCTGGGCGTGCCGGGCATCGACCCCAACGACACCGTGGGCACTTACGTCGAGCCGGAAAACTGGAACGACGTGATCTCCGACCCGGAAGTGCTGGTGATCGATACCCGTAACGACTACGAAGTGGCGATTGGCAGCTTCGAAGGCGCGGTCGACCCCAAGACCACCACCTTCCGCGAGTTTCCCGAGTACGTGCGCCAACACTACAACCCGGAGCAGCACAAGAAAGTGGCGATGTTCTGCACCGGCGGTATTCGCTGCGAGAAAGCCTCCAGCTTCATGCTGAAAGAGGGCTTCGAAGAGGTGTACCACCTGAAGGGCGGCGTGCTCAATTACCTGGAAAAGGTGCCGGAAGAGCAGTCGCTGTGGCGCGGCGAGTGCTTCGTGTTCGATAACCGCGTCACCGTGCGCCATGATCTCACCGAGGGCGAGCACGAGCAGTGCCACGCATGTCGCATGCCGATCTCTCAGGAAGAGATGCAGTCGTCGGCCTACGAGCCCGGCATCAGCTGCCCGCACTGCATCGACTCGCTGCCCGAGAAGACCCGCGCCGCCGCCCGCGAACGCCAGCGCCAGATCGAGCTGGCCAAGGCCCGCGGTGAACCCCATCCGCTGGGCTACAACCCTCGCCAGGCGGCCCACGACAAAGCGTAACCCAACCCCGTGGCCGCTTGCCCTGCAAGAGGCCACTTTGGCCGTCGTGAGCGATCAGCACGTCGGGCGGGCAGCTAGGCTGAGCAGCACGTTTTGCTCAGGAGCCTGCCATGCCCTCTTCACACATTGCTTCCCTCGACGACTGCCTGCTGCGCGGGGCATGATTTGAAGCAGATGCGCGCCCACTCCGAGCAGGCCTATTACCAGGTGCTGTTCGCTCGCCGTGGCGATGCCTTTGGGAGAAGCCTACGCCTTTGCCGGAGACACCATGGCCTGCAACATGCTGGCTGAGGACGTGGCCGAGGGCATCGATGCGTTTATCGAGAAACGCCCGCCGGTCTGGCGGCACCGCTAGCGATCCATTGGTGGAATTTGTTTCCGTAAACGCGACATGGCTGCCGGGGCGAGTTATCCTGCTGATTTATGAATGTTAACGCGCCCTCAGGAGAGTGCCAGGTGAGTGAAGTAAAGCGCAGGTCAGTCGGACGTCCGGCGGGAGCCACCAAAGCCAGCGGCGGGCATAGCCAATCGTTGGTACGCGGCCTCACGCTGCTCGAATACCTGGCGGCCAGCCCGCTGGGGATGGCGCTCTCGGAGCTTTCCGAGCAAGCGGACCTGGCACCTTCCACGACCCACCGGCTACTCCAGGCACTGCAAAGCCAGGGGTTCGTCACCCAGGAGAGCGAGCAAGGCCTGTGGCGCATCGACGTGAAAACCTTCCGCATCGGCAACAGCTTTCTGGAAGCCCGCGACGTGGTGGCGAAAAGCCGTCCGTTTTTGCGCCGCCTGACGGCAGAGACCGGCGAAACGGCCAACCTGGGCATTCGCGATGGCGCCACGGCGGTGTTTTTGGCCCAGAACGAATCGCCGCAAATGATGCGCATGATCACGCGGCTGGGGTCGCGGGCACCGCTGCACGCCTCTGGGGTAGGCAAGGCGCTGCTGGCCTGGATGAGCGAGGAGGAGCGCGACGCGCTGTTGGCGGGTGGGTATGAGCTGGCGCGCGTCACGGAAAACACGCGCTATCAGGTCGATTCGCTGTTGGCGGAAATGGCCGCCATTCGTGCCCAGGGCTTTGCCTGTGACCGTGAAGAGCACGCCATTGGCCTGCACTGCGTGGCCGCGTGTATTTTCGATGAGCACGCCACCCCCTTGGCGGCCATTTCCGTTTCCGGGCCCATGGCGCGCATTCCAGAAGATCGCCTGCTGGCGTTGGGGGCGCTGGTGCGTCGCACGGCCGACGACATCACCCTGCAAATGGGTGGCCAGCGGCCTCGTTAATTGCCGATGATTGCTCATGTTTAGTCTGTTTTGGGTGGCACTAGCCAGTGCCACACTACTGCCGGGCGGCTCTGAAGTGTGGCTGGCCAGGCTCTGGTGCCTGGGTGAGCCCGCGCTGGGGTTGTGGCTGGTCGCCACGGCGGGCAATACGCTGGGCAGCGTGATCAACGTGGCCATGGGCCGCTATGCCCGCCAGTTTCAGGACCGTCGCTGGTTCCCTGCATCACCGCAAGGGTTGGCCCGCGCAGAGCGTTGGTACCATCGCTTTGGTGAGTACAGCCTGCTGTTCTCGTGGTTACCGGTGGTGGGCGACCCGCTCACCGTCCTGGCCGGCGTCATGCGGTTGGCCTGGTGGCGGGCGCTGCTCTGGATCGTGCTGGCCAAGGGCGCGCGCTATGCGCTGTTGATCGTCATGGCCCAGCAGTGGCTGGCCCCTTACTGCCAATAAGGCACTGCTATGCGATTGCCTGAAAACTGCGCGAGGGTGTTTTCGTTGGTGCACCGAAAGCAGTCGCGATAACCTCTCTGGCAGTCAGGCATGTTACCCTAGCGTATGTTATGTCAGGTTTGCATTCCTGATGGATGCACTATTCTGTGTGGACGTGTCTGTGTGGACGTGTCTGTGCGGGCACGCATAGACAGGTTCTTGGCAAGTCGCAGGATCGCAAAAACTCACCCAAAGGGAGGTTATGGTGTGACGTCACTACGTTTACTACCTTGGCTAGGCGTCTGGATGCTGACGCTGTTCGCCTTGCTGGCCGGGCCAGCCATGGCGCAAACCACGCTAGGCGCTGACAATGAAGCGTCGAATACGAGTGCCGAGCAGCCGCCCTCGTATTCTGCGCTGGCGGACTTGCTGGAAGATGAGCAGGCTCGCCAGGAGCTGATCGAGCTGCTGCGCCATCAGGCATCGGCGCTACCCCCCGCACTGGCCAACGAGCTCTCCCCGGAAGCCGCGGCTGCCGGTGGCAATGTCTCTCCTGAAGACGTCTCGCTGCCGCGCCAGCTGGCAGAGTTGACCAGCCGCACGGTGAGCGATGTGGGTGGGCAGCTAGAGCAGGCCGTCTCGATCGTCGGCAACCTGTTCACGGGGCAGGGGGTCGGCACCTTCAATATGGCCGACTTCACCAATGCCGCGATCAATCTCGGCATTGTCATCATTGCCACGTTTGCCCTGTTCTTTACCTTCCGTCGTCTCGCCAAGACGCTGTTTACCAAGCTCAGTGCCTGGTCGTTGGCCGGTGGCAGCCTGACCCCGGTGCTGCGTCTCGTGCTATGCGTGGCGCTTGCCGCGGTAGTAGATGTGCTGCTGGTGGCGCTGGCCTACGTGGGCGGCAATCTGATCGCCACGTTTGCGGTGGGCGAAGCGGGCGAGCTGTCTACCCGGGCCTCGCTGTTCCTGAACGCGTTCCTGATCATCGAGCTGCTCAAGGCGGCAGTGCGCATGCTGTTCTCCTCCCGCTATGAGGGACTGCGGCTGCTGCATATTTCTGCCCAGGAAGCCTCCTATTGGAATCGCTGGATCGCCCGCCTGATCGGTATGGTGGGCTATGGCCTGATGGTGGTCGTACCGCTGGTCAACTATTACCTGGCCCCGACCTTGGGGCAGGCCGTGGGCACCTTCATCATGCTGCTGGCCTTCGTCTATGCCGTGGCGGTGGTGCTGAAGAACCGTGTTCGACTGCGGAATAACCTGAACCTGATGGGCGACCGTTCGACGCTGATGGCCAGTCGTGTCTCGCTGCACCTGTTCGCTCGTACGTGGCACCTGTTTGCTCTGCTCTACTTCCTGATGGTGTTCGTACTGACCCTGACCCGCCCGGGCGATGCGCTGCCCTTCGTGCTCATGGCCACGCTGAAAACGCTGGTGGCGGTGGTGGTGGGGCTGCTGCTGTCCACCTTCCTCACCCAAACCATCGGCCGCCGTATTCAGCTGTCGGATCACCTGCGTCGCAAGCTGCCGCTGCTGGAAGCGCGCTTGAACAGCTATGTGCCCAATGCCCTGCGCGTGCTGCGCACCATCATTGTCGTGGCTGTGATCATGGTGGTGCTGGATGCCTGGGGAGCGTTCAATCTCGCTGCCTGGTACGCCTCCGAGCGCGGTGCCAACCTGGTGGGCAACCTGATCAGTGTGGCGGTCATTCTGATCGTATCGCTGGGCGTATGGCTGGGGCTGGCCAGCCTGATCGAGCACAAGCTGAACCCCGAGACGGGCGACGGGGAGCCCTCGGCGCGTGCCAAGACGTTGCTTAGCCTGTTCCGTAATGCACTGGCCATTGCCATGGTGACCATTACCGGCATGATCGTTCTGTCGGAGATCGGCATCAACATCGGGCCGCTGATTGCCGGTGCCGGTGTGCTGGGTCTGGCGATCGGTTTCGGTGCCCAGAGACTGGTGCAGGATGTCATCACCGGCGTCTTCATCCAGGTCGAAAACGCCATGAATACTGGCGATGTGGTGACCGTGGGTGGCGTTACCGGTACGGCCGAACGCCTGAGCATTCGCTCGGTAGGCATTCGCGACCTTTCCGGCACCTACCATATCGTGCCGTTCTCCAGTGTGGACACGGTCTCCAACTACATGCGTGAGTACGGTAATCACGTGGGCGAATACGGTATTGCCTACCGCGAGAACATCGACGATGCCATTGCCCAGCTCCAGTTGGCCTTCGAAGACCTCAAAGCCAACCCAGAGCACAGTCACAAGCTGCTGGCAGACATGACCGTGGCGGGCGTTACTGCGCTGGCCGACAGCTCGGTCAATATCCGTGTGGTCATCAAGACCACGCCGGGTGACCAGTGGGGCGTTGGCCGGGCATACAACCGCCTCGTCAAGATGCGCTTCGACTCGGCGGGTATCGAGATTCCGTTCCCGCATACCACCCTGTACTTCGGGCAGGACAAGTCCGGCTCAGCGCCGCCTGCCAACCTGCGCATCATGCAACAGGACTTCACCATCGATGGCAGCCCGGCCGGTCAGCCCAAGCGAGCAGAGCTCGATGTGGATGACCGTCATCGCCCTCGGCGTGGTCAGGCACCTTCCGACCAGGCTGCCGAGCACCACAAGCCCGACGACGAGGATGTCTGATCCTCGCTGCATCAACGACAAGGCCGCCTCCGGGCGGCCTTGTCGTATTCATGGCAGGCTGTTGACTCAACTGCCCGAGTAGTTCTCCGAGTGACGTCCCACCAGGTTGATGGACTCCCCGCCGTCCACGAACAGCACCTGGCCCACCACGAAGTCGTTGTCCAGCAAGTAGTACAAGGCTTGTACGAGATGCGCTGGGCTTCCCTGGTGATCGGCAGGAATACCCTCGATGCGCCACTGAACATAGTCGCTGGTGCGCTGTGATGCGGGCAGCACGACGCCAGGGGCGATGCCATTGATGCGTAGGCGAGGTGCAAACTCCAGCGCCGCCATGCGCGTCATGTCTGCCAGACTTTTCTTGGATAGCAGGTAGGCCGCATAAGGGTACTGATGGTAAGCCACCTTGTTGTCGATGATATTGATGACCTGGCCGTGTTTGACCACCTCGGCAAAGTGGCGCGTCAATAGCAGCGGGGTGAACATATTGACCCGAAACTGGGTCTCCAGCATGGCCAGGTTTGTCTGGGCGATGGGCGCAGGCTCATAGGCTGAGGCGCTATTGAGCAGCACATTCAAACCGGGAAAGCGCGCTGTCGCCCGTTGAATCAGTGTTTCCGGTGAGTCGTTCAAAAAGTCGCAGGGAAGAATCTCGCACTCCCTCCCTTTACGACGAATCACCGTGGCCACCTCTTCAGCCTCCCCTCGGGAGCTATTCACGTGCAGGGCGATATCGAAGCCTTTGTCGGCCAGGGCTTCTGCAAAATGGCGTCCAAGTCGTGTGGCGCCGCCGGTGACCAGTGCCGCAGGTGTTGGCATGAAAAGTCCCTCGCTGTCGGTATGGTGAGTCATGATGGGGGTTTGATCACCAAGACTCTGCGTGAGCGCAGCGTTTGTCAATAAATTGTACAGAGCTTGAACAAAATGCGTGGCGGTTTACTCTGTAGAAAGCCTGAGTGAGCTATTTTTTGGAGTGCCATGGCGGTTCGACAGTGTCCTGAACTGGTTACCCCATCACGGTTTTTATATGGAATGCTGCTATGCCATCAACGTCGTCACATGGAGCGACTGACACCATGCATCATGAGTGCGTGATTTCACTGGGTTCCAATATCGAACCCGAGCACCATTTTGCCCGAGCACTGGACATTTTGAGCAGCGAGTGTGAGCTGGTCGCCCACTCGGAGGCTGTTCGTACGGCGCCGGTTGGCTTTCAGCAGCAGCCCGACTTTCTCAATGCTGCGCTGGTGGTTCGCACCACGCTGGAGCGGCGCGCCTTCAAGGCCTATTTGAAGGATGTCGAGCATCGCCTGGGACGCGTGCGTGGGCTGATCAAGTCGGGGCCACGTACCATGGATTTGGACATCGTGGCCTGGGATGGCGAGATAGTGGACGAAAGCTATTTTCAGCACGACTACGTGCGTGGCCCAGTCGATGCTGTGCTAGCCGACAGCGGGCGCTCGCTAATCAGTGCGGGCCCTGTCCGACATAATTGATGCGACAGGCCTCACGTTTTCGGGGGGGCGGCCGATAATTACGCTAACCGCGCCCTGCGCGTTTACTTTCGAGGTCATGCCCGTGCTTAGCCTTGCGACCAACATCACGTCGCTGCTGGTGATGAACAATTTACGTACTAGCCAGCAGGCCATGCAGACCTCCATGCAGCGCCTGTCTTCCGGCTTGCGTATCAATAGCGCCAAGGACGACCCCGCTGGTCAGGCCATTGCCAATCGCATGGGCGCGCAGATTCGAGGCATGACCCAGGCCATTCGTAACACCAACGATGGCATCTCCATGGTGCAAACGGCGGAAGGCTCGCTGAACCAGATCAACGACAACCTTCAACGTATCCGTGAGCTGAGCGTTCAAGCCCTCAACGGCACCAACTCTTCCGAAGATTTGGCCTCTATTCAGCTGGAAATCGATCAGCGCCTGGAAGAGATCACCCGTGTCACTGAGCAGAGTAACTTCAACGGCATTCCTCTGATCAACGCAGATCGGACCCTGAACATTCAGGTGGGTGCCAATGCGGGGGATGTGATTGGCATTCGTTTTTCCGCCATGGGGCTTCAGGCGCTTGGTCTGGAAGGTTTTAGCGTGCTGGACGATGGCACGGCCACCGGCAAGCCCATGGACGTGGTGGATGAAGCCATGAAGCTGGTCGACCGCCAGCGCAGCTACCTGGGCGCCGTGCAGAACCGCTTCGAAAGCGTGATCGACGGGCTCAATACCAACATCATCAACACCTCTGCTGCCCAGTCACGCATCCAGGACGCCGATTACGCGCAGGAAGTCTCCAACCTGATTCGTGCCCAGCTGTTGCAGCAGGTCGGCATCTCCATGCTGGCTCAGGTCAACCAGCAGCCGCAGGTGATTCTGCGGCTGCTGCAAGGCTTGTAAGTCGAGATCAATCGATGAGCCCTTGCTCCCGCGCCATGGCATAAGCCGCTTGCGGCCACGAAGATGGTGGTCAGCAGCAAGATGGCCATGGCCATCCAGGTGCCGCCAGGCAGTGCCTGGGCCACGGTGAGGGTAGCCACGTCGAACTGGAAGTTTTCGAGTGCCTCGGTGATATCGATCACGTCGGTCAATTGGTAGTAAATGCCGGTACCGCCCAGCAGCGTGAACCAGACGGTCGTCGCCAAAGGGGCGAGCACCGCCACCGCCAGAACCAAAAAAAAGCGCCATTCAATGAATGGCGCGAGGACAGGAAACTGAGCACAGTATACCGTCTGGTTAGACCAAAGTCTAACGCTTTGGCCAGAAATGTTTTCTAATGGTGCGCGGCCAATGCGCGGCGCACCATTTTGGCGCTTTCGAGGGCGCTGACTGATCCATTTTCAGGCCTAAGCGCATGAATGAACAGTAAAAAGCAAAAGATGGCAGCGTTGCTGCAAAGCATCATCAATATTGTATACAAGGTGCTCACTGCCATGCCGACTCGCTCCCGTACTGCCCGTTCCTCTTTGTTTCCGCTAGCGCTATTTGGCGCGGTGCTGATGATGCCGCTCGGCGCTGCTGCCGAGACGACCTCGATTCGCTTCCAGCTGGACTGGCGCTTCGAAGGCCCGGCAGCGCCGTTTCTGATGGCAGCCGAAAAAGGCTACTTCGCCGAAGAAGGTCTGCAGGTTCAGATCGATTCGGGAAGCGGCTCTGCAGGGGCGGTGAACCGGGTGGCCTCGGGCGCCTATGAGATGGGCTTTGGCGATCTCAACGCGCTGGTCGAATTCCTTGCGGAAAACCCGGAAGGCCCCGGCATCAAGGGCGTCTATATCGTTTATGACGGCACGCCCGCGGCGGTGTTTGCGCGCAAGGAGAGCGGCATCGAGAGCCCCGCTGACCTGGCAGGCAAGACCATCGCCGCCCCGGCCTTCGACACCGGCTATCGCGCCTGGGGCATCTTTGCCGCTGCCAATGGGCTGGAGACCGACGCGGTGGCGTGGCAAAACGTCGACCCTGTGCTACGCGAAACCCTGCTGACCCGGGGCGATGTCGATGCCATCACCGGCTTCTACTTCACCAGCCTGCTCAATCTGGAAGAGCGCGGCATGAGCGAAGACGAGCTGACCATCATGCCGTTCCCCGACTACGGCGTCCCACTGTACGGCAACGCGATTCTGGTCAGTGATGCCTTTGCCGATGCCAATCCCGAGGCCGTGCAGGGTTTTCTGCGCGCCTTCAACCGTGCGCTGGGAGAGACCCTGGCAGACCCCGAAGCGGCCATCGAGTACGTGCGTAACCGCGACGGCCTGATCGATGTCGAGATGGAAACGCGTCGCCTGAAGCTGGCGTTGGAGAGCGTGGTGGATACCCCCGATGCCCGTGAATATGGTGTGGGCGGTGTGGATGACGCGCGGCTGAGCCAGGCGATTCAGCTGGTGGCGGATGCTTACGATCTGCCCACGTTGCCATCCCCCGATCAGGTCTTTGACTCCCGCTACCTGCCGCCGGTAGAAGAGCGCATGCTGCTGCCGGAGGCGGAGTGATGTCGGCAGCGTTCGTCCGCTTCGATGACGTCAGCCTGGCGTACGACGGCTCGGGCAACGCCATCGAAGATATCGACCTGTCGATCCACGAAGGCGAGTTCGTCGCCTTCGTAGGGCCGTCAGGATGTGGCAAATCCACTTTCATGAAGCTGTGTACCGGCCTGCATGCCCCTACGCAGGGAAGCATTCAGGTGGATGGGCTGCCCGTGACCGGGCCTTTGAAAATCACCGGCATGGCGTTCCAGAATGCCAACCTGCTGCCCTGGCGTACCACTCTGGACAACGTGCTGCTGCCGCTGGAAATCGTCGAGCCCTATCGGAAGCAGTTTCGCAAGCGCCGGGAAGAGTTCAAAGGCTGGGCTCGGGCGCTGCTCGAGACGGTGGGCCTGGCCGAGCATGAAAACAAGTACCCCTGGGAGCTGTCGGGGGGCATGCAGCAGCGGGCGTCCATCTGTCGCGCGCTGATTCATCGGCCGCGCTTGCTGATGCTGGACGAGCCCTTTGGCGCGCTGGATGCGTTCACCCGTGAAGAGCTCTGGTGCGTCTTGCGTGACCTGTGGGAGGCCCAGCGCTTTACCGTGGTGTTGGTGACCCATGACCTACGCGAGGCCGCTTTCCTGGCCGACACCGTCTATGTCATGAGCCGTCGTCCGGGGCGCGTGATCGAGCGGCGCACCATCGAACTGCCTCGCCCTCGGGCGCTGGAAACCACTTACCAGAAACCGTTCATTGACCTGGTGCAGTCGCTGCGCGCCCAGATCGGTGAAGTGCGCAGCGCCTGAAGGAATGCCCATGAACCACAATCGCAAGCTGGCCGAGCGGCTGGCTCCCTGGATCGCCATGGCGGGGCTGGTGGTGATCTGGGAAGTGACGGTACGCCTGTTCAACGTGCCCAGCTTTATTTTTCCCAGCGCGCTGGACACGGTTCAGGCGCTGGTGACCTACGCCGGGCCCATCGGCAAGCACTCCTGGCAAACCTTCTGGACCACGTTGATTGGCTTTGGCCTGGGCGTTGCCGTGGGGCTGTTGCTGGGCTTCATCATCGGCTCGTCGCGCTTTTTGTACAACGCCTGCTACCCGCTGCTGGTGGGGTTCAACGCCATTCCCAAGGTGGCCTTCGTGCCCATTCTGGTGGTCTGGTTCGGCATCGGCTCGGTGCCCGCGATACTCACCGCTTTTCTGATCTGCTTCTTCCCCATCGTGGTGAACGTGGCCACCGGCCTGGCAACCCTGGAGCCTGAGATGGAAGATGTGTTGAGAGTGCTGGGCGCACGGCGCATCGATGTGCTGCTCAAGGTGGGCTTGCCGCGTTCGCTGCCGTACTTCTTCGCCTCGCTGAAAATCGCCATTACGCTGGCCTTCGTGGGCACGGTGGTGTCCGAGACCGTGGCCTCCAACCAGGGCATTGGCTACCTCATGATGAGCGCGGGCTCGCAGATGCGCATGGGGCTGGTATTTGCCGGGCTGCTGGTGATCAGTGCCATGGCCATGGTGATGTACGAGCTGTTCTCGCTGCTGGAAAAGCGCATGACCGCCTGGGCACACCGAGGGCAGCAGCGCCAGTAGCCGGTCAGGCTACCAGCGGTAGAGGAGCGACGCGCTGGTGGTATGGTCGGTACGCTCGCTGGCCTCTTCGGGGGGCTGGGAGTTGCGCTTGATCTCATGAGACAGGCGCAGCGACAGCCGCGAATTCAGGCGTGCCGTGAGGGCCGACAGCGAGCGCGAGGTGGTGTTCTCATGGGTATACTCCACCGACATCTCCTGGCGTAGATCCGCGAACTGGGAGAACTCCCAGCGGTAGTCCAGCGCCGAGTAGGCCACGCCCAGCCGCTCGTTCTCATCGTCACGCAGCCGGTCATGGCGATAGCCGGGCCCTGCTTCCAGAGAAAGATAGTGGCGCTCGCCATCCACGATCTGTCGACCATAGCCGCCAATGGCGGTGAGCTGCTGATCGTAGCCCGCAAAGCGGTCCTTTTCCCAGCGGGCAAACCCAAACAGATAATGCGGGCCGTTGAAGTCATAGCGCTCCCGCCCCGCCACGAGGTACTGCTCCGCGCTGGTGTTGCCATCCTTGCTGACATTGCGCACTTCTGCCCGAAACGAGTGGGTGAAGTCGCCGGTCAGCCAAGTGAGCAGTGTTTTGCCGATCAGCGTGCGGCTGTCGGTATTGCCGGAGAGCTGGTTGAAACCAAGCTCGGCGTCGCCGCTGAAGATGGGCGCATCTTCCTGGGGCGGCGGTGGCGCATAAAAGGGGTTGGCTGCGGCAGCCCCCGCCCACAGCGGGCAGCTGGCCAGTAACAGGTAGCGTGAAAGGTGTCGCACTTTTCTCCTCCTTGAGTGTTGCGGTGGGCAGGGAGTATATAAGCCGCTGGGTGAAAAAGCGCAAAGCCTAACGCCGCCTGGCGGTGCGTGCCATAATGACGCTCTTGCGCATCACGAGTTCCCTTATGACCGAGCCCCGCCCACGCACCCTGGCCGAACTGCAGCGCTGGCGTCGCACGCGCGCCAAGCGACGCTGGTACAAACGCAGCTTTCGCTTACAGGTCATGATCCTGGTGGGCCTGCTGCTGGCGGGTATGCTGCTGGCCCAAGGGACCTACCTGAACTACCGTAAAGCCGACATTATCACCTATCAAATGGGCGAGCGGGCGCTGGCGGTCGCCAAGACCGTGGCGGCCATGCCGCAAATCGTCGATGCCTTCTCCACGCCCGAGCCCTCCCACTTCATTCAGCCGCTGGCCGAGCGGGTGCGCCAGGAAACGGGCGCGCGCTACGTGGTGGTGGGCAACGCCCAGTCGATACGCTACTCCCACCCGGTGCCCGAGCGCATCGGCGAGCGCATGGTGGGGGATGATAATGATCAAGCGCTGATCTATGGTCAATCCTACGTGTCCGAGGCCACCGGCACCCTGGGCACCGCCATGCGCGGCAAAACGCCGATTTGGGATGAAGAGGGCAACATCATCGGCGTGGTTTCCGTCGGCTTCATGCTCGACCGCGTGGACATGGACGTGGCGCGCTACACCAAGCTGGGCTGGATACTGGTGGCCATGATGATCGTGCTCGGGTTTGCCGGCGCTTATTGGCTGTCGCAGCACCTCAAGAAGATCATTCTCGGCCTCGAACCCTACGAAATTGCCCGTCTCGCCATGGAAAAGGAAGCCATCCTGCAATCGATTCACGAAGGTATTCTGGCGGTCAATCGAGACGGCCACATTACCCTGGTGAACCAGCAGGCGCGCCGCTTTTTAGAGCTGCCCGACGAGCACGTGCTGTTGGGGCAGCCCATCCGCGAGGTAGTGCCCAACTCCCGCCTGCTGGAGGTGCTCAGACGCGGTGAACAGGAGTTCGACCAGGAAATGTGGCTGGGGGATCACCCGGTAGTGGTCAACCGTGTGCCCATCATTCACGAGGGCGAGATCGAAGGCGCCGTGGCGACCTTCCGTAGCCGCCGGGAAATCATCGACCTCTCCCAGGCGCTGACCCAGGCCAGCCGCGATGTGGACATGCTGCGCGCCCAGGCCCACGAGTTCTCCAACAAGCTCTACACCATTTCCGGGCTGCTGCAGTTGCAGCGCATCGAGGA
The DNA here is from genome assembly GCF_002078135.1 of Halomonas sp. BC1. Classification (NCBI taxonomy): domain Bacteria; kingdom Pseudomonadati; phylum Pseudomonadota; class Gammaproteobacteria; order Oceanospirillales; family Halomonadaceae; genus Halomonas; species Halomonas sp. BC1. Next base: position 40,353 of record NZ_LFGS01000007.1, on the reverse strand, counting down.
GGCGCTGGCCCTGATTCATCAGGAAACCGAGCGTGCCCAGGCACAGATGAACTTTCTGATGCGCCATGTGGCCGATGCGGTGCTGAGCGGCACGCTGCTGGGTAAACTGACCCGCGCCCGTGAACTGGGCGTGGCACTGGAAATCGACGAACAAAGCTCGCTCTCCTGCCCGCTGACCGCAACGGGGCAAGAGGTCATGATGAGCGTGGTGGGCAATTTGCTGGATAATGCCTGCCATGCGGCACTGAACGGCCCCCACGCCAGCGAACCCAAGGTACGGCTGTTCTTCACCGATTTGGGCGAACAGCTGTTGGTCGAGGTCGAAGACAATGGGGCAGGGGTCCCTGCGGAGCACGCCGGGTCGATCTTCAAGGAGGGCTTTTCGACCAAGACCGGCAAGCACCGCGGCATTGGCCTGGCGCTGGTGGAGCGGCTGTGTCGCCAGCACGGTGGCGCGATCACCCTGGAAGAGAGCGAGCTGGGGGGCGCCTGTTTCATTGCCGTGCTGGACCGCTCGCTATGTGCCCGCAGCGATGAACCCGGCCCACCAGGCTAAACGGTTCACACTCATAATAACGAAGTCAACAAGAGGATGACGCATGTCTGCGACGCAATACGGCATTCTGGTCGTCGAAGACGATTTCCGCATCGCCGATATTCACCGCGCCTTCATCGAGCAAAGCGACGGTTTTTATGTGGTGGGTATGGCGCGCAACGGCAGCGAAGCCAAAGCGCTGATGGCCGAACACGCCTCGCAAATACAGCTGATTCTGCTGGATGCCTACCTGCCCGACGTGGAAGGGCTGGAGCTTTTGTGGTCGATTCGTCGCGACCATGTGCACGTGGATATCGTCATGGTGACGGCGGCCCGTGAGGTGGAGACCATCAGCGAGGCGCTGCGTGGCGGGGTGTTCGATTACCTGATCAAACCCATCGAAGCGGCAAGAATGAACCAGATGCTGGCGCGTTTTCGGCGCGAACGGGAGGCGCTGGCCAACCGAGCCGAGCTGAACCAGGACGAGCTGGACCATGTGCTGGCCCGGGTGACGCCCAGCGAGCCTGCACGCGCCCCTCAGCGCAGCTTGCCCAAGGGCATCGACCGCTTGACCCTGCGCCGTGTGGTAGAAGCCTTGGCAGCAGACAGCGGCGCCCTGACCGCCATGCAGGTGGCGCGTACCATGGGCGCCAGCCGTTCGACGGCACGCCGCTATCTGGAGTTTCTCGTGGCCGAGCAGGCCGTAGGCGCCGAGCTGGGTTACGGGGATGTTGGGCGACCCGAGCGGCGCTACCGCTTATTGAAGGGCGATCACGGCTGGCTGGATGCGTGAACAAAATGAACAAAACGACCATAAAGAACAATTTGTCGTTTATGGTCACAAGCTTGTCCTGAAAGGTGGCTTTCTTCTAACGTTCGCAGTGTAACCACAATTGCCGCGTGTCGATCACCGCGCATAACAACATAATTGACTGTGGAGAACGCCCATGATCTCGCTTTCCTTCAAGCGCGCCGCTGTATTTGCTCTGCCTCTGGCAGCCCTCGCCATGACCACTGGCGTACAGGCCCAGGAGTGGACCCCAAGCCGTTCCATCGAATTCGTCGCACCTGCCAACCCAGGCGGTGGCTGGGATACGCTGGTGCGTACCGTTTCCCGCGTGTTGCAGGAAGAGCAGCTGGCAGACCGTAACTTTGCGGCCATCAACGTGCCTGGCGGCGGCGGTGCCGTGGCATGGGCGCAGATCGCCCGTGACAGCGGTAACCCGCACAAGCTGTTCGCCACCAGTCCGCCCATCATCCTGGTGCCGCTGGCAGGTGCTTCGCGCTACGACCACACGGATTTCACCCCCGTGGCGCGCCTGATCACCGACTACTCCATCATTCTGGTAGCGGCGGATTCCGAATATCAGACCGTCACCGACCTGTTCGATGCGCTGAAAGAGAACCCGCGTCTGAGCGTGGGTGGCGGCAGTGCGCCAGGCTCGATGGACCACATCTCGGTGGCTGGCCTGGCCTCTGCGGCGGGTCTCGATGCTTCCTCGGTGAACTACATCCCCTTCTCGGGGGGTGGCGATGCCATGACCAACCTGATGGGTGGCCATATCGAGGCGGTCATTACTGGCGCGGGTGAGTCCGTGGGCCAGCTGGGCGAAGGCAGCCAACTGCGTGCGCTGGGCGTATCTGCCCCTGAGCGCCTGGGCGGTGCTCTGGCCGACGTGCCCACGTACCAGGAACAGGGTGTGGACTACACCTTCGATATCTGGCGTGGCGTGATGGGCACCCCTGACATGCCTGCCGAAGCCGTGGCCTACTACGAAGACCTGTTTGCCGAAATGCTCGAAACCGATGGCTGGCAGCAGGCTCGCGACCAGTTGGGCTGGATCGATGCCTACCAGGATAGCGAAGCGTTTGGCGCCTTCCTGGATGAGCAGAAAGAGCAGTTCAGCAGTGTCCTGAGCGACCTGGGCTTGCTGGCTCAATAACCCCCGTTTCACCGTGCTGCCCCGGGCCAGCCAGGCCCGGGGTCACTGCCTGTGACCGTAAGCGCAACCTGCGCCTTCGGAGAGACTCCCCATGACTCGATTGAACACTAATCAGTGGCTGGCCCTCGTGCTGGCGCTTCTAGCTGCCGCCTATCTAGCAATGGCCTGGCAAATTCCAACCTTTCCCCTGCCGCGCCCGGTGGATTCAGACCTGTTTCCAAAAGTGCTGGGAATTACCTTGTTATTGCTAGCAGGGCTGCTCTTCTTTGAAAAACCGGTACCGCTGGCAGGCGCTGACGAGATCGACGAAGAGGCCACCAACGGTCCGCTGCTGTTGACGCCCTGGGCGCGTGTGGTGGTCACCGCCGTGGCCATCGCCGCCTATGCCTTCCTGCTGGTGCCGCTGGGGTTCGTACTGGCGTCGACGCTGCTGTGCACCGGGCTGACGGCCTATTACGGGTATCGTCGTCATGGCATCAACCTGGCGGCTTCGCTGGGGGTAGTGCTGGCGCTGTATATCACCATGACGCGCGTCATGGATGTGTATCTGCCCACTGGCCTCCTGCCGTTCTGAATACGCCGTGCCCACGCACCTGCCGTAGTTTTTTAAGAGAGATACGCCCATGGATGCCTTGAACAACTTGATGTACGGCTTTGGCATCGCGCTCGAGCCCATCAACATCGCTTACGTCTTTGCCGGTGTGTTTGCTGGTACCATCATCGGTATGTTGCCGGGCCTCGGCCCGATCAGTGCCCTGGCGCTGATGATTCCGATCACCTTCTCAATGGAGCCTGCATCAGGCCTGATTCTGATGGCGGGTGTGTATTACGGGGCCATTTTCGGTGGCTCGACTTCTTCTATTCTGCTCAATGCGCCGGGGGTGGCGGGCACGGTCGCCACCTCTTTCGATGGCTACCCCATGGCCAAGCAGGGGTTGGCGGGCAAGGCGCTGGCCATTGCCGCCTACGCGTCGTTCATTGGCGGCACCGTCTCCATCGTCTTCTTGATGCTGGTGGCGCCGCTGCTTTCCAAAGTGGCGGTCAGCTTTGGGCCTCCCGAATATTTCGCGCTCATGGTGCTGGGCCTGACGGCGGTCGTCTCGCTGTCGGACAAATCGCTGGTGAAGGGCCTGATTGCGGCGGTGATCGGCGTCATGATCTCGATCGTCGGCATCGACATGCAAACCGGCACCGAGCGCTACACCTTTGGCTCGATTCAGCTGCTCGACGGCATCGACTTCCTGGTCGTGGCGCTGGGTATCTTCGCCCTGGCGGAAGTGTTCTACATGCTGCTGCGTGGGGGCGGTGGCAAGGAAGCGCCGCGCAATGCCATTGGCTCGCTCAAGCTGAGCGGTAGTGAAATGAAGCAAATCGCAGGTCCTGTCAGCCGCAGCTCGGTGCTGGGCTTCTTCACCGGCGTACTGCCGGGGGCCGGTGCCACCATTGGTTCTTTCCTGGGCTACAGCATGGAAAAACGCCTGGCCAAGGATGGTGACACCTTCGGCAAGGGCAACATCAAGGGCGTGGCAGCTCCCGAAGCGGCCAACAACGCTGCCTGTACCGGCTCGTTCGTACCGCTGCTGACCCTGGGGGTGCCTGGCTCGGGCACCACGGCGGTGCTGCTGGGTGCGCTGCTGGTCATGGGCGTGACGCCTGGCCCCATGATGCTGGAGCAGCGCCCGGACGTGTTCTGGGGGGTCATTGCCAGTATGTACATCGGTAATATTTTCCTGCTGGTACTCAACCTGCCGCTGATTCCGCTGATCGCCAAAATTCTCGATATGCCGCGTCCGCTGCTGCTCTCGATGATCCTGATCTTCTGCATGATCGGTGTTTACGGCATGAGCTTCAGCGTCTTCGACCTGCTGCTGCTGCTGGGCTTCGGCCTGATCGGCCTGGGCTTGCGGCTGTTCGGCTTCCCCACGGCGCCGCTGATTCTGGCGCTGATCCTGGGCAGCCTGATGGAAGAGTCCATGCGTCGCGCACTGCAGATTTCCGGCGGTGACTGGTCCATCTTCATCGACAAGCCTATTTCACTGTCACTGCTGATCATTGCGGCTCTGTCGCTGGGCATGCCGCTGCTGAAAAAGCGCCGCAAGCAGAAGGCCATGGCCGCCAAATAAGCGATTGTTGGGTGGTGGTGATGGAGTGAGTTTTGGCGTTGTCAGCGCCCGGGGGGAACCCCGGGCGCTTTTTTGTGTGCATGCACCCCTCTTTGGTGCAAGGCGCTTTGCTGGTGCATGACAACTGTGCATGGTGCCTCTCGGCTTGCCCTGAATTAGTGCGTCTGGCGCAATGCGGGTTTTTTTGAGTATCGCTAACTGTCTGATTGTCATTGTCTTAATAGGCTTTGATTCAATCTGGCGCACCCCTTGCAGTGTGAAAGGTGGATTAGCCCACGGCGGGCGAATGCCCGCTCTACGCGCCTATAACAAGCCCCTTCCAAGGGGTGCAAGGAGGTTCAAGTGACCACATCGCAACGCAAGACACACCCTCGTACCCTTGGCCGTTTTGCCACGGCCGCCTTGGCCGCCGCCATCATGGGCGCCAGCGCCCAGGCCGTTGCCCAGGACAACGACCCAATCAAGGTGGGTATTCTGCACTCCCTCTCTGGCACCATGGCCATCAGCGAATCGACTCTGAAAGACACCGTCGAAATGCTCATCGACCAGCAGAACGAAGCCGGTGGCCTGTTGGGGCGTCAGTTGGAAGCCGTGGTGGTCGACCCCGCTTCCAACTGGCCGCTGTTTGCCGAGCGCGCCCGCGAGCTGCTGGCCCAGCATGAGGTAGACGTGGTGTTCGGTAACTGGACCTCGGTATCCCGCAAGGCGGTATTGCCGGTGTTCGAAGAGCTGAACGGCCTGCTGTTCTACCCGGTACAGTACGAAGGGGAAGAGTCTTCCGAGAACGTCTTCTACACCGGCGCGGCACCCAACCAGCAGGCCATTCCTGCGGTGGAGTATCTGATCAACGAAGTCGGGATCGAGCGTTTCGCGCTGATCGGCACCGACTACGTCTATCCGCGCACCACCAACCGGATTCTGGAAGCCTTCCTGAAGGATGAGCACGGGGTGGCCGAAGAAGACATCATGGTCAACTACACCCCGTTCGGCCATTCGGACTGGCAGAACATCGTCTCTGAAATCCGTCGCTTCGGTGAAGAGGGCAAGCCCACGGCGGTGGTCTCCACCATCAACGGCGATGCCAACGTGCCGTTCTACCGTGAGCTGGCCAACCAGGGGATCGATGCCGCGGATATTCCCGTCATCGCCTTCTCGGTGGGTGAGCAGGAGCTGTCCGGTATCGATACCGGGCCGCTGGTGGGCCACCTGGCCGCCTGGAACTACTTCATGAGCGTGGACACCGACGCCAACTACGACTTCATCGACGCCTGGATCGACTGGACGGGCGATGAAGAAGCGGTCACCAACGACCCCATGGAAGCCCACTACATCGGCTTCAACATGTGGGCCGAAGCGGTGCGCAAGGCGGGTACCACCGATGTCGACGCGGTGAAAGATGCCATCATCGGCGTGACCGTGCCTAACCTTTCCGGTGGCTATGCCGCCATGATGCCCAACCACCACATCACCAAGCCGGTATTGATCGGTGAAGTGCAGGACAACGGCCAGTTCGACATCGTCTGGCAAACGCCGTCCACCGTGGCAGGCGATGCCTGGTCGGATTACCTGCCGGGTTCTCGCGACCTGATTGCTGACTGGCGTGCACCGATGCGCTGCGGCAACTTCAACGTCGCCAACGGCTCGTGCGGTGGCAGCACCGCAGCAGAAGAAGCCGAAGCGGCACTCGCCGAGTAACCCCCCTCCCTTGCCGCGAGCCTTCGCGGCAAGGGAGCACGCTATCTCTCCCCATTGATGATCACCAAAGGAAGAACCCCATGAGGCGTTTCCTTTCTGGGGTGTTGTGTCTGCTGCTGCTCAGCATGGCGACGTTGTCGCAGGCACAAACCCCCACCACACCTTCTGATGACGACGCGGCACTGGCGCTGCTGGAAGCGCTGGACGTGGAGAACTTCCGCGCCAAAGGCGAGGCCATCAACGCCATTGTGCAAAGCGACGACGAACGCGCCCGGGATTGGCTGCAAGCCTTGCTCGATGGCCGCCTGCAGCGCACCAGCGAGGGTCGCTTCGTCGTGGTGTTGAACAACACCGGGCGTGACTGGCCCGTGGCCGATGCCTTGACCGACGAGCCGCTGGGCGAGATGTCCCGCCGCGACCTCAACCGTATCGGCATCAACAACGCCCTGCGCAACCAGCTGCGCAGCGCCATCGCCGTGGTCGACCTCTACTCCCCCAACGTGGAACGCCGCCGTACCTCCGCCGAGCGCCTGCTGGGCGAAGTGGACGAGACGCTGGCCGAGCCTCTGGAAGCGCTGATTGCCGAAGAAGAGGATAGCCAGGTGCAGCGCCGGTTAGCGCAGGCACTGGCCATTTATCAAACCGAAGCGGGCCAGATGGAAGGCGTGGAAGCGCTGCGTGGCAGCCTGCATCCGCGTGCCCGTGTGGCGCTCAATCGCGCGGCCAATGGCGATGACCCGGTGGTCGCCGACGCGGCCAGAGAAGCGCTCCTCAGCATCGAGCAAAACCTCAAGCTCAATCGTGGCCTCGAAACGCTCTACTTTGGCCTGAGCCTGGGGTCGGTACTGGTGCTGGCGGCCATCGGCCTGGCCATCACCTTTGGCGTCATGGGCGTGATCAACATGGCCCACGGCGAGCTGATGATGCTGGGCGCCTATACCACCTGGATGATGCAGCAACTGCTGCCGGGCCAGCCGGGGCTGGCGCTGATTCTTTCCATTCCGGCGGGCTTCATGGTGGCCGCCCTGGTGGGCATTGCCATCGAACGGGGCGTGATCCAGTTCCTCAAGGGCCGCCCGCTGGAAACGCTGCTGGCCACGTTCGGTATCAGCCTGATTCTGCAGCAGCTGGTGCGCACGGTGATCTCTCCGCTCAACCGCACCGTGGTGACGCCCGAGTGGATGAGCGGCTCGCTGGTGATCAACGATGCGCTCTCGCTGACCCTCAACCGCATGTTCGTGCTCGGCTTTGCGCTGGTGGTGTTTGCCGGGCTGATGCTGATCATGCGCCGCACGCGGCTGGGGCTCGAAGTGCGCGCCGTGACCCAGAACCGCGCCATGGCACGCTCCATGGGCATCCGGGCCACTCGGGTGGACATCATGACCTTCGCGCTGGGTTCCGGCGTGGCGGGGCTGGCCGGTGTGGCGCTGTCGCAGCTCACCAACGTCGGCCCCAACCTGGGCCAGAACTACATCATCGACTCGTTCATGGTGGTGGTGTTCGGTGGCGTGGGTAACCTGTGGGGCACGCTGGTGGCGGGGCTTTCACTGGGTATCATCAACCAGGTGCTGGAGCCTTGGGCGGGTGCCGTGCTGGCCAAGATCATCGTGCTGGTGTTCATCATCCTGTTCATTCAAAAACGCCCGCGTGGACTCTTCCCGCAGAAGGGCCGGGCTGCGGAGGGCTAACCCATCATGATGACATCATCTTCTCAACGGTTCTGGCTGCTCCGCCCGTTCGGCGAACGGGCCACTCAGCTCTTTCTCGGCGTGCTGCTGGCCGCCCTGGTGCTGGTCACCGTACTGCACGTGGCAGTGCCGCAAGGGCATCCGCTGCATGTCAACGCCTACACCGTGAACCTGTTCGGCAAGTACCTGAGCTATGCGCTGCTGGCCGTGGCGGTGGACCTGGTGTGGGGCTATCTGGGCATTCTGAGCCTGGGCCACGGAGCGTTCTTCGCCATTGGCGGCTACGCCATGGGCATGTACCTGATGCGCCAGATTGGCGACCGTGGCACCTACGGCCACCCGGTACTGCCCGACTTCATGGTGTTTCTGAACTGGGACAGCCTGCCCTGGTACTGGCTGGGCTTCGATATGGCCTGGTTCGCCTTTGCCATGGTGCTGCTGGCCCCTGGCCTGCTGGCGCTGGTGTTCGGCTTCCTGGCGTTCCGCTCGCGGGTGACCGGGGTGTATCTGTCGATCATCACCCAGGCGCTGACGTTTGCCCTGATGCTGGCTTTCTTCCGCAACGAGATGGGCTTCGGCGGCAACAATGGCCTCACCGATTTCCGTGAGCTGCTGGGCTTCAACTTGCGCAGCAACGACACGCGGCTGGGGCTGTTCATTGCCACTGGGGTGGCGCTGGCGCTGGGCTACATCCTCTGCCGTGCCATTGTCACCAGTAAGCTGGGCCGCGTGTGCGTGGCCACCCGCGATGCCGAAGCGCGTACGCGTTTCATCGGCTACCGGGTCGAACGCTTCCAGCTGTTCGTGTTCGTGGTCTCGGCCATGCTGGCGGGCCTGGCGGGGGCGCTTTATGTGCCTCAGGTAGGCATCATCAACCCCAGCGAATTCTCGCCGCTGTTCTCCATCGAAATCGTGCTCTGGGTAGCACTGGGTGGGCGAGCCACGCTGTATGGGGCCGTCATTGGGGCGATTCTGGTCAACTACGCCAAAACCGTGTTTACCGGGGTCATGCCGGATGCCTGGCTGTTTGCCCTGGGCGCGCTGTTCGTACTGGTCACGGTCTTCCTGCCCAAGGGCGTCGCGGGCCTTTTGAGCCACGTGAAGCGCCGTCGCAAAGCCGAACAACCGCCTACGGAGGCTGCAGCATGAGCCTGATACAATCGCTGAAAGCACGCGACCGAGTGTTCGACTTCATGGCGGGGGAAGCCTCGCCGGTGGACGTTCGCCACGGCCCGATTCTGTACATGGAAGACGTGACGGTGAGCTTCGATGGCTTCAAGGCCATCAATAACCTCAACCTGACCATCGACGACGGCGAGTTGCGCTGCATCATTGGCCCCAACGGGGCCGGTAAAACCACCATGATGGATATCATCACCGGCAAGACCCGCCCCAACCAGGGCAGCGTCTGGTTCGGCAGCCGCCATAACCTGCTGCAAATGAACGAGCCGGAAATCGCCAGCCTCGGCATTGGCCGCAAGTTCCAGAAGCCCACGGTGTTCGAAGCGCTCAGCGTGTTCGACAACCTGGAGCTGGCCATGGCCGCCGACAAGCGCATCTTTCCCACGCTGACCGCCCGCATGACCAGCGAGATCAGCGACCGCATCGACGACGTGCTGGACACCATCGGCCTGACCGCGCTGCGCTTCCAGCCTGCCGGGATTCTCTCCCACGGCCAGAAGCAGTGGCTGGAGATCGGCATGCTGCTGATGCAGCGCCCGCGCCTGCTGCTGGTGGACGAGCCGGTGGCCGGGATGACCGAGCAGGAGATGGAGTGCACTGCCGAGCTGCTTACGGGGCTGGCTGGCAAACAGTCGGTGGTGGTGGTGGAGCACGACATGGGCTTTGTACGCTCGATTGCGCGCAAGGTGACCGTGCTGCACCAGGGCAGCGTGCTGGCCGAAGGCAGCATGGATCAGGTCTCCAATGACCCGAAAGTGGTCGAAGTGTACCTGGGCGCGGACGAGGAGGAGATGGCCTGATGCTGACCGTCGACAAGTTGAACCAGTTTTACGGCGAAAGCCACACCCTGTGGGATCTGGACCTGGAGGTGCCCACCGGGCAGTGCACCTGCGTGATGGGCCGCAACGGGGTGGGTAAAACTACCCTGATGAAAGCCATCATGGGGGAAGTGGCGGTGAAGAGCGGCCAGCTGCGCTACCAGGGCAATGATGGCGAGATCGAACTCACCAAAAAAGCCGTGGAGGCGCGCTCGCGCCTGGGTATCGGTTTCGTGCCCCAGGGGCGGCAGATTTTCCCGCTGCTGACGGTGGAGGAGAACCTGCGCACAGGGCTTGCCGCCCGAGGCGACGGGCTGAAAAAAATTCCCGAGCGCATCTACGAGCTGTTTCCGGTGCTCAAGGAGATGAAACACCGCCGTGGCGGCGATTTGTCCGGTGGGCAACAGCAGCAGCTCGCCATTGGCCGCGCGCTGGTCATCGAACCGAAACTGCTGATTCTGGACGAGCCCGGCGAGGGCATTCAGCCCAATATCGTCGCCCAGATTGGTCAGGTGATTCGCCAACTCATCAAAGAGGACGGCCTGACGGTGCTGCTGGTCGAGCAGAAGCTACCCTTCGCCCGCAAATACGCCGACCGCTTCGTGATCATGGACCGCGGCCGCCCGGTGGCCAAAGGCGATATCAGCGAACTCTCCAACGAGCTGATCAAACAGCATTTGACGGTTTGAGTTATCCACACCCGGTTTACAGCCGCGGATCGGGTTGAAACGGCAATTCCTCGACGCTGGCGACGGCGTGCTCGAACAAGGGGTGGGCCGGGTTGAGCATGTAATTAAGCTCTCTCGGCACCACCACGCTGGGCAGGGCCAGCGCCAGGCTCTGGCCGGAGGCTAGCCAGCCATCGCCCAGGTCGGCGGTTTCCGCAGGTGCTGGCGCTTCCCGCCAGTTTTCGGGTAAATCTTCCGTTCCAACGCTCAAAATGCTCTGATTGGGCAGCGTCAGTCGCAGCAGCGCATAGGCATTGAGCAGCCGATAGCTTTCCAGATGCACCATGATTTCCAGCAGTGCCAACGACTCTGAGCTGGCTACGTACACACAGGCATTGCCTGGGCTGTTCCAGCGCCCGCCGTAAAGCCGTGCGCCCTCGCCATCAAACGCGCTCTCCTGAAACTTGCGCTTCACCAGCCGGTAAGCGGTGACCTCGCTCATACCGAGACCCCGTGCTCCAACCGCCCGATCAGATTCAGCACCGTCTGGTACTCCGCCGAGGTGGCGCTCATTTCAACGGGGCGACGTCCGCCTAGCCCGGCATTGGGTTTGAGCAGCCAGGCGCGGGCACCCTCCGCGTCCCCCTCGAACAGATCCAGCGCCGCTTTGAAAAGCTCGGCAAAGCGATACAGCCGGTCGCTTTCCGCCATCTTGAAGCGGCCTGACTTGGCGCGGCGGCTCAGTGTGGCGGAAGGGATATCCACATAGCGCGCCAGCGCCTTCTGCTCGATACCGGATACCTTGGCAAGCCTTGGGTATACTCGGTACTCCACCCCCTCATGCAGCAGCTCATGCAGCTTACGCCCTCGGGCAGGCAGGCCAATTTGCTGCCAATAGCCGGAGGCCACGGCTTTGGTGGGTTGATATTGGGAGAAGGTAGCGGTCATTGGGGACCTCCTGTTGATATATTGCCTCTATATCAAATGGTATATTCGAGGTTGGTCTCCGCGTCAAGGCAGCGCTTGCCTCTGGGTGAGTGAACGATGAAGTTAGCGCCACAAACCGCACCAAAAGGCCCAAAACCTTGCTTTGGGTGCGTATTGACTCACCTTGTTTATGTGTAACATGGTCGCTTTCCGCAAAGGTTATCGGGTGGGGTATGCGCTACAAGGATAAACATCAGCTGGCTGCTGAGTGGTTGACGCTGCTGGAGCGTACGCCGGTGGCACTGCGCCAAGCCGTCGAGCAGCTGGCCCATGCCCGCCGGGCGCCGTTTGCCGAGCACTTTTACCGGGTCATGCTGGATGACCCCCATGCCTCGCTGTTTCTCTCCAACGAGCAGGTCGAAAAACGCCTGCATCCTTCCATGCAGCGTTGGCTCAGTGCCATGTTTGCCGTCGAGCACGCGGATCTCGAGGCGCTGGTAGAACACCAGGAGAAAATAGGCCAGATACATGCGCGCATCGACATTCCGGTAAACCTGGTGCTGAGCGGTGCCCGGCAGCTGAAGCAGGTGTTTTACGAACAGATCAATCGCTCGATCCAGGCGCCGCTGTCGGCGGGCGAGGCGGCCGTGTACGTTTCTGACCATATCGACATGGCCATGGAGATCATGAGCCATGCCTATTCGGTGGCCAATAATCGCCATGCGCGCACCGAAGAAGCCTACAAGCTTTTTTCGCTCACCCAGAGTATCGGTGATGAGCGCGAACGGCAGCGGGCGGCGCTGCTCAACTGGGAAAATGCGCTGATGTTTGCCGTGGCGGCGCAGCAGGAGACCAGCGCCTTGCCCCGCCTGGCCAGCTCCGAATTTGGCCTGTGGTATTTGCACAAGGCGTGCCATGCCTTCGAAGGCGCGCCGGAGGTTGCCGTCATTTCGCGACATATCCATCTGGTGGACGACCAATGGATGGCGCAGTTGACGGATGCCGACAGCGCATTGCGCCTGGCCGCGCTGAGCCATATTCGGGATGCAGCGCGCACGATTCTGATGCTGCTGGACGATATTCTGGACCGTGCCTCGGGGCTGGACGCGGGTCGCGATAGCCTCACTCGCTTGCTGAACCGTAAATTTCTGTCGGTGGTGCTGAACCGTGAAATCGAGCTGGCTCGGCGCTCGGAGAAGTGTTTTGCCTTGCTCATGGTGGACATCGATCACTTCAAGTCGATCAACGATACCCATGGCCATGATGCGGGCGATAACGTGCTGCAGCAGGTCGCCAGTATTCTGGATCGCTCTACCCGAGGCGGCGATTACGTGTTTCGGATGGGCGGTGAAGAGTTCTTGATTATTCTGGTGGATACGGACCCGGACGGAAGCCGCCTGTTCGCCGAGCGGCTACGCCAGGCGGTGGCCAAAGAGCCGATGCTGGCGGCGGCGGATACGCTGCTGAGCGTTACCGTGAGCGTAGGACTCACGTTGCACGACGGCCACCCGGATTATCAGCATTCCATGCAGCGCGCCGACCAGGCGCTCTATCAGGCAAAACGCAGTGGACGTAACCGTGTGGTATGCGTCAATTGAAAACAGGGAGTTCATCCAATGATACGCCGTTTGACCTTGGGTACCGCGTTGGCGAGTGCCATGATCATGCTGCAAGCCCCTCTGCTTGCGGCGCACCACGGTGGTGAACACCACGAAGTGGCTCCTGGGCATGCACCGGATATGGTGGTCAGTCAGCCATGGAGTCGGGCAACGCCGCCAGGGGCGGGGGCTGGGGGAGGTTTCGTGACGATCACCAATCAGGGCAATGCCGACGATACTCTGGTAAGTGCTTCCAGCCCGCTGACCGAGCGGGTGGAAATACACACCATGGAGATGGATGGCGATGTCATGCGCATGGCACAACTGCCTGGTGGCATTGAAATTCCGGCCGGTGAAACCGTCACCCTGGCGCCGGGTGGTCTGCACCTGATGTTCATGGAACTCGCGTCACCCATCGTCGAAGGGCAGGCGATTCCTGTGACACTGGAGTTTCGCCATGCCGAGCCAGTGGACATCACGCTCGAGGTGTTCCCGGCAGGTGAATCGCCGGAAGGTGGCCACCACGGGGATGGCCACACGCACTCGCATTCCCACACCCACTAGGTGCTGGAAACGGGCGTCTCGCTAGCCAGCGCCAGCGAGACGCCGGGCTTGCAACGGCCGCACGATGCACCAATCGATGACCAGCATCACCAACAGCGACGCGCCTACCAGCGGAAACAGCAGCCCGCCGATGACCAGCAGGGCGATGAGCCCGCGGAACACCCGCGTGTCGGCAGGCAGGGGCGGTACGCCCATGGCGCCCGAGGGGCGGCGTTTCCACCACATCACACCTGCCGCCACGCACATCACGATGATAGCCAGGCAGACGGCCAGCAGGAACAGCTGATTGGCCAGACCAAACTCCTGACCCAGATGGACGTTGATGCCGAACTCCAGCCAGCGGCCCAGGGGGCCGTAATCGGCGTAGCTCATGTCGATCAGCGGCTCGCCGCTGTACTGATCGAGATGGATTACCCGCTGCTGGGCCAGGTCATCCGGATAGAGGGAGCCGGTGTAGACGCCTGCCGCCGTCGTGGGCAGGTTGACGACATAGCCCTGCTGTAGCCCCAGCTCATCCAGAATGGCCACGATGCTGTTTAGCCCAAGGCGGGGCGTGGGCGCCGCCGGTGGGGTGGACTCCGGCACCTGGGCCTGCTCCAGCGACCAGCTGGTGGTGCCTTGTTCGCTCAGGTAAGCATTGGACATGGGCACTTCCACCCGCACCCCCGAGGAGTAGCCGAAGTTGTTGCCATTGGCCCACTGGTTGACCTGCCCACCCCATACGCCCGACCACGGCATGCCGGTAATGGCCAGAAACACGATAAACCCACCGATAAAGATCCCCAGCACCGCATGCAGATCACGCCAGAACACCCGGCTTTTGGGTTTGCCGCGCACGCTCACCACGCCGCCGCTGCCTTGGCGCGGCCACCAGAGGTAAATGCCGGTAGCGACCAGCAGGATCGACCAGCCCGCCGCTATCTCGATCAGCTTGCGCGGGGTTTGTCCGAAGAACTTGAAGCTATGCAGGTAGCGCACGGTCCACATCACCGTGCCCCGGTCGTCCAGCGAGCCCAGTACCTCGGCGGTATAAGGGTTCACATAGATCGCCAAGCGTTCGCCTGACAGCGTGTTGACGGTGATCTCTGCCGAGCTGTCGGGCGTGGCGGGGGACGTGTATTTCACCGCCGTGCCGGGGTACTCCTGCAGTGCCGCACTGACCTGAGCGGCGGCGGGCTGGGCGGTTTCTTGAACCGCCACGCGTTTGAGATCGGAGTGGATGAGGGCGTCCAGCTCGTCATCGAATAAGTACAGGGCGCCTGTCAGGGAGAGGGTGATCAGAAAGGGCAGTACCAGCAGCCCGGCATAGAAGTGCCAGCGCCAGACGGCGCGATACAGATCCAGCGCGGCTTTGCGCGTCGGGGGAGATGCGGAAATAGTCGACATGTGAGTGCTCCAGAGCCGCTGCATAGCGGCGAGCAGCAACACCTCCCGGAGGAGGCGTTGCCACTGGGTAACAGGTGGGCAAGGCGCTAAGAGGGTGTCTACAAACTACTGCGCTAGGCCATGCGGCGTTGAAATCAGCCTCAAAATGCTCATTTACACCTCGTAAACTCCGCTTTTTCGGCTGATTTAGCCTTGCCTTGCCTGGCCGTCGCTCGTGACATTTGTAAACACCCTCTGAGTGCGCCTGCCCCGCGCAGTCATGGGGTTAACTGGCCTGCTGCAAGGGGGGAGCACGCGGGCAAGCGTGGGGGTAATCGAGCCACACCACCGCCCGTTGGGAGAACGTGTTTGGCAATGGCGACGCGTCGATAAACGCCCTGCTGCCAATGGCTGGGAGGTGGTTGGGTGCCGAGGGTGACTGCTGCCAGACACCGCAGTAATCACACTGGTGGTGCCAGTGCTCCAGCGCGTGGGAAGAGGGTGGTATCGGGTCGGCGTGGCGGTGGCACAGGGCATGTTCGTCGTGATGGGCATGACCTGAGGCGTGGGAGGCCTGCAGTTGGGAGAGCAGCGGCCCGGCAAACAGCAGGTAGATCGCGACGAACGCCAGATAAAGCGCTGCGCGATACCAGAGAGAGTCGGCAGACCGAAATGGATGCATCCCTACCACACTGATGAACGTTGTCAGGGCAAATGATGTCATGCCACGAGCTTGGCATGACACGAATCTGGCCGTGAGAGTGCTGTACCCGCAAGCCACGCCCGCACAGTTTACAGGGTTCGCGCTGAACACAATACGGTTAGCTCATTGCGTCACGGTGTCGCGCGGACCTTGGCATGACTTTTTTTGGTGCGTACTTAAAGCGCCGCGCTTTTTTTATGTTCTTTTTTGGTGCAAAAAGCGACTGGTTTCCCTGGTGGGAGGGGGCCTGCCAGCAAAGAGCCTGTGCCGAGACAGGGGCTATGACAAGGGCTATGGCGGCGCTTTCACCATTTTGGCGCATTCCTTGCATTTATCAGGCCATGTCTTGTTCAACCAGAAGTGACGACACCCCATGACGACAAGCGAATCCGCCCTGCCAGAGGCTGCCTCTGGCCACCGCTTTGATGCAGAGCGCCGCTGGGCTGCGTCATTGGCGCTGCGCTTCGCGGATCGCCAAGGCGTGACGCGGCTCATACAAGCGCGCCACCAGGGGCCGCTACGGGTGCAGCGCCCGTTCTACCCGGAAGGCAGCCAGGAAGCGTGCCACGTTTACGTGTTGCACCCGCCCGGCGGGCTGGTGAGCGGTGATGCGCTGACCATCCGTGCCCATGTGGAACGCGGCGCCCACGCGCTGCTCACCACGCCCGCTGCCAACAAGCTTTACAAAGCCGACAGCCAAGGAGTTGCCTGGACCCAGCTCACCGAACTCACGGTGGAGGCGGGCGCTACCCTGGAGTGGCTGCCTCAGGAGACCATTGCATTCAATGGCTCCAGGGGCCACCAGCGCACCCATATTGCGCTGCACGGTGACGCCCGCTGCTTGGGCTGGGAAGTGATGGCGCTTGGCCGCCCGGCCAGCGATTTACCCTACGTTTCCGGGCAGATCGAGCAGCACTTCCGCCTGACTCTGGACGGCAAGCCGCTATGGCTGGAGCGCCAGCCGCTGGACCCCGCACACCCGCGCTTCGTGGGCCGCTGGGGGCAGGGCGGCGCGACGGTGCAGGCCACGCTTTGGGCCGTGGGGCTCGATGATGCCCCGGCGGCCATCGAAGCACTGCGCGAGGCGCTGCCGGATAACCCCCGCTGGGCAGTGACGGAGCGCCATGGCGTACTGCTGATGCGCTATTTAGGTGCATCCCGAAACGAAGCCTGGGCCCTGTGTGAACACGCCTGGCAGCTACTACGCCCGCGCTGGATCGAACGCGATGCGCATACCCCGCGTATTTGGCTAACCTGATTGGCAACACCTCGATGATGCTGGAGACACTCCATGGAACTGACCCCAAGAGATAAAGACAAGCTGATGCTGTTCACGGCCGCCCAGCTTGCCGAGCGGCGCAAGGCGCGCGGCCTGAAACTCAACTACCCCGAGGCGGTGGCGCTGATTAGTTTTGAAATTATGGAAGGCGCACGAGACGGCCGCAGCGTCGCTGACCTGATGAGTTACGGCCGCGAGATCCTCACCCGTGACGATGTCATGGAAGGCGTGGCCGAGATGGTCGATGAAGTGCAGGTGGAAGCCACCTTCCCCGATGGCACCAAGCTGGTCACCGTACACACCCCTATCAACTAGGCTCTACCTGAAAACTGGCTGCGCTTGACCATACGGCGTTAAAAATCGGCTCAAAGTACTCATTTACAGCTCGTAAACTCCGTCTTTGGACTCGCGACATCCTTGTCGCTCGCTCTTTGAGCAGCGGAGCTGCCCAAATCGTCAATCCTGACGATTTGTCGCCGATTTTTGCCTTGTCTGGTCTTCGCTCGCCGACTTTTCAGAAAAAGCCTAATCATCCACCGCTAGGAGAGCGCCATGATTCCCGGTGAGTATCAGTTGCACGAAGAGGATATCGAGCTGTGTGCGGGTCGCGAACGCATCAGCGTAGAGGTGGCCAATACCGGCGACCGCCCTATTCAGCTCGGCTCCCACTACCATTTTGCCGAAGCCAATCCGGCGCTGGTGTTTGACCGCGATAAAACCCGTGGCTACCGGCTGGACGTCGCCGCAGGCACCGCCATCCGCTTCGAACCCGGCCAAACCCGCGAAGTCACGCTGATACCGTTCGTCGGCAAGCGGGAAATCTACGGCTTCCGTGGCGATGTGATGGGGCCGCTGGATCGTCCTCTGAATAGCTAATGGCGTCAGGCGATTAGGCTCCCCACTGCCAAGCTTCATCTTTTAGGAGAGGCAATACATGAAACCGGTAAACAGAATCAGTCGGCGCGCCTACGCCGATATGTACGGCCCCACGGTAGGCGACCGCGTGCGCCTGGGCGACACCGAGCTATGGATTCAAGTCGAAAAAGACGCCACCCACTACGGTGAAGAAGTGAAGTTCGGCGGCGGCAAGGTGATCCGCGATGGCATGGGCCAAAGCCAGCGCCAGGATGCCTCGGTGATGGACACCGTGATCACCAACGCGCTGATTCTCGACTGGTGGGGCATCGTCAAAGCCGATGTGGGGCTGCAAAATGGCCGCATCGCTGCCATTGGCAAGGCAGGCAACCCCGACACCCAGCCCGATGTCGAGATCGTCATTGGCCCCGGCACCGAAGTGATTGCCGGTGAAGGCAAGATCCTCACCGCTGGTGGCATCGACGCCCATATCCACTTCATCTGCCCCCAGCAGGTGGAAGAAGCGCTGATGAGCGGCGTTACCACCATGCTGGGCGGTGGCACTGGCCCCGCCACCGGCTCCAACGCCACCACCTGCACCCCCGGCGAGTGGCACATTGGCAAGATGCTCCAGGCCGTGGACGACCTGCCCATGAACATCGGCCTGCTGGGCAAAGGCAACGCCAGCCTGCCGGAAGGGCTCGAGGCGCAGCTGGAAGCCGGTGCCATGGGCCTCAAGCTGCATGAGGACTGGGGCACCACCCCCGCCTCCATCGACACCTGCCTGAGCGTGGCGGAAAAGTACGATGTGCAGATCGCCATCCACACCGATACGCTCAACGAATCCGGCTTCGTGGAAGACACCCTAGCGGCCTTCAAAGAGCGCGGCATCCACACCTACCACACCGAAGGTGCAGGCGGCGGCCACGCCCCGGACATTCTCACTGCCTGCTCCAAGGAGTATGTGCTGCCGTCCTCCACCAACCCCACGCGGCCCTACACGGTGAACACCATCGACGAGCATCTCGACATGCTCATGGTCTGCCACCACCTGGACCCCAATATTCCCGAAGACGTGGCCTTTGCCGATTCACGTATTCGTCGCGAAACCATCGCCGCCGAGGATATCCTCCACGACCTGGGCGTGATTTCGATGATCGCCTCTGACTCCCAGGCCATGGGCCGGGTGGGTGAAGTGGTTTGCCGCACCTGGCAAACGGCCCATAAAATGAAAGTGCAGCGCGGCTTGTTGCCGGAAGATGAAGCGCTGGGGGCTGACAACCTGCGCGCCAAGCGCTATATCGCCAAATACACCATCAACCCCGCCATTACTCACGGCATCGCCCATGAAGTAGGCTCCATTGAAGTGGGCAAACTGGCCGATTTGGTGCTGTGGAAGCCCGCCTTCTTCGGCGTCAAACCGGCGCTGATTTTGAAAGGCGGCATGATTGCCGGAGCGCCCATGGGCGACCCCAACGCCTCGATTCCCACGCCGCAGCCGGTGCACTACCGCCCCATGTTCGGCACCTTTGGCCGGGCGGCCAGCCAGGTAAGGCTCAACTTCGTCAGCCAGGCGGCCATCGATGCGGGCATCAAGGAGCGGCTGGGCCTGCAAAGTACGCTGTCGGCCTGCAAGAACGTGCGCGGCGTGCGTAAAAAGGACATGAAGCTCAACGACGCCTGCCCAGAGCTCACCGTCGACCCGCAAACCTACGAAGTACGCTGCGACGGCGAACTGCTCACCTGCGAACCCGCCACTGAACTGCCGCTGGCGCAGCGGTATCACTTGTTTTGAATGTAAGACATATCCTAGGCGACACGAGAGCCGGGGGCAGCCCGTAGAGAGGGTCTTTTGCCATGGATGGCAAAAGTAGCGTACAGGGAGGTATTTACAGCGCCCTCTCGTAGGGCTGCTCCCGGCGAGCCCCCCAAGGCTATAACAGGACGATATCGATGTTGAAACTGATTGAACGCCTCGGCCCCGTAGATGAGGACACCGCCAGCGACACGCTGACACTGCCCTTCGAGCTGCGCATTCGTGGCCGCTTGAAAGCCGAAAGCGACAGCGGCCAGCCGCTGGGCCTGTTTCTGGATCGCGGCCCGGTATTGCGCGATGGTGACGGCTTGAAAGCCGAAAATGGCGAGATCGTGCGCGTTTGTGCCGCCATCGAGCCCGTGGTGACCGCGCGAGTGAGTACTGGCTTACCCCTAGCACGGCTGGCGTACCACCTCGGCAATCGCCATGTGCAGCTGGCGCTGGGAGAAGACCAGCAGGGCGGCTGGGTGCGTTTCCCACCCGACCACGTTCTCGAAGAGCTGGCCGAGCTGCTGGGCGCGACGCTCGAGCACCACAACGCCACCTTCGACCCCGAGCCGGGCGCCTATAACCAGGTGGGGGGTGGGCATTCGCACGGCCATGGTCATAGCCATGGCCACGGGCATTCCCATGCTCACGACCACGACCACGAGCACGACCACGAGCACGACCACGACCACGACCATGGACATGGACATGGACATGGACACAGCCATGCCCACTAAGCCAGACACCTCGCCGGACCTGGCGCTGCTGGGCTTGCTGCAACTGGTGAGCCCGGCGCTGCCCATCGGCGCCTTCGCCTTTTCCCAAGGGCTGGAAAGCGCCTTCGAGCTGGGCTGGGTCCGCGATGAAGAGAGCCTGAGCGAGTGGCTGTCTGGGGTGCTGGAAGATGGCCTGACCCGCTGTGAGCTGCCGGTGATCGACCGGCTATACGGCGCCTTTGCCGACCAGCAAGGCGACACGGTCGCCGAGTGGGACCACTGGCTGGCCGCTACCCGTGAAACCGCCGAACTGGCCGCAGAGGATAGCCGCCTGGGCGCGTCACTCACGCGGCTGCTGGGCAGCCTGGCGCTATTGCCAAACGATGAACGGCTGCCAGGTGAAGACTCACTGACGCCGCTTTTGCCACCGCAGGCGGGTTACGTCACGATGTTCAGCTGGGCGGCTTATCAACGGGGCATTCCCGTTCATCAGGCGCAGCTGGGGTTTGCCTGGGCCTGGCTGGAAAACCAGCTGGCCGTGGCCTGTAAAGCGCTGCCGTTGGGGCATACTGCGGCACAACGTATCATCGAGCGGCTACGCAGCGAACTGGTCGTGGCCGTCGACCGGGCGAAGTACCTGGACGACGACGCGCTGGGCCCCGTGCTGCCCGGTGTGGCCCTGGCCAGCGCCCTGCATGAAACCCAATACTCCCGCTTATTTAGAAGTTAACTGGCATCATTCAGGAGAAGACAATGACTCACTGTTTACGCGTTGGCGTGGGTGGCCCGGTAGGTTCCGGCAAAACCGCGCTGCTCAAGCAGCTCTGTTCGGCGCTGCGCGACCACTACGATATTGCCGTGGTCACCAACGATATCTACACCCGCGAAGACGCCGACTTCCTGCTGCGCCACGATGCGCTGCCAGCCGACCGCATCCTGGGGGTGGAAACCGGCGGCTGCCCGCACACGGCGATTCGGGAAGATGCTTCGATGAACCTGGCGGCCATTGACGAGCTGCACGCCCGCCACCCCAGCCTGGAGCTGGTGCTGGTAGAGTCCGGTGGCGACAACCTCTCCGCCACCTTCAGCCCCGAGCTTTCCGATCTCACCCTGTACGTGATCGACGTCTCCGCAGGCGACAAGATTCCACGCAAGGGTGGCCCGGGCATTACCAAGTCGGACCTGCTGATCATCAACAAGATCGATATCGCCGAGCAGGTACACGCGTCGCTGGAAGTGATGGAGCGAGATTCGAAGAAAATGCGCGGCGAACGCCCGTTCGTGTTCACCAACCTCTACGATGGCGTTGGCCTCGAAGAGATCATTCGCTTCATACTCGACAAAGGCATGCTGGAAGAGCGGCGCCCAGCGGCAGCAAGCGCCTGATAAAAAGCTGCCCTGACCAGGCGGTAAGCGGTCAGGGCAGCGGAAGAGTGTGGTCAGCCTCGTGCCAAAACGGGCCGTCCCTGGCCACCACTCAGCTACATTGAACTGATAAGTCCCTGATAGCCTTAACCCATGTTATGAAACCGCGTGTCAGCTATTAATTATTTGTTAGCAAAGTAATAAATGTCGAAAAGTGGCTAAAGATGGCACATTCCTGGTCGATATTAATTGGATAAAAAATCCAAATTTCCTCTGACCTCAAGGGATGTCTCCATGCCCACCCACGCTTCTCCTGCGTCTCGCTCCTTTGGCTTGCAAACCAAAGTATTGGCCCTCGTGCTGCTGCCCCTGCTGCTGGTGACCATTGCCCTGGTCAGCTTCGATGCTTACAGCCGTACTCAAGATACCCGCGCTTCGCTGGCGGAGCAGCGCGAGCTGCTGATTACCGAGCGGCGTAACTCCGTACGTGACATCGTCCAGATGGCCACCACTGCCATTGCGCCGATTTATGATGCTGCTGATGCCAACGATGCCGAAGCCAAGGCACAGGCGGCCGAGATGCTTCGGGCCATGCGGTTTGAAGGCAACAACTATGTGTTCGTCTATGAGTACGATGGCACCAATATCGTGCTGCCTTTTTCTCCGGACCGCCAGGGCACCAATCTGATCGACCTCCAGACACCTTCGGGTGACTACATGATTCGCGACATGATTCGTATCGCTCAGTCTGGCGGCGGCTTCTACGAGTATCCTTGGGAATACCCAGGCACCAGCGATGTGGAAACCAAGCACTCCTATATCGACCGCCTCGAAAAATGGGGCTGGATGATCGGGGCAGGCGTTTATGTGGTGGATGTCGATGTGTCGGTGGCCGAGCTGGAAGCGGCTGCCAATGCCAATCTGCGCGACTCGATTCTGTTTGCCTCACTGCTGGGTGCTGGGCTGTTTTCCGGGGTTGCCCTGTTGGCGTTTGGATTCGTGCGTCGCCTGGTGGGGCCCATCAAACGCACGGCCAGCGCCATGCATGATATTGCCCTGGGGCGCGGCGACCTGACGCGTCGCCTGGAAGTCGAAAGCCGCGATGAAATCGGCAATCTGGCGGTGCAGTTCAATGCATTCGTAGCGCGCATGCAGGAAACGCTGCGCGACGTGCGTCGCAGCACCGTGAGCGTCTACCACTCAGCAGGAGAGATTGCGCGCAGCTCCGAAGAGCTGGCTACCCGCACAGAACAGGCCGCTGCCAACCTGCAGCAGACGTCTGCCTCCATGGAAGAAATCACCTCCACCGTGAACCATAGCGCCGACAATGCGCAGCAGGCCAACAAGCTGGTGCAGTCGACGGCGGAAGTCGCCCAGCAGGGTGAGCGGGCCATGGGGCAGGTAGAGAGCACCATGCGCGATATCAATGACTCTGCTACGCAGATCAGCGACATCATCACCATGATCGATGCCATTGCCTTCCAAACCAACATCCTGGCACTCAATGCCTCGGTGGAGGCCGCCCGTGCGGGTGAGCATGGCCGTGGCTTTGCGGTGGTCGCCGAAGAAGTGCGCACCTTGGCCAGCCGTTCCAGCAGCGCCTCGAAAGAGATTCGGGCGCTGATCGATACGTCCGTGCAGCATACCCACTCGGGTGCCGAGCTGGTACGCAGCGCCGGCGCCACCATGCGTGAGATCGTCGAGAGCGTGTCCAAGGTGACCGACGTGATCGGGGAAATCAGCGCGGGTGCAAAAGAGCAGAGCAGCGGGATTGGCCAGATCAACACCGCCGTGGCCGAAATGGACACCATGACGCAGCAGAACGCGTCCATGGTGGAAGAGGCCACCACCGCCGCGGCGGATATGCGCCGTCACGCCGAGCATTTGAACGAGCTGATCAACTCGTTCGTGCTGGGAGAAGACAGCGCCTCGGCGCCGTCACGCAGCGGGGCGCGCCAAGCGTTGCCCGCCAACGGCATGGGGGCGGCCCAGGAACTCAAGCGCCCAGCCCTGGCCGCCAAGCCGTCGTCTGTCGGGCACAGTGCAGACGACTGGGAAGAGTTCTAAGCGTGACGCTGGCGCAGGTGGTTGATCACGCCACCTTGCGCAATCAGCTCCCGCTGGCGGGGGCTGAGCCCATGATGCAGCGTCAGCTCGCCCTTGCCGGGGATATGCGCGGTCAGCGTGTCCCCGCGTTCCAGCTGCGCGTAGAGCCCCTCGATCACCAGGCAGTCGCCCTGGGTTAGCCGGGCGCTGTCTTCCTCGCGGGTAAAGGTGAGGGGCAGGGCACCAAAGCAGATCAGATTTTGCCAGTGAATCCGCGCAAAACTCTTCGCGACCACCACCTGTAGCCCCAAATAGCGCGGCACCAGTGCGGCATTCTCGCGGCTGGAGCCTTGGCCGTAATTCGTTCCGCCGATAATCGCGTGTCCACCCTGGGTGCGAGTGCTTTCTGCGCGCTCGGCATAGTGCGGGTCGACTGCCTCGAAGGTGAAGGGGGCCGAGGCATACACGCTGCTCCAGTAGGGCAGCACCCGCTGCCCGGCAGGCATGATGTCATCGGTGGAGATATTGTCGCCGGTGACCAGGAGCACCGGCACTTCCAGGCGGTCCGGCAATGGGGCGAGCTCTGGCAGGGCCGGGGTGTTGTCGGTCTTCTGCAGCGCTTTCAGCTTTGCTTCATGGGGAGGCAGCGGCGCGTTGAACAGGGCACGGTTTACCTCGATTCGGGCGGGCTCCTGGGGGCGAGGGTAGGGCATATCGAGGGTGCGTGGGTCGGTGATCACCCCGGCCACCGCCGAGGCGGCGGCGGTTTCCGGGCTGCACAAAAATACGCTGTCTTCCCGCGTGCCGGAGCGCCCGGGAAAATTGCGCGGCACGGTACGCAGGCTGTTGAGCCCCACGGCGGGCGCTTGTCCCATCCCGATACAGCCATTACAGCCCGCCTGGTGCAGCCGTGCGCCGCTGGCGACCAGGTCGGCCAGGTAGCCCTGCTCGATGAGCGAGGTCAGCACCTGGCGGGAAGAGGGATTGATATCCAGCGAAACGCCGTCGGCCACCTGCTTGCCGCGCACGATCTCGGCCACCACGGCAAAATCGCGGAAGCCGGGGTTACCCGACGACCCGATGTACGCCTGATGCAGCGGCTGGCCCGCCGCCTCACGCACGGTGACGACGTTATCCGGGCTGGAGGGCAGCGCAATCATGGGTTCCAGCTGGCTGAGGTCGAGGGTCTCGTGCAGGTCGTAGTGGCAGCCGGGCTCGGCAGCCAGCGGGCTCCAGTCGGCTTCCCGGCCTCGGGAGGCCAAAAAGCGCCGGGTCTCGTCATCGCTGGGGAACACCGTGGCCGTTGCCCCCATTTCGGTGCCCATGTTGGCGAGCACATGGCGGTCCATGGCGGAAAGGTGCTTTAGCCCCGGCCCGTAATACTCAATCATGGTGTTTTTGCCGCCTGCCACGCCGTGGCGGCGCAAAAGCTCCAGCACAATATCCTTGGCTGAGACCCAGTCGGGCAGTTGGCCTTCAAGCTTAATGCCCCAGATTTTCGGCATGGTGATATACAGCGGCTCGCCCGCCATCGCCATGGCCACTTCAATGCCGCCTGCGCCAATCGCCAGCATGCCGAGCGCGCCTGCTGCCGTGGTGTGGCTATCGCAACCCACAATGGATTCACCGGGCACACCGAAGTTTTCCATATGCACCGGATGGCTGATGCCGTTGCCGGGGCCTGAATACCACACGCCAAAGCGTTCGCAGGCACTTTTCAGAAACAGGTAGGTTTCGGCGTTCAGGTTGTCGGCCTGGACGAGGCCGTGGTCGATGTACTGTACGCTGGGCTCGGTGTGTACACGGTCGAGCCCCATGGCTTCCAGCTCCAGCATCACCAGCGTGCCCAGCACGTCCTGCAGCAGGGCCTGGTTGATGCGCAGGGCGATTTCACTGCCAGGGGTCAACTCGCCGCTGACGAGATGGCGTTGGAGCAGTTGCTGGGCAAGGTTTAACGGTTGAGCAGGGGAGGTTGAGGTCATGGTCAGTTATCCGATTGTCGTTGTTATCGAAAGCTCAGAGGAGGTAGGGGAAAAACGTGTTCAGGGCAGGGCGTAGCAGCGGTCCGCGCTGCCGGCTTTCACCACCTGGCCGGGCGTGTCGTGGCCGATCAGCGCTGGCAAGGTGGCGGAAATATCCAGTAACGCGGGCAGGTTGACACCGGTGGCGACGCCCATCTGCTCGAACATGTGCACCAGGTCTTCGGTGCAGACATTGCCCGTGGCGCTGGGGGCAAACGGGCAGCCGCCCAGGCCACCCAGCGAGGCATCGAATCGCAGGATGCCCGCTTGCCACGCCGCCAGGGCGTTGGCCAGCCCCATGCCCCGGGTGTTGTGGAAATGCAGCGTGAACGGCACGCCGGGAAAACGCTCCAGCACCTGGCGGCATAGCGCGCCGACCTGGGCGGGGTTGGCCACGCCGGTGGTATCGCACAGCGTGATGCCTTCCACGCCTAGCGCCAGCTGCTGTTCGATCAGGCTGAGCACGCGGGCGTCGGGCACCTTGCCTTCGAAGGGGCAGCCAAAGGTGGTGGAGAGCGAGGCATTGATGAACACGCCGCTCCCCTGTGCCAGCTGAATGATCGAGGCGAACTGTTCGAGCGACGCCTCTGGCGTCATGCGCAGGTTGGCGCGGCCATGGGCGTCACTGGCCGACATTACCAGGTTGATTTCATCCACGCCGCAGGTCAGCGCCCGCTCGGCTCCCTTGACGTTGGGCACCAGCACGGTGACCTCCACGCCGTCGCGGCGCTGAATGGCATTCACCACGTCGGCGGCATCGCGCAGGTTGGGAATGGCCTTGGGCGAGACGAAGGAGGTGGCCTCGATGCGCGCAATGCCGGTGGCGGTGAGAGCGTCGATCAGCGCGACTTTCTGCTCGGTGGGGATAAAGCGCTCTTCGCTCTGAAAACCATCGCGGGGGGCCACTTCGTTGATTTGCAGGGTAGTCATGGGGGTCTCCGGTTAGATGATGCCCGCTTGGCGCAGCTTGTCGCGGGTGGCGGCATCGATGCCCAGCTCTTCCAGTACGTCATCGGTGTGGGCGCCCAGCGTCGGCCCGCCTTGCCCCAGCCTGCCGGGGGTGGCGCTCAGCTTGGGCAGCACGCCCGGCACCTTGAGAGCGCGGCCATCGGCGCGGGTGACGCTCTGGATCATCTCCCGGGCAAGGTAGTGGGGGTCGCTGGCGATATCGGCGGCGGTGTAGGGGAAGCCTGCCGGTACGCGGGCGTCGTCCAGGGCGCTGAGAATATCGTCGCGGCGGCGGGTCTGGGTCCAGGCTTCGATGGCCGCATCGATTTCGCTGGCGTGCTGGCTGCGGCCATCGTTGTGGGCCATGGCGGGGTGGTTGGCGAGATCCTCACGGCCAATCACACCCATCAAGCGCTTGAAGATGCTGTCGCCATTACCGGCGATCAGCACGTATTCGCCTTCGCAGGTGCGGTAGGCGTTGGAGGGCGTAATGCCGGGCAGCGCGCTGCCGCTGGGCTCCCGCACCTGGCCGGTGGCATCGAACTCCGGCAGCAGGCTCTCCATCATGGCAAACACGGATTCGTACAGGGCCACATCAATCTCTTGCCCCAGGCCGCTGCGCTGGCGCTCCTGCAGGGCCAGCAGGGTGCCGATCACCGCGTAGAGCGCCGAGAGCGAGTCGCCGATGCTGACCCCCACCCGCACCGAAGGCTCGCCGGGGTGGCCGGTCAAGTAGCGCAGCCCGCCCATGGCCTCGCCAATCACCCCAAAGCCTGGCTTGTTGCGGTAGGGGCCGGTCTGGCCAAAGCCGGAAACCCGCACCATGATCAAGCCAGGGTTCCGGGCTGCCAGCGTGTCGTAGCCTAGCCCCCAGCTTTCCAGCGTGCCGGGGCGAAAATTCTCGACGATCACATCGGCTTCGGCGGCCAGGCGGCGCACTACCTCCTGACCCTGTTCACTGCGCAGGTCCAGCGTCACCGAACGCTTGGTACGGCTCTGGACGTGCCACCACAGCGAGGTGCCCTCTTCGAGAATACGCCATTTGCGAAGGGGGTCGCCGGTGCCGGGAGGCTCGATCTTGATCACGTCCGCCCCGAACTCCCCCAGCAGCTTGGTGGCAAACGGACCGGCGATGAGCTGGCCAAGCTCTACGACTTTAAGTCCATCGAGAGGAAGCTGTCGCGTCGTCATAATAGAGACTCCTGGTAACGCTTGAGCGAGCAAGCGAGTCTGGATGCAGACTCGACTGTTGTTGTCCATCAAGCATCTGCGAGCCTGCCGAGCACCACAATTAG
Organism: Halomonas sp. BC1; assembly: GCF_002078135.1. Classification (NCBI taxonomy): domain Bacteria; kingdom Pseudomonadati; phylum Pseudomonadota; class Gammaproteobacteria; order Oceanospirillales; family Halomonadaceae; genus Halomonas; species Halomonas sp. BC1. The sequence continues at coordinate 12,215 of NZ_LFGS01000007.1, read as the reverse complement.
GCAATCAGGAAACGGGCGTTCGTCACTGGCGAACCCTGAGGCGACGCGCGGTACTTTTTCCAACGATGTTTTCGACCACGTTTCCAACCACTGACCAGGTAATGCCATGCTGCGATTCGATTTTGTCACGCTCAGACTGTTCGTCGCGATTGCCGACGAAGGGCGCCTGACCGCTGCGGCGGAGCGTGAGCACCTGGCGCTGGCGGCGGTCAGCAAGCGGGTCAGCGACCTGGAGACGTTGGTGGGCACCGAGCTTCTGTATCGTCGGCCACGCGGCGTTGAGCTGACCCCCGCTGGCAGGGCCTTCCTGCACCACGCCCGGCGTATTCTGGAAGATGTGGCTCGGCTGCAGGCCGAGCTGAGCGAGTACGGCGAAGGCGTGCGGGGCCACGTGCGGATTCATTCCAATACCTCGGCGATCATTGCTTTTCTGCCCCAGGACCTGAGCGCCTTTGCCCGGGAGTACCCGCAGATCAAGATCGACCTGCAGGAGCGCACCAGCAGCGAAGCGATTGCGGCAGTGCGCGACGGCGTGGCCGATATCGGCATCTTTGCCAGCCACGTGGCCGCCGATGAGCTGGAGGTGCGCCCCTATCGGCGGGACCAGCTGGTGCTGGTCACCCCGCAGGACCACCCGCTGGCGGAGCACGACAAGCTCTATTTGCACCAGGCGGCGGAGTACGATTTCGTGGGGCTGCAACAGGACGCCTCGCTGCAATCGCTGCTGCATGAACAGGCCAGCCAGGCCGGTAGAAACCTACGCATGCGCATACAGGTGCGCAGCTTCGATGCCATCTGCCGCATGATTCACTACGGCCTGGGCGTGGGGGTACTGCCCCAGCGCACGCTCTATCGAGACCTGAAAGACCTCAAGCTACGCATGATTCCGCTGGCCGACGAATGGGCTACCCGGGAACTGGTGATTGGCATGCGCCATCACGCGGGCCTTCCGGTGGTGGCGCGTCATCTGGTCGACCATCTGCTATCCCCTCAGGAGACACCCCATGACCACTGATTTCTTTGATGACATCAAGGCGCTCACCTTCGATGTGTTTGGCACCGTGGTGGACTGGCGCGGCAGCGTCATTCGCGAAGGCGAACAGCTCAACGCCGCCAAGGGCCTGGCCATCGACTGGCCGGCGTTTGCCGACCGCTGGCGGGCAGGCTACGCCCCGGCCATGAACCGCGTACGTCAGGGGGAGCTGCCTTGGACCAAGCTGGATGCGCTGCACCGCATGACGCTGGATACCCTGCTGGAAGAGTTCGGCGTGGCCGACCAGCTGAGCGAGGCCGACAAGCAGTACCTGAACCGCGTATGGCATCGCCTCACGCCCTGGCCGGATAGCGTCGAAGGGCTGCAGACGCTAAAGCAGCGCTTCATTCTGGCCACGCTCTCCAACGGTAACGTGTCGCTGCTGGTGAACATGGCCCGCCACGCGGGGCTTCCCTGGGACTGCGTGCTCTCCTCCGAGCTTGCCGGGCACTACAAGCGCGACCCCGAGGTGTACCACATGGCGGCCAATCTCCTCGACCTGAAACCCTCGCAGATTCTGATGGTGGCCGCCCACCAGGACGACCTGCAGGCCGCCCACCGGGAAGGCATGCGCACGGCGTTCGTGAAGCGCCCGCTGGAGTTTGGTCCCACGGCCACGCCGGACCTGAGCATCGACCCCTGCTTCGACCTGGTGGCCGAGGACTTCCTCGACCTGGCACGGCAGCTGACATGAAGCTCGACCCCACGTCACTCAGGCTGTTCGTCAAGGTCGCCCTCGACCTGCAGATGCGCGACTACGCCATCGGCCCCGCCTGAGTCATGACACCATGGTTCTGCTTTCGCGTTTGGAGAAGGCAGGTTCATCAATCACCAATATACAGCCTGTCGCTTTGGCGTTATCACTTTAAGCACCACTAAGCGATCCCCTTGCTTAACTGGTTATCGGGAGAGGCCCAGAGCCTTTCGCAGCACATAACAGCACAACATGCTTCCCGACGCTTCGAGGATATAACAATGACGACGCTAACCTTACGCCACTTGCTTCCCGCTTCCCTGCTTGCCGTAGGCGCACTGACTGCCGCCATTGCCCAGGCCAATACCTCGCTCAACATTGGCGCGGTGCCCACGGGAACCGGCTGGTTCTTCGGCATCTCCGAAGGCGCTCGGGTGATCAGCGCCAACACGGACTACGAAATCACCGTGCGTGAAACAGGCGGTACCCGCGAGAACGCCATCCGCCTGACCCGTGGCGAGCTTGACCTGGCCTTCACCGAGGCGCTGGTAGGCTACGAAATGTACAACGGCACCGGCCGCTTCGAAGACACGCCCAACCCCGATGCCCGCCTGATCTACTGGATTGCCCCCTCCACCATGCACTGGGCCGTGCGCGAAGACTCCGGCATCGAGAGTTTCGAAGGGCTCAACGGGGCGCGCTTCAACCCTAGCAGCATCGGCGGCGGCGGCGAGTACATCACCGAGCTGGTGTTCGATATCCTGAACATAGAACCCGACTTCCAGCGCATGCGCATCGATGATGCCGCCGAAGGGGTGATCGACGGACGCCTGGTCGGCTTCAGCTACAACGGCGTGCCGCCCATTCCCGCCTTCACCGAGGTGCACTCCTCTCGCACGCTGCGCCTGCTGTCGCTGACGGACGAACAGGTCGAGGCGGTCACCGAAGAACTGCCTTTCCTGGCCAGCACCGTGATCCCTGCCGACACCTATCGCGGCATGCCCGATACCACGTCGCTGGGCATCTACATGGGCGTGGCCGCTAACGCCAGCCTGAGTGAAGACTCGGTCTATGACATCACCAAGGCTTACTGGGAGAACCACGAGCAGGTGGCCAACTCCTTCCAGCCTGCCCAAGGGGTGACGCCGCAGGTGGTGATCGACAATGCGACCTTCCCACTGCATGCCGGTGCCCTGCGCTACTACCGGGACGACCTGGGGCTCGACATCCCCGAGGAAATCATCCCTCCTGAAGCGCAGTAACCCTCTACTTCTGCGGGCCCATCGCCCGCAGAAGCTTCTGATGCCCTTATCCTGACGCGCCGCCATCCTATCGTGCTGCGGTGCGGGAGCTATCCCAATGGACACCCCTGCAAACCCCAACGTCGTTGAGAAATATTCGGAGGACTCGGGCAAGCGCCAGCTGTCCGGCTTCTGGTTCATGGTCACGCGCCTGGCGGCGGTCTCCATGGCGCTGTTTCATCTCTATACGGCCCTCACCGGCCCCATGAACACCCAGAATGCGATCCACTTGCTGTTCGCGCTGCCGCTGATTTTTCTGGCTTACAGCTGCCGTAGCCGCGATGCCAACCGCATTCCCTGGTATGACCTGGTGCCGATCATCCTCGGCGTGGTCGTCAGCATCTATTACGTGATCCACTTTGACCGAATCATCTATCAGCTGGGCTATTTGATGCCCACCCAGTTGGATATCATTTTTGGTGTCTCGGCCATTCTGCTGCTGCTGGAAGCCTGCCGCCGAGCCATCGGCCTTGCTTTCCCCATCCTTGTACTCATCGCGCTCTCCTATGCCGCCTTCGGCCAGCACCTGCCGGGCGTTTGGGGGCATGGCGGCTTCCGCTGGGATGACCTGGTAGCGACCTTCTACCTGAGCCCTACCGGCGTCTACGGTAGCCTGATGCGCACCTCGTCCACGGTGATCGTCGTGTTCATCATGTTCGGCGCCCTGCTGGTGACCACCGGCGGCGGCGACAGCTTCATGCGCCTGGCCAATGCCGCCACCGGTCGCCTCTCGGGCGGCCCCGCCAAGGCCGCCACCCTGTGTAGCGCCATGTTCGGCAGTATCAGCGGCAGTACCGCTGCCAACGTGGCCACCACCGGGGTGTTCACCATCCCGATGATGAAGAAGAACGGCTACAGCCCGCGCTTTGCTGCGGCCACCGAGGCAGCTGCCTCTACCGGTGGTCAGATACTGCCGCCCATCATGGGGGCCGCCGCCTTCGTCATGGCCGACGTCATTTCGACCAGCTACCTCGCTATCATCAGCGCCGCCCTCATTCCCGCGCTGCTCTTCTATCTCGCGATCTGGATGAGTGTGCACTTCGAGGCCAAGCGCCTGGGTCTGTCGCCGATTCCCAAATCCCAGCGCCCCAGCCTGCGCGAGGGTCTGTTCAACATCGAGACCCTGTTGATTCCTCTGATCGTGCTGATCACCCTGTTGGTGATGCGCTATACCCCCACCACGGCGGCGGTGGCCGCCTACTTCACCGCCATGGCGCTTTACCTATTCTCCTGGCGCAGCCCGGGCACCTTCGTGGAGCGCCTCAAGTCGCTGCCCGCAGCGCTGGAGGCGGGTGCCATGACCGCCGCCATGATCGCGGTCATCATCGGCAGCGTGGCGATCATCGCTTCGGTGATCAGCCTGACCGGCCTGGGGCTGAAGGTTTCCTCGGTCATTCTGGTGGTCAGCGGTGGTGACGTGCTGGTGACCCTGGTGCTGGCCATGGTGGTGGCGATCATCCTCGGTATGGGGCTGCCCACCGTGGCGGCTTACATGCTGGCCGCCTCGGTGGTGGCAGGGGCCTTCATCGAAGCCGGGCTGCCGAGCCTTTCGGCGCACCTCTTCATTCTCTACTTCGCGATTCTCTCCGGGGTCACGCCACCGGTGGCGCTGGCCGCCTATATCGGCGGCGCCATCGCGGGCTCCCACTGGTTCCGCACCGCCTTGACGGCCACCAAGATCTCGCTGGGCGGCTTCCTGATTCCCTACATGTTCATCTTTCACCCGCCGCTGCTCGGCAACGGCACAGTGCTGGAGATTGCCCTGGCGGTGGGCTCCGGGGTGATCGGTATCACGGCGCTAGCGGCCTCCACCATCGGCTACTTCCTGCGCCCCTGCTCCTGGCTGGAACGCGGCCTGCTGTTCGCGGCAGCGTTGATGCTGATCAGCGGCCAACTGATCACCGACGTGGCGGGTATTGGCGTCATCGGCGGGTTGTTCGCCTGGCAGTACCTTAAAAATCAGCGCTCAGAGGTAGCTATGACGCCCCCCACCCACAAGGAGTCCGCCTAATGAGTGATCGACAGGACACATTGGACCCGAATGGCCTGGCCACCCGCCGCGAGGTGTTGGCCGCCTGGCGAGAGGAGCAGAACGGCCGCTGAGGCCGTGTTTCGACGACCCGGCCGCCACCGGGCGAACGACAACAATAACTGAGTATGGAGAACTGCCATGACGCTATTCCCAAAACGTCTGCTCACCCCGTTGGCCACCGCGGTGCTGACCGCCGGTGTCGCCTCGGGTGTGGCTACCCAGGCCGTGGCCAACGAGGCCCTCGGCATCGGCGTGGCACCGGCGGCTTCTGGCTGGTACTTCGGCTTTTCGGAACTCTCGCGGCTGGTGAGCGGCGATTCACCGCTGGAAGTCTCGGTGCGCGAAACCGGTGGTTCCAGGGAGAACGCCATCCGCCTGGGCCGTGGCGAGATTGACCTGGGATTGATTGACGCCCCGGGCGCCTACGAGGCCTACAACGGTGAGGGCCGCTACGAGAACGACGCCATCGAGCAGATGCGCGTCGTGCTGTGGGTGGCACCTTCCACCATGCACTGGGCCGTGCGCCAGGACAGTGGCATCGAGACCTTCGAGGGCCTGGAGGGCGCGCGCTTCAACCCCAGCAGCATTGGTGGGGGCGGCGAGTACATCACCGAGCTGGTGTTCGATGCGCTGGGAATCTCGCCTGACTTCCAGCGCATGAGCATGTCGGACGCCGCCGATGCCGTGGTGGATGGGCGCATCGTCGGCTTCAGCTACAACGGCATTCCGCCTATCCCGGCGTTCACCGAAGTGCACTCCGCCCGCCCGCTGCGGGTGCTCTCGATGACTGAGGATCAGGTGTCCACCGTCACCGAGGCGCTGCCTTTCCTGGCCGCCACCGAAATTCCTGAAGGCACCTACCGAGACATGACCGCCGCCACCACGCTCGGCACCTACATCGGCATCGCCGCCACCCATGAGCTCTCTGAAGAGGCGGGCTACGCATTCACCCGTGCCTACTGGGAGAACATCGAACGGCTGGGCGAAACGTTTGCCCCCGCCCGGGGGATGACGCCGGAGATCTCGGTGGAGAACACCACCACGCCGCTGCACGCCGGTTCGCTGCGCTACTACCGCGAGATCGGTATCGAGGTGCCCAGCGACCTCGTGCCGCCGGAGGCGGAATAAACCCAGCAACCATGTGCCTGTGGAGTCATGGTATGTCGGCAGCGTGACCTCGAATGCCGCCACGAAAATGTCCTTGGGCGGCTTCCTGATTCCGTTTATTGTTGACGAGCGGGCAGGCCCTCAGCGCCCAGGTGGGCAGGGCGCTGACCTTGAGGTATGAGCGTGAGGTATGAACGTAAGGTACGAGCGAGAGGTATCTGCCTGACAGCGTGATGTCAGCCATGCCGTGAAACAGGGCACTTCCCTAAGCAGGCAGCAAGCAAGGAGCCGCTTTGATGAACATTGTCATTCCCGATGATTACCAGGATTGTGTGCGCGACCTGGATGCCTTCGCCAAGCTGGCGGGCCACCAGGTGACGATTTACAACGACACCGTCACCGATGAGGACGCGCTGGTCGAGCGCTTCAAAGACGCCGACGCGCTGGTGCTGATTCGTGAGCGCACGCCGATTACCGCGTCCCTGCTGGCGCGGCTGCCCAGGCTCAAGCTGATCAGCCAAACCGGCGGCGGCGCGGCGCATGTGGACATGGCAGCCTGCCGCGAGCACGATGTGGTGGTGCTGGCCGGTACCGGCTCGCCCTATGCGGCGGCGGAGCTCACCTGGGGGCTGGTGCTCTCGGCCATGCGACGCATTCCCGAAGAGGTGGCAAACCTCCAGGCAGGCCGCTGGCAGCGGACCCTGGGCATGGGCCTGAAAGGGCGCACCTTGGGCGTGTTTGGCTACGGCAAGATTGGCCAACTGGTGGCCCGCTACGGCCAGGCGTTCGAAATGAACGTGCTGGTATGGGGCCGCGAGGGCACCCGCCAGCGGGCCGCCGAGGCGGGGCTGGAAGTCGCCACCTCGCAGGAAGCATTCTTCGAACGCAGCGATGTGCTGAGCCTGCACCTGCGACTGAACCCGGAAACCCGCGGGATCGTCACCGCCGCCAACCTGGCCAGCATGAAGCCGACCGCCGTGCTGGTGAATACCAGCCGCGCCCCGCTGATCGAAGCGGGTGCACTGGAAGCGGCGCTGAAGGCTGGCCGCCCCGGCATGGCCGCCGTGGACGTGTTCGACGAAGAGCCGGTGACCGAGCATCCGCTGCTGGCGCTGCCCAACTTCCTGGCCACGCCCCACCTGGGCTACGTGGAGAAAGACAGCTACGAGCTCTACTTTGGCGATGCGTTTGAGAACGTGCTGGCATTTGACGCAGGCACGCCAGGGCGTAATCTGGCAGAAGAGGGCTAAGCCTCTAACGCATATCCCGCGAGCGGTGAAAGGTCACCGCCCGCGAGGTGATAGAGGCCGAGGCGTAGGTTCAGTGGCCCGACCAGCCCAGCAGGATGGGCACGTAAACCACCAGCAGCAGAACGCCAATCAGCCCTAGCAGGTACGGCAGGATGGCTTGCGTAATGCGCTCCAGCGGCAGCTGGGTCACCGACGAGGCCACGTACAGGTTGATGGCCACGGGGGGAGTAATCATGCCAATCGAGAGCCCCACCACGATGATCAGCCCGAAGTGGATCGGGTCGATGCCCAGCTGCAGCACCAGCGGCAGCAGCACCGGGGTTAGGATGATCAAGGCGCTGGCCGTCTCGATGAACACCCCGGTCAGCAGAATCACCGCCACCACCAGCAGCATGATCACGTAGGGGTTGGTGGAGAGCGACAGCACCGACTGGGCAATCGCACCGGGCACCTGCCAGCTGGAGAGCGTCCAGCTCAGCACCGCCGACATGGCAATCACCAGCATGATCACGGCGGTGGTCATCGCCGAGCGGATCAACAGCTTGTACACCTGGGGCAGGGTCAAGTCCCGGTACACGAACAGCGACACCAGCAGCGCGTAGTTCACCGCCACCACCGCCGCTTCCGACGGCGTAAAAATCCCCGAGAAGATACCCCCCAGAATGATCACCGGCGTCATCAGCCCCCAGCTGGCCGCTTTCAACGTGCGCCAAATGGTGGCCAGCGAGAGCGGTGTGCCTTTCGGGTACTGGCGCTTGTACGCCTGGGTGATGGCAATGGCCATCAGCGCCAGGCCCATGGCCAGCCCCGGCAAGAAGCCGTTCAGGAACAGCTTGGAGACCGACTGTTGGGCGATCACCGCGTAGATGATCATCGGCACCGAAGGCGGGATCACCACGCCGATGGTGCCGCTGGCGGCGATCAGGCTGGCCGCCGAGGCGGGGTCGTAGCCCTTGCGCTTCAGCTCCGGCACCAGGCTAGACCCCACCGCCGCCGTGGTGGCCGCCCCCGAGCCGGAAATGGCCGCGAAAAACATGCCCGCCATCACCGAGACCACCGAGAGCCCGCCGCGCATGAAGCCCACCAGCGAATCGGCAAAGCTCACTAGCCGCTCGCTGACCTTGCCCTGGGCCATCAAATCACCGGCCAGGATAAACATGGGAATGGCCACCAGGGCGAACGAGTTGATGCCCTGGAACATCTGCTGGGTGACCACCATCAGTGGCACCCCCGACTGATGCAGGGCGTAGAGCGTGCTGGCGCCAATGGCAAAGGCAATCGGCACGCCCAGCAGCATGAACAGGAAGAACAGCCCGAACAGCACCAGCGTCATAGCACTTCCTCCTGGGCGGTGATGGGCTGCCCGTGAACCAGCACCTCGACCATGTCTACCAGCGCATACCACGCCATGATGCCCGCCGAGAGCGGAATGACGGCGTAGACGTAGGTCATCGAGAGACGCAGCGCGGCCGACTTCTGAAAGCTTTGTACCTGCATGTAGCGATGGCCGATGACCACTAGCGTGACCATGAAGGCCAGCACGATGGCCAGCGCGGCCAACCTGGCCAGCTTGCGCAGCGGCAGGGGCAGGGCATCCACCGCAAAGGTGACCGCAATGTGCCGCCCACGCTGGAAGGCCAGCGTGCCCGCGAGAAAGGTGATCCATACCAGCAGAAACCGCGCGACCTCTTCGGTCCAGCCCACGGCACTGAAAAACACCCGGGACACGATTTGTAGCGTGATCACACCGATCAAAGCTGCCATGCCCGCAAACACGACGGGCTGGATGATGGCATCCAGCCCACGTTCAATGCGTTGCAGCAGCGTCAAAAGAGGCTGTGCAAAGGGCATCACTGATTCAGCGCCTCCTGAATGCGCGGCAGGTAATCACCGAACTGCTGGCCGTACTTCTCATAAACCGGCGCAACGGCGGCCTGGAAGGCTTCCATATCGGGGGAGTCGTTGATTTCCATGCCCGCCTCGCGCAGGGCAGCCAGCTGTTCGGCTTCCATATCGGCGTTCACCTGACGCTCATGCTCGGCGGCTTCCTGGGCGGCCTGGCGGATGACGTCCTGGGCGGCTTCCGGCAGCTGGTTCCAGGCGGGCATGCCCATCACGAAAATTGCCGGGGCGTAGGTGTGGCGTGAGAGGGTCATGTAGTTCTGGGTTTCATCCAGCTTGAACGAGTGAATCACGTTCACCGGGTTTTCCTGGCCGTCGATGGTGCCCTGCTGCATGGCGGTCAGCGCTTCGGTCCAGGCCATCGGGATGGCGTTGGCCCCCAGCTCGCGGAAGGTATCGGTGTAAACCGGGTTTTCCATCACGCGAATGCGCAGGCCATCCAGGTCTTCCGGCGAGTTCACGGCGCGCTCGCTGTTGGTCAGGTTGCGGAAGCCGCGCTCGGCGTAGGCCAGGCCTTTCAGGTTCACGTCGGCCAGCTTGTCCAGCAGCTCCTGGCCGATGGGGCCATCCAGCACGCCATAGGCGGCTTCGGGAGTGGGGAACAGGAAGGGCAGTTCGAAGACCGCCATCTCTTCCACGAAGTTGGCCACCGGCCCGTTGGTGATCACGCCCATGTCCACGGTGCCGATCTGCATGCCTTCCAGCAGCGTGCGCTCATCGCCCAGCGAGGCGTTGGGGAAGATCTCGATGTTCACCTTGCCTTCGGTGCGCTCTTCCACCAGCTCTTCGAACTTGGTGGCGGCAATATGGAAGCCATCCTGCTCGTTCACCACGTGGGCCAGGCGAAGGGTGACGGGGTTCATGTCGGCAAATTCGTTGGCGTTCGCGGCGCCAACCAGCGCCAGTGAGATGCCCAGTGCCAGCGTACTACGTGCAAATGTTTTCATTTATTATGTTCCCAAACGGATCAGGGTAGGTGCGAGGCGCAAAAGTGCCCCCAGAGCATGCACCACCGCAGGGAAAACGGTCAATCATCTACGCACCGAAAACCGCCAAGCGGCTGGACACCACGCGCCCACACGGGTACGATACGCACCCAAAGCGCCCGTAGCTCAGTTGGATAGAGTGTCGGCCTCCGAAGCCGAAGGTCGCAGGTTCAATTCCTGCCGGGCGCGCCAAACATATCAAGAGCTTACCCCGCCTTATTCATGAGGGCGCTGGCTGAGTGGATTTTCAGCCCTCGCTGCCAACACCGGCCCACCGGCACCGCCGTTGGCAGCATGAGAACCCGCTGTCATATGCAAAAAAGCGCAAATTCTCGCTCTATTTATAGCCTAAAGGAATGAATTGCCGTCATTCGTGCAGCCGTCACCGTCAGCCGAAGTAGAGCTGCTTGGCGCAGGGATCGGGGGTGATATCGCCGACGAGTCAGCCCAGCGCGGTCAGCTTCGGCAGCCCCTTCAGCAAGGCAGGCCACCATTTGTCAGCCGCATCGCCGAGGTGAACGGTGATGCGCCGGGCGTGCAGCTTCAGCGTGGCGGCGACCTTGAGTACCTGCTCGCGCAGCCGGCTCAGGCTCCAGCCCTGCCGGGTCTGACGCACCAGCAAGCAGCGCAGGCCATGCAGGACCTGGTAGGCGTAGAGGCTCAGCAACAAGCTCACCTCGTTGCGGGCCATGACCTCCTGAACCGTGGAGGCACCGCGATCCGTCGACGACAGGTGCACGTCCAGCGCCGACTTCACCTCGCCCATGTGGGCCTCGGCGCTCCCGCGCTTGCGGTAGAGCGCCAGGACCTTCTCTGGCGGCCAGTCGAACTTGCCGAGGTTGGTGACCAGGAAGAAGGCATGCAGCAGCAGGTCATCGGGGCGCTCCTGCACCACCAACACCACGCGACGCGGTGCCGACCAGGAACCCGCTTGGTACTCAAGGTCATGGCACCATTCTCGAGGCTGTTCAGGCGGTCGGCCGCGGGGCCGCTTCAGGAAGGGCGCTGCCAGTTTTTGAAGGCCCTTGTGGCTACGTAACCGGCCCAGGTACTCGATGTCGCGCGCTTCCAGCGCCTCCAGCGTGTCATTGTCGGTGAATCCGGCATCGATACGCACCCGAACCTGGGCACCGGTGCTCTCGTTGAGCCGCTTCACCAGGTGGGGGATCCAGGTGTCAGCATTCTCGGCCGGGCCGGCGTTGCCCTCGCGCAGCAGGCCGCCCACCATGTCACCGGTTTCGGCCAGCGAAGCGACCAGCGGCGAATAGATCCGTGCGCCGTACAGGCCATGATAGGCCGAGCCGCCCTGGTGGCCGTGAACCTCGATCGGCAGGCCGTCGATGTCCAGCGTCAGCTGCTTGGGACGTTCGCCGTTCTTCAGCGAGGTCAGCCGCCAGACCACCAGCCGCAGCAGGCCTTCGTGCACGGCATCGATGTTGTCGTCGCTGCCGAGACAGGTCAGCAACCGCGACAGCGTGGCTTGGGACGGCCGCTCCTGGGCGAGGGGCGTCATCCCCCGTGCATCACTGCAGGCCAACTGCCAGACCGGGTCATGGCACAGCGTGTCGGTATCGCTGAGATCGATCCAGCCCATCGCCCGTTGCAGCACCAGGGTACGCAGCTGGCTGGCCAGCGAGTGGCGGATGCGTAGCGGGTTGCGGAAGTCGACCAGATTGTCTTCCAGCGCCTCGATCACGCCGCTGCTGTCGAGGGCTTCGCGCAGCAACAAAGCGCCGCTGTCGCTGGTGGTGCGGTGGCCGCTCAGCTCGACACGGACAGAGCCGTTGCACGAGGGCGTCCAGGTGGATAGGCTTTCACCCATGGCGAGTGGTCCTCTTGAATCGTGTTCTGGCAGGAACATCCTGATTCTACAAGAGAAAACCACTCGCCATCTTCGTTTTCAGGTCGGC
>NZ_LFGS01000006.1:219732-222701 GCF_002078135.1 Halomonas sp. BC1 | reverse complement strand
GTGCAAAAGAACTAGCAGCTGAGATTGATGACGACGTGATTGCGGTGCTATTTCGCGATAGTGACGGCACGGCATCTGCTGGGCGTGGTGACTGGCAAACGAAATATAACTCCGTGCTGCAAGGCTTTGAGGCGGAAGGTTTTCCACATGGCGTAGCGATGATTCCTATGCCTAAATCCGAAGCTTGGTTGTTATGTGCATTGAAGCCAGAGTCTCCTTACCAACATTGCGCTGCGCTGGAGGAAGCCTCGGGCAATGATGATAGCCCCCATGCGCTCAAAAATCAGCTTGATGCGGCGCTCCAGGGGCAAACCTCGGCAGATGAGTTATCTGAAACTGCCAAAGACGGAAATATACATTGGGAGAATATCGATATGCCTTCTATAAATGCTTTTAAACACCGGCTGGAAGCAGTTGTGAACTTGATTATTCGGCAGGGAAGTTAGATGCAGCTCGACCAACTCCAACAGGGCTTACAACACGCCTTCTTCACCGACCGCCATCGGATTGTCTTCTGGTACGACGCCCCTGGCCACTTTGCGGATTCGCTCAGCGAGCTTGCGCTGGAAGGCGTTCAGGTGATCAATATGGCGGGGGAGTCCACCCTGGGCGTGAAGCTACGCCTGGAGCTGGAGGAGCCTGAGACGCCCACGCTGCTCTATTTTCCCTCTGCCGAGCCAGCCCCAGAAGAGGACTGGCTGTTGGATATCAAGCTGTACTCTGGCCGCTTCTACGCCGACCGCGTTTCAATGATTTTCAATGAGCTGGGCCTAACGCGCCACGTACTGCGCGAGCACTTGGCGCAGCGGCAGGCGTTTTTAGCCAGCCGTAAGCGTATTGATGTCCTGAAGCGTTTGGTCACGCCTTCCCTTAGTGAAGATGAGCTGGATCTGGCGATGCTGGCCGTGGTGGTGGGGGCCACGTCTCTTGACGTGGCCACGCTGCTGTTCCACTTGGCTGAAGAAGCGGTGGCCAATGAACTGGGGTTAGAGACGAACCCAGCGGCGTTGATCGAGGCCGAAAAGTACGCTTTGGTGCCTGCGTTAGTGCGTGCCTTACAGGCCGAAGTGGGTTACCCCGCTGGCCAAGCAGAGCTCAGCGGTGAAGCGCCGCTAAACTTCGGCCAACTGATGCTGCGGTTATTGATTACCGGCTACTGCGAGAGCATTTCGGATATTCCTGACTGGGCGCGTCAGGTGGCCATTCCCTCGGTCAATGCCCGTGCATCCTCCCGTGCGCTGCTCACCCGCTGGCGAGATAGCTCACGCTTTTACCCAGCGTTTGATGTGATCTCCGGGTGGGTGGCAGATGCCCAGCGCATTGATGACAAGCTGCAGGATGTGCCGCTAGAGCAGCTAAGCCATGTGGCGACGTTTGAGGTGGTGGAGAAGCAGATCATTGTCGATCTCTGCCAGGCGATTCCCACGGCGGATGCCCGCGACCTGAAGCTATTCGACAGCATCATTGTGGCGCGCCTGGACGGTTATTGGGCATCGCGGCATAAAAACGATGCCCGCCGCGAGCGCTACCGGCAGCTATATGCCGCGCTTACCGCGTCGATTGCGCTGTTTAGCCTGCGTCATCAGCATGCCAAAGGCTTCCATTACGAGAGTGTTGAGGCGCTCTACCACGCTTACCAAACGGATCTCTACCGTTTTGATACCGCCTATCGTCATTACGCGGTGGCATCGGATGCCACTGGCGTTGAGCTGCTTAAAAACCTGGATGCCGCCGTTGAGCGTTGTTATGACGAGTGGTTCCTGGGCCAGCTCACCCGTAACTGGAGCGAGCGCGTGGAAGCCGAGCAGCGGCTCACCCACTGGAAGCTACCCAATATACCCAGCCAGCAACACTTCTACCGCGACTGGGTGCAGCCCCAGCTAGCCGCTAGCCGCCAAAAGCGTGTGGTGGTGGTGATTAGCGATGCCTTCCGCTATGAAGCGGCGGAAGAGCTGCGTGAGCGCATTAATGCCAAGCGCTATAGCGAAGCGACGTTAAAAAGCCAGTTAGGTGTGGTGCCTAGCTATACCACCCTGGGAATGGCCTCGCTGTTACCGCACCGAGAGCTCAGCTATCAGCCGGGCAGCGATACGGTGCTGGTGAATGGCCAATCCACCCAAGGCACGGCGAACCGCAGCAAGTTACTCAAAGCAGCCCTCGGCGGGGAGGCGTTAGCCGTCACCGCTGAAGAAGTAAAAGGCTGGAGCCGTGAAGAAGGGCGCGAAAAGATCAAAGGCGTGCAGCTGATGTACGTTTACCACAACGTGGTGGATGCCCGTGGGGATGCCGCTAACACCGAAAGCGAGACGTTTGCAGCGGTGGAGGATGCCATTGATGAGCTGGATCAGCTGACCCGTAAAATTCTCATGCACCTGAACACCAGCACGGTGCTGGTCACCGCCGACCATGGTTTCCTGTTCCAGCGCAGCGCGTTGGATGCTACCGACCGCACGGCGCTGTCAGACAAGCCAACGTCGGCCTTCAAAAGCAAAAAGCGTTATGTGCTGGGCGAGTCGCTGCCCGATAACCCCAGTGTGTGGCACGGCCATACCCGCGATACGGCAGGCACCACCTGCGATACCCAGTTCTGGATACCCAAAGGCGCACACCGTTTTCACTTTGTCGGCGGGGCTCGCTTTGTACACGGGGGCATTATGCCCCAGGAAATCGTGGTGCCGGTGCTCACCGTGCAGCAGCTGCGGGGCGAAAAGGTGGAAAAGCGCACCAGTCGCAAGGTGGAGGTGATCTCACCCAAGGCATCGCTGAAGATGGTCAATAACATTCAGCGCTTTGAGCTGCTGCAAACTGAAGCGGTCAGCGAGCGCCTCCGCCCGGTCACGTTGTCGGTGGCGATTTACGCGGGCAGCGAGGTGGTCTCCAGTGAAGAGGTCGTGACCTTCGATAGCGCAAGCGACAATATGAACGAGCGCATGAAGTCGGTGCGCCTCTCGCTATCGGGCACGTCATTT
>NZ_LFGS01000006.1:168201-219712 GCF_002078135.1 Halomonas sp. BC1 | reverse complement strand
GACCGTAAGAATGACTACTTCCTGGTGCTGCGCGATAAAGACCTGGGCACCGAGCGGGAGCGCTACCGGGTGGTGATCGATCTCGCGTTTACGGATGATTTTTTCTAAGCCCGTCATCAGCGGGGAAGCTTTTGTGTTTGTGCATTGTGCTTTTTTCGTCGTTCAGGAGTGACCGCCCACATGGATTTTGACTCATCTTCCGCCACGCACGTGACCGATGCCCTTCAGGACGCCGATCTGGATACGCTGCTCAACACGCACTTTGCGGGCCGCGTGGTGCGTAAGGATCTCACCCAGCGCGTGAAAGAGGGCGCTAACGTGCCCGTGTACGTGCTGGAGTACCTGTTGGGTATGTACTGCGCCTCAGACGATGCGGAGGTGATCGCTACGGGATTGGAAAACGTCAAAGCGATTCTGACGGATAACTACGTTCGTCCGGATGAAGCGGAGAAAGTAAAATCCATCGTGCGTGAGCGCGGCAGCTTCAAGGTGATTGATCGTGTCGCGGTGCGCCTGAATGAGAAAAAGACCGCTATGAAGCCGCGTTCAGTAACCTGGGCATTAAGGATGCCGAAATCTCTGCAGGTATTGTTAAAGAGCACGAGAAGCTGCTGGTAGGCGGTATTTGGGTGATTGCCACGCTCAGCTACTTCCATGAAGAGGGGCAAACAAGCTCGCCGTTTGGCGTTAGCCTGCTCAAGCCGATTCAGATGCCCCACATGAATATGGACGAGCTGTTTGAAGGGCGGCGTGGGTTTACCAATACTCAATGGCGTGAAGTGCTGATTCGCTCGATTGGTATGGAACCTGCCGAGCTAGACGAAAGCGTACAGTGGCACCTGCTGGCCAGGATGATTCCGTTTGTCGAGAACAACTACAACGTTTGCGAGCTAGGGCCACGGGGCACTGGCAAAAGCCATATCTACAAAGAGTGTTCACCCAACAGCATTTTGGTCTCTGGCGGGCAAACCACGGTGGCTAACCTGTTCTATAACATGAGCTCACGGCGCATTGGCTTGGTGGGCATGTGGGATTTGGTAGCGTTCGATGAAGTGGCCGGTATCTCGTTCAAGGATAAGGATGGGGTGCAGATCATGAAGGATTACATGGCCTCTGGCTCTTTTGCCCGTGGGCGCGAACAGATGGAAGCCTCAGCCTCGATGGTGTTCGTCGGCAACATCAACCAAAGCGTGGAGTCGCTGGTAAAAACCAGCCACCTGCTGACGCCATTCCCCGATGCCATGATTGATGCCGCGTTCTTTGATCGCTTCCATGCCTATATTCCCGGCTGGGAAATCCCCAAGATGCGGCCCTCATTCTTCACTCAGCGCTATGGGTTTATCGTTGACTACCTGGCCGAATTCTTCCGTGAGATGCGCAAACGCAGCTTCGCTGATGCCATTGATCGCTACTTCTCTCTGGGCGACAACCTCAACCAGCGTGACGTGATCGCGGTACGTAAAACGGTGTCGGGCTTGCTGAAGCTGATGTTTCCCCATGGCGGCGGTTCACAAGGGCTGATGAAAGACGATGTACGGGATTGCCTGGAATACGCCATGCAGGTACGCCGCCGCGTGAAGGAGCAGCTGAAAAAGATTGGTGGCATGGAGTTCTACGATGTTCATTTCAGCTACATCGACAAAGAGACCTTGGAAGAGCACTTTGTGTCGGTGAAAGAGCAGGGCGGTGGCGGACTGATTCCAGAAGGCCAGGGCAAGCCAGGCGTGGTGCATACCATTGGTCTCAGCGATAAAGGCATGCCGGGGGTTTATCGCATCGAAATGCAGGTAACTGCAGGCAGCGGCAAGCTGGCCATGTCAGGGCTCTGGAACTCCACCGCCGCCAAAGAGCAGGTCAAAATGGCGTTTGATTACTTCAAGGCCAACGCCAGCCGTATCAGTGGTGCCCGTAAAGTGTTGGAGCATGATTTCCACCTTCATGTGGTTGACCTGCAAAATAGCGGTGTCCTGCGAGATCTCTCGCTCGCCAGCCTGGTCGCGTTCTCTTCAGGTCTGGTAGGTAAACCTACTCAGAGCCAAATGGTCGTGCTGGGCGATATGAGCCTAGGGGGCAGCCTAAAACCCGTCGAAAGCCTAGCAGAATGCCTGCAGGTTGCCTTTGATGCCGGTGGCAAGCGCGTCACCCTGCCCATGAGCAGCGCCATGGATATTCCTACCATCCCCGGAGAGCTGTTCACCAAGTTCCAGACCAGCTTCTACGCCGAACCGATTGATGCAGTGGTCAAAGCGCTTGGGGTGGATTAAGACAGGCAAATTAAAAATTTATCCATTAAGGATCAGTGTTTTAGAGGCGCTGTGTCTATATTGAAAACTCCACGGAAAGCTCATGAAAACTCTACTGCGTTGGATAGCGGGCGTGGTGGTGCTGTTGGCCGGGCCCGCCTGGATGTTGGCCAGTAACCAGGTGGTTACCGATGGCCACTGGTCGAATCTGGACCGCTCATCGGCGGGGTTGGCCCCAGACCCTGACGCCCATCCCGAGGCGGTGGTGCAAGTGTACGCTGCACGGGCGTATCACTGGCGGGGCGCGTTTGGGGTGCATATCTGGGTGGCTACCAAAGCTGACAATGCCAGCGACTACCGCCTGCACCAGGTGCTCAGTTGGCGTAGGCCCACCGTGGTGTCGAGCACCGATACGCCGGATCGGGCGTGGTTTGGCCATGCGCCCGAACTGCTGGCCGATTACCGCGGCGATGAAGCGGGGCAGTTGATTACCCAGATAGAAGAGGCGATTGGCCGTTACCCTCAGGCCGATTTATACCGGGTGTGGCCCGGCCCCAACAGCAACAGTTTCATCGCATGGCTTACCCGCGAAGTGGAGGGCCTGGCGGTGGCGTTGCCGGTCACCGCCGTGGGCAAGGATTTCCTGTTCGATAGCGTAGTAGCCCCTGTGCCCAGCGGCACCGGGTATCAGTTTTCGCTGGGCGGGGTGTTGGGGTTGATGCTGGCGCTGGAAGAGGGCGTGGAGCTCAACGTGCTGGGCACGAGCCTGGGCGTCGATATTCTCAGGCCGGCCTTGAAGCTGCCTGGCGTGGGCCGGGTGGGCCTGCCTGCTCGGGTGCTGGGGAATGCTGCCGAGCAGGCAGAGCCGCAGGGGTGATCAACCTGCTGGAGCCTCGGCGCTCAACGCTGGAAAAGGAGCGTGCACGTAGCGGATGGCGTCGCTTAGCCCGTCCGTAATATCGACGCCATACCGCTCACTCAGCAGAGCCGCTCGTCCCACGAAGGCGCCGGAGCCCAGCACGATGGCATTGGCACCCTGTTCGAGCGAACTCACGATGGCGTCATGCAAGCGCTGTTCGGCCTGCGGCGTGCGGGCCGCAGTTTCCGATACCCCCATGCCAGTGGCCACGATCCGGCAGCGCACGTCCAGGCCATAGCCACGGCTCAGCGCGCGGATGGTTTCCACGGCGCCCTCGAACGTGGTGATGACGGTGAAGGGGCGGTCATGCTGGCCAGCGGCACGCATGCCTGCCTCGGCTAGGCTCACCACTGGGCGCTGTGTTGCATCGCGCAGTTCTTGAACCGCCAGATCATCGAAGCAGGCCATGATGTAGCCAACGTCGTCGGCGGACTGGCGCTGTTGGATCAGCGCCATGACCTCCCGAGTGGCGGTGGCCTTGTGCGCTGCATTTTCGATGGCGATAGGCCCCGCCAGTGGATTGGTGACCTCCATTTGAACCCCTTCAGGCGAGCACTGCCGTACCAGGCGGCGTATTTCCCGGGTGACCTGGGGATTGGTATTGGGGTTGATGACCAGAATGCGCGGGGTATCGGTTCGCGACGCTTGGCACATGCTGCCGATGGGGGCTGTATGGCTGGGTCCAGTCTTGTTCGTCATTGCCTCAACGCCCCGCCAGAAGGTCGGGTAGCCACATGACGATGTCTGGCCAAATCATGATGGCAAAGGTGAACAACACCATGATGCCCACGAAGGGAATCGACCCCATGATGACGTCGTTGAAGCTGCCGCCATCCTTGCGCACGCCCTGAACCACGAACAGGTTCATGCCCACCGGTGGTGTGATGAGGGCGATCTCGCACATCAGCACGATGAAGATCCCAAACCAGGTGGGGTCGATCCCCACCGCCATGACCATGGGCACGGTAATGGGTACGGTCAGCACCAGCATCGACATGGCGTCCATGAAGGTGCCCAGAATCACGTAAAACACGAACAGCACCAGCAGCAGCGTCACTGCCGTCAGGCCGAAGGAGGCGACCCACTGGGTAAGTGCCTGGGTAACCCCCAGCATCGAGATGGTGACGTTGAGCAGCAGGGCGCACATCAAGACGATGATCACCATGCCCGATGTTTTGGCCGCCTGCAGCGAGCAGTGAATCAACAGGTCCAGCGTCAGCTTGCCACCAACGGCGATGAAGCCAAGGGCGATGACCACGCCAATGGCGGCGGATTCGGTGGGGGTCGCCAGGCCGCCGTAGATGCTGCCCATGACCACGCCAAAGATGACCACGGGAGGAATCAGGTGCTTCGACAGCGACAGCTTGTCCTGAAGCGAGACATTGACCTCGACCAGCGATGCCTTGCCCGCCTTGCCGTGGGCGAGCCACAGGTAGAGCGAGAACAGCAGCGCCAGGGCAATGCCCGGTATCAACCCGGCAGCAAAGAGCTGGCTGACGGAGGTATTGGCCAGTTGGCCATACACCAGCAGGTTGATGCTGGGGGGAATGAGAATCCCCAGCGTGCCGCCCGCTGCCAGCGAGCCCAGCGAAGGACGAATGGGGTAGCGATACTGCTGGAGCGCCGGCAGGGCGATGGTGCCTACGGTGGCCGCGGTGGCCACCGAGGAGCCGGAGGTGGCGGAGAACAGCGTGCAGGTAGCGATATTGGTATGCAGCAAACCACCCGGCAGGCGATTGAACCACACCGCCAGCGCGGCATACATGCGGTCCGCGATGCCGCCGCGTAACAGCAGCTCCCCCAGCAGCATGAAGAGTGGAATGGCGAGCATCGACGGGCTGTTCAGGCTGCTCCAGACGACGCCGCCCATCATGTTCACCAGCGGGGCGCCGTACATCAGATAGCCGCCCGCCACGCCCACCAGCAAAATCGACACCGCCACTGGCAGGCTGAGCAGCATCAGGGCCAGCATAACCATGAACGCCCCTGCAATGACCGGAATACTCATGGCTGTGCTCCTTTTTCACGCTGCTCGAGATCGGCCAGTTCGGCTTCGAGTTCTTCACTGGCTGAAGCAGGGCCGAAGCGCTGGTTCAGTGCGGGCCAGTCTCGCCGGATCAGCAGGCGCAGGGCTTGCAGGGCCAGCAGGGCCGCGCTCGCCGCAAAGATGCCCATGGCCACCAGCCAGACCGACTGAGGGTAGATCAGCGGCGTGGCCCAAGGGGTTTGGGCGATGGAGCGGTAGTTGTGCGTGTCGAGTACGGTCTGCACGGTAAAGTACAGCAGGAAGGCCGCCAGCAGCCCCAACGAGAGGGCTGCCAGGGCATTGAGGATCGCTTTGACGGTGGTGGGCAGGCGCATGTGCAGCAGATTGATGCGAATATGCGACTGCTCGATCATGGCGACGCCGAAGGCCAGAGGCGCCGCCACCGCAATGGCGTAGCCTCCCAACTCATCGACGCCACCAAACGACAGCGAAAAGAATTTGCGAATCAGGGTCTCTATCGTGATCAGCACGGCCAGCAGTAGCATGAACGTGCCGAACAGGATCCCCATCAGGCGAGCACAAAAAGTCATACGGGTCTCCTGGTAACGTTACAGGCCAAGCTGAGCGCCGACCGTTTCGCGCCAGGTGGCTTCGCAGTCGGCGGCCACGTTATTGCACTGGGTGGCCCATAGTGGCAGGGACACTTCCTCTACTGCGGCGGTGACGGCAGCCAGATCGGCGTCGGAAACGGCGACTTCGGTCAGCGCATACTGGTTGCCGAACTCGCAGGGCGACTCACCGGCGTTACAGCGCATGGCATCTTCGTAAAGCGCTTCGGAGTAGCTCCAGATGTCGTCGCTGAGCTCGGCAATGGCCGTTTCCAGCTGAGACTGCTGGGTCTCATCCAGGCGGTTCCAGGTGTCCAGGTTGATGGCGTAGCCATTGATGGCCAGCTGCAGAGCGATGGGCAGCACGGTGGTCGTTGCCTCTGGCCAGCCGCCGGCGTTGGCCGAGGCAGGGCCGGTGATGCCGCAATCCACGACGCCCCGAGAGAGCGCTTGTTGCACGTCGCCGAAGGGCATCGAAATGCCGGTGGCGCCCAATTGGCCAATGAAGTTGGCTGCGCTCTGGTCACCCACCCGTACGCGCAGGCCTCTCAAGTCCTCCAGGCCGGAAATCTCCTTGTTGCAGAAGATGACCTAGGGTCCGGCAGGCCATACGCCCAATAACTTGGCGTTGAAGCGGGACTGCAGGCGTGAATCCACATAATCATAAAAGGCCATGACGTTGTCCCGGCCAGTCTCGAAACTGGTGTTCAGGCCGATCAGGTCCATCCCGAGCACCGAGGGCTCGTCACGGCTGACCTGGGGGCCGCGCAGCGAGACGATGTCGAAAAGACCGGAGTTGAGGATGCGTAGCCCGTCCGTATCGGGAATGCCTGCCACATCTACCGGAATGTACTGAACCGTGGCTTCCAGGCCGCTGTGCTCGGCGAAATTTTCGAAGAAGGGGCGCTCCTTGTTCTGGGCAATCAGCCCCGAACCGGCAGGTTGGCCGAGCACTTTGAGAGACAGCGTA
Source organism: Halomonas sp. BC1 (assembly GCF_002078135.1). Lineage (NCBI taxonomy): Bacteria > Pseudomonadati > Pseudomonadota > Gammaproteobacteria > Oceanospirillales > Halomonadaceae > Halomonas > Halomonas sp. BC1. The sequence continues at coordinate 212,985 of NZ_LFGS01000006.1, read as the reverse complement.
TCGGCGTTGGCGGCGCTGCCGATCACAGCGGCGGAAAGGGCGGTCATGAGAAGAGTGCGCTTGAACATGGAGGCTTCCTGTTATCTGTAGTGGGTGCGATGTGGTACGCCAGGCTGGGCGTGTTGCTCACCGCGCATCCTGCGCAGCGTTTGTTAAGTAGATCCATATTTCATGCCGCAAGAGCTATGAAATTTAAATTTCATATATAAAACAGGCGGAAACCACGCGTTGCCCGAAAAATGGGGTAACACGACATGGGGCGTGAGAGACAAAAATGCACCTTGAAAGTGCATGTTGATGGGGTGATGAACTAGAAGAGTGCTTCAGTAAAAGCAGGCGCTCGTCGAAATGGCTCGATTAAAGCTCTTCAAAGCGGTCGTTGAGGGTTTCGATGCGGCTCAAACGCTGCCGCGAGGCGTCTCCGGCCAGCTCGATGGTGCGCATGATCAGCAGATGACAGAGGGTCATGACCGCAGTGTGATTGAACAGCGGCCCGGAAGCGTGCGTATGGCAGCGAAAATGCCAGGTAGCGGAAGGGTGGGGCTCCGTGCCTTCATCGGTGATATACACCAGCGAGGCCCCGCACTCCCTGGCGCTGCTCAGCAGCTGTTCGGTCGTCGCAACTCGGCGCCGCAACCCCAGCACGATGACGCTGTCTTCCGGGCCAATGTCGGCAAGGTGCTCGCCCAGGGTTTCGCCAGGGCCGGGAGTGGCGGCGATGTCTCCGGTCACTTGCAACAGCTGCCAGCGCAGGTAGTCGGCTAGCGGGCGGCTGGCGCGATAGCCAACGACCCAGATTTTACGTGCCGCCAGCCATGCATGGGCGACGGCGTCGATATCGGTCTGGGTGATGGCGGCAAAGGTTCTGTCCAGGTTGTCCTTGCTGAAGGTCAGCCCCTGGGCAAGCCAGGATTCGGATTGGCCGAGACGCTGAGCGGGGAGAAACAGGCGCGACCCCGTCGTCTGCTCTTCGCGGGCATGCCTGCGTGCGGCTTCGTAATTGTCATAACCCAAGCGCCTGACGAAACGCGATACCGTCGCCTTGGAAACTTTTGCAAAGCGTGCCAGCTCCTGGGCATTGTAGCTGGCCAACTCGCCGGGAAAGTCGCAGACGAATTCACCCAGCCGCCGCTCTGCCGGATGCAGGGAGGGCAGTGCATGGCGAACACGGGCAAGAAAGGAGCGTTCTTTCGAAGCGGGCGGCATGACAGTATCCTGAAACCACGATTTCTTGAATGATGCGGGTTATCAGGCGTCAGGACAAGATAGCTGCGCCAGCCGTCACTGCGGCTGCTGCTCGGTGAAGCGCTTCATAATGGCCAGGGTCGTATCACTCACGTGGTGCTCCATGCCTTCGGCATCGATGCGCGCGGTGCTGTCTTCGACGCCCAGAGCGCGCAGAAAATGCAGCACGATGTCGTGCCGAGCGCGGGAGGTTTCGGCCATTTTCTGGCCTTCCTCGGTCAGAAACAGCGAGCGGTAAGGCTGGCTGGTGACGAGCCCCAGCTCGTTGAGTCGCCGAATCATCTTCGACACGGTGGCCTGGCTGACGGCCATGCGGTTGGCGATGTCTGCGGCTCGGGCCTCACCGCGGTGACGCAACAGATCACCGATCAGCTCCACGTAATCTTCGATGAGCTCGGTTTCATGAGCGTTGCGCACGGTTTCATACTGCTGAGCGTGCTGCTCCACTGGCGGTAGGGCGTCACCGCTTTTCTCACATGAGGCAGGAGCGCGCCGCGGGTCGTGATCACTCATTGGCAATATTTATCAAGGTTAGTGGCATCGTTGATTGGTGATGGTAGCGCATTTTGGCGGATAATTGTTAGCCAAGGCTAAACTATTTGCACTTGGCTTTTTCTTTGAGCTACAGTGATATCACAAGTGAGCTTACACGGGAGCAGTTGACGATGGCGAAATCTTACGGATGGATGTTGATGGGGGCTTCTTTGGCCTTTGGTGCGAGCACGTCTTCAGCGTATGCCAACGAGCTGTTGCAACCGCCTATCAACGTGGCCGTCACTTTTTCGGTGCTGGGCGATCTGGTTCAACGGGTGGCGGGTGACGATGCCGAAGTGACCGTGCTGACCCCGATCAATGCGGAAGTGCATGAATGGGAGCTGACACCGGATAATTTTGCGGCCCTCGAGAATGCCGATATGGTCTTCTACAACGGTTACCAGCTGGAGCAGTGGATGCGCCAGGTGGAAGCCACGGTATCGCAGGGCGTGCCCGTGCTAGCGGTGGCCGAGGCATCCGGCTATCCCACTCAATCGATTGCGATTGGTGAAATGGAAGGGGACATTGACCCGCATCTGTGGATGGACCCGCGGGCCGCCAGCGCCTACGTGCAGGCCATCGCCAACGCCCTGGAAGAGCGCTTGCCGCAGCAGGCCGAAGAGATTCACCAGCGTGCCAGCGCGCTGGAAGACGAGCTGCACGCACTGTATGTCGAGCTGCAGGAGACCCTGGAGGTGATTCCCGACGATCGGCGCCTGCTGCTGACTAGCGAGGCAGCGTTTCTTTACTTTGCCGATGCCTTTCACTTCAAGCACGACGGTATCTGGGGCACCAATGCCGAAACCGAAGGCTCTCCACGCCAGCTGATGCGCATTATCGATTTGATCAATGAGCGTCAGCCCGCCGCACTGTTCTGGGAAAGCACCATTTCTGACCGTCATGTGACCAGTATTGCCCGAGATACGGGGCTGCCGGTGGCAGGGCCACTTTACGTGGACTCGCTCAGCGAGCCGGACGGTGTGGCGGGTGACTACTTTGCCATGCAGCGCCACAATGCCGAACTGCTGCGCCGTTATCTGGGTGTCGAGTAGGTCATCATGAACAGTGCTTCGTCACTACCTCCGGCGGCCATTGAGGTATCGGGGGTCTATGCCGCCTATCAGCGCCAGCCGGTGCTCGAAAACATTCAGCTGAGCTTGCCGGCGGGGCGTTGGACGGCTATCGTCGGGCCGAACGGGGCTGGCAAGTCGACGCTGTTTCATGTGCTGACCGGTAGCATGAAGCCGCTGCGTGGCCAGGTGATGGCGTTCGGAGAGCCCATTCAGCGGCGTCGCAAAGCTGGCGGTATCGCCTATATGGCGCAACGTGAAGCGATCGAGTGGGACTTTCCGATCTCGGTATGGGACACCGTAATGACGGCGCGCTACGGCCACATGCGCCATGACCCTCTATGGCGGCGTCTGCTGCCTGGGCGTTGGCAGGCTCTGAGCCACCGTGACGTCGTGGGCAAGGCGCTGCAGGACGTGAATATGCTGGACATGGCCGAGCGTCCCATTGGGGCGCTGTCGGGCGGCCAGAAAAAACGTGTGCTGTTGGCCAGGGCGCTGGCCCAGCAGGCCAGTATCCTGTTGTTGGACGAACCGCTGGCGGGCGTTGATCCGCCCAGCGAGCAGCTGATTCTTGATGTGCTCAAGCGGGAGCGAGAAGCGGGCAGGACCATTGTCATGGTGACCCATGACATGCCGGGAGCGCGCCGCTATGTGGATCACGTGGTGCTGATCAACCGCTTCATCCGCGGGGCGGGGCCCCCGGATGAAATGCTCAGCGACCGCAGGCTGGCCGAACTGGCGGTGAGCGCCCAGCCAGCGCCAGATTCTTTTACCATGCAACAGACCAGTGCTCCTGCTTTGATGCCTCAATAACGGTCAATTTTAACATGTTAGATACACTGGATAGCATGGCCAGCGCGCTGATCGCTGGCCTGCTGGCGGCGCTGATGGTGCCCATCAATCTGTTACCCGACGCCATTTCCGATGCGTTTCAGTACGCCTTCATGCAGCGTGCGCTGCTGACCTCGATGCTGGTGGGCGCCATTTGCGGTCTGCTCTCCTGCTATGTGGTGCTCAAGCGCTGGTCGCTGCTGGGGGATGCGATTTCCCACGCGGTGTTGCCTGGCGTGGCGATTGCCTACCTGCTGGGGCTGCCGTTTTTCATCGGAGCTTTCGTGACGGGGGCGCTGACGTCGTTGGGTATCGGTGCCATCGAGCGCCATACCCGCATCAAGTCGGACGCGGCCATGGGCATCATGTTCACCGGCGCTTTTGCGCTGGGCATCGTGCTGATCAGCAAGATGGCCTCCAGCACGCACCTGATGCATATCCTGTTCGGCAACGTGCTGGGCGTACAGCAATCGGCACTGATGCTCACGCTGGTCGCCAGCGTCGTGGCGCTGCTGGTGATATGGCTCGCCTTCAGGCCGCTGATGCTCTACGCCTTCGACCCCACGCAGGCCCAGGCGCTGGGATTCAATACCAGCGTCATTCATTACGGCCTGATTCTGCTGCTGACCCTGACTATCGTGGCAAGCCTGGAAACCGTAGGCATCATTCTGGTCGTTGCGATGCTGATCACCCCTGGCGCCACCGCCCACCTGCTGACCGACCGTTTCACAACGATGCTGTTGATTTCGACCAGCGTCGGTGTGGGGTCGGCGGTGCTGGGGCTATGGCTCTCTTATGCCTTCGATGTGGCTTCGGGAGGCACCATCGTCCTGGTCGCCACCAGCTGCTTCTTCCTGGCGCTACTGTTTTCTCCTCGGCATGGCGTGCTGATGCGGCGCTGGCGGCATCGCCAACTAGGACGTTAAGAGGATGCCCACCCGGTCACGATACAGGAGTAATCCACTATGCCAAGGACCTGGTGTTGTTGATTAGTGACCGGGGCTAGCGAAAGGCCAAATTGACCAAATAGCCGAGCACAGTTACGTATGCTCATTTCGGGGCGGACGCTGATGACCGGCTTGGTCATGATTTCGTACAGGCTGACGCGTTCTGTCGAGCGATTCGCCGCCAGTACCTTTTTGGCAATGTCCGTTGCGAGCACTATTCCATGCTCATCGGTTGCGTCACGTGGTTGTATGATCAAGACGTTAACGTTGTGTTTGCGCATCACGTCGATGCCTTCTGCAACCGTCAACAGGCCATCGACCAGCCTGTATTGTGAGTGCATGATCGTTTCTGCCGTTGGTATGGCACTTTGATGCTCTAACATGCTCACTCCCTGTCTGCTGGCTGACCAAGCACCTCGGTCAGTGATTTGATTTGATGCTGTACGCCCACGGCATCTTCAACGTCTATCTGAAACGCGATGCCAGTGCCTGGTGTCTCATCGAACTGACCTACCTCCGCGATGGACTCCAGAATGAGTCGGCTAATATGCTCTTCGGTCAGGAACAGGAGCACGTCCCGCTGAGCGGTGATTTCCATGCCAAAGATGCCGCGTGCTTTTTTGAGTCCTTCGCCCCTGGCATTATTGATGACGGTCGCTCCCGTTGCGCCCGCATCACGAGCCGCCTTGAGGACATCATCGGTCAAGTCGTCTTCAACCAGTGCTACGATGAGTTTAAAGCGCATTACGTTTTCCTTCGTTGGTTAACCTTACGCTGAGTCTGCGGTCTCTCCATTGAGCGATTTGGGCATAGCCCATCACCGTGATGATGGGAAACAGGCAGGCCAGCGCAATCATCCCAAAGCCATCCATGAGTGCGCTTCGCCCTGGAATAGAGGAAGCCAGGCCAAGCCCCAGAGCGGCGATAATAGGAACTGTTATCGTAGAAGTCGTCACGCCGCCGGAATCAAACGCGAGCGGAATAATGCTTTTTGGCGAGCGCAACGTTTGCAAGATCACCAACGTGTAGGCACCCAATACAAACCACTGTAGTGGCCAGCCCATGACAATACGCCAGGCCCCTAGCGTGATGCCGAAGGCCATGCCAAGTGCGACGGCGAGGCGCAATGTAAACGGTCGAATGGTGCCGCCGGATATTTCTCCAGCTTTGATAGACACTGCAATCAGCGAGGGTTCAGCGATGGTGGTGCTGGCGCCAATGGTAAAGGCAAAGATGTATACCCAGTAATAGTCGCTCCAGTGGCGCTGGGCGCCATCGGCGAGCCCGGGGAGAAAGTCAGCATTGGTCAGCTGGCCGGCCATGAGCTCTCCCATCGGAAACAGCGCTTGTTCCAGACCCACTAGAAAAAGTGATAATCCTACCCAAACCATGACAAAGCCCACGATGACTTGCGGCAGGCGTTTCACACGTTTGCGGATGACAAGATATTGAAAACCAAAAATAATCGCGGCGATAGGAAAGATATCGAGTAGCGTACTCCAGAGCGTAATAAGCAAATTCATGGATTGATCCCCTTGACCAAATCGAGTCCAAAAATGCCAAAGAGCAACACAAAAATAATCGGCATGACGGAGGCGAAGGCAATCAAGCCAAAACCATCCAGCATGGGGTTGCGGCCCTTGATACTCGAGGCGAGACCGACTCCCAGGGCCGTTACCAGCGGCACAGTAATCGTCGATGTTGTGACGCCCCCAGAGTCGTATGCAATACCGACGAGTTCGCTGGGTGCAAAAAGGGTCAGCAGCATGACCAGCGCGTAGCCGCCAATAATCATCAAATGCAGCGGCCAGCCCTTGAAGATGCGCAATACGCCAAGCATGACGGCGGTGCCTACCGAGCAGGCAACAACCATTCGTAGCGTGAAAGCAAACGAGGCTTGTGACTCACCGGTGTTGGCAATCAGGCCCCCTGCAGCAACCACCTCGCCTGCACGAGCAGCCACTGCAATCAATGCTGGTTCAGCCACGGTGGAGCCAAACCCCAGAGCAAATGCGAACAGCAGTAGCCAGGCGATCGAGCCCTTGGCGACAAAGGCTCGAGCGAGGTTTTCTCCTAAAGGAAAAAGGCCAAGCTCCAGCCCTTTGATGAATAGTGTCAGGCCTACCACTACAAACAACAAGCCTATGATCAAGTCCAGGAAAGCCAGGCTTGCGGGTAGCGGCTGACCGATCACGACCAGCTGAAAAAAGGCCATGACAGCCACGACGGGCAGCAAATCCCGGAGGCTGTCTTTAAATTGATGAAGCAGTGAAGTGACGATATTCATGAAGTCTGGGGAAGTCCGTAAACGTCAGGGCAATGACTTGATATTAATCAAATGATCATGAAGCAGGCCTGATATGGCGCAAGCTTTGGGTCGAAAATACCGTTCAACACAAACGACTGCCCATCAACAGCAGGCCCGCATCCAGCGAGTGCCACCCCCACCAGGCAAGGGCACTTCCCCCGGCGATGGCCAGCGCCCCCAGCAGCGCTAGCGAAAGAGTCTGTGGTGTCATGGTGTCACCTGCTTGGGAGTGGTGCGTGCCAGCGGTTTTTCGCTGATGAACCAGTGCAAGGCGGCGGCCACCACGGAGAGCACGATGGCGATTTGCCAGACGGTATCGTAGTGACCGGTCATGTCATAAAGGTAGCCGCCTAGCCAGACGCCCATGAACGACCCCAACTGGTGGAACAGAAACACGATGCCGCCCAGCATGGAGAGGTGTTTGACGCCAAACACCGACGCCACGATGCCGTTGGTCAGTGGCACGGTCGAGAGCCACAGCAAGCCCATGGCGATACCAAACGCGTAGGCACTGTAGGCGCTGAGGGGTGCGACCAGAAACGCGGTGATGACCACGCCTCGGATCAGGTACAGCCAGCTGAGCAAACGCGGCTTGGACCAGATTCCTCCCATCCAGCCTGCTGTATAGGTGCCCACGATGTTGAACAGCCCCACCAGGGCGAGAACGGTGGTACCCACTTGCACGGCAAGCCCGTTATCGAACAGGTAGCCCGGCAAGTGCACGGCAATGAACACCACCTGAAACCCGCACACGAAAAAGCCCAGGCAGAGCAGCCAGAAGCCTTTTTGCCCGGCGGCTTCGTTGAGCGCGTCGCGCAGGCTCAGGTCGCCTAGCGCATGGGGGCGTGGGCGATCCTTGAGCATGGCGCCCAGCGGAATCATTACGGCGGCAATCATGCCCATGGCCAGCAGGGCCGCCGACCAGCCCAGCCACTCGATCAGCCCCAGCGTGCCCGGCAGCATGGCGAACTGGCCAAACGAGCCCGCCGCACTGACGATCCCCATGGCCATGCTGCGCTTTTCGGCAGGCACCGCCCGCCCAACAGCGCCCAGGATCACCGAGAAGGTCGTGCCAGAGAGGCCGATCCCGATCAGCAGGCCAGCGCTCAGGGTCATGCCCAACGCGCTGGTGGAAAGACTCATGAAACACAGCCCCAGTACGTAGAGCACGCCCCCGGCCACGATGATTCTGGCCGCGCCGAAGCGGTCTGCCAGCGCGCCGGTGAAAGGCTGTGCCAGGCCCCACATCAAATTCTGAATGGCCAGTGCCAGGGCAAAGACCCCGCGCCCCCAGCCAAGCTCACTGCTCATGGGTTCGAGGAACAACCCGAAACCGTGGCGCAGCCCCATCGCCGTAGAGATGATGAGGCTGGCCAGCAGGATCAGCAGCAGGGAGGAGTGTCGTGTAAGGGCCATGACGGGTCTCGTTGTTGTTCGGTGGTTAACACGTTAACCAACTATCGCATGGCTTACGCGGCTTTAGAAGCTCCCAAACAGCGTCCCCAGGGTAATGACGGTGATCAGGGCCGCCACGGGTAGCACGATGGTCACCATGGCCACATTGGCATAGGACTGGCGGTGCGTCAGCCCGCAAATGGCCAGCAGCGTGATCACCGCCCCGGAGTGGGGTAGCGTGTCCATGCCGCCCGCCGCCAGGGTGGCGACACGGTGCATCAGTTCGGGATTGATCCCCGCCTGCTGTGCCATGGCCAGGTACTCATCACCCAGGGTTTGCAAGGCAATCGACAGGCCGCCCGATGAGGAGCCGGTAATGCCTGCCAGCACGCTCATGGCTACGGCTTCGGAAATCAGCGGGTTGCCGGAAACGTTGAGCACGGCATCACGGATGATCATGAAGCCTGCCAGGCTGGCAATCACTGCTCCATAGCCCACTTCGGAGGCGGTATTGAAAATTGGCAGCAGCGAGCCAAAGCAGCCCTGGTTGATGGTGTTTTTCAGATCCTTCCAATGATTCCAGCGGGTAATGATCAGCCATGCCGAGGCGCTCAGCAGCGAGATCAGGATCGCCCACAGGCCAGTCTGGCGGCTGGGGGTGATGTTCTCGAAAGCATCGCTGATATAGCTCAGATCCATGGCGGGGAAAACGCCATAGGTAAACAGCGCGTTCAGGCCGATGACCATGATCAGGGGAATCAAGGCCACTGCCAGGGGGAGCGTGGGGGCGGGCGAGTCGTCCTGCTGGGGGTCGACTTCACGCTCGGTATGCGTGCCATAGCCTTCGCCGTTGGCCGCCGCCTTGCGAACCCTGGACTGCAGATAGTAGGTGCCCAGGCCCAGCATGATAAGCCCGGCAATGATGCCCAATCCGGGAGCCGCAAAGCTGTTGGTGCCAAAGTAAGGAATGGGAATGGCATTCTGAATGGCTGGGGTGCCTGGCAGGGCCGTCATGGTAAAGGTAAAGGAACCCAGCGCGATGGACGCAGGTATGAGCCGCTTAGGCACATTGGCCTGACGGAAGAGCTCACGGCTGATGGGATAGATGGCAAAGGCCACCACGAACAGTGACACGCCACCGTAGGTCAGTACGGCACAGGCCATGACCACGGTCAGCACCACGTGATGCGTGCCCAGCCGCTTGACGATACCGTTGGAAATGGACTGCGCGGCACCGGAGTCGGCCATCAGTTGGCCGAACAGGGCGCCCAGCAGGAACAGCGGAAAGAACTGAGTGACGTAGTTACCCAGCGCCCGCATGAAGGTGTCGGTGTAAATGGGCAGCAGCAGGCCGCCATCACCGGAAAGCAGGACTGCCAGCGACGCCATGAGCGGTGCCAACAGCAGCACTGAGATGCCTCTGTAAGCCAGTAACATCAGCAGTATCAGGGAAATGAGAATGGCGAAAATGCCCATGCAGGCTCCTAAGGCATTGTTAAATTAGCAGTGCCGGTCATCAATGAAGGTCCCGATACTAGGAGAATTGTTGCATAGCAGCAAGAGCGCTGTGACTAAAGTCTTAGCCGCTGTGCCAGCGTACTCGGGGATCAGATAAGCCTGATGAAGGGCGCGCTATCTGCTAAAATCCGCCGCCTGGTTTTAAAGGCATGGTTTAAAAACCTGGTTTTAAGGGCCTGGTTTCAAGAACTTGGTTTTAAGAACCTGGTGAAGACTTCGTATTAAAGACGTTCCATTAGCTCTGGATATCTCCATGAATGCAGTCATTCTTGCAGTGCTCGTGATGGTGACGCTGTCACTTCTTCGTGTGTCGGTGGTGTTTGCCCTGGTGGTAGGGGCCCTGGTAGGAGGGCTGGCGGGTGGACTGTCGCTGGATGACACGCTCAGCGCTTTCAATGATGGTGTGGGAGGCGGTGCCCAGGTGGCGTTGGCCTACGCCACGCTGGGGGCCTTTGCGGTCGCTATTTCTCGCTCCGGCCTGCCGGATTTGCTGGCCACGCGGTTGATCAAGCTGTTGGGTAAGGAGGCCACGGCAGCGCATCAGGCGCGGGTGAAAATGCTGCTGCTGGGCGCCGTGTTGCTGGTGGCGATTTCTTCTCAAAACGCCATCCCGGTGCATATTGCGTTCATTCCCGTCCTGATTCCGCCGCTGCTGGTGGTCATGAACCGCTTGCAGCTGGACCGCCGCGCGGTTGCCTGTGCGCTCACTTTTGGTCTGACGGCACCCTATATGCTTCTGCCAGTGGGCTTTGGGGCCATCTTCCTGAACGACATACTGCTGGCCAACCTGAATAGCGCAGGGGCGGCGGCGGGGCTCGACATCACTCGGGGCATGGTGCCCATGGCCATGGCCATCCCCGTGGGCGGAATGGCCATCGGGCTGGTCGTCGCCCTGCTGTTCAGCTATCGCGGTCAGCGCCACTATGCCGCCAGGCCGCTGGCCGCGCCTGCGGGTGAGCAGGCGCATACGCCTGCCGAGCCTCATCGGCTGGGGTTGGTCATGTCGGGGGTCGCCATCGTGGCTGCGCTGGGCCTGCAGCTGTATACCGGTTCCATGATCGTGGGAGGCCTGGTGGGCATTGGCCTGCTGTCATTGGGGGGGATTTTCAAATGGCGTGAGGCCGATGATCTGTTCACCAGTGGCATGCGTATGATGGCACTCATCGGCTTCATCATGATTTCAGCGTCAGGCTTTGCCGAAGTGATGAAAGCCACGGGGGATATCGAGGCTCTGGTGGCGGGCGCCTTCGAGCTGTTTGGTGACAATCGCGGCCTGGCTGCGCTGGTCATGCTGCTGGTGGGACTGTTCATCACGCTGGGCATTGGTTCATCGTTTTCTACTATTCCGATCATTGCCGCCATTTTCGTCCCATTGGCGATTCAGTTCGGGTTTTCGCCCATGGCCACCGTGGCCTTGGTGGGCACCGCGGCGGCATTGGGCGATGCGGGCTCACCGGCATCGGACTCCACTTTGGGGCCCACTGCCGGTCTGAACGTGGACGGCCAGCATGACCATATGTGGGATAGCGTCGTGCCGACCTTCCTTCACTATAACCTTCCGCTGATTGCGTTTGGTTGGCTGGCGGCCATGTCGCTTTGATCTGCGCATCATCCGAAAAAGGCCGCCAAATGGCGGGCGGCCTTTTTTGTCAGGCGGTTGGCGTGCGCTGCTTACTGTTTGGGCAGGTGTGCCTCGAAGGCGCTCAGTAGCCCGCGGAGTAGCGATAATTCCTTGCGGCTTGGCTGGGCACGTGAGAACAGTGCCTGCAACTGCTCTTCGGTGCGTGCGTGGGGCTGGGTCAAAAAGCCGCTCTCGTGCATGAGCCGACCCAAGTGTTCCTGAAAGTAGCCAAACTGTTCACGACTGGGCGGCGCCGCTTCCAGGGGCCGTTGATAGACGAAATCACTGTCGTCGCGCCGTCGCCAGGCGCGATGCACTTCATAGGCAAGAATCTGCACGGCTTGCGAGAGATTCAAAATGCCGTAATCCGGATTGGCCGGTATGCTGACCTGGTGGGTGCAGCAGCGGATCTCGTCATTGGTCAGGCCGGAACGCTCGCGGCCAAACACCAGCGCCACGGGGGCTTGATGGGCATTGACGATGACCTGATGTGCCATGTCGTCCGGTTCGTCGAAGTGGGGGAGCGGCATGCTGCGTAATCGGGCACTGGCCCCGACCACTTGAACGCAGTCCTGCAGGGCGTCTTCCAGGGTGCTGACGCAGCGTGCGTTGTCCAGCACATCGGTAGCGCCCGCCGCCAGTCGAGTGGCCTCTTCGTCAGGAAAAGCGCGTGGGTTGACCAGCACCAGCTGGGTCAGGCCCATGGTTTTCATGGCGCGGGCGGTGGCGCCAATATTGCCGGGATGAAAGGTGTGTACCAGCACGATACGAATATTGGAAAGCACGGGACGTCGAACCTGAAAGCTGCCAAGAAGAAAGGGGATGGTAACACGCAAAGAACCCCGCCGAAGCGGGGTTCTGAAGGACGTATTACGTCAGAGCGAGGTGGGGCTTACATCATGCCGCCCATGCCACCCATTCCGCCCATGCCACCCATGTCCGGGGCAGCTTCTTTCTCTTCCGGGTCGTCGGCGATCATGCACTCGGTGGTGATCATCAGGCCCGCAACGGAACCGGCAGACTGCAGCGCAGTACGGGTCACTTTCGCAGGGTCGAGTACACCCATTTCGAACAGGTCGCCGTATTCGCCGGTCTGTGCGTTGTAGCCGAAGTTGCCTTCGCCATCTTTCACACGGTTGATGACCACCGCAGACTCTTCACCGGCGTTGGTGACGATCTGACGCAGCGGCGCCTGCATGGCACGCAGGGCCATGTTGATGCCGTGGTTCTGGTCTTCGTTGTCACCGGTCAGGCCTTGTACCTTGGCCATGACGCGTACCAGCGCCGTGCCGCCACCAGGTACCACGCCTTCTTCGACGGCTGCGCGAGTAGAGTGCAGCGCGTCTTCGACACGTGCTTTCTTCTCTTTCATTTCGACTTCGGTAGCTGCGCCTACGCGGATAACGGCAACGCCGCCTGCCAGCTTGGCAACGCGCTCTTGCAGCTTCTCTTTGTCGTAGTCGGAGGAGGTGTCTTCGATTTGCGCGCGGATCTGATTGACGCGTGCTTCGATATCACCTTCTGCACCAGCACCGTCGATGATGGTGGTGTTCTCTTTGGTCATGGTAATGCGCTTGGCAGTACCCAGGTGATCCAGGTTTGCCTGCTCAAGGGTCAGACCGACCTCCTCGGAGATGACCGTGCCGTTGGTCAGGATGGCGATATCCTGCAGCATGGCCTTGCGACGATCACCAAAGCCGGGTGCCTTGGCAGCCGCTACCTTGACGATGCCGCGCATGTTGTTGACCACCAGCGTGGCAAGCGCTTCGCCTTCGATGTCTTCGGCGATGATGGCCAGCGGCTTACCTTGCTTGGCAACACCTTCCAACACCGGCAGCAGCTCGCGGATGTTGGAGATTTTCTTGTCGACCAGCAGGATGTAGGGGTCTTCCAGCTCGACCGCCATGGTGTCCTGATTGGTGACGAAGTAGGGAGAGAGATAGCCACGGTCGAACTGCATACCTTCGACGACTTCCAGCTCGTCTTCGAAGCCGCGACCTTCGTCAACGGTAATGACGCCTTCTTTACCTACTTTATCCATCGCTTCGGCAATGATCTCGCCAATGCGCTTGTCGCCGTTGGCAGAGATGGTGCCTACCTGAGCGATGGATTTGGTGTCGGTGCAGGGCACGGACATGGCCTGAATTTCCTTGACGGCAGCGGTGACCGCTTGGTCGATGCCGCGCTTCAGGTCCATCGGGTTCATGCCAGCCGTCACGCCTTTCAAGCCTTCTGCAACGATGGCTTGAGCCAGCACGGTAGCGGTAGTGGTACCGTCACCTGCGGCATCAGACGTCTTGGAAGCCACTTCCTTGACCATCTGAGCACCCATGTTCTCGAACTTGTCTTTCAGTTCGATCTCTTTGGCGACGGAAACACCGTCTTTGGTGACGGTCGGGGCGCCGAAGGACTTGTCCAGTACCACGTTGCGGCCTTTTGGGCCCAGCGTGACCTTGACGGCGTTTGCCAGGATATCTACACCACGCGCCATGCGTTTACGAGCGTCATCAGAGAACTTAACTTGCTTAGCAGCCATGTTCGTTACTTCCTAAATTGAAATTGAACGATGAACGTAAATGGGTAGCCGAGGCGTCTTAGCCTTCAACGACCGCCAGGATATCGGCTTCACTCATGATCAGAACTTCTTCGCCGTCGATCTTCTGCTTCTCGACGCCGTAGCCGTCCTTGAAAATCACCGTGTCACCCACTTTGACATCCAGCGGGCGAACGTCGCCGCTTTCAAGAATGCGACCATTACCAACTGCCAGGATTTCGCCACGCGTGGGCTTTTCCTGTGCATTGCCCGGAAGCACGATGCCGCCAGCGGTTTTCTGCTCTTCTTCCACGCGACGGATCACAACGCGATCGTGCAAAGGACGGATATTCATGCTCACGTTCTCCTGAGTAGTGTCAAAGCCCCTTGGGGCCATTAGCTTGAAGGAATTTCCGTGGGCAGCACCCGCGGAAAGCGAAGGCCTGTTGCCTTCATGTCAATGGTAAGCCATCAGGCATTACCGAAGTTGTGTGCTGACTCAAAAGTGGGGGCTGGTCACTGCCTTTCAAGGGGGCGCTATAAAAAAAATTGCGGATTATCTGTGCGCCTGATCCGTTGCTGCTCAATGCCTGCGAGAAGACTCATCCTTGCTGATGAAGTCTCCTTCCAGCGGCCCCTCTGAGGAGGACGAACCAGGCTCGTGCTGATGGGGTGGCTCACGCTCAGGGGCTGGCCCTTGACGGGTGGCCAGCGAGGCCTTGACGCCTAGCCAGGCCATCAGCTTCAACAGTAGCTGCCGCGCGCTGGGCAGCAGGCACGCAATGCCCAGTGCATCCGAGAGAAAGCCGGGCGCCAACAGCAGGGCGCCACCGAAAATCAGGGCCGCACCTGTGAGCACTTCCTGGGAGGGGATTTCTCCCATCTGCATACGCTGGCGAGCACGCGCCAGGGTGGAGACTCCTTCCTTGCGAATCAAGTGCAGCCCGATAAACCCTGTGCCTAGCACCAGTGCCAGCGTCGCCAGAAGCCCGATCCGGCTTCCCACGGTAAAAAGAAGCACAAAGTCCAGTAGCGTGAACAGGGAAATAAAGAGAAGAATGGGCATGAGCGACTCCAGAACAGACGTAATGAGTCAATATGGTGTCAGAATTATAAAAAACAATCTGCATTGTCTGCAGTGAGCGCAAGCGTTGGCCGAGTCGATTTTTTGCTGACGGCTATCTATGCTGCAATGCACAACCCCTGGTTTCGAAAAGGAGAGATGCATGCAGTTGAATGAGCAAGTGGTGGCGATTACCGGAGGCGCCCGCGGGTTGGGGTTTGCCATGGCAAAACATCTGGGCGCACAAGGGGCGCGTCTTGCCCTTCTCGACATGAGCGGCGAAGCGTTGGACGAGGCCGTCTCGAGCTTGTCGGCGGCCGGTATCGAAGCGCAGGCGTTCGTGACCAATGTGGCAGATGAAGCCTCGGTGCAGCAGTCTTTCGCCGACATTGCCAAGCGTATGGGCGCGGTGAGTGGTTGTGTCAACAACGCCGGTATTACCGATGACAGCCTGCTGGTGAAAGCCAAAGAGGGGGTAGTGGAAAAGCGCATGTCGCTGTCTTCCTGGCAGCGAGTGCTGGATGTCAACCTGACAGGCGTTTTCTTGTGTGGCCGAGAAGCGGTCACCCAGATGATCGAGGCCGGTCAGCCGGGTGTTATCGTCAATATTTCGAGCATTTCACGTGCGGGCAACATGGGGCAGAGCAACTATGCGGCTGCCAAGGCAGGCGTACACGCGCTGACGGTGACCTGGGGCAAGGAGCTGGCCCGCTATGGTATTCGTACCGGTACCGTGGCGCCGGGGTTTATCGAAACCGATATGACGGCCTCCATGCGTCCCGATATGCTGGAACGCATTGCCAGCAGCGTGCCGTTGAAGCAGCTGGGGCAGCCCGAACATATCGCGCGCAGCGTCGCGTTCATTTTCGAGAATGACTACTTCACGGCCCGGATCATCGAGTGCGATGGGGGGTTGAGGCTGTAAAAATCGCGACTTTGGGGCTTTGACTGGCGTGGTCAGCGCCCCAAGGGCTTCAGGAACATCTAGAAGTGAAAATAGTTGCGATGTATTTCACGCTGAAAATACATCTCGAGGCGCAGCGTCATGGCCCAGCGAGGGTCGTAACTGTCTTCTCGCTGGAAATGCAGCTCCGGTATGACATCGCCAAACAGGATGCCCTTGTGAATGTCTCGACGGTAACGCGTCTGCAGATAGTAGTTGGTCATGCGCGGATTGGAGGCGCTTTCGCCTATCGCCAGGGCCGAGTAGCGAAGTGCGCTGCGCCGGTTGAGACGCTGATTCAGTTCAGCAACTTCACTGAATTCCAGCGTATCTTCCTCTTCCCGCCACTGCAGCGTGCTGATGAAACGCAGGTGGAGATCGTCTGCCAGGGGGCGGCCAATGTCCCAGGAGGTACGTGCTGAGTAGCCTTCATTATTGAACCAGGAAACGCGGTTGTAGGACTCAAGCTGCCAAGGCCCGTCGCCTATATCCCACAGCCGTTCACTGGTGAATCGGACGTAGGGGGCCAGTGGCATGCGCAGCCTTATACCTGCACCCACCCGGTTGCTCCAGTTTTCGCGTTTGTCACGCCGTTCCAGCCAATCAAACCCAAAGGTGGAGGTGCTGCGATCACGCTGGTCGTTATACAGACGGCCTGACCCCTGGTCTGCCAGAGTGCCTTGAGACTCTTCAGGATCACTCTCGATGATCAGTCGCAAGCGATCTTCCGTGGTCGGCAGGTCAATCCGGTAGCGCAGGCTGATGTCGCCACTGGTGCCGTCACCCTCCATCCAGTCCAGCTCTTGCCCCAGTCGTAAGTAAGAGTCGTTGTGCGCCGTAGCTGAGTCGTCGCCACCAAAAAAGGCATCGATGTTGCGAGAGGTGTTATCTACCCAGTTCCCAACGCGGGCACGAAAGGGTTCAACCCGCTCTTCGGCCCACTCGGGCAAATCGCTGTTCGTTTCATCAGCAAGCAGACAAGTGGGCGTAAGTATCACGCTCAAGCACATGGTGGTAACGGCGAATCTCATCATCGGCTTCCCTGTTCATTATCGATCGAGTGCCTCATTGCGCTTTGTGCAGCTCAATCTCTTTTGCCCACTCTACAACGCGTTGACGGTCACGGCGACTGTTCGTGTGCTGCGTATCCAGGTGAAGCGGCACCAACTGACGTGTTGGCTCTGCCTGGAGCGAGAGGTGGAAGCGTCGGGCAGCCCCTACCGGCATGTCCTCCGAGCCATAAATGGCGATGACGCGTATCTCCAGCGTCAGCGTCTGCTCGCGCAGTAATGCGTCATCCAATTTCCAGTAGCGCGTCAGTTGCTGGGCGATCGAGCCAAACGTTTGAATATGCAGGTAGTCGCCAGAGGGCAAGGGGCCTTGATGGGTGCGGTAGCAAGCTTCGTTTTCCTCGCCTCTTTGCTGCTGGTACTCGACGATCTCAATTGCCATCATGGGTCAACTGCAAAGATAGCGGAAGATGAACTGCATGCCAGTAGCAATCAATAATAGAGGGCTAGAAATAATAGAGGGCTAGAAACAAAAAAATTCGGTTAGCATGGCGCTACCGAATTCTTGATCTTGCGCTAGTGGTAAAGAGTACCACACGACAAGTTGTAATTGGTGCGGATGGGGAGACTCGAACTCCCACACCTTACGGCACTAGAACCTAAATCTAGCGTGTCTACCAATTCCACCACATCCGCAGAAGACGCTGCGTATACTACCAATAAACGTATGAATGTCAATGCAATCATCCTGTTTTAAACCAGCTGGCAGAGGAGGTGGCTATGCGAATGGCTCAGTACGTGAATCAGTACGTGAACCAGTGGTTGTCGCGCCAATTACCGGGCTACTGTGCGTTTTGCCTGTCGGCGGATTGCGGTGAGCAGGGGTGGTGCGCGCAGTGCTTTCGGGAGCTGCCTTGGAACACGCCGGCATGCCCGCAATGTGCCGAACCCTTGCCCGCTGGTGGGGGTGGACGCTGTGGCCACTGCCTGGTAGCGCCCCCTGCCTTTACGCATACAACGGCGGCGCTACGCTACCTGGAGGGCGTGGCAGAACTGGTGCATGACTTCAAGTTTCATGGTTCCGCGCGAGCGGGAACGCTGTTGGTCGAATTGATGCTCTGCAAGCCTCCGGTGCAACTGGGGGGCGCGTTGTTGCCGGTGCCCATGCACCCTTCCAGGGCGCGCGAGCGAGGCTTCAACCAGGCCCAGTGGTTGGCCAGACAATTGGGAAAGCGGCTACAGCTTCCGGTGCTGGAGGCTGAGTGCCACAAGCGGCTACCCTCGCAACGGTCGTTGAATCGAGCCGAGCGTCAGCGTAACCTCGCAGGAGCCTACCGCGTGGCGGGGCCACTGCCAGAATGGGTCATCATCATCGATGACGTGGTCACGACGGGTGCCACGGGGCATGCGCTGGCGTTGGCGGCTCAGGCGGCGGGTGCCACGCGCGTGGACGTGTGGGCGGCGTCTCGCACGCCGCTGGAGAAGAGTTGATATACTGGCTGGCCCAATGAAAGGAGTGATCCATGGCGCACCCGTTTAGCAGCCTGTCGCCCGACCTGGTGATGTCGGCCATCGAGTCGGTGGGTATCTGGCCCGCAGGCGAGCCCTTTGCCTTGAACAGTTATGAAAATCGCGTGCTGATGTTTCGCGATGAAGAGGGCGAGCGCTGGGTGGTCAAGTTTTATCGTCCCGGACGTTGGGCGGATGCCGCGATTCAGGAGGAGCATGACTTCTTGAAGGAGCTGGCGCTGGCCGGTGTCCCTGTGATCGCGCCATGGTGCTCAGCTGATGGCGTTTCATTGCATCACTTCCAGACTTTCCGCTTTGCGCTTTTCCCCCAATGTGTAGGCCAGGCGCCAGAACTCGATAACCCGGCACACCTGTTTGCGCTGGGAAATGTCTTGGGGCGCTTGCATGATGTTGCCGCTCGCCAGCGGTTTCAGCATCGGGAGAGTTTGTCGCTCACGGATGGCGTTACCGATGCTGCGCAGCGAGTCCTGGCAAGCCCTCATTTGGACAAGTACCAGTCCCGGGCATACCAGGCCGTGGTGGAAAAGTTGATGGGGCACCTGGAGCACGTGCAGCTAAGCCCCGACGCCTATCTGCGGGCTCATGGTGACTGCCATCTGGGTAATATCCTGGGGCGGGATGATGACTTTACGCTGGTGGATTTCGATGACTGCCTGATGGCGCCCGCCATCCAGGATGTCTGGATGCTGCTGCCTGTAGACGACCCTGAGCTGTGGCGTGGGCAGCTGGGTGAGTTGATCGAAGGATATGAAGAGGTAAGGGCATTCCCTGAGCATGAGTTGGCGTTGATCGAGCCATTGCGCGCCTATCGCTTGATTCGTCACGCGGCCTGGCTGGTATCGCGCTGGGATGATCCGGCTTTTCCCTTGGCCTTTCCCTGGCTGGCGGAACGCGGTTACTGGGATCAGCACATCCGTCAGCTCGAACAGCAGAATCTGCAGCTGGAGTCGCCTTTGTGGCTTGCCGGAGGCAACCGATAAGCTGACCTGTCATTGTCAGGCCAGCTTGTTCAGGCAGCGGCTGGCGCCAGGCTTATTGATTGCCTGCGGGTGCCTGGTCTGGGTCGGGGCGTTCGCTGGGAATAGGGTTGGCGACGCCATCTCCATTGGCCTGCCGACGCGTTGCATTGATCTCGGCGGAGGGGTTGTCCTGCGCATCAATGCTTACACTCTCGTCCAGCGTCAGTAAAAAGCGCTGGCCGGGAGTAAGCTCGCAGTTACCTGACGGGCACTCTATCCCGTATTGCCCATCAGAAGCATAGGCGCTGGCGGCAAATTTCCCTGAGTAAATGGCACTTTCACTGCCTTCGGTTTCGATGCACGTGGCATCTTGCGTGGTGATACGTATGCGCTCGCCGCTCAGTTGGGCATTGGCCACCATCAGGCAATACTCTGGCAGCTCGTGTGAGCTACCCTCGGCCTGGGCAGGGTGGAGGAGAATGTCGTTGTGACGAGCGTGCTGGCTATCAAAGCGCAGGGATTCGACCACCTCTACGCCCACGCTGGCACCACTGGGCAGTGTCAGTTTGGGTTCTGCCGCAAGCACGGGGGTGATGATCGCTGTGCCCATCAAGGCCGTTAGCCAATAGGCTGATGATTTAAATGACATAATCGGATCTCAAATAGTGCACCCGCCTATTTGGCAGGAAAATTGTGCCTTTATGATAGCACAGCACCGATAAGCACGAAGGGGGGTGCGTGTCACTCTGCCACAGCCACTTCATGTGCGTTAGAATAGGCAATTGCATTACTGCATTGTACATAATTTATTTTAAGGTATATTTCCTGTATAAGTTTTTGCTCGCGGCGGGCAAGGCAGCCACAGGGCTGACCCATGAAAGGGCTTTGATGTCTGTGCCGCGCCACCCGTGGCGAGACAGTTTCTCCAAGGCGATCCAGTAAAAGCGAACACGCACCGAATGAAGAGGCCTAACATGACCGACGAAATCGCCCAGCATTACCGTCAAATTATTACTGCCCTGGGAGAGAATCCTGATCGCGAGGGGTTGCGTGATACACCCAAGCGCGCTGCCAAGGCCATGCAATTCTTGAATGCAGGTTACCAGCAGTCGTTGGAAGAGCTGGTCAATGGCGCTGTCTTCGCGTCGCAAACCGATGAAATGGTGCTGGTGAAAGATATCGAGCTCTACTCCATGTGTGAGCACCATCTGCTGCCTTTCATTGGCAAATGTCACATCGCCTATCTGCCGAGCGGTAAGGTGCTGGGGCTGTCCAAGTTTGCACGTATCGTGGATATGTATGCACGTCGCATGCAAATCCAGGAAAATCTGACCCGTGAAATTGCCGAAGCGGTGCAGCAGGTCACTCAGGCCAAAGGGGTGGCCGTCGTGGTCGAAGCTCGCCATCTGTGCATGATGATGCGTGGCGTCGAGAAGCAGAATTCGAGCATGACGTCGTCGGTCATGCTGGGGGGCTTCCGCACCAACCAGGCAACACGGCAAGAGTTTTTGACGCTCATCAGCTAGGGTCGATACGCACTCAGTTAAGGTACGATACGTACAAGGATTCCTGACGAGAACTTGGTCAAGAGTGCCATTTCGTCTTAGCATGAAGAGGTCAATGAGCCTGCAAGGCCATCCTCTGGTCAGGAGTTTGTCATGGAAGCGCTGAGAGAAACACAGCTTTACTGCCCATTTGCCTATATCGACGGCAGTTGGGTAGCCGCCGACAGCGGCGAGCAAATCAAGGTGGTGAACCCCGCTACGGGTGAGCTCGTAGGGGATATGCCCAAGCTGGGCAAGGCAGAAACCGAGCGCGCCATCGATGCTGCGTACGCTGCACTGCCTGCCTGGCGAGGAATGACGGCGCAAGAGCGTGCCGACGTGTTGATGAAGTGGCACGATCTGATGATGGAGCATCAGCAGGATCTCGCCATGCTGATGACCCATGAGCAGGGTAAACCGCTCAAGGAAGCCGTCGGCGAGATTGCCTATGCGGCCAGTTTTTTACGCTGGTTCGCCGAAGAAGCGCGTCGCATCTACGGCGAAACCATTCCTGCAGCCAAAGCCAATCAGCGTATCGTGGTGACCAAGCAGCCTGTAGGGGTTGTGGGGGCCATTACGCCATGGAACTTCCCGGCGGCGATGATCACCCGTAAAGCCGGTGCTGCCTTGGCAGCGGGCTGTACCATCGTTGTAAAGCCTGCCAGCCAGACGCCGTTCTCGGCGACGGCCTTGGCACTGTTGGCCGAGCGGGCGGGCGTGCCGCGTGGTGTGTTCAACGTCGTGCCCGGGCGTGCGGCAGATATTGCCGAAGCGCTCACTCACTCCTCTAAAGTGCGCAAGATCACCTTTACAGGCTCGACCGAGGTAGGCAGCCAGTTGATGGCCCAAGCCGCTGAGCACGTTCAGAAGATTTCGCTGGAATTAGGCGGCAACGCGCCCTTTATCGTGTTCGAAGACGCCGATCTGGACGCTGCCGTCGAAGGCGCCATGGCCGCCAAGTTCCGTAATGCGGGGCAGACGTGTGTCTGTACCAACCGCTTCCTGGTGCAGTCCAGCGTCATCAATGCGTTCTGTGAAAAACTCGCTGTGGCCATGAACAGCGAGCTGAAAGTCGGTGACGGAACGCGAGAAGGGGTCAACATTGGCCCGCTGATCGATGAAAATGGCGTCAAAAAAGTCAGTGAGCACGTTCAGGACGCCATCGACAAGGGCGCCGAGCTGTTGCTAGGGGGCCACCCGCATCCATTGGGGGGGAATTTCTTCACGCCCACGTTGGTCAGCTTTGCCAGCGACAGCATGAAAGTGGCCCAGGAAGAGACGTTCGGCCCCTTGGCAGCGGTGTTCCCCTTCGATGAAGAGGAGACGGCGGTCGAGATGGCCAACGATACCCAGTATGGTCTGGCCGCATATTTTTATTCGCGTGATCTGGCCAGGGTGTGGCGCGTGGCCGAAGCGCTCGAGTATGGCATGGTGGGGATCAACACCGGACTGATTTCAAACGCGGCCGCACCCTTTGGCGGTGTCAAGGCATCCGGCTTGGGGCGTGAAGGGGGGCATCAGGGGCTGGAGGAGTACCTGGAAACCAAGTACCTGTGCATCGATCTGGGGTGACCCTCAAAAAAACCCCCTGCGAAGTGCTTCGCAGGGGGTTTTTAAAGGCTTAGTGGCGGAAGTGGCGCATGCCGGTGAAGACCATGGCAATGCCCGCTTCGTTGGCCGCATCGATAACCTCTTGGTCACGCATTGACCCACCAGGCTGAATCACCGCAGTGATGCCAGCCGCCGCGGCGGCATCGATGCCATCGCGGAACGGGAAAAAGGCATCCGACGCCATGACGGAGCCAGGAACCGTGAGCCCTTCATCGGCAGCCTTGATACCCGCAATTTTGGCGGAGTAGACGCGGCTCATCTGACCCGCCCCCACGCCAATCGTCTGCCCAGCCTTGGCATACACGATCGCGTTGGACTTGACGAACTTGGCCACGCGCCAGGCAAACGCCAGATCACGCAATTCTTGCTCGGTGGGCGCACGCTCGCTGACCACCGTCAGCTCCGCTTCACTGACCATACCCTCGTCGCGCTCCTGGACCAACAGCCCGCCATTGACGCGCTTGAAGTCGTAGGCAGCCTGCGGTTGGCCTGGCCAATGTGCGCTGACATCCAGCAGGCGCACGTTCTGTTTTTCAGCCACGATAGCGGCCGCTTCATCGCTTACCCCGGGGGCAATGATGACTTCCACGAACTGGCGATCAACGATGGCGCGGGCGGTGGCGGCATCCAGGGCGACGTTGAAGGCGATAATACCGCCAAAGGCGCTGGTAGGATCGGTGGCAAACGCTTTGTCGTACGCTTCCAGGGCGTTGGCGCCCACCGCTACTCCGCAGGGGTTGGCGTGCTTGACGATGACGCAGGCGGTGTCATCGAAAGCCTTGACGCACTCGAAGGCAGCATCGGTATCGGCCACGTTGTTGAAAGAGAGCGGCTTGCCTTGAAGCATGCGAGCGGTAGACACGCTGGGCTCGCTGGCCTCGGGGTCGACGTAGAAAGCTGCCTGCTGGTGCGGGTTTTCACCGTAGCGCATGTCCTGCTTCTTGTGCAGTTGCAGGTTGAACGTGCGCGAGAAGGTAGTTTCTTCGCTGGCCACTTTGCGGCCCAGGTAGTCGGCAATGGCGCCGTCATAACCCGCCGTGTGTTCGAATGCCTTGACGGCCAGGTCGAAACGCGTCGGCTGAGTCACCTGGCCGCCATGCTCGGCCAGCTCGTTCAACACGCGGGAGTAGTCGTCCGCGTTGACGACGATAGTGGTGTAGGCATGGTTCTTGGCGCAGGCGCGCACCATGGTAGGGCCACCAATATCGATGTTCTCGATGGCGTCTTCCAGCGTGCAATCCGGTTTGGCGATGGTGGCCGCGAACGGGTAGAGGTTCACCACGACCATGTCGATGGGGCTGATATCGTTATCGGCCATCACGGCGTCGTCCTGACCGCGACGGGCCAGAATGCCACCATGGATTTTGGGATGCAGGGTCTTGACCCGGCCGTCCATGATTTCTGGAAAACCGGTATGTTCGGAGACTTCGGTCACGGGGACGTCGTTCTCTTGCAACAGTCGGTAGGTGCCGCCGGTCGAGAGCAGTTCGACGCCATGTTTCACGAGGCCCTGTGCGAACTCGATAATGCCGGTTTTATCGGAGACGCTCAGCAGGGCGCGGCGGACGGGGGTAGCGGTGCTATCAGCCATGGGAGTGCTCATGTATCAGGTTCAGGGTTGGAACAGCCAGGTTTAAAAACGGCAACGCCCCTTAAGGGGCGTCACGATCGATCAGTCCATACAGCTTGAGCTTTTTGCGCAGCGTGCCGCGGTTCAGGCCCAGCACGTCGGCGGCACGGGTCTGGTTGCCGTCGGTGTGCTCCAGCACGCAGGCCAGTAACGGCGCCTCCACTTCGGCCATCACCATGGCATACAGGTCCGATGCCTGACCTCCATCAAGGTGCTCGAAGTAGCGACGCATGGCCGTTTCGACAGCTTCCCGCAGCGGTTGAGGCTGGGCCGTGGTCGCCGGGTCCGCCAGGGTGCCCGCCAGTGGCGATGAACTTTCGCTTGAGAGCAGGTCGCGTTCAGTCATGCGGCATGGGTTCCTTTGGCTAGCAAATGCTGGGAGGCGCTATGGGTCATGGCGTCATCAATCCATTGAAACTGCGCATCGGGTGATGCGAGCGCATTGAACTGCTGCTTCAAGCTGCGCTGCTCGGTATGGGTGAAGCGCGTGTCTTCATCGAGATACCAGCCCACATGTTTGCGTGCAATGCGTACGCCCATGGTGTCGCCGTAGAACGCGTGCAGGGCGTGCAGGTGCTCGGTCAACACTTGGCGGCGCTCTGCCAGCTCAGGGGCGGGCAAGTGCTCGCCATGGGACAGGTAGTGAGTGATCTGCTGGAAGATCCACGGGTTGCCCTGGGCACCACGACCAATCATGACCGCATCGGCACCGGTATGGCGCAGCACGCGGGCCGCCTTCTCTGGCGAAGTGATGTCGCCATTGGCAATGACGGGAATGGTGAGTCGTGACTTGATCTCGGCGATGGTGTCGTATTCGGCTTCGCCCGTGTAGCGCTGCTGGCGGTGGCGTCCATGGACGGCCAGTGCCTGTATGCCTGCCGACTCAGCCAGTTGGGCAATCCGCAGGCCATTGTTGGAGTCGGCGCACCAGCCCGTGCGAATCTTGAGCGTCACGGGAATATCGACGGCACTGACCACCGCATCGAGAATCTCGGCCACCAGGGCTTCATCGCGCAGCAGCGCTGAGCCAGCGGCCTTGTTGCACACTTTTTTGGCGGGGCAGCCCATGTTGATGTCGATGATCTGCGCGCCCAGTTCGGCATTCAGGCGGGCTGCTTCGGCCAGCATCTGCGCATCGCCACCGGCAATTTGTACTACCCGGGGCGCGGGTTCGCCTTGATGATCCATACGCAGCTGCGATTTGCGCGTGTGCCAGAGCGAAGGATCAGACGTGACCATTTCACCCACCACCCAGCCCGCCCCCAGGCGCCGACACAGCTGCCGGAAAGGGCGATCGGTGACACCTGCCATGGGCGCAAGTATCACGGGGTTGGGCAGTTGATAAGGCCCAATCGCAGGGGGCTGGATAGTCATCATGGTCATGGCGGTGCACTTTGATAGGCATGAAAACGACGAATAGCGCGTTTCAAGGGAGCGTATGATACGCCTACTCGCCGCAGTAATGAAGGAAAGCGCAGCAAATTATGCGGGTCTCCAGCCGGTCAAGCGTACCCAGCCTTCACGCAGGGTTGGCTCTTCCATGATAAGTCCTTGGGCTTCATATGCTTCCAGCACGTCGTTGGCCTGCTTGGCAAGAATGCCCGAAAGCGCAATGTGGCCTCCGGGTGCCACGTGGCTGGCAATCATGCCCGACAGTTCGACCAGCGGGCCGGCCAGAATGTTGGCCGTCACGATAGGGTAGGTCTGGTCATCGGCCAGTTGCTCGGGGTAGTAAAGTGACAAGGCCTGTTCGGCAATACCGTTGCGCTGCGCATTGTCGCGACTGGCTTGCAGCGCCTGTGGGTCGATGTCGGTTCCGTCGGCGCTGGACGCCCCCAGTTTCAGCGCAGCAATGGCCAGGATGCCGGAGCCGCAGCCCACGTCCAGCACGCGCTGGTGGGTCAGAACGCCTTTTACTGCTAGCTCATCGAGCCATTCCAGGCAGAGAGCCGTCGTGGGATGGGTGCCGGTGCCAAAGGCCAGGCCGGGGTCCAGGATCAGGTTCACCGCCTCTGCTTCTGGGGGCTCCAGCCAGCTGGGCACGATCCACAGCCGCTGGCCCATGCGTAGGGGGGTGAAGTCATCCATCCATTCCCGTTCCCAGTCCCGGTCGGCCAGCAGCTCATACTCGATGGTAGGGCAGGGTTCGCCCGGCATGTGTTCTGCCCAGGCGGCCTCGATACGCTCTAGCATCTCGCTGATGCCATCGAGGTCGTCATACAGTCCCGTCAGGACGGTGTCTTGCCAGAGCGGCGTGGTGCCGCGCTCTGGTTCGAAGACGGGGTCGTCGTGGGCATCCTGAAGGCCGATGGCCGTAGCACCCTCGTCCAGCAGCAGCTCTTCAAGAAGCTCGGCCTGCTCAGGAGCAACGTGCGCTTTTAATTGCAGCCAGGGCATGAGAAGTCTCCACGGGGTCAGTGAATAGTCATGAAACGCTCACGGGGTGGCAATCGCCACCCCGCGTAGACAACCTGGCGTTACTCCGATGAGGAGGCGTCAGGTTTGCAAGCATCAGGTCAATACCTAGCTGCTCAGCTTCTTTTCCAGATAATGGATGTTGACGCCACCCTGGCGGAAATAGCTGTCTCGAACCAGGTCTTTCTGCAGGTCGATGTTGGTTTTGATGCCTTCCACCAGCAGTTCGTCCAGCGCATTGCGCATGCGGGTCAGCGCAATGTCGCGATCGGCGCCCCAAGTGATCAGCTTGCCGATCAGCGAATCGTAATGCGGTGGAACGGTGTAGCCCGTGTAGAGGTGCGAGTCCATGCGAACGCCCAGGCCACCTGGGGCGTGGAACAGCGTCACTTTGCCAGGAGACGGCATGAACGTACGGGCGTCTTCGGCATTGATACGGCATTCGAAGGCATGACCATTGAGCTGCACGTCTTCCTGGCGAATCGACAGCGGCATGCCAGCGGCGATGCGCAGCTGCTCCTTGACGATATCCACGCCGGTGACCATCTCCGTCACGGGGTGCTCTACCTGGACCCGGGTGTTCATCTCGATGAAGAAGAACTCACCCTCTTCGTAAAGGAACTCGAAGGTGCCGGCGCCGCGATAGTTGATCTCGATACAGGCCTGACGGCAGGCTTCCAGAACCCTGGCGCGTGCCTCGGGGTCGAGGCCGGGCGCTGGGGCCTCTTCCAGCACCTTTTGGTGGCGGCGCTGCAGGGAGCAGTCCCTGTCGAACAGGTGAATCGCGTTACCTTGGCCATCGGCAAGTACTTGCACCTCGACATGGCGCGGCTTCTCGAGAAACTTCTCCATATAGACCGTGCCGTCACCAAAAGCAGCATGCGCTTCGGTGCGGGTGACGGTAATGGCAGACAGCAGGTGCCCTTCGGTATGCACCACGCGCATGCCACGCCCGCCGCCACCGGCCGCGGCCTTGATGATCACCGGGTAGCCAATGCGGCGCGCAGTGGCCAGATTGGTGGCATCGTCATCGCCCAGAGGGCCATCCGAACCGGGAACGGTTGGTACGCCTGCTGCCTTCATGGCCTCGATGGCGCTGACCTTGTCGCCCATCAAGCGAATGGTCTCTGCGCGGGGGCCGATAAAGGTAAAGCCAGAGCGTTCTACCTGCTCGGCGAAGTTGGCGTTCTCGGAAAGGAAGCCATAGCCCGGGTGAATCGCGCTCGAGTCCGTCACCTCAGCGGCGCTGATCAAGGCTGGGATGTTCAAGTAGGATTGCGCGGAAGAAGCAGGGCCGATGCAGACGGCTTCGTCTGCCAGGCGAACGTGCATCAGCTCGCGGTCGGCTTTGGAGTGAACCGCTACGGTCTTGATGCCTAGCTCTTTACACGCTCGCAAGATGCGTAGGGCTATCTCGCCGCGGTTCGCGATAAGTACCTTGTCCAGCATGGGAGAGTCCACCCGTATCGTAATGAAAGATTAAGCGAGGACGATCATGGGCTGATCGAATTCCACCGGCTCGCCATCTTCCACCAGAATGGCTTCGACCACGCCATCACGGTCGGCTTCGATCTGGTTCATCATTTTCATGGCTTCGACGATGCACACGGTGTCGCCTTGCTTTACGGTGTCGCCAACTTCCACGAAGGCCTTGGCGCCAGGGGCCGGGCTGCGGTAGAAAGTGCCGACCATGGGAGAGTTGACGGCTTCACCGCGATAGCTGGCACCTTGAGGTTCCGCTTCGGCGCTGGGGGCGCTTGGCGCAGGAGCCTGCGGCGCGTATGCGGGCTGGGCGTATTGCGGCATTGGCTGTGGCTGCCAGCTGACTCCATTCGGATGGCGGCTGATACGAACCGATTCTTCGCCTTCCTGAATTTCGATTTCGCTGATGTTGGACTCTTCCAGCAGCTCGATCAGCTTTTTGACCTTACGAATATCCATCTATATAGCCCCAAACGTTAATCAATAAAACACAACGCAGCAGGTTGAACCTGCCTGCTTGCGTGCGGCGCAGTAAACCTGATTTTAAAACGAGGAGAACGCTGCACGATGGTGAACGTTACCCCTGTGTCAACGCTAAAAGATGAGCTTTTTAGCAAATATGGCTGCGGAGTTTGCCGAAAAAGTAGCGCACTGTCCAGTGGTTGCCTCAGACGTGGCTGATTTCGCAACTTAAACGACCGTTTGACGACGTTGGCGACAAAGCGTTAAAAAAATGGCCAGCGCACCGTACTGCGCTGACCATGTCATTCAGCCTAGTGCAAGGCTAACCTTGCTGCCACCGCTTGAGTGAATCGAGATGCTGCGCCAGTGCTTGTGCCGTGACTTCGCCCTGTATACGTGCGTCGCGCACTTCTTCGCCTTGATGAAAGAACAGCAGGCTGGGCGGGCCAAACAGGTCGAAATGATTCAATAGCTCTCTGCTGTTTGCGTTGGTATTGGTAACATCGACTGCGACACGCTGAAAATCGTTCAATTGCGCGGCCACCTGCGGGTTGGGATAGACGTCTCGTTCCATCAACTTGCAGGATATGCACCAGTCGGCAGTGAAGTGTACGAAGACTGGCTGATTGGATTGAGCAGCTTGTGCCAGTTGGGATTGTAGCTCGCTCAGCGTACTGACCGTTTCAAAGGCCAGTGGCGTTTCGGCTGACGAGGTCGAGCTGCTGCCTAGCATCAATGGGCGTAGCGGATTGGTGCCGCCCTGAGCCGCTCCCAGCACCAGGGCTATCCCCCAGGCCAGCAGCAACAGGCCCAGGGTTTGGCGTACCCTGGCCCAGCCCGACGCGTGCTGGAGCGTCAAGGCTCCCAGCGTCAGGGCAGTCCCGATCGCCAGCGCTGCCCAGAGCAGCAGGCCGATGGAAGGCGCCACAAGACGTTCGATCATCCAGATGGCGACCCCCAGCATCAGCAAGCCAAACGCGACCTTGACGCCGTTCATCCAGGCGCCCGAACGCGGTAGCAGCGTCGTGCCAAAGGTGCCGACCAGCAGTAACGGCACGCCCATGCCCAGGCCCAGTGCAAAGAGGGCTGCGCCGCCCACCATGGCATCGCCCGTGGATGATATGAACACCAGGGCGCCCGCCAGTGGCGCCGTAACGCACGGTGAAACCACCAGTACCGAGAGCGCTCCCGCCAGGGCCAGGCCTGCCGGGCCGCTGCGCTGGGCTCGCGCCTGCCAGGCGTCGACGGTGTTGGCCACTCGGGGAGAAACGCGTAGATCGAAGGCGCCGAACATGGCCAGCGCAAAGAGGGTGAACAGCAGTGCAAAGGTGATGAGCACCGGCGCTGACTGAAGATGTGCCTGCAGGTTCAAGCCTGCGCCAAACAGCCCCATCAGCACGCCCACCAGCGCATAGGTGCTGGCCATGCCCAGCACGTAGCTGGCTGACAGCACGAAAGCACGGGGTCTGGTCGGGTTTTGCCCTACCACGATGGAGGAGAGAATGGGAATCATGGGCAGCACGCAGGGCGTAAAGGTCAAGCCGATACCCGCCACAAAGAATAGCCCTAGCATCAAGGGCAGGCTGGCCTCGCTCATCAGGTGGCGAAAACGGCTGTCCTCGCTTTGCGGGGCAGTAAAGGCTGAGGGTTGGGCGATAGAGGACTGCGCGTCGCTTGTTGATGCAGTATTGGCTGGAGCATCCGTCCCCTGGTGTTCACTCCATTGGGCGAACTGGCTGGGGGGTGACGCTTGCGGAGCTTCCAGCGTTACCCGCTCTGGCGGGTAGCAAAGTCCGGCATCGGCACACCCTTGAAACGTCAGCTCGATATGGGCCGGGCCAGAATGGGGCGCGGAAAAGGGTACTTCGAACACCAGACTGTCGCGAAAGATATAGACGTCGCCCATGAACTCATCGTTGGTGAACGTGCCCTCGGCGATAATGGGGGCTTCCAGGCGGAGATCGTCCTGCAGGCTGGCAACCGCGAGCTGGTGCCGATAAAGATAGTACTCATCGGCAATGTCGATGCCGATATACAGCGTTTCTGCGTCATGCCAGGCGCTGGGTTGGAACGCCTCCATGACAGGCAGAAAATCGCTTTGATTACTGGACGAAAACCATTGGCCTTGCGCCAGCAATGGCAAGCAGGCCAGTAGGCAAAAAAGAGAGAAGCGTTTGAGCAGTAACACGAGGTTTCCTTACGCAGCGGTGTCGAGGCAACAATAGCACGCAGAATAGCGTAACCGTTCGCCCAGGCGTAGCGGCTGCGGTGACGTGACGCGCTACTTCATGTTCGCTTAACCCAGTATGCAAAAGGCCGCCCGAAGGCGGCCTTGGACGAATCATGGCAGAACGTTTGCCACTTGAACGTCGACTCAGGACTTCTTGTAAGCCGCCACCGATTTTTCGATGGCCTTGCGAGCGGCTTCAACGCCTTCCCATGACTCTACCTTGACCCATTTGCCTTTTTCCAGATCCTTGTAATTCTCGAAGAAGTGGGCAATCTGCTGGCGCAGCAGTTCCGGCAGGTCGGTGACTTCCTGGACGTCATCATAGAGGGCAGAAAGCTTGGCATGAGGTACGCATACCAGCTTGGCGTCTTCGCCTGCTTCGTCAGTCATGTTCAGGATGCCTACCGGGCGGGCGCGAATGACGCTGCCGGGAGCGACCGGGTAGGGGGTCACCACGAGTGCGTCGAGGGGGTCGCCGTCATCTGCCAGGGTGTGAGGGATGAAGCCGTAGTTGGCCGGGTAAAACATGGGGGTGGCCATGAAACGGTCAACCAACAGCGCACCCATATCCTTGTCGATTTCGTATTTGATCGGCGCGTGGTTGGCAGGAATTTCGATCGCCACATAGATATCGTTGGGCAGATCCTTTCCAGCGGGGATGTTATCGAAGTTCATCTTGAGTTCCTTGGCTTGGCTTATCTATTGCGATTGAGGCAGATGTCAAACAATTGATGCATTGCATTAATAGGGCAGAATTATACGAACATGACTGCCAGATTACCAATGCGACATAGGTGTTTGACGTTGATGAAGACAGGGGGCGGAGTGCTCTTTGATGGCCGACACGACGTTTGGTGGGCATCGTTTCGGCGTCGCAGCGTGTATCATGTCGCCGTGTGATCGTGGCAAGGACCTTTATGTCCAGGAGGATGAGTTGGCGCACGCCCAGTTGCTAATCAGTTATGGTCAGGCTTTCGTTGCCCCGCAGCGCCGCCAGCATCGCAGCTCCATGTCGGTGCGCCTGCCGGATGCGCCCATATTGAAATCGAAAGGTGGCTGTGCCGTCATCAGCGACTCGCTGTCGCGCAATACCATGGCCAAGCAGGCAGGTGATCTAAGCGTGCGTGGCTTTTTGTCCGACTATTACTCCACCCCCGAGCACTGGGATACCAAGACCTCTGCCACCCGTGTCTTGAGGGCGCTCAACAGCTGGTGTTATAGCCAGAGTCAGCACGTCAAGGAAGGCGGTTTTGTGTCATCCATGTCTGCCCTGGTATTGCTTGGCCGCGAAGGGCACCTGTTTCATATGGGGGACACGCTGGTCTTTCGTCTGCGTGGGGCCGAGTTCGAACAGTTGACTCGTGACCATGTAACCGACGTGGGGGGGGTACCGCTATCCTTCTCGGGCATTGGGCATGGATGGCAGCCTGGACATCGATTACACCCATCTGCCGCTCAAGCAGGGGGATTTTTTCGTCTTCACCACCCAGGCCGTGCGCGGCACGCTCATGCCGTCTGACTATGTGCGCTTGATTCGTGAAGATGCCAGCGATCTCGATGCGGCCTGTGAGCGCCTGGCCAGCGAGGCCAAGCAGCGCGCCCATGAGCGCGGCTATGGAGGTGAGCAGTTCTGCTTTCAGATTCTGCGTGTCGATGAGCTGCCGGAAGAACCCAGTGATACGCCCAGTATGCTGTATGGGGACTTGCCCATCCCCCCGGAACTGGCGGTAGGCGAGCGGCTGGATGGCCTCGAAATACAGGCGGTGCTGTCGCGAAACGCGCAGTCCAGGGTCTACCGCGTACGCGATGTGCACAGCGACCGTATCATGGTCATGAAGGCGCCAAGCCCGGAGCTTTCGCTGCGCAATGCCTATCTGGAACACTTCCTGCTGCAGCAGTGGGTAGTGGAGCGGGTCAACTCCCCCTTCGTGGTCAAGGTCATGGAGCTGTCGCGTCCTCGCCGCTATCTCTACTATCTCATGCAGAACGTGGAAGGCGAGACGCTGCGTGAGTGGGCGCAGCGCCACCCTCAAGCCAGCTTGAACCAGCGTCTGGACATTGCCAACCAGCTGGGCAAGGCGGTACAGGCGCTGCACCACCGAGATATCATTCATCAGCAAATCAACCCGGATAACGTACTGATCGACCAGCACGGTAAAGTCGTGCTGACCGACTTCAGCGCCTGCCACATGCGCGAGGTGGATGGCCATCGCCAATCCGGCGACCTGCTGCGACAGGTGGGGCTTTGCGAGCATACGGCGCCTGAGTATGCGCTGGGCGACACCATTGGCCGCCGCAGCGACCAGTATTCGCTGGCTTCGACCGTTTACTGGTTACTGACCGGTGAGCTGCCGTACCTGTTGACACCTAACCGCCTGCGCAGCCATACCGATCTTGAAGAGCTGGCCTATCGCAGCGCGCGTACCACCAATCCTGAGATTACCCCGGAGCTGGATGAGGCGCTGCGTCGAGCCCTGGACCCCCAGCGAGCGCTGCGTTTTCGTCGCATGTCGGAGTTTCTCTACGCACTGCGTATGCCCTTGGGGCGTTTGCCGGTACGCGAAGAGTCGCGCCCAGAAGCTCGGCGGTTCTGGCAGGGGGTAGCGGGCATTCTTCTGCTGCTGTTGGTGCTCTCCTGGCTGTTGCGCTAGATCAAAACGCAGAAGGGATGGCCTGGGCCATCCCTTCTAGCGCGACTGCGGGCCGTTCAGGTCGTATTACAGCGTGAACGTGGGCAGTTTCTGCGCCACTTTCGCCAGCTTCAGCTTGGCGACTTTGGGCAGGCCATTTTCGAAGGGCGGGAAGTCTTCGCCTTGAATCAGCGGGGACAGGTAATCGCGGCACTGCTGAGTGATGTCGAAGCCACTTTCGCTGATGAAGTCACGTGGCATGAACTTTTCCTGGTTAGCGATTTGTGCCAAGGGAGCAGAGATCACGTCCCATTGGTACGGGGTCTGAGAGATGCGACGAATCGCCGGCATCATGGAGTTCTTGCCTGCCAGCGCCAGCGTCACGGCTTCGCGGCCCACGGCATAGGCCTGCTCCACATCGGTTTTGGAAGCCAGGTGGCGCGCCGCCCGCTGCAGATAGTCAGCCACGGCCCAATGGTACTTGTAACCCAGGTCCTGCTTGATCATGCCCGCCAGAGTGGGCGCTACACCGCCCAGCTGGCGGTGGCCAAAGGCGTCGGTGTTGCCTGCATCGGCCAGGAAGGTGCCGTCTTCGTAGCGTGCCCCTTCAGATACCACGATGACGCAGTAGCCGTACTTCTTGACGCTCTCATCGACCCTGGCCATGACCGCTTTGCGGTTGAATGCCACCTCGGGGAAGATGATCAGGTGAGGCGGTTCACCTTCGCCTTCCCCTGCCAGGCCACCCGCTGCTGCAATCCAGCCTGCATGACGCCCCATGACCTCAAGCACGAATACCTTGGTAGACGTGGCACACATCGAGGCGATGTCCAGAGACGCTTCGCGAGTAGAAGTGGCAATGTACTTGGCCACGCTACCAAATCCGGGGCTGTTGTCGGTGATGGGCAGATCGTTGTCGACGGTTTTCGGTACGTGAATGGCGGTCAGTGGATAGCCCATTTTTTCCGATAGCTGAGACACCTTGAGACACGTGTCGGCGCTATCACCTCCGCCGTTGTAGAAGAAGTAGCGAATATCGTGGGCTTTGAAGACCTCGATCAAGCGCTCGTACTGGGTGCGGTGGGTGTCGATATCCTTGAGCTTGTAGCGACATGAGCCAAAAGCACCGCCCGGGGTGTGGCGCAGGGCAGCAATGGCGTCGTCGCTCTCCTGGCTGACGTCGATCAGGTCTTCAGTCAGGGCGCCGATGATGCCGTTATGGCCGGCATACACCTTGCCGATCTGATCGGGGGCTTGCCGACACGCTTCGATCACGCCGCAGGCGCTGGCATTGATGACGGCGGTAACGCCACCGGACTGGGCATAAAAGGCATTGTGCAGGGCCATGGAACGTTTCGTCTCCTGAGCGAGTGTCGTGTTGCTAGCTAAATGAGTTTTCGGGGTATCAGTAAATGCTGCGGAGTTTAGCCTAAAGCCGTTGCCACTGCATTACACGCAGGGCAAGGCTGCTGGAGCTACTCCTCGCCTGCGTCCATGGCTTGCTCTTTCAACGCCAGCTGCCAGCCGCCCAGATCCTTGTAGCGATTGACCATGGCGCAGAATAGTTCGGCGGTGCGCTCGGTATCATAACGGGCGGAGTGAGCCGATTTGTTGTCGAATTCGATGCCCGCCGCACGACAGGCGCGTGCCAGCACGGTCTGGCCGTAAACGAAACCCGCCAGGGTCGCTGTATCGAAACTCGAGAACGGATGAAACGGGTTGCGCTTGACGCCACACCGATTGGCGGCTGCGTTCAGAAACCCTTGATCGAACGCCGCGTTGTGGCCTACCAGAATGGCGCGAGAGCAGCCATGCGCCTTGATGGACTTGCGAATGGGGCGAAAGATTTCCCCCAACGCCTCGGACTCGCTCAAGGCGACCTGGCGGCGCAGCGGGTCATCCAGGTTGATACCCGTGAAATCGAGAGCCGATTGCTCCACATTGGCCCCCTCGAAGGGGTGAATATGGTAAGCATAGGTGGCGTCGGGCAGTAGATTGCCTTCCGGGTCCATGGTGAGCGTCACAGCGGCAATTTCCAGTACGGCATCCGTCTGGGCATTGAACCCGCCCGTTTCCAGGTCAATGACTACCGGCAGGTAACTGCGAAAACGCTGGGCCATCAGATCGCGGGCAATTGCCTCGCTCATGCAGCTCTCCTTAGTAAAGCGAGTAATCGAACACAGTGGCGGTCATGGGGAGTCGCCACGAATGAGCTGATTCTAGCAGCTTTGGGCCCAAGGCGTCGTTGACGGTATTCGCTGGGCAATGAGAGCGCTATACTGGGTGCCAGGTGTAATGGGTAGTGCCCGAGCGTGCTACCGATTCTGGTGAACTGTGTTCTTATTCAAGAGGAGCAAAGAATGTCCGATGTCAAAAAGGTTGTGCTGGCATATTCAGGCGGCCTGGACACATCCGTTATCGTCAAGTGGTTGCAAGAGACCTACAACTGCGAGGTAGTGACCTTCACTGCCGACATCGGTCAAGGTGAGGAAGTCGAGCCCGCGCGTGCCAAGGCCCAGGCGCTGGGTGTCAAGGAAATCTATATCGAAGACCTGCGTGAAGAGTTCGTGCGCGATTACGTCTTCCCCATGTTCCGTGCCAACACCATTTACGAAGGCGAGTACCTGCTGGGTACTTCCATCGCTCGCCCGCTGATTGCCAAGCGTTTGATCGAAATCGCCAACGAAACCGGCGCCGACGCCATTTCCCACGGTGCGACCGGCAAAGGCAACGACCAGGTGCGTTTCGAGCTGGGCGGCTATGCGCTCAAGCCGGGCGTCAAGGTCATCGCACCTTGGCGCGAGTGGGACCTCACTTCACGCGAGAAGCTGATGGCCTACTGCGCAGAGCACAATATCCCGGTGGACTTCTCCAACAAGAAGAAGAAATCCCCGTACTCCATGGATGCCAACCTGCTGCACATCTCCTACGAAGGCGGCATTCTGGAAGATCCGTGGGCCGAAGCCGAAGAAGACATGTGGCGCTGGAGCGTTTCACCGGAAGCCGCCCCTGAGCAGCCCACCTACGTCGAGCTGACCTTCGAGCAAGGCGATATCGTGGCCATCGATGGCGAGCCGTTGAAGCCCCATGAAATCCTCGAAAAGCTCAACAAGCTGGGCGGCGACAACGGTATCGGTCGTCTGGATATCGTCGAAAACCGCTATGTGGGCATGAAGTCTCGCGGCTGCTACGAAACTCCCGGAGGCACGATCATGCTGCGTGCCCACCGCGCCATCGAGTCGCTGACGCTGGACCGTGAAGAAGCACACCTGAAAGATCAGCTGATGCCCAAGTACGCCGAAGTGATCTACAACGGCTACTGGTGGAGCCCCGAGCGTCGCATGCTGCAGGCGGCCATTGACGAAACGCAGAAAAACGTTTCAGGCGTCGTGCGCATGAAACTCTACAAGGGCAATGCCACGGTGGTGGGCCGCAAATCCGAGCAGTCGCTGTTCGACGAGTCCATTGCCACCTTCGAAGACGATGCCGGTGCCTACAATCAGAAAGATGCCGAAGGCTTCATCAAGCTGAACGCACTGCGCCTGCGCATTGCGGCAGGTAAAGGTCGCCAGCAAAGCTAGTCTCTTCCCTTGTGGCCAGCCCCGGTGGGTTGGTCACTCTTTCCTGGAGTGGTCATGTTTAAAAAACTACTTGCGGGCCTGTTTGGGTCAAGCGATGAGCGTGGAGGCGCTTCGGGCACCAAGGCGGCAGAGCCTGTTGCCTACAAAGAGTACCTGATCATTTCCCAGCCGGATGACCAGAGTGGCCAGTACCGTGTCAGCGGTGTGATTCGTAAAGCCATTGCGGGTGATAGCGTTCAAGAGCACCGTTTCGAGCGTTCTGACATGCTGCCAGGGCGTGATGCCTGCGATGCGCTGATGGTCAGCAAGGCGCAGCGCTTCATCGATGAGGTGGGGGACGCGATGTTCGAACCGGACCCCCGTCGTGAAAGCGGTACCCCTAACTAAGCTGTGAATCCATCAAGGCACGCGCTTCAGCGGCCGCTTTCAGCATGAACTCTGCGGGCACGCTCGTCAGGACGGCGCCCTGCTCACAGGCCGCTATATCCACCAGCAGTTGCCTCAGTGCGCCGGCATAGCTTGCCAGCGCCTTGTGTATGCTCTGGCTCAGGGGCAGCTCCTGCAGCATGTCAGCCATTTCAATCCCCAGTATGACCGGCATGCGCGAAAACAGCCCGACGATAAAGGCCTCTTCTGCGTCCAGTCCGCGCTGCTCCGCCAAGGCCTCACAGCCAAAAGCGCGCGTCAGCCCATTGATCAGGTTGACCTTGCTGGCCGGATTGTTGCCTGCCAGCATGACGATCGATACCAGGGTGCGTAGCTCCTTCAACCCAATAATGTGAATACAATCCAGCAGCTTGTAGGCGGGACGCTGTGCGGCTTTTTCGGCGGAATTGGCTCGCTTCAACACCGCATTGAGCAAGTACGGGTCGCGGGCAATCAGCGTGCTCAGTGCAGGCAAACGAACCCGGTCGCTGTAAAGCTGCGCCAGTAGCTGCATCTGATTGGCGCGCGAGGTGCTATGTCGCCGGGTTCTGGTGGTTTGAATTTTTGGACGCTGATAGAAATAGCCCTGGAAAAGACTAAAACCGAGCGCTTTGCACTGCTCGAATTCGTCATGGGTTTCGACCCGCTCTGCCAGCAATGTGTAGCCCTGCCGGTGGAGAGACGAAATCATATCAACGGGCAAGCCCACCGAAATATCGAATTTGACGATATCGGCAAAGGCCATCAGCCCTTGATTGGCTGAGTGGGGCTCTACGTCATCCAGCGCCAGTCGATAGCCCTGCTTTTTCAGCCGCCTGAGAGCGTCGGTCAAGGGTTCGCTGGGCTGCGTGTCTTCCAGAATTTCGATGACGATTTGATCCGCAGGAAGGCCAGCTAAATCGGGGTTCAACAGCCAGTCATGGGAAGCGTTTATAAACAGCTGACGTTGGCCGCAGAGCTTATCGAGACCGATTTCATAAATGGCGACGGCACAGGCGCGAGCCGTCGCTTGAACGTCGTCCATAATGACGGCACTCCCCGCGCTGGCGCTTCCCCGGTAGAGTAACTCATCCGCGACATGCTGCAGCTGCACGTTGACGATGGGCTGGATAGCGATCGTGTAATGGTCGCTCTCGATATCGATAAGTTCTGACCCGCTCAACATGATACAGCTCCAGCATAGAGACATAACGGCGTACAAGGATCCAAAGAATACCGTATAATTGCGGGAACATACTAGTTACATCACAACACATTGCGTTGACAAAAAGAGAGGCGTTACTTGAAGGTTAGGGCGGGTAACTCGATCGACATCCGAGTGCCACCCAAGGGCGAGGCCTCTGCCCACATTTTTCCCCCGAGATGCAGAACGATGGCACGGCTGATGGGTAATCCCAGCCCACTGCCTTTGGGTCGCTGTGGCTTGGAGTGTCCGTTGCGCTGCAACTGATAGAACTTTTCGAAAACATGCTCCCTTTCTTCTTCGGGAATGCCTGGCCCATTATCGTCCACGCTCAGGCGAAAATGATCTTCATAGGCTTCTACGCTTAGCATTATCTCGGGATGGGTGTGGTGCGCGAACTTGCGCGCGTTTTCCAGCAGATTGATGATC
The DNA here is from genome assembly GCF_002078135.1 of Halomonas sp. BC1. Taxonomy (NCBI): domain Bacteria; kingdom Pseudomonadati; phylum Pseudomonadota; class Gammaproteobacteria; order Oceanospirillales; family Halomonadaceae; genus Halomonas; species Halomonas sp. BC1. The sequence continues at coordinate 173,855 of NZ_LFGS01000006.1, read as the reverse complement.
ACCTGTTCCAGCCTGTCGGGGTCGGCTTCTACCATGGCAGTCTCGGGCTGCACCACCAATTCAAAGGTCAGGGCTTCTTCTTGATGCAAGCGGGCCAGTGCGTCACTGCTTTGTCGGGCCAATACCACCAGATCGACGGGTTGGGGTGACATGGTGAAACGTCCACTTTCCAGACGCGCCAGATCGAGTATTTCCTCGATCAGCCGGGAGAGTCGCTCACTTTCCTGCACCATGATGGTCAGGAACTGATGGCGCTTGTCATCGCTGATGTCCGGAGTGTCGCGCAATATTTCGGCAAACGAGCGAATCGACGTCAGGGGGGTTCGTAACTCATGGCTGACCATGGCCACGAACTCATCTTTCATCCGGTCCAGCTCGCGCAGCCGCTCATTGGCACTGCGCAGTTCCTTGCCCACCCGGGCCAGCTCCTGGGATTTCTGCTCAAGGCGCCGGTTGTACTCCAGCGTCTGTGACGTGGTATCCAGAATGCTCAGCACCGAGGCGACGTCCAGCGCTTCACCGCGCAGCACCGAATTGATCAACACGCTGGCGGAGGCACTGCCCAGCGAGCCTGCCAGCGCCTGCTCGGCCCGCGTGATCAGCGCGCTGGAAGCAGGCTGTGTTTTATTCAGCGGCCCATGTTGGGTAAACACGCGCTCAGTGGCCGTACTGCCCAGGTAACGGATGAGCAGGGCGTGTAGGGCGCCTTCGGTGGTTTCCCCCCGCCACAGAGAGGTCGTGTGCAGGTCCGGATGCATGGCGCCGGTGAAGAGCGCTGCCTGGGTCTGCTCCAGCGGCGTGGGCCGGGTAAACAGCGACACACCCACCAGCAGTCCCACATTGCACAGCATGCTCCAGAACAGTGAGTGGGTATAAATATCCCAGCCGGTCAGGCCCAGCAGGGCATAGGGCGACAGCCACGCTAGCCCCCAGGGGCCCTGGGTGATCAGCGCGCTATCCAGCCATCCCGATTGAGCAAAGCCCGGCAGCAGCAGGGTGTAGAACCAGACAATAAAACCTGCTATCAGAGCTGCGGCTGCCCCTTGGTGGGTGGCGCCGCGCCAGTAAAGGCCAATCAGCAGCGCGGGGGCAAATTGAGCGACGCCCGCAAACGAGACCAGTCCAATGGTGACCAGGCTGTAAGTGTCGCCAATCAGCGCGTGGTAGAGATACCCCATCAGCAGAATCACGACGATGGCGATTCGGCGTATCCCCAGCAGCCAATCGGCCAGCTTGCCGTGGCTGCCGATATAGAGCCCTTTGACCTTGAGCAACAGCGGCATGACCAGTTGGTTGCTTACCATGGTAGAGAGCGCGATGGTTTCCACGATCACCATCCCCGTAGCCGCGGACAGCCCACCGATGAACACCAGCAAGGGCAGGCCCTCGAGACCCGCGGAGAGAGGCAGCGTCAGCACGAAGCTGTCCGGGTCTCCGGCATCCAGCAGCAGCCCCGCCAGGGCAATGGGAATCACGAACAGGTTGATCAGCAGCATGTAGAGCGGAAACAGCCAGCTGGCGCGAATCAGGTGCTGCTCATCGACGTTCTCGACGACCAGTACCTGGAACTGACGTGGCAGGGTCAAAAAAGCCAGAAACGCGAGCAGCAGCATGCCCACCCAGCCGGTGGCCCCGCCGGGTACGCTCTCCAGGCGCATGGCGTTGGCCAGCTCCGGCATGGCCGCGGCCTGCGCGAACAGGGCAGCAGGCCCCTCGAACAGCACGAAGGTGACGAAGATGCCTACCGCTAGAAATGCCACCAGCTTGACCAGCGACTCGACCGCAATGGCCGCGACCATGCCCTCATGGCGCTCGCTGGCATCCAGATGTCGAGTGCCGAACAGAATGATGAACACGGCCAGTACCATGGCGATCCAGAACGAACGATCACTCCAGAACCGCTCGGTGGCCAGGGTCGCGTCGGCACTCAACGGGTAATTCATCAGCACTGCATGGCTGACCGTGATCGCCTTGAGCTGCAGCGCGATATAAGGCGTGATGGTAATCAAAGCCATAAGGGCCACCAGAGCACCCAGCAGAGAACTCTTGCCATAACGAGCACTGATGAAGTCGGCAATCGAGGTGATCCGCTGCTGAGCCGCAATGCGCACCATCTTGCGTAGCGTGAAAGGCGCCAACAGCATGGCCAGCGTTGGCCCCAGATAGATGAGCAGGAAGCTAGGGCCAAACTGCGCGGCCCGGCCCACGCTGCCGTAAAAGGTCCAGGCGGTACAGTAGACCGCAATGGAGAGCGCATAAACCGTGGGCGAGCCAATCAGCGAGCGCCCCTGTTCGGCGCGGCGGTCTCCCCAGGCGGCCACCATGAACAGCAGTGCCAAGTAGCTGAAGGCAGCGCCAATCACCACCAGGTCGGTACGCATGGTCATCGCCGCCTGGGCGCTTCCACCAGCCAAGCGGTCATGCCGACCAGCGCGCCCCAGACCACGAACAGGTAGAGCGGCAGCCAACCCAATGGGGAGGGCAAACGGTCCATAATCAGCAGGGCAGGCGGACAAAACAGCAGCAGCGCCAATAGGATCAAGGCGATCAATCTTTCCTGACGTCGGGAGAGCGGGCGGGTGTTTTTCATGAAGCGCTGGCATCCTCACGGTCGAAGGCATTGGCCTGCAGGGCTAGCAGCTCCTCCAGGGTATCGATGCCTCTGGCTTCCAGCCGAGGCAGCAGCGCCAACCATAGCTCCGCCGTGACGCGGGCATCGCCCAGCGCCGTATGCCGCGTGCCGGGGGGAAAGTGCAGATCGTAGCGCTTGGCCAGGGTATCCAGGTCGTGACCATCCAGCGCTTCGTCCAGAGCTCTGGAGATCAACAGCGTATCGAGCACCGGCATGTCAAAGCGCACGCCGTGGCCGCTGATGGCCAGCATGTCGAAGGCGGCGTTGTGGGCCAGCAAGACGGCATTGTCCACATAGGCGCTGAACCAGGTCAGCACGCTGTCCAGCGTGGCAGCCCCCGCCACATCGGCATCGGTAATGCCGTGGATGACCGTGCTGGCTGCCGGAATGGGACGTTGGGGGTCGACGTAATGGTTGAAAACGTCACTGGCCAACAGCCGGCCATTGACGATACGGCACGCCCCCAGGCTGATCACCGTATCGCCTCGACGCAGCTCCAGTCCGGTGGTTTCCGTATCGAAGGAGACAATATCCAGGTTGCGCAAGCGTCGGTTGGCCAATGCATCATCCGGGGCGGGCAGCTGGGCAATGCCGAAGTCGTGGAACTCAGGCCGTGGCGGGGCGGGTTCACGGGGAGCGTCGGTACGCTCTATGGTGGGTAGCGGCATGCGCAAACGCGCGTGGCGCTTGTCGCTGTCGGCAACGCTCCAGATATCAGCGGCGTGCTGGCGCAGGATGTCGGCCACCGATGGGCCCAGCGGCAGCGCCGTCAGCCGCTCTTCACGCCAGCGTACCAGCTCGCTCTCGGGCACGGGAGCGCCTTGCCAGATCAGGTCGACGTAAACGCGTTTCTGATGATGGCTCAGCTCACCCTCGAAGCCGCCGCTGGGCAAGTGACTGTGTAAATAGCGTACCAATGAGTTGAACAGCTCGATCAGAGCGGGAGCATCGCCCTTGAACCAGGCAGGCATGCCAATAGGGGTGATCAGCCGATGGGCAGGGTCCAGGCGTTCATCCAGGGATTGCCAGAAATCATTGGACCACATGGGCCGCAAGCGCTCGCCGTGGTACTGCATGTCTTCGAGGAGCGTGGCCATTCTGGCGACCTGCTGGTTCAGGCCATGGCTCTCTTCATGAATGACCTGCTCCAGGCGTTCTCTTAATGCAGGGTCCTGGGGCAGAGTGCCCAGCTGTCGAATCACATCCGCTGCGCTGCCCAGACTGGCAGAGTGCTGGCGTAGCGATGGCAATAGACTGCCAAGGTCGGCACGCACGCCCATCTCATTGTTCCATGCCGTGGTGGCATCGCTGCACGTGACCAGGGTTTCCTTCTCGCTGCCGGGCACGCGTCGAATCACCACTTTCAGCCAGCGTTGTTCGCAGGGGGCCAGCAGTTCGCGGGGAGAGCCATCGTCCGGTAGCTGGGCCAGGGCATGTTCAAGGCCAACGGTGGGCAGCAGCGTGTCGAGGCGTTTGCCAAGCCCCAGCCCCGTGTGCCCGGCAAAAAAATCCTCGGCGGCCTGGTTGAACAGCATGACCCGGCGATGACGGTCGCAGAGCAGCAGCGGCGTTTCCAACACTTGCAAAAGGGTTTCCAGCTCTTGGCGTATGCGGGTGGCGCTACGCGCACCCTCTGCATGAGCGGTGGCCAACCGCCCTCGGTCGGCGCGCCAGCTCTGGCTGAGGCGACGCAAATCGGGGCCGAGCCCCTTCAGCCAGCCTTCGGGGGTGTTCTCGTCCTGGGCGTCCGGATTGGCTACCCAGCGTGCCAACTGGGCCTGAAGGTGGCGCAGCGGGGTGAACAGCATGCGTTCGAGCAGCAGCCCGACCAGAAAAATCGTCATGCCGCCAGAGAAGCTGCCCAACCACAGCGCGGCGCGGGCAATTCCCGACAGGCCCAGCTGAGCATCGAGCCAGGCGGCAAAAATAGCCCCGCCAAGCAGGCTGATGCCGCTCAACAGCAGCCATACGCCCATGAGGCGCTGGCGTTTGGGTAACCCTTTGCCGGTCATGGCGTTCGCTCACCCAACAGGGATTTGACCTTTTCCACCAGTTGCTGAGTGGAAAAGGGTTTGGTCACGTAGTCGTCTGCTCCCAGCGCCAGGCCTTTCTCACGCTCTACTTCGCGGCCGTGGGCGGTCAGCATGATGACTGGCAGCCGCTGGGTCGTTGCTTGCTGTTCACGCTGGCGCAGCTGCTCGAGCACTTCGAAGCCGCTGATGCCGGGCAGGCTGATATCCAACAACAGCAGGTCGGGGGAGGCATCTTCCAGACGTAAAAGTGCGCTTTCTCCATCCTCGGCAGTCACGACTTCGAGTCCGGCATGGGACATCAAGAACTCCAGAGACAGGACAATATTGGGTTCATCGTCGACCACTAAGACTTTGGCCATGGAGGGCTCCTGATAACGCAACGTTATTATTGGTTCTTGAAGAAGTTTAGGTAGCCAAGCCGAGCCCGCCAAGACGACCTTCGATGAGTATTGCCATGACGTCTACAACTTTCGCAGTGGTTTAAAGCCATAAAAGGGCTTTTTCATGGACTTGCCAGACGTCTCATACCACTATGAAAACGCTCGGAGTGAGCAAGCGAGTAAGCCCAACAATAAAGCATCATCATTAAAGGAGCTGCGCTTATGAGTGCTATTTTCTTGGGGTATCCGGAATCTAGTGTGTAATTCCACTTCAGCCTACAGCGTGTCACATAATCCGTAAACCGGAATTGCGTGTGTGATACCTCTGTCGTATCATCGGGCTTCTAAACCGGAACTAAGTGTGTATTCTGTCGTCAGAATTCGCACGTAGTCGAAGGCTCGACGAACGACTGGCCAGGAGTGGAAAACATGGCGATTAGTCAGGCACGCATTATCGAATCCATGGAGCAGGCCTGCTCCAACCTCAATCCGGATGAGTTCATTGATACCGGAATTGAGGGAGAGAGAAAATCATCTATTCCCACACTCAATTCCGGATACCCTTTTCTTGCTGGTGGTGGGTCTTGGGGCAATGGCGATGGGGTACTT
>NZ_LFGS01000006.1:134003-166625 GCF_002078135.1 Halomonas sp. BC1 | reverse complement strand
GCGGGAGGACGTCAAGCAGCGCCAGAAATGATGCAGGAGCTGGAGCGGCAGATGCGCCTGACACGTCAGTCTCCCGGCACTCAGGAGGCCGCCTTGCTGGAGCGGTTGGCTCGTCTGATGGTGGACGATGAGGCCCCCTATGACGTGATCATTTTCGATACGGCGCCCACGGGGCATACCCTAAGGCTATTGACTCTGCCCGAGGCCATGGCCGCGTGGACCGACGGGCTGCTGGCCCATAACCGCAAATCCGCCGAGTTGGGCAAGGTGCTGGAGCATCTGACCCCCAAGCGAGGCAGGGACGTGACGACGCCCTTTGACGACCCCACCCAGGACCCGCTGGAAGACCTGGATGAACGCACCCGCGATGTGGCCAGCACGCTGATCGAGCGCCGCCGCCTGTTTCACCAGGCACGACGACGTATCGAGGATGAAAACGCGTGCAGCTTCTTGTTCGTCATGACCCCCGAGCGGCTGCCGATCCTGGAAACCGATCGTGCGGTGAAAGCACTGGAAGAGGTGCGTATCCCGGTGGCGGGGGTGCTCATCAATCGGGTGATTCCCGCAGACGCCGACGGCGAGTTCCTGGCAGCCAGGCGGCAGCAGGAGGCCACTTATCTGGCGCGCATCGAACAACATTTTCGCCACCTGCCGCGCCCCGTGCTACCCTGGCTGCCGACGGATGTACAAGGTATTGAGGTGCTGGAGCAGTTGGCTGCCCAGCTTGAACAGCAAGGATTTTAATGCGGGTATTGCTGCTTTCCGCCTACGAGGCGGTCAGCCATCGTTACTGGGCAAACAGTTTGATGGCTGAACTGACGGATGTGGAATGGACATTGCTGAGCTTGCCACCGCGCCATTTTGCCTGGCGCATACGCGGTAATCCGCTGAGCTGGTGGTTGAAGGAATACGCTACCCTCAGCCAGCGCTTCGATGTGGTGCTGGCCACCTCCATGGTAGACATGGCTACGCTGGTCGGGCTGTTTCCGCACCTGGGCCAGGCCCGCAAGATCGTCTATTTCCACGAGAACCAGTTTGCCTACCCGGAGTCCAGCGAGCAGGTGCCCCAGGTCGAAGCCAAAATGGTCAATCTCTATGCGGCCCTGGCGGCGGATACCCTGGTATTCAACACCGCCTATAACCGCGACTCCTTTTTTACGGGCGTCAGGCAATTTCTGAAAAAAATGCCCGAGAACCTGCCGGCCGCCGCGCCGCTGGAGCGGCTGAGGCGTTCGGCAAACGTGCTGCCGGTGCCCTTGCAGCCGCTGGCGCAGGGGCCCGACGTTGCACCGCCACCACGGCGCATCGTCTGGAACCACCGTTGGGAGTACGACAAGAACCCTGAGGACTTCTTTGCGGTGTTGTTCAGGCTGAGTGAGGAGGGCGTGCCTTTCGAGCTTGCCGTCATGGGCCAACGGTTTCGTGACGAGCCCGCCATCTTTGCCGAGGCGCAGGTGCGGCTGGCGCAGCATCTCGTCTGTTGGGGGCCTCAGCCAGAGGAGCAGTATCAGGCGCTGTTGAACGGCGGCGGCATCGTCGTGTCGACCACCTGGCATGAGTTTCAGGGGCTGGCCATCATGGAGGCTGCCCAGCGTGGTGCGTGGCCGCTGGTGCCGGACAGGCTCTGTTTTCCGGAACTCTATCCTGATGCCTACCGTTACGATGGGACACGGGAGGGGCTCTATCAGCGCCTTGCCGCGTGGCTCCAAGGCAAAGTGGCTGCCCCTGATCGGCTGGATACGTCGCCCTGGGAGTGGCCCCAGTGGCGTGAGGCGTATCGTCAGTTGTTGGACTGAAGCAGGTCCAGGCGCCTGGTAGGCCAGTGCACCACGGCCGTGTGAGGTCGTATCTTGCTGGGCAGCTCCCTGGGGCGGCCCAAACGTTCAGGTCAGCTCGGTTTTGTCTTTATAGTCGCAAAGATCCTCGATGATACAGCTACCGCAGCGTGGCTTGCGAGCGATACAGGTATAGCGGCCATGCAGGATCAGCCAGTGATGGGCGTCCTGCTTGAAAGCCTTGGGTACATGGCGCAACAGCTTCTGCTCCACTTCGACCACGTCCTTGCCCTTGGCGATGCCCGTTCGGTTGGAGACTCGGAAGATATGCGTGTCCACGGCGATAGTGGGCTGCCCAAAGGCGGTATTGAGAATGACGTTGGCGGTCTTGCGCCCGACACCCGGCAAGGCTTCCAGCGCCTGGCGGGTTTGCGGTACGTTGCTACCATGCTGGTTCACCAGAATATGGCAGGTCTTCATCAGGTTTTCAGCCTTGGTGTTGAACAGGCCGATGGTCTTGATGTACTCCTTGAGTCCCTCGATGCCCAGCGCGATGATCGCTTCGGGGGTATTGGCCACCGGAAACAGTCGGTCGGTGGCTTTGTTGACGCCCACGTCGGTGGCCTGTGCCGAGAGCAGCACCGCAGCCAGCAGCTCGAAGGGGGTGCTCCAGTTCAGCTCGGTGGTGGGGTGCGGATTTTCCGCCTGCAGGCGGGCAAAAATCTCCTGTCGTTTCTGGGCATTCATGAACGTTTCTCCAGACTATTTGATGATGCCAGTGACCCGGACGCGGCGTTCGCTGCGCTCGTGGGTAGGGGCGGGCTGTGCACGGCGCTGGCGCTGGTCGAGGACATTCTTGAGCGCGATCAGCAGGCCCGCAACGAAAAAGGCCCCTGGCGGCAACATGAAAAACAGAAACTGATAGTCGTCCATCACCGTTATCTGCCACTCGGCGGCCCTGGGGCCCAGCAGCAGATGCATGTTATGGAACAGCGTCCCCTGGCCCAGCAGCTCTCTGATCGCTCCCAGCAAGACCAGCACCCAGCCGAACCCGAGCCCCATCATGAACCCGTCCAGAGCGGCAGGCAGCACCGGCTGGCGCGAGGCAAACGCATCGGCGCGTCCCAGGATGGCGCAGTTGGTCACGATCAAGGGGATGAAAATGCCCAGAGTTTGATAGAGCGAATAGGCAAAGGCAGCCATCAACAGCTCGGCGCAGGTCACGAAGGCGGCAATGATCATCACGAAGGCGGGTAGCCGCACCGCGCTGGGCACCTGATGGCGAATCAACGAGATGGTCGTACTCGCCCCGACCATGACCAGCAGGGTGGCCAGCGCCAGCCCCAGTGCGTTGACCACGCTGGCGCTCACGGCCAGCAGCGGGCAGAGCCCCAGTAGTTGCACCAGGGCAGGGTTGTTGCGCCAGAGCCCTTCCTGGGTCAGCTGTTGCCATGGCGTCATGTCTCGGGCTCCTCGATGGTGATAGGCAAGCGGGCCTCATGGGCATAGCGCAGGGCATCGTGAACGGCATCGATGACCGCGCTTGGGGTGATGGTGGCCCCGGTGAAACCATCGAACGCGCCGCCCTGTTGTCGCACCGCCCAGCTTTCGGGGGGCAGACTGTGGCGTGCCAGGCCATCGAAGCGAGTGATCCAGTCGCTGCGCTGGCGTTCGATGGCATCGCCTAGCCCTGGCGTTTCCTGGTGCCGAGTGACCCGAACGCCGCTGATACGGCCCTCATGGTCAATCCCCACCAGCAGGTGAATGGCTCCGCTGTAGCCCTGGTGGGTGATCACCGGCAGGACGACGGCAGCTTCGTCTGCGTGGTGAACATACCAGCCGTGTGTGGGCGTGCGGTGGCCCAGCCGTTCGGGCTCCGGCAGCTCGAAGGTGTCTTCCAGCAGCGATGCCTGTGAGTCCGTGACCAACGAAGCTGGCAGCACTGCCTGCAGCTGGCGATATTGATAGGCCAACTGGTGCTGTTCGATGCGTTCGGCGGTCAACGTCCGAGTCAATGCCACGCTGCCTGCCGTTACCAGCGCAAAGGTGCCCAGCGCCAGCGCCCCACGCCACATGGCTTGATAGAGTGTCATGGGCGCCTCGTCGGGGGGCGGTGCCCTGTGGGACGACGCTCTGTGGGACGATGCCCTGTAGGAACAGGAGCGCTATAAAGATCCAGCAGCGGCACACACAGGTTCATCAGCAGTACGGCAAAGGCGACGGCATCCGGATAGCCGCCGAAGGTGCGGATGATCATGACCAACACCCCAATGCCGATGCCGAACAATAGCTTGCCGCGCCGACTGGTCGCCGCCGACACCGGGTCCGTGGCAATGAAGAAGGCACCAAACAGGGCAGCCCCCATGGTCAGATGAAACAGCGGAGAGGCGTAGTGGTCGCTGTCCAGGCCGTAGAGCAGTGCCGCTACCAGTGCCATGCTACCCAGCATGGCAACCGGAATATGCCAACTGATCACTCGTTTGAACAACAGCAGTAACCCGCCTGCCAGCCACGCCAGCGCGATCATGCGCCAGGCCTGTACCGTGTCTTCCAGCGCAGCCGCCGCCCAGAACTCATCTGCCCCTGTCAGTCCTTTATGCTTGAAGGCATCCAATGGCGTGGCGCCACTCAGCGCGTCCAGCTCGGCAGCGGAGAGGGTGCCGCTGACCTGGGCCCAGAGTGTCGCCATCGAACCTGCCTGGTGCGGCACTGGCCACAGCGTCATGTAGGTTGGAAACGATACCAGCAGCAGGGCGTAACCCACCATGGCCGGATTGAAGGGGTTGTGCCCCAGCCCTCCATACAGCTGCTTGGCGACCACCACCGCGGCGATGGCCCCTACCGCCAGCAGCCACCAGGGGCTACCGGGGGGCAGCGAGGCGCCCAGCAGAACGCCCGTCAGCAGGGCACTGCCGTCGGTCAAGGTAGCAACCACGCGGCGACGGCGCAGGGCGAGTATGGCGGCCTCTGCCAGCATGGCAACGCCGGCGGCCACTGCCACGTTGGTCAGCACCCCCAGCCCAAAATAGAAGGTCATGGCCAGTAGCCCCGGCAGGGTTGCCAGGATGACCCAGCGCATGATCGATGCCGAGGAGGGGGCAAGGCCCAGCGTCGAGGCCTGGAGCATGCTCATGGTGTCGTTTGCTCCCGTTCGCGGGCTCTGGCATCGGCCAGTCGGGCGTCCGCGGCGAGCAGGTTTTCCTGGGCAGTGGCCAGCTGCATCTCCAGGTCCTCCTGGGATTGTTGAGGGTCTTCTGCCACGGCGCGTGCCAGCGCCTTCTCGGCTTTTTTGACCGCCGCCCTGGCCGCGGTCTGTGCGATGCGCAAGCTGCGCAGGTCAACGGCTGGCAGCTCTGTGGTGCGGGGCTCGACACCCGATGACGACGGCTGACGCTGCTGGGCAAGCCGCGCCTGGCGGCGAGCCTGCTTCTCCGCCTCTTCCCGGGCCAGCCTGGCCTGGCGGAACTCGAAGCGGTGGCGCGCGTGCTCTGCCTTGGCGGTTTCGATGCGTTTCAAACGGATCCGTTGCTTGGCCGTGCGGTATTCCGCCACCAGCGGGATATGGCTGGGGCATACGAAACTGCAGGCGCCGCATTCGATGCAGTCGAACAGGTGCTGTTTTTCCAGGGCCGCGTCATGGCCACTTTGCGCGTGCCAATGCAGCTGCTGGGGCAGTAGCTGCACTGGGCAGACGGTTTCGCAGGCACCGCAGCGAATACAGGGGGAAGCGTCTGGCGCCGGGGGCAGTTCCTGGCGCGTGGCGGCAATCAGGCAGTTGGTGGTTTTGATGACGGGAACGTCCAGCGATGCCAGCGCTCTCCCCATCATGGGCCCACCTACCACCACTTGATGCAGGGCATCCGGCGCCAGCCCAGCCTGCTGAAGCAGACCCTCTATCGGGGTGCCCAGACGTACCCAGTAGTTGCCTGGCCGTTCGATGGCCTCGCCTGTCAGGGTGACGATGCGCTCGACCAGCGGTGTGCCCTCACAGATGGCCTGCTGGGCCGCCAATAGCGTCCCCGGGTTGTGACACAGAACGCCTACATCCGCTGGCAGGCCGCCGCTGGGCACGTCTCTGCCCAGCAGCTTTTTGATCAGCTGTCGCTCGCCCCCGCTGGGGTAGCGGGTTTCGATCACCTCGAGCGTCACCGGAAGCGGTGATGGCACCTGGGGCAGCGCCGCCTGCAGGGCTTGCCGTGCCTCGGGCTTGTTATCCTCGATACCCACGACGATACGCGACGCGGCACACAGGGTGGCCAAAATTGCCGCGCCTTCCAGCACTTGGGCGGCATAGTGGCGCAGCGTCATGTCGTCGGCGGTGATGTAGGGCTCGCATTCGGCGGCATTGACCACCAGCGTATCGATGGGGTGCTGCAGACTGACCTGCGCTTTGACGTGAGTCGGAAAGCCAGCCCCGCCCAGCCCTGCCAGGCCGCTGTCGTCCAAGCGCGACACCAGCGCTGAAGGTTCCGCCCGCCGCCAGTCGAGCGGCGCCAGCCGCTGCCACTCATCGTCGCCATCGCCTACGATCGTCACCGACTGAGGGCTGACCTCACGCACGGTGCCGCTCAGGCTGGCATGCACATTGGCCGATACCAGTCCACCTTTGCGGGCCACCACAGTGCCCACCTTCACGCGCTCGCCTGCGGCCACGCAGGGCAGGGCGGGTTTGCCGACATGCTGATCGAGGGGCAACACCACTCGAGCAGGCAGCGGGGCCGCCCTCAGCGGCGCGGTGAGTGAGCGCCGCTTGCGCTCGGGCGGATAAATGCCGCCGGGAAAATCATGACGGGACATGAGCACTCCCTGGCGTTGCGCGGTCGCTGATAATGGGCTCCCACTGACTCAACGGCTTGCGCCGTGGCAGCATGTCGATGCAGTCCACCGGGCAAGGGGCGACGCATAAATCGCAGCCGGTACATTCGTCTTCGATGACCGTGTGCATCTGTTTGGCCGCGCCGATGATGGCATCCACCGGGCAGGCCTGAATGCATTTGGTGCAGCCAATGCACTCGGCTTCGCGGATGAAGGCCACGCGATCTTCGCTGGGGGCTTCGCCATCCAGGGGCGCTGGCTCGCGACCCAGCAGCTCGGCCAGGGCCACTACCGTGGCGTCACCGCCTGGCGGGCACTTGTTGATGGCATCGCCCTGGTTGATCGCTTCGGCGTAAGGGCGGCAGCCGGGGTAGCCGCACTGGCCACACTGGGTTTGTGGCAGTAGCGCATCGATCTGCTCCACCAGGGGATTTTCATCCCCCTTGAAGCGCACGCTGGCCAAACCCAGCAGCGCCCCGAACAGCAGGCCCAGAGTGGTCAATGCGCCCACGGCGCTGGCGACCCCCCACCATGACAATGATTCGCCCATCACGATGCCCCCTGCACCAGGCCGGAAAAGCCCAGAAACGCCAGCGACATCAGGCTGGCGGTCACCATGGCAATGGCGGCGCCCTGGAACGGCTTTGGTATATCGGCACCGGCCAGCCGTTCACGCATGGCGGCGAACAGCACCAGCACCAGCGAGAAACCTGCTGCCGCGCCCAGGCCATAGAGGGTGGTGTGGAAGAAGCTCAGTTCGCGGTTGAGCGACAGCAGCGCCACTCCGAGTACGGCGCAGTTGGTGGTGATCAGGGGCAGGAAAATACCCAGCACTTGATGCAGCAACGGGCTCAGCTGGCGCACCATGATCTCGGTGAACTGTACGACGGCAGCAATGACCACGATAAAACTGATCGTTCGCAGGTAGGTAATGTCCAGCGGTACCAGCAGGCCGTGGTACACCACGTAGCTGGCCGCGGAGGCCAGGGTAAGCACGAAGGTGGTGGCCAGCGACATGCCCATGGCCGACTCCAGCTTGTTGGAGACCCCCATGAAAGGGCATAAGCCAAGAAACTGGACCAACACGAAATTATTGACCAGCGCGGTGCTGATCAGGATGACAAACAGTTCGTTCATGGCGGCTAAGTCGCGCTGGTCAGGTTACCCGCTGACCGGGCTCAGCGCCGGAGTCCGGGGAGAGCAGATAGATACCGTCGTTATTGGCGGACGCCAGCACCATACCCTCTGACAGGCCGAAGCGCATTTTTCTCGGGGCCAGGTTGGCGACCATGACGGTCAGTCGTCCTTCCAGCGCTTCTGGAGAATAGGCCGAGCGAATGCCGGAAAAGACGTTGCGGGTCTCGCCGCCCAGGTCGAGTGTCAGCTGCAGCAGCTTGTCTGCGCCTTCCACGTACTTTGCCTTGGCGATACGCGCAATCCGCAGGTCGACTTTAGCGAAATCATCGAAGCTGATCTCGGCGGCGATGGGATCCTCGGCCAGTGGGCCTTTAGGGGTGTTCTTGAGTTTCTGCTCTTCCACTAGATCCTCCTTGGAAGCGTCGATCATGGCGTCGATCCTGTCTCGCTCTACCCGGGTCATCAGCGGTTTGAATTTGTTGATGGCGTGGTTCACCAGTACGCTCTGGCGGCTTTCCCAATCGAGGGTATCCAGCGCCAGAAACTCGCGGGCTTGCTCCGCCATGCTCGGCACCACCGGCGCCAGATAGACCATCAGCTGGCGGAACAGGTTGATGCCCACCGAGCAGATTTCCAGCACTTCCTGTTCGCGTCCGTTCTGCTTGGCCAGTGCCCAGGGCGCTTTGTCAGCGATGTAGGTATTGGCTTCATCGGCCAGCTCCATGATCTTGCGCATGGCGCGGCTGAATTCCCGCGCTTCGAAATCGGCAGCGATATCCTCACCGGCCGAGATGAAGCGGGCAACCATGGCCGGTTCAGCGCAATGTTCGGAGAGCGTTCCGCCGCCGAGCTTTTTGACGAAGCCTGCACAGCGGCTGGCGATGTTCACGACCTTGCCGACCAGATCCGAGTTCACGCGCGCGGCAAAGTCGTCGAGGTTCAGGTCGAGGTCGTCGACCTTGGAGGTCAGCTTGGCGGCAAAGTAGTAGCGCAGATACTCGGGGTTGAGGTGCTCGGCATAGGTGGCAGCCTTGATGAAGGTGCCACGGGACTTGGACATCTTGGCACCATCCACGGTCAGGAAGCCGTGACAGTTGACCGCCGTGGGCGTACGGAACTCTGCCCCATGGAGCATGGCCGGCCAGAACAGGGCGTGGAAGTAGACGATATCCTTGCCGATGAAATGGTAGACCTCCGCGTTGGAGTTCGGCTGCCAGAAGCTGTCGAAGTCGATGCCTTGGCGGTCACACAGGTTCTTGAAGCTGGCCAGGTAGCCGATGGGGGCATCCAGCCAGACGTAGAAATATTTGCCGGGCGCATCCGGGATCTCAAAGCCAAAATAGGGCGCGTCCCGGGAAATGTCCCACTCATTGAAGCCGGATTCGAACCACTCCATCAGCTTGTTGCGAATCTGGGGCTGAACGTGACCGTCGTTGATCCACTGTTGCAAGAACTCGGCGAAGTCCGGCAGCTTGAAGAAGTAGTGGGTCGAGCTACGCACCTCGGGCGTGGCGCCGGAAATGGCGGACACCGGATTGATCAAGTCGGCAGGGGTATAAGTAGCGCCGCACTTCTCGCAGTTATCCCCGTACTGATCGTCAGCATGGCATTTGGGGCAGGTCCCCTTGATGAACCGATCCGCCAGGAACAGGCCTTTCTGGGGGTCGTACATCTGCTCGATGTCGCGGGTCGCAATATGGCCCTTGTCGCGCAGGCGTTTGTAGATCAGCTCGCTGTAGTGACGGTTCTCTTCGGAGTGGGTGGAGTGGTAGTTGTCAAAGCCCACGCCAAAGCGAGCAAAGTCTTGCTGATGGTCCTGAGAGACTCTTTCGATCAGCGCTTCCGGGGAGATGCCTTCCTGCTCGGCTCGCAACATGATGGCCGTGCCATGGGCGTCGTCGGCGCATACGTAGTAGCACTGCTGGCCACGGCTTTTCTGAAAACGTACCCAGATGTCGGTCTGGATGTACTCAAGCAGATGACCCAGGTGGATGGCACCGTTGGCATAGGGCAGTGCGCTGGTCACCAGAATGTTGCGTGGAGCAGTGTTGGACATGGTGAAGGTTGATTCCGTCTTGGCAAAACAAATAAATGGAGTGAGATAAACGTGTGTCGCCACCTGGCATGCAGTCAGCGACAACTAGTACAGTGCCTGCTCTTCCTGAACCACTTCGCGCAGCAGTTCCAGAAACAGCTTGTCGGCATCGGAGTGCTCGGCAGGGTCTTCAGGGATGTGCACGCTGGTGGTGTCGGAAATTTCATTGGCAATGCGCGCCATGATGGCGGGGCTGCTTCCTTCCGACAGCTGCTGACGGGCGATGGTCAGCGACTGTTCGAGGATTTTGGGATCCTGAAGAAGCTTGCGAATGAATCCACGCAGTTCGTTGATAATACGAGTTTTTTGGATTTCTGATGCGGACATGGGAGTCTCCTTAAGACCACGCCAGGGCAGGTGCCCTGGCGAGACCAATGAATGCCTTGACCATAGCACTTTTTTGCATGTTGAGCATGCAAAGTCACATGACCTGCCCAACACGATCGATGAGCAACCGGATTACAGGCTCAGCCTGCCAGCCTTGTGCTTGACGGGGTTGGCATACTGCTCCAGCCAATAGGGTCGCAGTGCTTCCGGAACCTCGGCAAGCCGCGCCTTGAAGCGTTCGCGGTCCTGGCGGGTGATCGACTTGCGGGCCACCAGCTCGGGTGCTTCGCCCAGCGCTTCCAGGGCCAGGTAGTGGCTCGGGAACAGCCGATAGCCACCGATGACCTGACGGTCGATCTCGGCGGCGACTTCATCAGGGGTCTCCATGTCCGAGCCTACCGGGCTGCCAAAGCGCAGCTGAACGCGACCTTTGGAGCCGGTGATGCCGGAGACGATGGAGCGAATGTCTTCGAATTCGCTTTTGGCATAGCGACCGTAGGTAGCGATGTCGTGCAGCTCCTGGGCTTTTTGCACATCACAAGGGTCGTATTCATAGCTGATGGATACAGGCACCAGCTTGAGTTCCGCTACTGCTTCACCAAAGACGATGTCGCGCTCGGCAAGCCGTTTGGCCATGATCAGCATCTTGATGATGGCGGGGTCGGTACGGTCGATGCCGTTCTTGGCGCGACCTTCCCGCTGGGCCATCCAGATGGAGTGGTTGTCGTCGGTGATCGAGTGGCGAATGTAACCGGACAGCTGCTGGTAGGCGGCCAGCATGGCACGTTTTCCTCTGGCGCTGCGTGGCACGATGAAGCTCTTGTTCAGACGCATCAGGTCCGTGACGTAGGGCTTCTTCAGCAGGTTGTCGCCAATCGCGATACGCACGGTGTCACGACCCGCCTGGTAGAGCGCATAGTTGACGAACGCTGGGTCCAGTGAAATGTCGCGGTGGTTGCCGATAAAGAGATAAGCACTGTGCTCGTCGAGCTTGTCCAGGCCTGAAACGTCAAAGGCAGTGGTGGTGGTGCGTATCATCCGCTCCATGTAACGGGCAATGCGCATCTGAAATTCATGCACACTGGTTACGCCCTTGACCTCACGACGCACCGCGTGACCGGCCAGTGCCCTGGCCAGGGGCGGAGCCCATTTGGCCATGCGTGGCAGGCGAAAGCGGGTCAAAGCGTCCAGAAGCTCAGTGTCGCGAGAGAGCCGGGCAATAACTTCAGGAACCTCATGATCCATATAGGGCCGAATGTCGGCCCAGGGGTCACTCGTGTCGTCTGCGTGAGGAGCGTTATTGTGTTGAGTCATGCGATCCGTAACGTGTCAGCAAGTAAATGAACGATTCACCGAGAAGGTATGGGGTTGCCCATCATCAGGTGCCAGATAGCGCACTCGGTTCCCGCTGGGCTTCACCACCCAGCCACGCCATGAGACGGCGAATGTCCTCGGACAGCGACTGAGCCATCAAGATGAAATCGGTTTCCAGGCGTGCCAGAGCGTCGTCACCATCATCGGCATGGTCGGCCTCTTCGATCAATGCATCGCCGAAACGCAGAGATTTCAGAGCAAGGTCGTCATGCAGTACGAAGCTCAAGCGGCCCTCTATCTGCATGGCCAGCTTGCTGGCCTGACGGCCGCTTTCGAGCAGCTGCTGTATTTCGTCGCTATCCAGATCCACCTGTCGGGCGCGCAGTACGCCATCATCGCCTTTCGCCTTCAGCTCGACCTGGTCGCCCAGTTGCAGGTCGGCGGGGCGGCTGGCGGGGTCGCCCAGCCAGGTCGTCATGGCGCGTATTGGAAGCGTCTGGCTGCTGAGTGGCGTTGCCTTGAGGCTGCCCAGCGTTTCCCGCAGCAGGTCCAGCACGTCTTCGGCGCGGGTGCGCGAGCTGGCATTGATGCCGATCAGCTGGTGCTGGGTGTCCCACCAGAGGTCGATTTTCTGGCTGCGCACGAACGCGCGGGGCATCAGCTCTTCAGTGACTTGCTCCTTGAGAGCGGTCTTTTCCTTGCGCGTCACCTTGCGTCCTTCGCTGGCTTCGATGTCGGCGACTTTCTCATCGACTTCTTCCTTGACCACCGAGGCAGGCAGCAGACGTTCCTGGCGCAGTGCCGACAGCAGCCGATGTCCCTGGATCTCGTGCAGGCGCTGTCCGCCGCCCAGGCGGCCTGCGGGCGCGGTCCAGCCTAGTCGGCGAGCATCCGCATTGCCCAATGGCTTGGCGGCGTGTTCATCCAGCGCGTTGGCCAGGGTGTGGCTGTCGAGCTCGGGCGCGCCGTGCAGGCGATATAGATGCAGGTGCTTGAACCACATGTCACCAATCCTGTTTAAAAGGTGGCACATTATGTCGAAAGCAGGCCTTTCCTGCCAGCACTCTGGTGTGCCGTCATGCTGTTGCACTGGTTTTAAACTTGTGTTTGATTTGTGTGGGGCATGTTGCCTGTCGCTGGCAGGTGCCTGCGCCTGCTGATCACTGTCATCAATAAAAGAGGTTGTCATGTCTGAAGCGATTTCCAGCGTTACCATGCGCGTGCGGGGCTACCACCTGGACGGCTATGGCCACGTCAACAATGCGCGCTACCTGGAGTTCATGGAGGAGGGGCGTTGGGCATTTTTCGATGAGCACCCGCAATTGATGAAGCAGCTGCATCAGGCGAAGCGGGCGTTCGTCGTGGTGAATCTGAATATCGATTACCGTGCGGCAGCCTTGCAAGGGGACGATCTCACGGTGCAGACCGGCATCATCGACGTGAATGAGCGCAGTGCGCTTTGCCATCACCGCATCGTGCGTCAGGATGGCAGCGTGGTCGCCCAGGCGGATCTGACCTTCGTGCTGCTGGACATGCAGCAAAATCGCGCGGCGACTATCGAAGGCGACGTGCGTGAAGCGCTCATGGGGCTGCAGGTCGGCAAAGAGGCCTTTTTGGCTTAAATAGCAATGGAGGTGTCACCGACTGCCCTTGATGCGTATGCAGTGGTATGATGTGAGCGACTCTGCGCGCCGCCTTGCTGGTTAGCTAAAGGCGGCATTTTCAAGCGCTTTCAACTCTCGCAGTGCCAATGCAGTGCAAAGGATCTGACTTTCATGGGTGACATCGCCAGAGAAATCTTGCCCGTCAATATTGAAGACGAGCTCAAGCAGTCGTACCTCGACTATGCGATGAGTGTCATTATTGGTCGTGCGCTCCCCGATGTGCGCGACGGCCTCAAGCCGGTTCATCGCCGTGTGCTGTTTGCCATGCATGAGCTGGGGAATGACTGGAACAAACCGTACAAGAAGTCGGCGCGTGTCGTCGGCGATGTCATCGGTAAGTACCACCCCCACGGTGACAGTGCGGTGTATGACACCATCGTTCGCATGGCACAGCACTTCTCCATGCGTCACGTGCTGGTCGATGGTCAGGGTAACTTTGGTTCCATCGACGGCGACAACGCGGCTGCCATGCGTTACACCGAGGTGCGCATGGCGCGCCTGGCCCACGAGCTGCTGGCGGATCTCGAAAAAGATACCGTCGACTGGGTCGATAACTACGACGGCACCGAACGTATCCCCGAAGTGCTGCCCACCAAAGTGCCGAACCTGCTGATCAACGGCTCCTCGGGCATTGCCGTGGGCATGGCCACCAACATTCCGCCCCATAACATGCGGGAAGTGATCGATGGCTGCCTGGCGCTGATCGACGACTACACCTTGACCGTCGATGACCTCATGCAGTACATCCCCGGGCCAGATTTCCCCACCGGCGGCATCATCAATGGCCGTGCCGGTATCCTGGATGCCTACCGCACCGGACGTGGACGCATCTACGTGCGTGCTTGTCACACCATCGAACACGATGACAAGACCGGGCGTGATCACATCATCGTCACCGAACTGCCGTATCAGGTGAACAAGGCGCGGTTGATCGAGAAGATCGCCGAGCTGGTCAAAGAGAAAAAGATCGAGGGCATTGCCGAGCTGCGCGACGAGTCCGACAAGGATGGCTTGCGTGTGGTGATCGAAGTCAAGCGCGGTGAGTCTGGCGAGGTCGTGGTCAATAACCTGTTTGCCCAGACCCAGCTTCAGAACGTCTTCGGTATCAACATGGTGGCGCTGGAAAATGGCCAGCCGCACACACTCAATCTGAAAGAGATGCTCGAGGCGTTCATCCGCCATCGTCGGGAAGTCGTCACGCGGCGTACCCTGTTCGAACTCAAGAAAGCGCGTGAGCGCGGCCATCTGCTGGAAGGCCTAGCCGTCGCCATCTCGAACATCGATGAAGTCATCGAGCTGATCAAGGCATCGCCCAATGCCGCCGAAGCCCGCGAAAAGCTGCTGGACAAGGTATGGCAGCCGGGCCAGGTGACGGCCATGCTGGAGCGTGCCGGAGCCACTTCCTGCAAGCCCGAAGACCTGGACGAAGGCTTTGGGCTGAACCCCTCGGCCACCGAGTATCGCCTTTCGCCTGCTCAGGCTCAGGCGATTCTGGAACTGCGTCTGCACCGCTTGACCGGCCTCGAAACCGAAAAGCTGCTGGATGAGTACCTGTCGATTCTCGAAAAGATTGCCGAGTTCACAGAAATTCTTGCCTCTGCCGACCGCCTCATGGAAGTGATTCGGGAAGAGCTGCATGCGGTGCGCGACCAGTTCGGCGACGACCGTCGTACGGAAATTCAGGCCAGCCACCTGGACCTGTCCATCGAAGACCTGATTGCCGAAGAGGACATGGTGGTCACGGTGTCGCGTTCGGGCTACGCCAAGACGCAGCCGCTTTCGGACTATCAGGCCCAGCGTCGGGGTGGTCGCGGCAAGTCCGCCACGGCCATGAAGGACGAGGACGTCATCGAACACCTGCTGGTTGCCTCGACCCATGACACGGTGCTGCTGTTCTCCAACCGGGGCAAGGTGTATTGGCTGAAGGTGTACGAGATGCCCAACGCTAGCCGTGGTTCACGCGGCAAGCCGTTGGTGAACATGCTGCCGCTGGAAGAGGGCGAATCGGTCAACGCCATCCTGCCTGTGCGTGACTACGACCCCGAGCACTATATTTTCTTCGCCACCGCCAACGGTACCGTCAAGCGCACCAGTCTCGAGCAGTTCTCTCGCCCGCGCAGCGTGGGCTTGATTGCCATCGATCTGGAAGAGGGCGACCGCCTGGTGGGGGCTGCGATTACCTCGGGCAGCGACCACGTCATGCTGCTCTCCTCCAACGGCAAGGCGATCCGTTTCGAGGAAGGCAACGTGCGCGCCATGGGCCGTACCGCTCGCGGTGTGCGCGGCATGCGCCTGCTGGGCGACGCGGAAGTGATCAGCCTGATCATTCCCAAGAGCCAGCAAATCGATGCCGAGGCGGATGCCGATGCCGAGCAGGAAGCCCCGGCAGATGCCGCCGAGCTGGCGCAGAGCGATGGTCAGATCTACATCCTCACCGCCAGTGTGAAGGGCTATGGCAAGCGCACGCGCCTCGAAGAGTTCCCGCTGCGTGGTCGCGGTGGGCAGGGCGTGATTGCCATGCAGACCAGTGAGCGCAACGGCGCCCTGGTGGCGGCCATGCAAGTGTATGACAGCGATGAAATGATGCTGATCACCGACCGTGGCACCCTGGTGCGTACGCGGGTGGAAGAAGTGTCGATCACGTCGCGTAATACCCAAGGCGTGATGCTGATTCGCCTGGGCAAAGAAGAGCAGCTGGTGAAAACCGTGCGTGTCGATGAGCCCGAAGATACGGGAGCGCCCGAGGCGGTCGAGCCAGACGAACAAGACAATGGCGCACAGGAACCGGGAACCGATGACACGTCATTATAATTTTTGCGCAGGGCCTGCGGCCCTGCCTGTTGCCGTACTGGAGCGCGCTCGCAGTGAGCTGCTCGACTATCAGGGGCGCGGTTTGTCGGTGATGGAAATGAGTCATCGCAGCGATGAGTTCATTGCCATTGCCGAGCAGGCAGAAGCCGATCTGCGGTCTCTGCTGGGCATCCCTGATCAGTACAAGGTGCTGTTTCTTCAGGGCGGTGCCAGCATGCAGTTTGCCATGCTCCCCATGAACCTGCTGGGTGGGGGTGGTAGTGCCAACTTCATCCAGACGGGCATTTGGGGCAAGAAGGCGCTGAGCGAAGCCAAGCGGCTCGGTTTTGCCTGCCATGTGGCGGGCAGCAGCGAGTCCAATGGGTATCTGGCGGTGCCTGACGAAGCTTCCCTGTCGCTCAGCAGCGACGCGGCCTACCTGCATTACACCTCCAATGAAACCATTGGCGGGCTGGAGTTCGACTACGTGCCAGACGTCACCCGTGCCGATGGCAGCGACGTGCCCCTGGTCTGCGACATGTCCTCCAATATCCTGTCGGGGCCTATCG
Organism: Halomonas sp. BC1; assembly: GCF_002078135.1. Classification (NCBI taxonomy): domain Bacteria; kingdom Pseudomonadati; phylum Pseudomonadota; class Gammaproteobacteria; order Oceanospirillales; family Halomonadaceae; genus Halomonas; species Halomonas sp. BC1. The sequence goes on along the minus strand of NZ_LFGS01000006.1, from coordinate 150,139 downwards.
ATGTCAGCGACTTCGGGGTGATTTATGCCGGGGCGCAGAAGAACATCGGTCCAGCGGGATTGACCATCGTGATCGTCCGCGATGATCTGCTGGGCAAGGCGCCTGCAAGCGTCCCTTCGCTGTTCGACTACCAGATGCTGGCTGACGCAGGCTCGATGGTGAATACCCCGCCTACCTACGCCTGGTACCTCTCGGGTCTGGTGTTTCAGTGGTTGAAAAACGACATTGGCGGGCTGGACGCCATGGACCGCATGAACCAGCGCAAGGCGCAAAAACTTTACGCGGCCATCGATGGCAGTGACTTCTACAGCAATCCTATCGCCACAGCCAATCGGTCGCGCATGAACGTGCCGTTCGTGCTGGCGGATGACCGGCTGGACGGTGCCTTCCTCAAGGAGGCCGACGAGGCCGGGCTGCTGAATCTCAAGGGTCACCGCAGCGTCGGTGGCATGCGTGCCAGCTTGTATAACGCGGTGCCGGAAGATGCGGTGGATGCGTTAATTGCCTTCATGGCAGATTTCGAACAACGAAGAGGCTAACCCCCATGTCCGATACGCCGATCAATCTCGACGACTTGCGTCAACGTATCGACCAGCTGGATGGCGATATTCTGCGTTTGATCAGTGAGCGGGCCAACTGTGCCCAGCAGGTGGCTCACGTCAAGCTGGCTCAGGACAAGGATGCGGTGTTCTACCGTCCGGAGCGCGAAGCCCAGGTGCTGCGCCGTATCATGGCGTTGAACAAGGGGCCTTTGGACTCCGAAGAAATGGCGCGGCTGTTTCGCGAAATCATGTCTGCCTGCCTGGCGCTGGAGCAGCCGGTCAAGGTGGCTTATCTCGGGCCTGAAGGCACCTTCACCCAGCAGGCCGCGTTGAAGCATTTCGGTGAAAGCGCCGTCAGCCTGCCGATGGCAGCCATCGATGAAGTGTTCCGGGAAGTGGAGGCGGGGGCCGTCAACTATGGCGTCGTTCCCGTCGAGAACTCCACCGAAGGGGTGGTCAATCACACCCTCGACACGTTCATGGACTCCTCCATCAGGATTTGTGGTGAAGTGGTGCTGCGCATTCACCACCATCTCTTGATCAGTGAAACCACGCGTCAAGAGAAGGTGTCACGCATCTATTCGCACCCTCAGTCGTTCGGTCAGTGCCGCAAGTGGCTGGATGCTCACTACCCTCATGCCGAGCGGGTGCCGGTCTCTTCCAACGCCGAAGCCGCCAAGCTGGTGAAAACCGAGTGGCACAGCGCCGCGATTGCCGGCGACATGGCCGCCAAGCTTTATGGCCTGGAGCGCATTGCCGACAAAATCGAAGATCGGCCGGACAACTCCACGCGCTTCCTGATCATTGGCAATCAGGACGTGCCCATGTCGGGCGAAGACAAGACCTCCATCGTCGTGGCAATGCGTAACCAGCCCGGTGCGCTGCACGATTTGCTGGAGCCCTTCCACCGCCACAAGATCGATCTGACGCGTATCGAAACGCGGCCCTCGCGCACCGGTGTGTGGAACTACGTCTTCTTCATCGACTTCAAGGGCCACCGTGACGAGCCCCAGGTGGCTGCGGTGCTGGAAGAAGTTCGCCTGCGCGCCTCTGAACTGCGGGTGCTGGGTTCCTACCCTCAGGGTGTGCTGTGACGGTTTCACCTTCTCTTGCACCTCGGGTGGCGTGTGTCGAACCGCGCATTCTGATTGTCGGCCTTGGCCTGATCGGCGGCTCGTTGGCCGCCGCATTGCGTGCCTCGGGCTACGCTGGCCAGATCGTCGCCTGCGACCCCAATGAGCAGGAAGTGGCATTGGGCATCGAACTGGGGCTGGTAGATGCCGGCGGTGTCGAGCTCGCCAACTGCTTGAAGGACGTTTCCATGGTCGTGCTGGCGGTGCCGGTGCTGGCCATGGAGAGCGTGATGAGCACGCTGTCGCGTTCTCTCGATCAGGCGGCTCCCGATGTCGTGATGACCGACGTAGGCAGTACCAAGGCCACCATACGTGACTGCGCCGAGCGCGTATTCGGCCGTGTCATGCCCAATATCGTGCTGGGTCATCCTATTGCGGGCTCCGAGAAAAGCGGTGTGGCAGCCGCCAATCCATCGCTGTACGTCAATCACAAAGTGATCCTGACGCCGGAGCCGGATGTCGACCCGGTAGCGCTGGCGCGAGTAGAAACCCTGTGGAGAGCCTGCGGTGCCGACGTGCTGCAAATGAGCGTCGAGCGCCATGATCAGGTGCTGGCGCGCACCAGCCACTTGCCCCACTTGCTGGCGTTTTCACTGGTGGACACGCTGGCGCGGCAGGACGAGCGGCTGGATATCTTCCGCTATGCTGCGGGTGGGTTTCGTGATTTTACCCGTATTGCAGGCAGTGACCCGGTCATGTGGCGCGACATTTTCGTGGCCAATCGTGACGCCGTGCTTTCTTCTCTGGACGATTTCGAAGCAGGGCTCAAAAGGCTGCGTCAGGCGGTGGAAAGTGCCGACAGCGATGCGATGATTGCCACCTTCGATCGGGCCAGTCATGCTCGCCACTATTTTGATACGTTATTGAATAAAACTAGTTACCAGGCGGAATATCATATGCAACCACACGGTCAAGTGACTTATCGCGTGCAGCCAGGCGGCCAGGCGCAGGGGCGTTTGCGGGTGCCGGGCGATAAATCCATGTCTCACCGCTCGATCATGCTTGGCGCGTTGGCCGAAGGAGTGACCGAGGTCAAGGGCTTCCTGGAGGGCGAAGATAGTCTGGCCACCTTGCAGGCCTTTCGTGAAATGGGGGTGGCCATCGAAGGCCCGCACCAGGGGCGTGTGACCATTCATGGGGTTGGCATGCGCGGCCTCAAGGCGCCGGCAGGCCCGCTGTATGTAGGTAACTCTGGCACCGCCATGCGCCTGTTTGCCGGGCTGCTGGCGGGTCAGGCGTTCGATAGCGAATTGACCGGTGATGAGTCACTCACCAAGCGCCCCATGGGGCGTGTGGCAGACCCGCTGCGCCTGATGGGAGCGACCATCGACACGGCAGAGGGTGGCCGTCCGCCATTGAAAATTCATGGCGGCGCTGCGCTGAAAGGCATTCATTATGATATGCCCATGGCCAGTGCTCAGGTGAAGTCGTGCCTGCTGCTGGCAGGGCTCTACGCCGAGGGAGAGACCCGCGTGCGCGAGCCAGCGCCGACCCGCGATCATACCGAGCGGATGCTCAACGGGTTTGGCTACGCCGTTTCTCGCGAGGGCGACACCTGCTGGCTGCAGGGAGGCGGTCAACTGACGGCGGGGCCGATTGACGTGCCCTCCGATATCTCTTCGGCTACCTTCTTCCTGGTCGCCGCTGCCATTACCCCTGGTTCCGACATCACGCTGGAGCACGTGGGCATCAACCCGACGCGTATCGGTGTCATCAATATTCTGACCCTGATGGGCGCTGACCTGACGCTTGAAAACCAGCGCGAGGTAGGCGGTGAGCCCGTGGCGGACATCCGTATTCGCTATGCGCCGCTGAAGGGTATCGATATTCCTGTCGATCAAGTGCCGCTCGCCATCGATGAATTCCCGGCGCTGTTCATTGCGGCGGCCAATGCACAAGGCACCACGCGGCTGCGCGGAGCTGAAGAGCTGCGCGTCAAAGAGTCGGACCGTATTCAGGCCATGGCAGATGGTTTGGCGATTCTGGGTGTCGAGCATACGGTCGTGGAAGACGGCATCGACATCATCGGTAACGGTGACGAGAGCGTGCCGAGTTACGGCGGTGGCCGCATCGATAGCCTCGGCGATCACCGCATTGCCATGGCGTTTGCGATTGCCTCCCTGCGCGCGGGTGCTGAGATCGTCATCGACGATTGCGCCAACGTGGCAACGTCCTTCCCTGACTTCGTGACGCTGGCTCAGCGTATCGGTATGCGTGTCGATGTGGAGGGCGTCCATGACCGCTAACGCTCCTGTGCTGACCATCGATGGCCCCGGCGGTGCCGGTAAAGGCACGATCAGCAGCCTGGTGGCTGAACGGCTGGGCTGGCATTTGCTGGATAGCGGTGCGCTCTATCGGTTGACGGCCCAGGCGGCCGTCAAGCATCACGTGGCGTTGGATGACGAAGCGGCGCTGGCCGATATCGCAGCAACCCTGGACGTTGCTTTCCCGGTGGAAGAGGGTCGGCCACGCACGCTGCTGGAAGGCGAAGACGTCAGTCGGCTCATTCGTACCGAGCAAGCGGGCGAGCGTGCTTCCCAGGTGGCCGCATTGCCAAAGGTACGCGCTGCGCTGCTGCAGCGACAGCGTGATTTTTGCCAGTTCCCTGGCCTGGTGGCGGATGGACGCGATATGGGCACAGTGGTGTTTCCAGAGGCGCCGCTGAAGATTTTTTTGACTGCCAGTGCCGAGGAAAGGGCGCGTAGACGGCATCTGCAGTTGCAGGAAGCAGGGGTGGATGCTAGTCTGTCGAGTCTTTTGAAGGAGATTCAGGCACGCGATGCACGCGACACGCAGCGCAGTGTGGCTCCGCTCAAGCCGGCAGATGATGCCATCACGCTTGACACCACGCGCCTGAGTATACCGGAAGTGGTTGATCGGCTAACCGAGCTGCTTGCCCAACGGGGCATGTTTGACGGCGCTTGATTCTCCCTTGCGGCGTTTTTGGAAAGGTGTCACGACGTGGCAGGGCGACAGTAATATCTTAGTGAGCCCGGTCAGGTCCAACCAGCGCTAACACCTCCAGAAGCTGAATGACATTAGGCCCGTACTCGCTGGTGGTACGGAGAAGGCAGTTATGCCTCAACAACGTTGATCACGTAGGAAAACCATGAGCGAAAGCTTTGCTGAACTGTTTGAACAGTCCCTTAACGACATCAACATGGAGCCGGGCGCCATCGTTGCGGCTCAAGTTGTCGACATCGACGGTGACTGGGTTACCGTTAACGCTGGTCTGAAATCCGAAGGTCAGATCCCTGCGGCACAATTCCGTGACGAGAATGGTGAGCTGACCATCGCGATCGGTGACGATGTGCACGTTGCGCTGGAAGCCGTAGAAGATGGCTTCGGCGAAACTCGCCTGTCCCGTGAAAAAGCCAAGCGCGCAGAAGCTTGGAAGATTCTGGAAGCGGCCTTCGAGAAAGACGAAATCATCAAAGGCGTGATCAACGGTAAAGTCAAAGGCGGCTTCACTGTCGACGTCGACTCCATCCGTGCCTTCCTGCCGGGCTCTCTGGTTGACGTTCGTCCGGTTCGCGACACTGCGCACCTGGAAAACAAAGAGCTGGACTTCAAAGTCATCAAGCTGGATCCGAAGCGTAACAACGTCGTTGTATCGCGTCGTGCCGTGCTTGAAGCCGAAAACAGCGCCGAGCGTGAAGCGCTGCTGGCCACGCTGCAAGAAGGTCAGCAAATCAAGGGTATCGTCAAGAACCTGACCGACTACGGTGCTTTCGTAGATCTGGGCGGTGTCGATGGCCTGCTGCACATCACCGACATGGCGTGGAAGCGTATCAAGCATCCATCTGAAATCGTTGCCGTTGGCGACGAGATCAACGTCAAAGTGCTGAAATTCGACCGTGAGCGCAACCGCGTTTCTCTGGGTCTGAAGCAGCTGGGTGAAGATCCGTGGGTCAACATCAAAGACCGTTACCCCGAAGGTATGAAAGTGCAGGCTGTGGTCACTAACCTGACCGATTACGGCTGCTTCGCTGAGCTGGAAGAGGGTGTCGAAGGTCTGGTTCACGTGTCTGAAATGGACTGGACCAACAAGAACATCCATCCGTCTAAAGTCGTTCAAGTGGGCGACGATGTTGACGTCATGGTGCTCGATATCGACGAAGAGCGTCGTCGTATCTCCCTGGGTATCAAGCAGTGCACTGCTAACCCGTGGGAAACCTTCAACGCCGAGTACAACAAGGGCGACCGCGTTTCTGGTACCATCAAGTCCATCACGGACTTCGGTATCTTCATCGGCCTGGAAGGCGGTATCGACGGTCTGGTTCACCTGTCCGACATCTCCTGGACGGAAACCGGTGAAGAAGCGGTTCGCAACTTCAAGAAAGGCGACGAGGCAGAAGCCGTTATCCTGTCCATTGACCCTGAGCGCGAGCGCATCTCTCTGGGCATCAAGCAGATGGATTCCGATCCGGTTGCCGAATACCTGTCTGTCAACGACAAGGGCAGCATCGTGACGGGTCGCGTCGTAGAAGTTGACGCCAAGGAAGCTCACATCGAGCTGGCCACTGACGTCATCGCGGTTCTGAAGGCTTCTGAAATCAGTGCTGACCGCGTTGAAGACGCACGTAACGTACTGAGCGAAGGCGACAGCGTCGAAGCGCGTATCGTCAGCGTTGACCGCAAGAGCCGTCAGATTGCTCTGTCCGTCAAGGCCAAAGAGCAGGACGACACGCGTCAGAACCTGAAGAAACTGCGTGAGCAAGAGCCGGAAGCTGCCGGTGGTCCGACCACGATCGGTGATCTGATCAAGCAGCAGATGGGCCAGGACTAATACTAGTCTTGTCTCGGAAAACGCCGCCCTTTGGGGCGGCGTTTTTGTTTCTGTCTGCTTGAAATAGGTTGTTGTTAAGGGGGTGCAAGCGTTGCTATAAGTGGTATGCGCAATTGTCACATCGCCTTTAATGGCATTAGAGTGTATAAAATTGTTTAGTAAAGGCGCTAAAATCAACTAGACTATTGTCAATCAGTGGATTTAAGGCAATAATGTGTCCGCATTCTGAAATAGTCGGTGTTGAGTTTCCCGGCTCAGTGCCAAGGTAGTTATCTTCACTCTAAAAGGACCTCCCATGTCTCTGTTAAATGATTACATCCAAAAAGAACAGCAGCTTAAGCAGCTTCAGGAAGAACTGCAGCGCTTGGAAAACGACCAGCGTCTGAAAAGTGAGCTCGAGTTTAAAGCCAAGCTGGAAGCGTTAATGACCGAGTTCGGCAAGCGCCCTGGTGATGTCATCGCTCTGCTGGACCCCGCTGCTGACCAGCGTGGCGCTCCCAAGGCACCGGCTGCTGCTACTCGCCGCAAGCGCCGCCTGAAGATCTACAAGAACCCGAACACGGGTGAAGTGATCGAAACCCGCGGTGGTAACCACAAAGGCCTGCGTAGCTGGAAAGACGAGCACGGCGATGACACCGTCGAATCCTGGCTCGTGCGCCTGGAAGATTAAGTGAACAACCGGCATTTCTCCCCAGAAGTGCCGGTTTTGTTTTAGCAGTATCAAAGTGTTGCCACCCCGGCCAGGTAATGCTCTCCACAATTTCACAGCCTTCTCCCTGTATTGAACAGTGATTATGTCAGGCGTTGCAACGGTACTTTGAGTTCCAGACGTCCCTTGCGCCACAGCACATGGGGTGCGCCCCCGCTAACGTGATAAAGGCTCTGGTGGTAGTGCAGTTGGCACAGTGTTGCCGTCAGCGCATCCGAGAGCTCGCTAAAGTCATCAAACAGCGTTACCGCATAGTGTTGTGAGGGAATATCGATACGCCGATATTCAACCGGTAAAGCCACGCTGTCGGTGCTCGCCTGGTTTTCGATATGCAGCCCGATATCGGTGCGTAGTTTATACTGCTTGGTCGTGCTGTCGAGTGCCAATACTTTGTCTGCTAGCAGGTCAGGGAGGGCCACGGCGGGGGTAGAACCGCCGAGTTGAGCTTCCAGACATGGAAGATGGTTGGTATGGCGCTTACGATTACCCAAGCCGCTGATGGCGTGTGCCGCCTTGTAGATACGCATATAGACGGCTTGGCGGGGGCTGCCTTGCTTTATATCCGTGGTAAATGACTTTAGTGGCGGCTTCAGTTGATGCCTATCGTTGAGAGCCTGGCGATAATGCCTGGGAGACAGCTGGTAGCGTCGCTGGAAAGCGCGTGAAAAGGATGAGTGATTTACATAGCCACATTGCGCGGCGATATGCGCTATATTTTGCTGGGTCAGCGATAGCAGTACAGCGGCACGCTCCAGTCTGCGCTGCTCCCGATACGCTCGGGGTGACATGTTAAAGCACTGGCGGAACTGTCGCCGTACCTGTGAGGCTGAATATCCCAACTGCCTGGCGAGATCTTCGATACTCAGCGGTTGATCAAGCGAATCTTGTAGCCAGATTTCAGCTCGTGACATTGCATTGAACACTATCTGGCCTCCTATGCGGGTTCAACAGGTAGCTTGCGACTGACCTGCCTGTGCACTCTCCCGGTGCGTTTGGTGACTCATGACCTGGTAGGCCATCTCTGGTGGCAGTGCGTGCCGGGGCATGGAAATAGACAGAGTGGCCGTACCTTGCCAGCGATGACGTAAAAGGTATTAGCATAAATCACCTGTTCGGTTAGTCATTGTTACCGATGGTGAGATCATCGCGTTGCTGTCTTTATGCTTCCAAGCGGTAGCAAAGGCAAGTTTGCTCTTAAAGAATACGCGTTTGTGCACAGTTTTTGATTAAAATGGCCTGTTGCTCAGGCATGTCGACCATTTTTCGTAAGGTGTAGATGAAACATCAATGAAATATCACAAGGTTTCTAAACAGCTGGATGAGCGTGAAAAGCTACGCAAGTTTCGTGAGCTGGATGACGCCTTTGCCCAGGCGCTGCGTCAATTGGAAGACCCTGACAGTGATTTCGATATTCCCACCGGCCCTCCGGTGCGCTCCTTGGCCGAGCTAGAAGCAGAAGATCAGGCGGACCAACAGAAGCGGCGTGATGAGCTGTTCGGCGAGCGCCTGCATGCGCTGATGGCCGAGTACGACCAATCGGCAGGGGCGTTGCGCGAGTTGATCGATACGTTGCTCAAGTACAATGTGTGGGCGTTGGAGGAAATACCCGGTGAGTGAAGGGGGCTGCTAACGGTAGCGGAAGACCCGCAGGCTGGGCAGAAACACCTCGCTCTCCAGCTTTTCATCCCGTCGCTTTGCGCGGGTGCGGGCTATGGGCGCTGTTTGTGGTGGCGTTTTGATATCGGGTAGACGCCCCTCTGGCGCAGGGACCACAAGGGGCATGGCCACGTTGAGCGCCCGTCGCGTGTGGCCATCTGCCAGCGGTTCGGTGTAGAAAAGGTTGGCGCGCATCAGCGGGGCCTGGTTCTGTACCTGGGCCAGCACTTCCTGACTGGGTAGGCTGGCTAACTTGCGCAACTGGATGCGTACATGAGGCGCGTCGGTGTCCAGTTGCAGTAGCTTCTGCTCCGCTTCCTGCACGCTTATGCGTTTGATGGAGCGGCCGCTGGTATACCAGGCAAAGCGAATTCTGGCGACGGGAGCCTCTGCGATGGGGAGTAGTCGCCAGCACTGCTTCAAATGTAGCCTGGCCAACCCGCTTTGACGCAGCACGCTGTCCAGGTCAGGGTGACGGCGAGGGAGCCGCTGCCTGGCTTCGCTCAATGCAGTAGGATGGGCCTGTTTGATGTGCCTGAGCCAGTCACTGATCGCCTGTTTGGCATGATTGACGTCATGAAAGGCCTCCAGTAGTGCTTCGTCCGCCGCGATGACTCCAATGTAATTGCGCGTTTCACGCCCATCCTGGGCTTGCTGATGCCACATGTCCAGCAGCGCACGGCGTAGCCAGCCGGGGTCGCTGAGGCCATCGAAGCGCCACATGGGCAACGGCTGGGTTTCATAAAGCGAAACGGCTTGTTCAATGGCTTGCATCAACTGATCGAAACGGTCATCCAGTTCATGCAGCAGGCGGTAGGCGGGCGAGGACGACATCGTGGGTCAGGCCTCAGGAGAGTGGGGCATCGCGATCCGCCTGGGCCAGCAGAGCGTCCATATCCGCTTCATCCATGGCCGACTCGCCGGAAATACGGTGTGACTCATCGGCCCAGGCACCCAGGTCGAGTAGTTGGCAACGCTGGCTGCAAAACGGTCGATAGGTGCTCTGTGTGCTCCACACCACCGGCGCGGCACACTGTGGGCAGGCGACTTCCAGGGGGGCGTCATTAGCAGCGCTCTTCATGCATCTCTCCTCTCATGACTCAATCGTGCATTACTCAATCGTGCGCTATCGTGCTGTAGCGTCGATGCAGCGTGACGACCTGGTGCTGCAGGTGCTCCAGGCTGCCGCTGTTATCGATCACGTCATGGGCACGGCTGAGCCGTTCCTGGCGCGATAGCTGGGCGGCGAGGATAGCACGCACCTGGGCTTCACTCACCCCGTCGCGCGCTAAAGTGCGCGATCGCTGCAGCTCCTCCGGTACATCGACCACCAGTGTGCGTTGCGCCAGCGCATCCTGGCCCGACTCGAACAGCAGTGGCGAGACCAACAGAACATAAGGCGAGTTCAGGGCAAGCGCCTTTAGCCGCAACTGCAGGCGCTCACGAATGCGCGGGTGGGTTTCGCTTTCCAGCCAGCGGCGCTGCTCGGGGTCGCTGAAAACGATCTGACGCAGCGCGGCGCGGTTCAGGCCACCATCGGCATCGAGCACCTGTTGGCCAAAACGTTGCGCAATCGCCGCCAGCGCTGGCTCTCCGGGCATGACCATTTCGCGGGCGATATCGTCGGCATCTACCCAGCCCACCCCTAGTTCGCCAAATGCGCGCGCCACGGTCGACTTGCCGGAGCCGATACCGCCTGTCAATCCGATGATCATCATCGCCTCCGGTCAGAAGAGTGAGAGATAAAGGGCCATCAGCTCATTGCCCGCCAAAAGCCCTAACCAGCCCGCCAGGGCGAGAAAAGGCCCGAAGGGCATCGGTTGGCCACGCAGCCTGGGCATCGTCGCTTGAAGCGTCAGCCCGATGATCGCGCCCAGGCCGGCTGAGACGATCAGTAGTAGTGGCAGCATTTCCCAACCCAGCCAGGCACCCAGCGCTGCCAGTAGCTTGAAGTCGCCAAACCCCATGCCTTCCTTGCCGGTGAGTCGTTTGAACAGCCAGTAGAAGCTCCAAAGGATCAAGTAACCCGCCATGGCGCCAATCACGGCACTGGGCAGCATCAGCGGTTGAAACAGCAGCTGGTACAGTAGCCCCATCCACAGTAGGGGTAGAGTGAGAATGTCTGGCAGCAGATAGGTACGCAGGTCGATGACCGCCAGTACCAGCAGCGTCAAGCAGGCCGCGTACAGAAACAGGCTGGCCAGCGTTGGGCCATGCAGCTGCATGACAGCTACCGCCAACAGCCCACCCATCAGCTCCACGACCGGGTACTGGGGGCTAATGCGGGTGCGGCAGTTGGCGCAGCGTCCACGGCGTTTCAACCAGCCCAGTAGGGGCAGGTTATCATGCCAGGCAATGGCGTGCTGGCATGAAGGGCACAGTGAAGCAGGGTATGCCAGGTTGAAGCGGGGGTGCGCTTCGGCTGGCTGCTCCAGCGCGACCAGGGCTTCGTTGCGCCACTGACGCATCAGCATGACGGGTAGCCGGGTGATGACGACGTTCAAGAAGCTGCCGAAGCACAGCCCCAGCATCAGCGAGATAGCGAGCAGCATGGTTGGCGATAAACCCATGGAGATCCTGAAGTGAAATAAGCGTGTCGACGGCCGAGCGATTAAAGCGCTGTGCCGATTTCGAAAATGGGCAGATACATGGAGACCACGACACCGCCTACCAGGGCGCCCAGGACCACGATGATAAGCGGCTCCATCAGCGATGTCAGTGCATCGACCTTGTTATCGACTTCTTCTTCATAATAGTCGGCCACTCGGTTGAGCATGGCATCCAGTGAGCCCGCCTCTTCCCCAATGCTCACCATCTGCACTGCCAGCGCAGGGAAGCGATTGGTCATGCGCATGGCAAAGTGCAGCTGCTGGCCGGTAGTCACGTCCTGGCGCACTTCGTTGATGGCCTGAATGTAAACACGATTATCGGCGGCGCCCGCCGCCGTTTCCAGCCCTTCTACCAGCGGCACCCCGGAAGCAAAGGTCGTTGCCAGCGTCCGCGTGAAACGTGATACCGCCGATTTATGCATGATGTCACCGATCACCGGCAGCTTGAGCAGCAGGCCATCCAGCCGATAGGCGAGTTTTGGAGAGCGCCGAGCCGCGGCCTTGAGCAGCATCACACTGCCCACCAGGCCGCCGATGGCATGCAGCCAGTAGCGCTGGGCCATCTCGGAAAGGTTGACGGTAAATTGTGTCAGCGCTGGCAACTCGGCACCAAATCCCTGGAACATGCTCTCGAACTCCGGGACCACCTTGATCAGCAGCAGCATGGTGACCCCGACCCCAATGGCCATGACCGCCGTGGGATACCAGAGCGCTTTCTTGACACGATTTTTCAGCGATTCGACCTTTTCCTTGTAGCTGGCAATACGCTCCAGCATCTGGTCCAGGGCACCGGCTTGCTCACCGGCATCCACCAGATTGACGAACAGGCGATCGAACTGCTTTGGGTGCTTGGCCATGGCTGCAGAGAGGCTGTCACCGGAAGAGACGTCTTCCATGATCTGCTGGGTCAGTGCCACCATGGCGGGTTTTTTGAGGCTCTCGGAGACCGCCTGGAGAGCTTGAAGGATGGGAATGCCTGCGCGCACCATGGTGGCCATTTGCCGCGCGAACACCATGATATCGACCTTGTTGATCTTGCCTCGGCCGCTGAAGCTGCTGCATTTTTGGATCTTGCCGGCGACGATCCGTTGCCTGGCGAGCTGATCGACGATATCGGCCCTGGTTCTGCCGATCAGCTCCCCCTTCATCGGGCGGTCCTGGGGGCCTTTCCCCGACCACTTCCAGCGGTGCAACGGGGCCGGTTTGGCGCGGCGCGCCTTGGCTTTGGCCATGCGAGGGGTTACTCCTTGCTGATACGGTTGACTTCATCGAGACTGGTGCTGCCATCCAGCACACGGCCAAGGCAACTTTGATAGAGGCTGGGGTGGCCTTCACGTCTGGCCTGCTGGTCGATCTCGATGGCGTTGCCGTCGCGCATGATCAACTGGCGCATGTCGTCGCTGATGGGCACGACTTCGTATACCCCGATCCGGCCCTTGTAGCCTTGGGTACACTGCTTGCAGCCCACCGCCTGATAAATGGTGGCATGGCGAATCTCCTGCTGGCTAAAGCCCGCCTTGCGCAGCGCCTCGGCGGGTATGTCGGCAGGTGCTTTGCACTGGTTGCATAGCTTGCGCGCCAGCCGCTGGGCGATGATCAGGCTCACCGAGCTGGCAATGTTGTACGTGGCCACCCCCATGTTGGCGAGGCGCGTCAAGGTTTCGGCGGCGGAGTTGGTATGCACGGTGGAGAGCACCAGGTGCCCGGTTTGCGCTGCCTTGACGGCGATTTCCGCCGTTTCCAGATCGCGGATCTCGCCGACCATCACTACGTCCGGGTCCTGGCGCAGGAAGGCGCGTAGGGCGCTGGCAAAGTTGAGCCCGATTTTGGGCAATACGTTGACCTGACTAATGCCGGACACCTTGATTTCCACCGGGTCTTCCGCTGTACAGATATTGCGCTGCACCTGATTCAGAATATTGATGCCGGTATACAGGGTCACGGTTTTACCGCTACCGGTGGGGCCCGTTGCCAGAATCATGCCCTGGGGTTTCTTGAGCGCGCTTTCATAAGCGGTTTGCTGCTCAGGGGTGAACCCCAGCTGGTCGATGCCCAACTGAGCAGACGTGGGGTCGAGGATCCGCAGTACGACCTTTTCCCCCCAAACCGTGGGCAGCGAGTTGACGCGGAAATCGATCGAGCGGGTGCGTGACAGCTGCAGCTTCAAGGCACCATCCTGGGGCAGGCGACGCTCGGAGATATCGAGCCGTGACATGATCTTCAAGCGGGCAGCAATGCGATGGCGAAGGGCAAACGGTGGCCGAGCGATCTCCACCAGCATGCCATCGATACGAAATCGCACTCGGTACTGGGTTTCATAAGGTTCGAAGTGAATATCCGAAGCACCTCGACTAATGGCATCCAGCAGGATCTTGTTGACGAACTTGACGACTGGCGCGTCCTCACCGCTTTGAGCGGCGTTATCCAGCGTTGCTTCGCTACCATCTTCGTGCTGTACGACATTGAGTTCACTGACGGCATCGTCCACGTCCTCAAGCTCGTCCAGCATGCTGCGTTCGTTTTGCGCCAGGTACTGTACGAGCGTATCGCGTAGCTGATCGGCAGGGGCTAGCACCCCGTCCACGCTTAGCCCGGTAGCAAACTGCAGCTCGTCCAGCTGGGTCAGCGTGGCGGGGTAAGGGACCGCCACGGTCAACCGGTGGCCATGGCGCGCCAAAGGTAAAATACCCAGTCGCTCAAGAATCTTGACCGGATAGTCACTGGCAGCAGGCAGGGCGGCCACTCGTATGGCTTCCAGGTCTACTACTGGCAGGCCGTACTCCCAGGCAGCCGCCACCGCCGCCTCATCGGCAGACACCAGGCTGCTGTCTACCACATGTTGCAGTAGCGATATTTCCAGCTGAGTGGCAGTGTTTTCCGCAATGGTGGCCTGGGCATCGGTGAGCAGGTCGTGCTTGACCAGCCGTTTGGCGATACCGCGCAGCCCCCCGTTCAGGGCAGCATGGCTCAGCGTAGACTCAGGGGCAGGTTGGCTCATGGCATACTCGGCAGCGGGCAAATGAAACGGAATGTAATGCTGAGGGTTGTACCATATTTACTGTTCCCGAGGTACCAGCCACGTACAGGCTCCATACCGTGAAATAGGCCGATTATCGGGGCATGTCAGGAAGATAAAGCTGGTTGCCAATGGGGGGTGGTTAAGCTAATTTAATCAGCAATCAAGGCTGATGTTCAGTAAGATTTGGCCTGACGATGACTCTTACACCGCAAGGGAACTCCGCAATGCAAACGACCCAACCCAACCAACCCCGCCGCTTCAAGCAGCCGGGCTTCACCCTCATCGAGCTGCTGATCGTGGTGGCGATTATTGGTATTTTGGCGGCGGTGGGTGTGCCGCAGTACGGAAATTATTTGGATCGTTCTGAGCAAAGTGCCTGTATTGCAGAACTAAACTCTTTCCGATCGTTGGCTGTTGCCTCATCCGTCGATGCTGATAATTCACAAATTGAGGCCTTTAGTTTTCAGTCGTGTGAAGAGGGCACAAATAAGACAGCACTTGTCGACCGATTTACAAGTACTTCAGAAGAGAACCCCGGCCCAATAACAGTCACAACTGGGAGCCGTGAAGTAGTTGTAACGGTCACAGAGACTGGACGTATTGTTGCTGGCACTGGTGGTGATGGTTAACTAATAGTTGATAGGCGATATATTACGCACTAGGCCGCTTCTTCAAGAGCGGCCTTTTCACTGTATCATGTGAAGTACTGTATGCGAACTCTAGCCAGCGGTTTTAGCCTGTTCGAGCTGTTAATCATGATAGCGGTGATAGCCCTTTTGTCAGGAATGAGTCGGCCCGCGTACTTGGCTTACCTGGACCGTTCCGCCTTCAGCGCCTGTCAGCAAGAGCTAGGCACCTTCGGTAATACTCGCGTATTGGCGACGGATCACCTGGATGATGCCCTTGAGCCATACCGCTCGTGGGTGAAAGCAACCAACCTACCCAGTTAGCCGTTGCGAATGCTTTACGCGGCGTATTCGAGGGCGAGGCCACGGAGCTTGTGCTGGATACCCAGCGCTCAGGCGTTCAGGCTCGCATAACGAGCCAAGGCATGATCGAGCGCGTCGTCACACCTTGATATGAAGGTGCGTTACTAAGCTGGCTCTTCATACAAGTGCGCGAACTTTACACACTCCCTGCGTAATTCCCTCATACACTAGTGGCTTCTTCAGGCAACAATAACTTCCGGAAGCCCATTATGAAATCACTTCCTCTAGCAGCGCTCCTTGGCACGCTATGCTGGCACGGCCTGGCGAGTGCTCAACCTGCACATGCCCCCGCCCATGGCGCCCGTGGCCACCAGGAGCAGCAGGTGGGCCAGGGTGGGCGTGAGCATCGTCAAGAACATCGCCATGAATATCGCCGTGATCGTGAGCAGCGCTCGGAGCGCTATATCGATCTGCCGCGTATCAACGAGCGGGAGCTGCTTGGCCTGCTGCGCCAGTACGAAGCCCCCCCGCGCCGAGCCGCTGCCGCCCGGCATACAGCGCCGCCTGGAGCGGGGCAAGCCGCTGCCGCCGGGGATCGCCAAGCGCTTCGATGGCCCCATTGCACAGCAGCTGCCACGCTACCCGGGCTATGAGTGGGAGCGCGTCGGGGCAGACGTGGTGCTCATCGAAGCCGCTACGCGGGTAGTGGTAGATATACTGGTAGATGCCCTGCGATAACGAGTTCTTGGC
>NZ_LFGS01000006.1:119351-133858 GCF_002078135.1 Halomonas sp. BC1 | reverse complement strand
AGTGTTGTGGGTAGTCGCTTGAGCGAGCGTTCATGGTAATGCCATCGGCTAGCGCTTATGCTGACCTATCTATTGTCACTCATTCAATGTTCGTTAGAAGAGGCAACTTGATGGCAGCGTATACCCTGGAAGCGCGCCTGGCGCTGGCAATCACCATCGCCGAAGAGGCGGGGCAGATGATCCGCGAGGCGCGTGAGCAGCAGAACTTCGCCCAACGCTTGAAAGAGGGCGTTGAGCTGGTCACCGATGTGGATGTCGCCGTCGACCAGCGAATCAGCCAGCGCCTGGAAGAGTACTTTCCCGGTGAGGCAAAATTAAGCGAAGAGCTGAGCCCCGAACAGGCGCTCTATCATCCCGCCGAGCAACTATGGGTCGTAGACCCTATCGATGGCACGGTGAACTTTGCCCAGGGCCAGCGCCATGTGGCGGTGTCGATTGGCTGGATCGAGCAGGGCGTGGGCAAGGTAGGCGTCGTTCACGCACCGTTTCTGAATGAAACCTTCAGCGCTGCCCAAGGGCTGGGGGCCTACTGCAACCAGCGGCCTATCCAGCCCAGCGGTGCCGAATCGCTGGCCAACACGCTGGTAGGTACCGGGTTTCCCTACGACAAGCAGGCCCGCAAGGCTCTGCTGCCGCGTTTCGAAGCCGTATTGACCCACTGCCAGGACATCCGACGCAACGGGGCGGCGGCGCTGGACATCTGCGACATCGCCTGTGGGCGCCTGGATGCCTATTACGAAACCGTATCCCCCTGGGATTTTGTGGCAGGTTGGGTGATCGCCCGGGAAGCCGGTGCACGGGTGGGGCATTTGGTCGAGGTGCCGGAAGGCATTCCTGCCGACCTTTTCCCAGAGCAGCTGTTGGTAACCGCCCCCGGCGTGTACGATGCCATGGCGACGCTGCTGGCAAACGCGGATCGCTAGCCTGATGGGTGCTTTTCAACGCAGCACGGCAAGCATTTGAAAAGAAAGCGCAAAAAGGGCTTTTCATTTGGCTAATAAAGCGCTAGTATACGCACCGTCCTGAAGCGAAAGCCAACGGGCATCGGAGTGTGGCGCAGCTTGGTAGCGCGTTGCAATGGGGTTGCAAAGGTCGCAGGTTCGAATCCTGTCACTCCGACCAATGTCGAAAAAGCCGCTGCATTTATTGCAGCGGCTTTTTTCGTTGGCTCATGTTGGTGTCTCTTGATATACGTCAAGTTTTGAGCGGTGGAAATCATTCTGTGCAGCCGGGTACGGTATGCTCTTGGGCAGGTGGAAGGTCTACTCAAGCGCATCGATCAGGAGGCAAGGATGAGTCGCACAGGCAAGCAGGCTGCAACGCCCGAGGCATGGCATGGGCTATCGGTAGACGAAGCGTTGGCGCAACAGTCGGCGACCCGTGAAGGTCTGAGCCGCGAAGAAGCAGAGGCGCGTTTGGCTCAGTATGGTGAAAACCGCCTGGAGCAGGCCCAAGGGCGCCCCTGGTACAAGCGGCTGCTGGCGCAGTTTGCCAATATTCTGATGCTGATTCTGGTGGTCGCGGCGGTGGCCAGCTTTCTGCTGGGCCACGTGATTGATGCGGCCGCCATCGTGGGCGTGGTGTTGATTATTGCCTTGATCGGCTTTTTCCAGGAAGGCAAGGCCGAGCAGGCGCTGGACAGTATTCGCAACATGCTCTCTCCCCAGGCAAACGTGCTGCGCGATGGCCAGCGCACCACGGTGCCCGCCGAAGCGCTGGTGCCCGGGGACATCGTGCTGTTCGAGAGCGGGGATCGCGTGCCTGCGGATGTTCGGTTGCTGGAAGTACGGCGCTTGAAAACCGATGAGGCTGCCCTGACCGGTGAATCGGTACCCGTCGATAAGCAGCCCGAACCGCTGGCCCGCGATACCGAGCTTGCCGAGCGTTCGAACATGGCGTTTGCCAGCACGCTGGTCGTGCAGGGGAATGCCCGGGGCCTGGTGGTGGCGACCGGAGGGCGCTCGGAAATTGGCAAGATTTCCGAATTGCTGCGCAGTGTCGAGCAGATCAAGACGCCATTGCTACAGCAGTTGGATAGAGCTGGCCGAGTACTGGCGGTGTTTATCCTGCTGGCCGCTGGGATCACGGCGCTGCTGGGTACCTGGCTGCATCAGCAGCCCTTGGGTGAGATGTTCATGGCGGCCGTGGGCCTGGCGGTAGCGGCCATTCCCGAGGGCCTGCCTGCGATTGTGACCATTGGCCTGGCGCTGGGCGTTCAGCGCATGGCCAAGCGGCGGGCCATTATCCGGCGGCTGCCCGCCGTGGAAACGCTGGGTTCGATTTCCACCATTTTCTCCGACAAGACCGGCACTCTGACCCGTAATGAGATGACTGCCCAGGCAATCTGGCTGCAGGATGCCCGTTTCACGCTCGAGGGTATCGGCTTTGCCCCGCATGGCAAGCTATGCCGGGAAGGAGCGGCCGCCGAGGAGCAGTGCAATGGACGGGCCCATGAGCCTGCCTTGCAACGTTGCCTGTTGGCCAGCGTGCTGTGCAACGATGCCGAGCTGCACCAGGAAGATGAACGCTATCGCATCTTTGGCGACCCCACCGAAGGGGCGCTGGTGGTGGCCGCCGAGAAAGCGGGGCTTGACCACCTGGCGTTGCGCCAGCAGTACCCGCGTCTCGATGCGATTCCTTTTGAATCAGAGCACAAGTACATGGCCACGCTGCATGACCTTGAGGGTGGGCGGCGGCTGCTGGTCAAGGGCGCGCCGGATCGCATTATCGAAATGAGCAGCCATGTGATCACCGATGAAGGCGAAGCCCCGCTGGTAGCCAGCGAGTGGGAGGCGCATATCGAAGCGCTGTCCTCGAAAGGCTTGCGGGTGCTGGCGATTGCCGAGAAGGCAATGGAAGAAGACGCTGAGCTCGACCACCCTCATGTGCAGTCGGGGTTGCGCCTGCTGGGGTTGATAGGGCTGTTGGACCCGCCCCGTGAAGAGGCCATCGAGGCGGTGAAACGCTGCCAGCGCGCCGGTATTCGCCCGGTGATGATCACCGGAGACCATGCTGCCACCGCCCTGGCCATTGCCCGCCAGTTGGGATTTCAGCACACCGAGCGGGCCTTGACCGGGCGTGAAATGGAGGCCATGACCGATGAGCAGCTCGAAGCGATCATTCTGGAAGTGGATGTGTTTGCTCGGGCGTCGCCAGAACACAAGCTGCGGCTGGTCAAGGCCATGCAGGCGCGTGGAGGCGTGTGCGCCATGACGGGTGATGGGGTCAATGATGGCCCGGCGCTCAAGCGGGCAGATGTGGGTGTCGCCATGGGCATTCAAGGAACGGAAGCGGCCAAGGATGCTTCGCAAATGGTGCTGGCCGATGACAATTTCGCCACCATCGTCCACGCCATCGAAGAGGGGCGTAAGGTTTACGACAATATCCGCAAGACGATTACCTTCATTCTGCCCACCAACGGTGCTCAGGGGCTGGCCATCATGCTGGCCGTGCTGGCGGGCACAAGCCTGCCGGTGACTCCGCTGCAGGCGCTGTGGGTGAACATGGTGGTGGCCATTACGCTGGGCCTGGCGCTGGCATTCGAATCCGGTGAGAAGGACCTGATGCAGCGGCCGCCCCGGGACCCCAAAGCGCCGCTGCTGGATCTCTTTTTGCTTTGGCGGGTGGTGTTCGTATCGCTACTGCTGCTGATTGGCGTATTCGGTATGTTCAACTGGATTCTGGGGCAGGGGGGTAGCGAAGCGCTGGCTCGCACGGGCGCAGTCAACATGCTGGTGGCGGGCAGTGCCGCTTACCTGATCAATAGCCGATACTTGCTCAACAGTACGCTGACCTGGGAAGGCGTGTTTGGCAGTCGACCGGTATGGCTTGCCATCGGGTTGGTCCTGCTGCT
The DNA here is from genome assembly GCF_002078135.1 of Halomonas sp. BC1. Lineage (NCBI taxonomy): Bacteria > Pseudomonadati > Pseudomonadota > Gammaproteobacteria > Oceanospirillales > Halomonadaceae > Halomonas > Halomonas sp. BC1. The sequence continues at coordinate 130,005 of NZ_LFGS01000006.1, read as the reverse complement.
GCAACTGGGGTTTACCTATTTACCCTTCATGCAGTTCGTGCTGGTCAGCGAGGGGCTGGCTGCTCACCACTGGCTTGCCATCCTGGCGGGAAGCGTGGCCGTGTATGGTGTGGTCGAGGTGGAGAAAAGTATCCTTCGCCGGAGGAGTTGAGTACTGCCGCTTGCCAAGGGCAGGCGGCAGAAACGTTAGCGCGAAGGAGTGCTTAGTTGCCCTGGGCTTTGTGGTCGGCGAGTGCCGCTGCTACGGCCTCTTGCCACTGCCCTTCGGTAATGCCCCAGTGGTCGGCCTGCTCCTTGTCAGGATTGCCGGCCGCTGCTGCGTTCAGTTCTTCCGGGGAATAGCTTTCAAAACAGTGTTTGGCAAAGGCTTTGGCCTTGCCATCGCTCAACTGGTTGATCATTTCCATGGGGCGCTCCTTTCCTTGGTGCTGAAGTCAGAGATAAAGAGTCAAGAAGTATACATGACATGAATGCCGAGTACGGTTCGGCCACGATCATGCCCCAGTATAGACTAGGCCATCAATGCATCCACGACGATCTTGATGGCAATCGTGGCCAACAGGCACATGATGAGCCTGTCGAACCAGCGATGGGGCAGGCGTTTGCCCAGTCGGGCGCCCAGCGGCATGGCCGCCAGAATGACCAGCAGGGCCGCCAGACTGTACAGCGAGCGCTCCCAGGTGAGAATCCCGGCGCTGAGCAGGGCCGGAATCTGCACCAGGGTGATCGCCACGAAGAACACCGATATCGAGCCGATGAACACCGGGCGTTCCAGACGCATCGCGTTCAGAAAGGTCACCGACGCCGGGGCGGACATGCCCGCCGCGCCTTGCAGCACACCTGCCACCAGCCCCACCGGCAACACGATGCGCTGCGCCAGTGGGAAAGGCAGTGTGAAGCTGCGGTTGGCCAGCTTGATGGCCAGGTAGAGCACGATGGCCGCCGCCACGCCCAGCGACAGCAGCGTGGGCGACAGCACTACCAGCCCCCAGGTGCCGATCACGATGCCCAGCCCGCCGGAGAGGCCGAACCAGAGCAGGAAGCGATGCGGCAGCAGGTGGTGGCGGTACTGCCAGACCTGTAGAGCATTGCTGAACAGGTTCGGCGCCACCAGCACGGCAATGGCCAGTTTGACGTCGTACAGCATGGTCAGCACGGGAATGACAATGACCGGTACGCCAGAGCCGATGGCGCCCTTGATGATTCCCGCGGCCATCAGCGTCAGAAAGGCAACGATCATGCGGCGTTACTCAGATTACTAGAGTACATGGGCTTACTTGAGCACATAGCAGGGCGTGTAGGGCTGCCCATCCAGTTTCATGCGGCCCTGGGCCACGAAGGAGCTGAGCAGAGCGTCCAGCCGCTGCATCAGCTCGGGCTCCGCGGTCAGCTCGAAAGGCCCGTGGGCCTCGATGGCCCGAATGCCAGGCTCTTTCACGTTGCCTGCCACGATGCCCGAAAAAGCACGGCGCAGATTGGCTGCCAGCTCGTGGGTGGGCTGCTGGCGGTGCAGCGCCAGGCTGCGCATGGCCTCATGGGTAGGCTCGAAGGGTGCCTGGAACTCGCGGGCAATGGTCAGACGCCAATTGTAGTAGAACGCATCCTGGTGCTGGCGGCGGAACTCGCTGATCTGCTGGATGCCATCGCGCATGGTGCGTGCCACGGCCGTCGGGTCGCCGGTGATGATGGTGTAGAAGCGGCGGATCTCTTCACCCAGGGTGTAGACCAGAAACTCGTCGATTTTCTCGAAATACTCGGCGGAACTGGCGGGGCCGGTGAAGACCAGCGGGAAGGGAATGTCCTGGTTGCTGGGGTGCAGCAGAATGCCCAGCAGGTAGAGAATCTCTTCGGCGGTGCCCACGCCGCCGGGGAACACGATGATGCCGTGGCCCAGGCGCACGAAGGCTTCCAGGCGCTTTTCGATATCCGGCATGACCACCAGTTCATTGACGATCGGGTTGGGGGCTTCCGCGGCAATGATGCCTGGCTCGGAAATGCCCAGGTAGCGGCCCTCCTTGCGGCGCTGCTTGGCATGCGCGACATTGGCCCCTTTCATGGGGCCTTTCATGGCCCCTGGGCCGCAGCCGGTGCAGATGTCCAGGTCGCGGAGCCCCAGGTGATAGCCGACGTCCTTGGTGTATTCGTACTCTTCACGGGAAATCGAGTGGCCGCCCCAGCATACTACCAGGCTCGGGTCGCGGCCCGGCTTCAGCGTGCCCGCTTTGCGCAGAATGTGGAACACGGCATTGGTGGTGCCTTCGCCAGTGCTGAGGTCGAAACGATTGTGGTGCTGGATCTCGTTATAGACGTAGACGATGTCACGGATGATCGACGACAGGTGCTCACGAATGCCGCGTATCATGCGTCCGTCAACGAAGGCTTCCGCTGGCGCGTTGGTAAGCTTCAGACGTATCCCGCGATCCTGCTGCAGCACTTCGATGTCGAAATCCTTGTAGGCTTCGAGGAGGGCCAGGCTGTCATCGGTGGGGCTGCCGCAGTTGAGCACGGCGAGGGCGCAGCGGCGCAACAAATCATGTAACCCGCTTTTCGAGGTGCTCTTGAGGCGATTGACCTCGTGCTGGGACAGCACTTCCAGGCTGCCTTCGGGAGAAATGATGCTGGAAATGGTGGCGCGGGGTGCTGAAGGTTGCGTCATTGTATGGACTATCCCTGAGTATGATCATGACCAATCGGCATACTAGCATGCTGCTCTCTCACGTTCAGCTGCCTTGCCCTGCTACGGGCACCCGTGCCCGAGGCGGTCGTTTTTTATGCTAGGCTAGAGGCTTGGCGCCGGTAGGCATCCATTCCAGGCGCCCTGGTGATCCTCACTGTGACAGTGACCGTTAATGATGAAGTTGCCGGGAATCCATGTTCAACGCTCAATACTTTCGTACCTTTATCACGCTGGTGGAGACGGGCAGTTTCACGCGCACCGCACGACGCCTTGAAATGACGCAGCCAGGCGTCAGCCAGCATGTCAGAAAGCTGGAAACCTATCTGGATAAAGCGCTGATCGAGCGTCACGGGCGCAGTTTCACGCTGACCGAGTCTGGTCGTCGCGCCTATGACTACGCGCTGAAGCTGTTTGCCGAGCATGAACAGTTCAGGCATGGGCTGGACGATGATTCGCTGGATAGCGGCGAGTGCCGCATTGCCTCCCCGGGCAGCGTTGGGCTGATGTTCTACCCGTATATCCTGGGGCAGCAGCAGATGCACCCCAGCCTGACCGTCAACTACAGCTTTGCCTTCAATCATGAGATCGTCAACGACCTGTTGGAAGGGCGTTACGATATTGGCATCGTCACCGAGCAGGTCAACCATACCGAGCTTGCCTGCACCGTCTGGCACAAGGAGCCCCTGTGCCTGGTGGTGCCCGCCGACTTCGCGGGCAGTTCCTTGGCCGAACTGATGGGGTTGGGCTTCATCAATTACTACGATGGCATTAACCATGCCAACGCGCTGCTACGGGCCAATTTCCCCGACGAGTTCCGCTCCATGACGCATTTTCGCCACCAGGGGTTTACCAACGAAGTCAGCATGGTGCTGGACGCTGTGGCTCGGGGGTTGGGCTTTACCGTTGTGTCACGGCTGGTATTGGAAACTTCTCCCTGGCAGCGCCAGGTGAAGCCGCTGGCACTGCCGCAGGTCATTCACGAAGTGCTCTATCTGCTGCGGCGCAAGGATTCCGTGTTGCCCAAGCGTTACGAGAAGCTGCTCAAGGGTTTCCATGACCAGCGGCTACAAGAAACGACGCCTCTGGAACCCTGAACAGGGCCCCAGAGGCGCGAGGGGAGGCTTACCTAGAGGCGATATTCGTCAATGCTGGGGCACGAGCACACCAGTTGGCGATCACCAAAGACGTTATCCACTCGGTTGACCGATGGCCAGTACTTGGCGGCGGCGACGGCTTCGCTGGGGAAAGCCCCCAATTGGCGGTCATAGGGGCGCTGCCAGTCGCTGTCCATGACGTCGGCCTGGGTATGCGGCGCATTGACCAGCGGGTTGTTGTCCAGCGGCCACTCTCCATTCTCGATGCGCGCGATCTCTTCACGAATGGCAATCATCGCGTCGCAGAAGCGGTCGATCTCGTAGAGTGATTCGGACTCGGTAGGCTCGATCATCAGCGTGCCGGGTACCGGGAACGACATGGTCGGCGCATGGAAGCCATAGTCCATCAGTCGCTTGGCGATATCTTCTTCACTGATACCCGAGGCGCTCTTGAGCGGGCGGATGTCGATGATGCACTCGTGGGCCACATAGCCGTTCTGGCCGCGATAGAGAATCGGGTAGGACGGCGCCAGCCGTTTGGCGATGTAGTTGGCGTTGAGAATGGCGATCTCCGTTGCCTCGCGCAGCCCCCGCGCGCCCATCATTTTGATGTACGCCCAGGAGATGGGCAGGATCGAGGCGCTGCCAAAGGCGGCAGCAGACACTGCGCCACCGGGCTGGACGCCATCGATGGGCGTGACCACGTGGTTGGAAACGTAAGGAGCCAGATGCGCCTTGACGCCAATGGGGCCCATGCCCGGACCGCCACCCCCGTGAGGAATGCAGAAGGTCTTGTGCAGGTTGAGGTGCGATACATCCCCGCCGAAGTCGCCTGGGCGTGTCAGCCCCACCTGGGCGTTCATGTTGGCGCCGTCCACGTAGACCTGGCCACCGTGCTGGTGAATCACCTTACACACCTGACGAACGTGGGACTCGAATACGCCGTGGGTAGACGGGTAGGTGATCATCACCGCCGAGAGCCGCTCGCTGTACTGCTCGGCCTTCTGGGTCAGGTCGGCCAGGTCGATGTTGCCGTTGGCGTCGCACTCGACCACCACCACCTCCATGCTCAGCATGGCGGCAGATGCCGGGTTGGTGCCGTGGGCAGAGCTGGGAATCAGGCACACATCCCGGTGGGCTTCCCCTTGGGCGGCCTGGTAGCGGCGAATGGCCAGCAGGCCGGCATATTCGCCCTGAGCACCAGAGTTGGGCTGCATGGAGATATGATCATAGCCGGTCACTTCCACCAGGAAAGCGGCCAGCTCGTCGATCATCTGATGATAGCCCGCCACCTGGTCGCGAGGCGCGAAGGGGTGCAGGTGCGCGAAGGCAGGCCAAGAGACCGGAAGCATCTCGCTGGTGGCGTTGAGCTTCATGGTGCATGAGCCCAGCGGAATCATGGCATGGGCCAGTGAGAGGTCCTTGTTCTCCAGGCGTTTCAGGTAGCGCAGCATTTCGGTTTCGCTGCGGTAGCGCGTGAACGTTGGATGGCTCAGGAAGTCGCTTTCCCGCTGGTACTCTGCCGGAATGCCTGTCAGCTTGCCTTCCACCACTTGCTCGTCGAGGGCGGCGACGGAAAGACCGTGCTCATCGCCGAGCAGGACATCGAACAGGGTCGCGACGTCATGGGCCGTCGTGGTTTCGTCGAGGCTGATGCCGACATCGCCATTGGCGAAGTAGTGCAGGTTGATGTCATGGGTCATGGCGCGGCCATGGATCTTGCCAGCATCGACCTGGGTAAGGCGCAGCGTATCGAACCAGCTATCGTTGGCCAGCTGCACACCCGCCTGTTGCAGGCCGGTGGCCAGCAGGGTGGTCAGACGGTGAACGCGGCCAGCAATTTTGCGCAGCCCCTCGGCACCGTGATAAGTGGCATAGAAACCGGCAATGTTGGCCAGCAGCGCCTGGGCGGTACAGATGTTGGAGGTGGCCTTCTCGCGACGAATGTGCTGTTCGCGGGTCTGCATGGCCATGCGCAGCGCGGTCTTGCCACGGCTGTCTTTTGAAACGCCGATGATGCGGCCCGGAATGGAGCGCTTGAGCTTGTCGGAGGTGGCAAAAAACGCCGCGTGGGGGCCACCGAAGCCCATGGGTACGCCAAAGCGCTGCGAGCTGCCCACCACGATGTCGGCACCCAAAATACCGGGCTCTTTCAGCAGTACCAGGCTCAGCAGATCCGTGGCGACACAGGTCATGACGCCCTTTTCCTGGGCCTTGGCGAGCAGCGGCGCGAGGTCGGTGATGTTGCCGCTGGCGGACGGGTACTGAACCAGCGCGCCGAACACCTCCTCGTCTGCCAGTTGTTCCGCCGGTGCAATCTTCAGTTCGAAGCCAAAGAATTCCGCGCGGGTCTTGATGACGTCCAGGGTTTGCGGGAAGACGTCTTCGGCCACGAAAAAGGTGTTGGACTTGCTCTTCTTATTGCCGCGCTTGCACAGTGCCATGGCCTCGGCGGCGGCGGTGGCCTCATCGAGCAGGGAGGCGTTGGCAAGCTCCATCCCGGTGAGATCCATGACCACCTGCTGGAAATTCAGCAGACCTTCCAGGCGCCCTTGAGAAATTTCGGGCTGGTAAGGCGTGTAGGCGGTATACCAGCCGGGGTTTTCCAGCACGTTGCGCTGAATCACGGCGGGCATGTGGGTATTGTAATAACCTTGGCCAATGTAGCTTTTGGCCACGCGGTTCTGGCGTGCCAGCTGGCTCAGGTAATCCAGGGCTTCTGCTTCACTACGGGGGGCGTCCAGTGCCAGTTCGCGGCCCAAGCGAATGTCGCTTGGCACGGTTTGCTCGATCAGATCTTCCATGCGCTGCAAATCGAGCGCTTTTAGCATGGTGGCGACATCGTCGGGGCTAGGCCCGTTATGGCGTTTGATAAAAGCATCGTGGTCGGCCAGTTCGGCCAAACGGCGTGTTTCAAAAGGCATGGGAAGGTTCCGAACGTGATGAGTAAACCGTGGGTCTCAGGGCAGCCGGTTCAGCGTGGCTACGGTGCAGCGTGTCCAACCCGCCAAGGGGTAGGCGGCCGCGTGATGCATCAGGGTGTTAACGTGAACGCCTGCACGGAGGCAGGCGTTCGGGTAAAGCTTATCAATCGTCGGCGCTGAGCGACGCCTGATAGGCATCGGCGTCCAGCAGGCCTTCGAGGGCCTGGCCTTCGACGCGCACCTTCATGATCCAGCCGCCTTCGTAAGGGGCTTCATTGACCGTTTCAGGCGCATCTTCCAGCGCTTCATTGACCTCGATCACTTCGCCATCCACCGGCGAGTAGAGATCAGAAGCAGCCTTGACCGATTCGATCACGCCAAACTCCTTGCCCTTGCTGAGGCTCTGACCGACCTCCGGCAGCTCGACGAAGACTACATCGCCCAGCGCTTGCTGGGCGTGGTCGGTGATGCCGATGGTAACGGTGCCGTCCTGATGATCCAGTACCCATTCGTGGCTGGCAGCGTAGCGCAAATTAGCTGGAAGATTGCTCATGAAGGTTCCCTTGTTAAACAGTGGAGTGAACGACAGCATACTAGCGTCTGTCGGTCAGCTTGGCGACTGTTGGGCACGGGTTGTCTAGTGTGCCATGTGCGTATGGTACCTTGTTTCCAATTGGAAACAAGTTTCTCATCAGTGGCAAAAAGAGAAAAAATTGGACGCCATTCACTTTGGGGCGACGCGCGTTTGATTTTCCAAAAAAGAGGCTTTCTCTGCTGTTTGGCGACATGACCATGGATGTTCACCAGTAAGATGGTATAAAACATGCCAATCTTGCGTTTTTTCAGCGTGCAGTAGACGCTATGGTAGGCAGGCGCAGGAGCTTCTTCCCTGAGCGTCATGGGGAAAGCGTGACCGGACCTTTATAATAAACTTGCTAATCCTTCGGTTAAGGAGAGTCGTGTGGAAATGTTAACGAACCTATTAGGGGCCATTAACGGCGTGGTGTGGGGGCCGTTGATGCTGGTGCTGCTGCTGGGGGTGGGTATCTATCTGCAAATTGGCTTGAAACTGATGCCGATACGCAAGCTCGGCATGGGTTTCAGGCTAATGTGGCAAGGCCGCGATGTAAAACCTGCCGACAAGAGCGCATCGGAAGCCAGCAGTGACGGGGAAATTTCGCCGTTCAACGCCTTGATGACGGCGCTGTCCGCGACGATCGGTACGGGCAACATTGCCGGTGTCGCCACGGCCATCGCGCTGGGCGGGCCAGGTGCTGTGTTCTGGATGTGGATCACCGCGTTAGTGGGCATGGCAACGAAATTCGCCGAGGCGGTTCTGGCGGTGCGTTACCGTGAAACCGACAGCACGGGCAACCACATCGGTGGGCCGATGTTCTATATCAAGAACGGCCTGGGCAAGAAGTGGCTATGGCTGGGCGGCCTGTTTTCATTCTTTGGTGCCGTGGCTGCCTTTGGCATTGGTAATACCGTGCAGTCCAACTCGGTGGCGGATGCCATGGATGCCACCTTTGGCGTGCCCCATTGGCTGACGGGGGTGATCATCATGGTGCTGGCCGGGGCGGTGATTCTCGGTGGTATCAAACGTATTGCCAAGGTGGCCGGTAAGCTGGTGCCCATCATGGGGGTTGCCTATGTACTGGCTGGGCTGCTGGTGCTGATCGTCAACGCGGGGCAAATTGGCGAGGCCTTTAGGCTGATCTTCTACTACGCCTTCAACCCGATTGCCGCTGCCGGTGGCTTTGCCGGTGCTGCCGTCATGGCGGCCATTCGTTTTGGCGTGGCCCGGGGTATCTTCTCCAACGAAGCGGGCCTCGGCAGCGCGCCCATCGCCCATGCGGCGGCGCAGACCCGCAACCCGGTTCGTCAGGGCTTGATCGCCATGCTGGGCACGTTCATCGACACGATCATCGTCTGTACCATCACCGCGCTGGTCATTCTGACCTCTACGGTATGGATCGATGGCGAAGCCGGAGCGTCTTTGACTGCGCTCTCCTTCGATGCAGCCTTGCCGGGCTTTGGTAACCAGATCGTGGCCGTGGCGCTGGCCATCTTTGCCTTTACCACCATTCTGGGCTGGTCGTTCTACGGCGAGAAGTGCTGCCAGTTCCTGTTTGGCACGCGCTCCATCATGCTGTACCGCGTGCTTTTCGTTTTGGCCATCCCGCTGGGAGCCATCGCGCAACTGGGCTTCATCTGGCTGATGGCCGATACCTTCAACGCGATGATGGCCATTCCCAACCTGATTGCGCTGGCGCTGCTGTCGCCGGTTGTGTTTAAACTCACTCGGGATTATTTTGCGGGTAAGGACATCCTGCCGGGTGAAGCCCTGGATCACGATAAATAAGCGCCTTTCACAGGCGGGAAGATAAGATCCACCAGAGCCGGGAAGCCTTTAAGGCTTCCCGTTTCTCTTTTGACCATTGAGGAAGCCCATGACCGAACTTAAACGTACGCCGCTGCATGCACTGCACACTCAGTTAGGCGCGAAAATGGTGCCCTTTGCGGGCTATGAGATGCCCGTGCAGTACCCGTTGGGTGTGAAAAAGGAGCACGAGCATACGCGCCAGCAGTGCGGTCTGTTTGACGTGTCGCACATGGGGCAGATTCTGGTGTCCGGCGACGATGTGGCAGAAGCGCTGGAGACATTGATTCCCGCCGATCTGGTGGGGCTGAAGATTGGCCAGCAGCGCTATGGCCTGTTTACCGGGACCGAGGGCGGAATCATCGATGACCTGATGGTGGTGAACGCTGGAGATCACTTCTATCTGGTGGTCAATGCGGCCTGCAAGGATCAGGATATTGCTCATCTACGCACCAACCTGGGTTCTACTCACCAGATCGACGTGCTGGACCGAGGTTTGCTGGCGCTGCAAGGGCCCCAGGCGCGTGATGTCATGCAGCGCCTGTGCCCCGCGGCCTGTGACATGACGTTCATGCAGCATGGTCGTTTCAGCCTGGTCGGTCACGAGGTGTGGATAAGCCGCAGCGGTTATACCGGAGAGGATGGCTTCGAGATTTCCGTGGCCGCAGAAGCGAGCCAGGCGTTGGCCGAAGCGCTACTCGCCGAACCGGAAGTGGAAGCGATTGGCCTGGGGGCGCGGGATTCCCTGCGTCTTGAGGCGGGACTGTGCCTTTACGGCCACGACATGGACATGACCACCACGCCGGTAGAGGCCAGCTTGATCTGGGCCATCGGCAAGCCGCGCCGCCATGGGGGAGAGCGCCCGGCAGGTTTCCCGGGGGCGGATATCATTCTGCATCAGGTGGATGCCAAGGATCATACCCGCAAGCGGGTCGGTCTGGTGGGGGAAGGGCGTGCCCCGGTACGTGAAGGCGTCACGCTGGTGGATGAGTCAGGCCAGGAGATCGGTCAGGTAACCTCCGGCGGGTTTGGCCCCAGCGTCGGTAAGCCCGTGGCCATGGGCTACGTGGAACGGCAATGGGAAGCGCCGGGCACGACGGTGTTTGCGCTGGTTCGGGGTAAGTCGCTGCCCATGACCGTTACGCCAATGCCTTTCGTGGAGCCTGGCTACTATCGAGGGTGAGGTGCTTCTGTGCAAGCCCCCAAAGCGGGGGCTTGCTCGATACCTTCTACCTCAGTACCTTCTATCTCAACACCTGTCGCGGGTCGATGGGCTTGCCGCCCTGGCGCAGGTCGAAGAGCAGGTCATAGCGCTGCGTTGAGGCGCTTTGGCCAACTTCGCACAGGGCATCGCCAGCGCTCACCTGCTGGCCAACGTTGACCAGCAGTCGCTCGCAGAGCGCATATACGCTTTGCAGGTTGTCTGCATGATGCACGATCACCACCTCACCCAGCTGGCGCATGCCATCGGCAAAGCGCACTTCTCCAGGCGCCACGGCCTTGGCCTTGGCACCGGCCTGGGTGGCCAGCAACATCGGCTGTAGCGTGCCACGGCTATCGGCACCAAAGCGCCTCA
>NZ_LFGS01000006.1:114639-118887 GCF_002078135.1 Halomonas sp. BC1 | reverse complement strand
CTGGGCGTTGCCGCAGGCGTCGCGGGTGCTGCCGATGAGCTGCTCGACCCGCCACTGCTGGCTGCGACGGCTCTGCCGCTGCCACTCAAGGGTACGCTGATGATCTGGCCCACCCGCAGTGCGGTGGCGGGGGTGCCAGGGTTGGCGCTTTGTATCCTGCCTGTGGTCGTGCCGAAATGGCGTGCAATGCCAGAGTAGGTATCACCCGCGCGTACCTGATAGCGGTAAGGCCCGCCTGTGGGTGCGCGCTCCTGCTGGGTGGGAATCAACAGCCGTTGGCCGACGTTCAGGCGCTGAGCATTGACGCCCGGATTGAAACGCTCCAGACGCTCGATGGGCACATTGGCGCGAGCTGCCAACTGCCCCAAGGTGTCTCCTCGGCCTACCTCGATCCAGCCACCGCTCAATGCGCTGGCACTGCTGCTTTCCGAAGTGCGTTGGCTGGTCGCCGGTGTCGAGCTGGCACAGCCCGCCAGCAGGCTGACAACCAGGCAAGCGCTCAGCCAAAGCCCTAGTCGTGATCGCTGAGAGTGTCCAGCAGCGCGTCTTTTTCCTGCCACAGTGAATTGATCCATGCGTGGAAGCGTTCCTTGTGCTGCGAATCTTCGTGGTAGTTGGCATCCTGCATCCACTCCGGGATGGCAATCTGCCGGGCTTCGAGGGTAATGGGGGCTTCTTTGCCACACAGAAAGCCCATGAAGGTTGGCGTCGGATTGGCATAGCTGATGGTGACATCAAGGATACCATCCAATTGGTTGCCCAGCAGGCTAAGTACTTGTCCGACGCCGCCCGCCTTGGGGCGTAACAGATGACGGTAAGGGCTCTGCTGAGCGTCACGCTTGAGCGGCGTGAAACGAGTGCCTTCCACAAAGTTGAATATCGAAATGGGGGCGTGCCGTGCGCGGCGGCAAGTTCGCTCGGTGGATTCTCTGTCGATCGTGGCCAGCTTTGGGTTTCTGGCAATCTGCTCGCGGGTAAAACGTCGCATGAAGGGGAATTCCAGTGCCCAAAAGGCCAGTCCGACAATCGGAATCCAGATCAGCTGATGCTTGAGAAAAAAAGCGCGGCATTGGGATGCGGCGGTGCAGCGCCATGAACAGAATGAAAATATCGGTCCAGCTGCGGTGATTGGAGATGACCAGCCACCACTGCTCAGGCGTTAGGTTGTCAGGCACCTGAATGGACACCTGAGGCTTCAACCACAGGCGCATCCACCAGAGGTTCACGCCGATCCAGTTCAAGGCCACCGCGCACAGTCCTTTCAGCAGCCACTCCTTAGCTTTACGGCCGGGAGTGATGACCTTGAGCAGCGTCAAAATAATCAGGGGCACACCCCAAACCAGTGTGTTCAGCGTCAGCAGCAAGATGCTGACAGCCCCTTTGATGATTGGCATACCGCGGTCCTCGATCTACTGATGCTACGCACAGAGCGGCTGCCAGGGCTCCCTGAGGGAAGGCGCGCCAGGAGCACTCTGCGCCTGTAGGGACAAATGCTAATGGAACAAGCGCAGACTGCCCAGCATAACTTTGCCGTGCGTGGCGTGATCAGTGGCGCGCCAGTCCGGGAGTTTTAATGTTTTCGATGAGTACGTTACGTAACGCATGGGCGGCCACCGAGAGCTCCTGGTGAGTCAATATGCCCACTCGACAGGCAATGCCGGGCTCGGTCAGCGGCAGGCAGTGGGCGCCTAGCTCGTCCATTTGTTGAATGCACATGGAGGGCACGGCGCTGACGCCTAGCCCCGCAGCGACCATGCGCCCTACGGTCGAGAGCTGATGGCTTTCGAAAGCCACGGGAAGCTCGATACCTTGCCTTGCCAACTCCTGCTCCAGCAAGCGTCTTACCATGGAGGGGCGTTGCAGTGTGATCATGTCGTGGCGCAGCAGCGCTTGCCAGTTCAGGCTGTGCCGGTGGGCCAGCGGGGAGCCGGGAGGGACGACAGCCACGAACTGATCTTCGAAGAGTGGCGTAAAGCTCAAGCTGCCAGCGCCCTCGGGGGCGAACGCGATGCCCAGCTCGACCTGCCTGGAGCGCACCATGTCCATGACTTCCTCATTGATGACATCGTGCACGGTGACGTTGATTTTGGGATAGCGCTGGCGAAACTTGACCAGCGCGCCGGGTAGCAGATTACAAGCAAATGAGGGCATGGCGGCCACGCTCAGGCGGCCCAGCTGTAGCGTGAAGCGCTGGCGCAAGCGCTCTTCGGTATTGTCCCACTGGGCCAGCAGGTGCTTGGCCAACGGAAACAGTGACTCGCCCTCGGGGGTGAGGCGAACGCTACGCGTGCTGCGAATCAGCAGCTTGCCGCCCAGTGAGTCTTCGAGCCCCTTGATGGCCAGGCTAAGTGCGGGTTGGGAAAGATGCAGGCGTTCGCATGCCTGGGTAAAGCTGAGTGTTTGGGCCACGGCCAGAAAGGCCCTGAGCTGCTTGACGGTCATGAGGACTCTTTATAAGTTATTAAAATAAATTGATAAGAAAAACAAACTTAACAAATATATCATCAAGCACAACACTGACTCTATCGAAGCAACTGCATCCAGCGCGCAGCTTTTGTGCCAGACTGGTCAGCAACCACGTAACGAACAATATCCGATAACGTTTTACCAACCACGTGAGGCAACACAATGGCAGGATTCGACAAGCGTGTATCTTCCTATGAAGAAGCGATGGAAGGCCTGGAAAGCGGCATGACCGTGATTGCAGGTGGCTTTGGCCTGTGTGGCATTCCCGAAAACCTGATTGCTGAAATCAAGCGCCGTGGGGTCAGCGACCTGACCGTGGTGTCCAATAACTGCGGTGTCGACGGTTTTGGGCTGGGCATCCTGCTCGAAGACCGCCAGATCAGCAAGATTATTGCCTCTTATGTAGGCGAGAACGCGCTGTTCGAGCGGCAGATGCTGAATGATGAAATCGAAGTGGTGCTGACGCCGCAGGGGACGTTGGCGGAAAAGATGCGCGCAGCTGGCGCAGGTATCCCGGCGTTCTTCACGGCCACCGGGTACGGCACGCCGATTGGTGAAGGCAAGGAAGTGCGTGAGTTCGACGGTCGTCACTATATCCTCGAAGAGGCCATCAAGGGTGACTTCGCCATCGTCAAAGGGTGGAAAGCCGATCGTTACGGCAACGTCATGTACCGCCACACCGCCCAGAACTTCAACCCCATGGCCGCTACTGCTGGCAAGATTACCGTGGTAGAAGTAGAGGAGATCGTTGAGCCAGGCGAACTGGAGCCCAGTCAGATCCATACTCCCGGCATTTATGTGGATCGCATCATTCAGGGCACGTTCGAGAAACGTATCGAGCAGCGCACCGTGCGCAGCTAATCAGTTTGCCTATTTTCCATTACTGCTCAACGACAAGAGGTGGCACCATGGCTTTGACACGCGAACAAATGGCACAGCGAGTGGCTCGTGAACTCCAGGACGGGTTCTATGTGAATCTGGGAATCGGCATTCCCACGCTGGTGGCCAACTATATCCCCGACGGCATGGATGTCATGCTGCAGTCTGAAAATGGCCTGCTGGGCATGGGGCGCTTTCCTACCGAGGAAGAAGTCGACCCTGACATGATCAATGCGGGCAAGCAGACCGTGACGGCGCGTCCCGGCGCGGCCATTTTCTCGTCAGCCGAATCCTTCGCCATGATTCGTGGTGGGCATGTGGACTTGACCGTGCTCGGCGCTTTCGAAGTGGACCAGGAGGGCAATATTGCGTCCTGGATGATTCCCGGCAAGCTCATCAAGGGCATGGGCGGCGCCATGGATCTGGTGGCGGGCGCAGAGAACATCATCTGCACCATGACTCACGCTTCCAAGCATGGTGAGTCCAAGCTACTGGAAAAATGCTCGCTGCCGCTGACCGGTGCTGGCTGTATCAACCGTGTTCTGACCGACCTGGCTTATCTTGAAATCAAGGACGGCGCGTTCATTCTCAAGGAGCGTGCGCCTGGGGTCAGCGTCGAGGAGATCGTCGAAAAGACCGCGGGCAAGCTGATCGTCCCCGACCATGTGCCAGAAATGACCTTCGACGCATGACGTGGGTGGCGTGGGTCAACGCGACTCACGCCATTTCGCAGCGGGCATGGAACGGCAGCAGAATTTCCGCTAGCCGTTTGTGATCATCTTCCACGTGGCGTTGTGTCAGTGAAAGCCCCCCGAGGCAAAGGCGGTGCTCATCGCCTTCGCTGAAGACGATTTTCTGCGGCATGGCGGGATAGAAGCGATGATCCAGCAGGCTGGACACCGA
>NZ_LFGS01000006.1:103683-114400 GCF_002078135.1 Halomonas sp. BC1 | reverse complement strand
TATCGAGGGCATGCAGCCCCACGTGTTCCAGCTGTAGGCCCAGTGCGTCCAGCGAGGCATCCAGCGTGGCGCAATCGAATCCGGCATGATGCAGGCGTGGTCCCATGACGGCCAGCCAGGCAGCCAATGGGTGTGCCGTATACAGCTGTTGATAGAGTGCCCAGCTTGGCATGGGCCACGGGCGCCCTCGGCACAGCAGGTTGTGGCCCTTGCAGTCGGCGGGGTGGCTCTGCTGTATCAGAGCGGTCAGGGCTTCTCTGGGTGTTCTGGAGAGGGCCCCGACCTGCAGCTCCGCCAGCACCAGCCAGCTACTGTCATCGTTGGGTGCCAGCAGGTGAATCAGTAACCCTTTGTCAGCCATGGCGTAGTGGCCAACGGAACGATAGCCCATTCTGGCCAAGGGGGCGCTAAGCGCACTGGTAGCGAAAGGGCCATGGTTTAGCGTTACCAGCGTCAGGTATTCTGCGCTGGTGCTGATGGGCCATAGCCTGAGTGCACCGATATCCGGATGATTGTGGATATAGTCCAGCCAAAGCTGTTGTAAAAACTCCTCGCGCTGCATCGGTATTCCTCGCCGCCTACTGGCCTGGGTAAAACGAACACGGTTATCGAACGCTTAGTATAGGCAAGCGAGCCTTGGCGGCTTCAACGCGAATCGATGGAGGTTTTAACGCCGGATGATCAGGCAGGGTCAGGAGGCAAGCAGCTGCTTGTCGCGAACGAACTGGTCGAACTCGGTGTAACCGCCCACGTGCTGCTGGTCGATGAAGACTTGCGGCACGGTGTGGATGGGCTTGCCAGCCGTTTTGGCAATATCTTCCTTGGTAACGCCTTCGGAAGGCATGTCGACGTAGCGATAGCCTTCGATCTTGCCACTGTTTTCCAGATGCTCGGCAAGCTGTTTGGCGCGTACACAGAAGGGGCAGGACATACGCCCAAAAATAACCACGAACATGGTAATGACTCCGTTGAATGAGGTATGACTTGTACAGTAGCGCCCATTGTGGCGTAGCCCGGCGTGTTTCGCCAATAGCAGGACGCTACGCTCTCCATAAAGCCCTACAATGGGGGCGAGCAACACCGAGCGTTCACAGGAGTACTCTCATGCAAGCCTTGCAGGCCCAGGACTATGGCTATCTGGCCGAGTTGGCGAACAGCTACCGAGACGCATCGTTAGCGGCGCTGAAAAAGGAGGCGCACTACAACCCTCGATTGAGCGTCGATGCGCTGTGTTTTCAATACGGCGAGGTGCGAATCAACGGCGCCAGCACCCTGGTCGGTGCGCTGATTACCCCGTGTGCATTATGGATGCTGGTGGTGCCTGAGCAGGCAACGCTGTCGGCCCCCCTGGAAGAGAGCCTGGTGGTGTCCTTGCCGTCTGGCCGTTATCGGATGACGCTCGAGCGCTTGCCGAACGGTATCGAGTTCTATCAGCGTTGCATTCTGAACGACCTGAGCGAGCTGGAGAGCCTGCAAGAGGCGTCTCGGCTTGCCCAGCGCATGATGGAGCAGTTGATGTCACCTGCTACTCTCTGAGTTTACTCGGTAGAAGGCAGAAGCCCGAGACTGCACCTATAATTTTAAGCGTTTATACCTTCATTTCAGTCGATTCGATAAAAGGAAGCCTGCATGTCAGCAGATAAAGCGTCAACGCCCCGTGTTGCAGTCGTCACCGGTACCAGCAGCGGTATTGGTGCCGCCGTAGTCCAGCATTTTTGCGAGCAGGGTCACCAGGTCTTGGCAGTGGATTTCAACGAGGCAGGTCAGGAGGTGGCCGATCAGGCCGGTGCGGCGTTCTACAAGGCCGATTTGACCGACCCGGACGCCTGCCGTGGTGCCATTGCCGACGCCGTGAAGCGCTTTGGTGGCGTGGATATCCTGGTGAACAATGCCGGTATTCAGCACGTGGCGGCCATCGAGTCTTTTCCAGAGGAGAAGTGGCGGCAAATCATCGACCTGATGTTGACCGCGCCTTTCCTTCTGACCCAGGCGGCCTGGCCGCACATGCGTCAGAAGGGGTGGGGGCGAGTCATCAATATCGCCTCTATCCATGCCCAGGTAGCCTCACCCGGCAAGGCCGCCTACATCAGTGCCAAGCACGGCATGATCGGTCTGACCAAGACGGCGGCCCTCGAAGGGGGTGAGCAGGGCATCACGGCCAATGCCATTTGTCCGGCCTACGTCAAGACGCCGCTGGTCGACAATCAGATTGCCGACCAGGCAAAGCTCAATAATATGGGTGAGCAGGAAGTGATCGAGAAGATCATGCTGAAAAACGCAGCGGTAAAACGCCTGATCGAGCCTTCCGAAGTGGCCCAGCTAGTCGCCTATCTGGCGTCGGATGCTGCGGGCGCAGTGACCGGTGCCAGCTGGAACATCGACCTGGGCTGGACCGCCCACTAACGGCGTACCGGGCGCTTCTGCAGCTTGCGCTGAAGCGTCCGGCGATGCATGCCAAGGGCTCTTGCCGTGGCCGAAATGTTGCCATCGTGCTCCTGTAGCACTTTCTGGATGTGTTCCCAGGTAATGCGGTTGATCGAGGGCGGGTTGTCGGCCAGCTCCACGTTGGGGTCGGCTTCCGGGTGCTCGAAGGCCGCCATGACGTCATCGGCGTCGGCGGGTTTGCACAAGTAGTTGATGGCTCCCAGCTTGATGGCTTCGACGGCGGTGGCAATGCTGGAGTAGCCGGTGAGTACGACGATACGGCAGCCCGGCACGGTGTTGAGCAGCTCGGGCAGCAGTTTGAGCCCCGAGCTGTGCTCGAGCTTCAAATCCAGTGTGGCCATGGTGGGCAGGAACTGCGCGGCGGTCGCCATGGCTTGGTCGGCGTCATGGGCCACCATCACCTCGAAGCCACGGCGCGTCAACGCGCGGCTCAGTACGTGACAGAACATTTCATCATCATCCACGATCAACAGGCGCTGGTCTTGGTTCTGCATGGCATCCTCGATGGTCTGACTTGGCACTGATGGCAGGCTAGCCCGGTGCGGAGCAGCGTGGCAGCGTCACTTCCGTCAGTGTTCCCCCTTCCGGGTGATTATACAGGCTGACACCGCCACCAAACCGATTGATCGTGGCGTGCGTCAGAAAAAGCCCGATGCCCATTCCCTTGCTCTTGGTCGACACGAAGGTGTCGCCCAGCTGGTCGGCAATCGACATGGCGATACCGGGGCCATGGTCGCGGATATCGATCACGACGCTTTCCTCGTGCCAATCCAGGCGAATGGCGATGTGCTCGGGGTTGGCGTCGGCGGCGTTGTTGAGCAGGTTGGTGAGCGCCTGATCGAGGGTGGCGTCCACGGCAATCCACGGCCGTCCCCGCCGCTCGGCCACGTCGAAATGGTGGTTGACGTCAGGACGAATCACCAGCCAGCGCTGAACCACGCCGGCCAGCCATATCTCGGCATCGAGGATTTCCGGTTCGGCCATGCGGCGTCGGTCGGCGTTGTTGACCAGGTGCTGCAGCCGGGATTTGCAGATATCCACCTGCTGACGCAGCAGTGCGATGTCATCGGCGAGCGCAGAGCCTTGCGCTACATCGGTCTGCATCTCCTTCAACAGCACGGCCATGGTCGACAGCGGCGTGCCCAGCTCATGGGCGGTGCCGGCGGCCTGAGTGGCCACTGCCAGCACCTGCTCGTTGCGTAGCGCGGCTTCCCGGGTGCGTGACAGTGCCTTGTCGCGGCTGCGTAGGGCATGGGCCATCTTGTAGATGAAAAAAGTCACGAGCCCTGCCGACAGGCCAAAATTGAGCCACATGCCCAGCACGTGCAGGCTTAAAGGGCCGTCACTGCTGATATGACCTAGCTGCGGAATGGGGTGGTAGAAAACATCAGGAAGGTATAGCCGCCCATGGCACAGGCAGCAATGATCCAGGCATGTCGCCACGGCAGCGTGGCAGCGGCAATGGTCACCGGCACCAGGTAGTAGGTGATGAAAGGGTTGGTAGACCCCCCGGAAAAATAGAACAGCAGCGTCAGGCCGGTAATGTCTGCCAGCAGGTGGGCCAGATACTCGATATGGGTGACCGCCCTGGGGCGGCCCAGCCGCCACCAGGTGGCAATGTTCAGCATGCCCATGGCAATGACTACGCTGACCACCGCCGTGACCGGCAGATTGAACGCCAGCAGCTCGATGCCGACGATGATCGCCATCAGAAAGCCCGTCCAGGTAATCCCCCGGACGATGGTCAGCCGGACCAGATTGCGGTTGGGCGTGGAGAGCGGTAGGGGCAGGGCGGTAGCCATGGACGATTACTTGTTCGATGTCTTGACGCTATGAATCACGAACTTGATGAATAGCGTCATGACGAAGGTTAACCAACCCGCCGATGCCAGCAGGTTGAACAGCAATATCTTGGGTGGCAGCCAGGCACTCCCCAACAGCGTTTCCAGCAGGATATGGAAAAACATGGCCAGCAACAGGGGCAGGGCCAGGGTATGCATCCACATGTCGGTGCGCCGCTTGCGGATATGGTAACGCATCAGCAGGTAGCGCAGCGGTCGGTGTGCCCAACTGAACAGCAGCAGCGCGCCTACCACGAACAACATGGCCAGCGTCGGCTCGGTACTTTGTTGATACATGGAAATGGAGATCGACCAGGCAAGGCCTAGCCACACCAACCCCTCTATGCTGGCAATGACATCCGCATAGCGTCGTACGTTCTGCATAAACAACAGCATCCTTGGTCTTACAACGTGGCGTCATGATACGACACTTGGCTGGGCCTGTGGGGGTCGTGTGCAGATTTATCCCGCGGGGCGATTGGGTATACTGTGCAGCCGTGACACCCCTCTTTCACTTTCAAGACAGGACTTGCCGTGGACGCTATCACGATCACTCGCCCCGACGATTGGCACCTTCACCTTCGCGACGACGAGGCGCTGAATGCGGTGGTAGGCCATACCGCAGCCCAGATGGGGCGGGCCATCATCATGCCCAACCTCAAACCGCC
Organism: Halomonas sp. BC1; assembly: GCF_002078135.1. Lineage (NCBI taxonomy): Bacteria > Pseudomonadati > Pseudomonadota > Gammaproteobacteria > Oceanospirillales > Halomonadaceae > Halomonas > Halomonas sp. BC1. The sequence goes on along the minus strand of NZ_LFGS01000006.1, from coordinate 109,446 downwards.
GGTGACCACGACCGAGCAGGCCATGGCCTATCGTGAACGTATCCTGGCGGCCTTGCCGGCGGGCAGTGCGTTCGAGCCGCTGATGGTGTTGTACCTCACCGACACGACGCCCGCAGAAGAGATCGAACGGGCTGTCGCCAGCGGCGTGGTCAAAGCGGTCAAGCTCTATCCGGCGGGGGCAACGACCAACTCGGCTTCCGGCGTCACCGATATCGCTCATTGCGACGCAGCCATTGCCACCATGGCGCGGCTGGGAATGCCGTTGCTGGTGCATGGTGAAGTGACCGACCATGATATCGACATCTTCGACCGTGAAGCCGTGTTCATCGAGCGTGTCATGAAGCCTCTGTTGGCTCGTCACCCGACGTTGAAGGTCGTGTTCGAACACATTACGACGCAGCAGGCCGCTGAATTCGTCGCTGACGCGTCGGACAATGTCGCAGCGACCATCACCGCTCACCATCTGTTGTTCAATCGTAACCAGATGCTGGCCGGGGGCATTCGTCCTCACTACTACTGCCTGCCAATCCTGAAACGTGAGCAGCATCGTCAAGCGCTGTTGAAAGCGGCCACCAGCAGCAGTGCGAAATTCTTCCTGGGGACCGACAGCGCTCCTCACGCCAAGGGCGACAAGGAGTCAAGCTGTGGCTGCGCCGGCGCCTATACGGCACCTGCCGCTATCGAGCTTTACGCCATGGCGTTCGAGTCGGTTGGGGCACTGGACAAGCTGGAGGCCTTTGCCAGCCTGAATGGGCCGCGTTTTTATGGGCTAGCGCCCAATGCCGACACGATTACGTTGGTGCGCCGTGATTGGCAACTGCCGGAAAGCTACCCTTATGCCGCAGGGCAGACCATCGTGCCTTTGCAGGCGGGTGAAACCCTGGCGTGGCAGATGGAGGCGTAAGAGGTCAGTCCCCATCGCCTGGCGGCGATGGGGGGGGCAGAGTCATTCGCTGGCCAGCTTCGACAGCATCTGGTTGACCATGCGTGAAGAGTGGTCGGCGGCCACTTCGAGGAACTGCTCGAAGGAGAGGTGGTTGTCACCGCTGCCCGGGATGTCGGACAGGGCGCGAATCACCACGAAGGGGCAGCCATACAGATGACAGGTCTGGGCAATGGCGGCACCTTCCATCTCGACCGCCAGCATGGTGGGGAACTGGGCGCGGGTCCTGGCTACCCGCTCCGGGTCGGCCATGAACGAATCGCCGGTGGCGACCATGCCTTCTCGCACCGTCACTTCGCCCAGGGCCGCAATGGCGCTGCGTGCCACGCTGCGCAGGTGTTCGCTGGCCGGGTAAGCCTCTGGCATGCCGGGCACCTGTCCCAGGGCATAGCCAAAGACCGTGGCATCTACGTCATGGTGGCGCACTTCGTCCGAAATGATCACATCACCAATGGCCAGGTCTGTGGCAAACCCGCCTGCAGACCCGGTGTTGATGATGGCGTCTGGCTGGTAGCGTTCCAGCAGAATGGCGGTTCCCACAGCGGCGTTCACCTTGCCGATGCCAGATTGGAGAATGACCACCTCCAGGCCATGCAGCGTGCCGGTATGAAACACGAAGCCTGCATGCTCGGCACGCTCAGCGCTCGCCAGTTGGCTCGCCAGAATGTTCACTTCTTGCGCCATGGCGCCAATGATACCAATACGTTGCACCGTGATGTTCTCCGCGAGTCGGTGGGGATAAGGCGTTCGTTGCCGGGTTCAATGCTGCTGATCGTGTCGCTCAGCGGCTTCCAGCGTGTTTTCGAGCAGAGTGGCTACCGTCATGGGGCCTACGCCGCCGGGCACGGGAGTAATGTAGCTGGCGCGCTCGACCGCTGCGGTAAAGTCCACGTCGCCAATCAGGCGGCCATCGTCCTGGCGGTTGATGCCCACATCGATGACCACCGCGCCGGGTTTGATCCATTCACCCTTCACGATACCCGGTTTTCCGACGGCGACCACCACCAGGTCTGCACGGCTGACGTGGCTTGCCAGGTCGCGTGTAAAACGGTGGCAGACCGTCGTTGTGCAGCCTGCCAGCATAAGTTCTAGCGCCATGGGGCGACCGACGATATTGGAGGCGCCGACGACCGTGGCATCCATGCCGCGTACGGCAATGCCGCTTTGCGTCAGCAGGGTCATGATGCCCTTGGGTGTGCAGGGGCGTAGAGAAGGCAGCCGCTGGGCCAGGCGGCCAAGGTTGTAGGGGTGGAAGCCATCTACGTCCTTGTCGGGCCGGATGCGCTCCAGAATGGGGCCGGCATCGAGATGGGCCGCCAAAGGGAGCTGCACCAGGATGCCGTCGACGCTGGGGTCGGCGTTGAGTTCGTCTACCAGCGCTTCGAGGGCGGATTGTGAGGTATCCGAGGGCAGGGCGTGTTGGAAAGAGAGAATGCCTGCCTGCTCACAGGCGCGGTGCTTGTTATTGACATAGACATGTGAGGCTGGGTCCTCGCCGACCACGACCACGGCTAGTCCGGGCGCACGCACACCTTCCTGCTGACGTGCCTGAATGCGGGCGGCAACGCGTTGACGGACATGAGCGGCGATGGCTTTACCATCGATGAGTTGGGCGGTCATGTAGTGAGATCCCTATTGAAAATGGAGAAGCGAACAAAAGATATGGCTCGGCAAGCGAGCAATTCGGCTGTGCAATTTTCGCATGGCCGGGCGGTCAGGCAAAGCATCGATCGAATCAAACGCTTTAAGTGTTGACTTTAGAATCAGAAATAGTAATATATGCCTCGCTTGAGACGGGACACGCAGCAGCGTTCAAGGCAAGTATCGGGATGTAGCGCAGTCTGGTAGCGCGCCTGCTTTGGGAGCAGGATGTCGGGGGTTCGAATCCCTCCATCCCGACCATTTACTTGAAGCCGATTACTTGAAGTTAAAAGTAACACTGCTTTCCAGGCTTTGGTTGTGGTCAAGTGCTCATCGGTATCTTTGGATACATTATGTGCGCCCATAGCTCAACCGGATAGAGCAACGGCCTTCTAAGCCGTAGGTTGCGGGTTCGAGTCCTGCTGGGCGTGCCATCAAGAATGCGAAATCGTATTCTCCTGTCGTTATTATCAAGCATCTGTTTTGTCATGGTGGGTGTAGCTCAGTGGTAGAGCCCCGGATTGTGGCTCCGGTGGTCGTGGGTTCGATCCCCATCATCTACCCCATCGACAAGACGTTCTGCAGTATCCAGGTTGTGGTGGGTGTAGCTCAGTGGTAGAGCCCCGGATTGTGGCTCCGGTGGTCGTGGGTTCGATCCCCATCATCCACCCCATTAACCTGATCATGTTTCTTCCTCGAAACTCTCGTTCTACTCTCCTCGTTGTTTTCAATCATCTGCCTATCCTTCGTCGCCTACTGTGGCACGATTATCTTGGCATGACTTTGATGTTACTTCCCTCCGCGCGTGTTATTTCCATGGGTGTGCCCAAAAGATAGCCTTGCGCATAGTCGATGCCCAGTTCGTGTAGCTTATCCAGGGTTTCCTGCGTTTCCACGAATTCAGCCACCGTTTCGATATGCAGGGCCTTGCCCACGGCGTGAATGGCTTCCACCATGGCGCAATCAATGGGGTCCTGGTGCAGATTGCGGATGAAGCGGCCATCGATCTTGAGATAGTCGACCGATAGCTGTTTGAGATAGCCAAACGACGACAGGCCGGTTCCAAAATCATCCAGCGCAAAATGGCAGCCCATCGACTTCAAGGTTTGAATCAGCTCGCTGACTTTCGAGAGCTGCGCGATGGCAGCGCTTTCGGTGATCTCGAAGCACAGAGTGCCAGGGGGTAATTTGGCGGCGCGTACCTGGCGAATCAGCTCATGACAGAAATCGCTGTCGGACAATGAATCGCCAGACAGGTTGATCCCCCAGCGACCAACGATATCGGGTTCGGCACTGCGGCAGCGGTCACTTAGCCAGGCCAGCGTGTTGCGAATGACCCAGCGGTCGATGCGTGGCATGAAATGGTAGCGTTCGGCGGCGGGTAAAAAGCTGCCGGGGGTGATCAGCTGACCATGCTCTTCCAAACGTATCAAAATCTCCTGATATCCCTTGTGAGGGGCGCACACAGGGTAGATTGGCTGTGCAAACAGGCGGAAAGTGTCGTTGTCCAGAGCATTTTGCAAGCGCTGTACCCACTGCAGTTCCCCGTGTCTTTCCAGCAGTAGCTGGTCGTCGGGCTGGTAGCAGTGGATCCGGTTGCGGCCTGCCTCCTTGGCGCTGTAGCAAGCCGCGTCGGCCGCATGCAGCGTGTCGGCAAGGCGCATGGGGTGGGCTGAGGTAATGGTGACGAGCCCAATGCTGACACCGATGCCGAAGGTGTGCTCCTGCCAGGCAAAGCGGAACTGCTCTATATCGCTGCGTAGCGCTTCGCAAATTAGTTTGGCCTTTTCCAACGAGCAATCGGGCAGCAGTAGCGCAAACTCATCGCCCCCCAGACGTGCCACGGTATCGCTACTGCGGACATGCGCTTTCAGCTTGCGAGCCACCTGACGAAGCAGCTCATCACCAGCCTGGTGGCCGCAGGTGTCATTGACGATCTTGAACTGATCCAGGTCCAGGTAGCAAAGCGTGTGGTCGCCTCCCGGCTGTGCCAGTAGTTTGCCGAGCAGCGACTCGAAGGCGCGGCGATTGACCAGTTCGGTCAAGTTGTCGTGGGAGGCCTGATAGCTGAGCTGTTCGGAGAGCTTGCGCGTCAGGCTGACATCCTGAAAGACCACGACGGCACCCAGGGTGATACCGCTACGCGAGCGAATAGGCGATGCGCTGTGCTGGAGCGGGTAGCGCTTGCCATTGCGGTGCAGCAGCATGCTGGGGTCGGTGTATTGAAGTGGACGATGCTGGGTCAGGACATGGCGGGCGGGATTGTTGATTGGTTCGTCGCTATGTTCGTCACGCAGCTGATAGATACGGTGAATCGGTTTGTTCAGGGCATCGCTGGCGTCCCAGCCGGTCAAACGCTGCGCCTCGCTGTTCATGAAGGTAATGTTGCCACTGGCATCGCAGGTGATCACCCCGTCGCCAATGGAGGCGAGCGTGGTGCGGGCAAGATCGCGCTCTCGATTCAGCTGCTCCTGCAGCAGTTTTCGCTCGGTGATGTCGCGCACCATGCCTGAACGTTCCGAGTGTGACCCGGCAGCCCCCTCGCTGACCTGAATTTCGAGATAGCGTACCTGTTGGTCTTCGGTGCGTCGCTTGATTTCCAACCGTGTGCCAGGCGCCAGGGAGCGGCGGGGTAACAGCGTGCTGATGGGCTGCCCAATGAGCTGTTGGGCTTGTACGCCGAACAAGGCCTCGGCGCCAGGGTTGAGGCTGGTAAGCGTGCCATCTGCCTGCCAGGTTAAGACGCCGTCACGCAGGTTACGCAGCATGACGCGGGTGTGACCTACGGCGCGCTCCAGGGCGGCGGATACTCGATTGTAGCTGGCAGCGATTTCCCCTACCTCGGTAAACGGGTCGGCGTCGATACGCTGGCGCATGTCGCCCTGGCGTTCATGTTGGCGCATGTGTTCGAGGAGCTGATGCAGCTCATTTTTGGCGCCATGTTCCGCCAGATTGAGCCCCATCTTTTCGGCATCGGGTGAAACTCGCAGAGGCATGATGCGCTTGCTCAGCTTTAGCAGTAGCCAGGCGATGCCAAAGCTCCATGCGCCGCACACAATCACGCCCATGAGCTGAACTTGAAACTGCTCCCAGCGGCTTAGCGAGGTGCCCAGCGCTTCCAGGTTAGCCACCCAGGGCAGTGCCAGCGTGCCCCAGATGCCGGTGACAAGGTGGGCGGG